>JAYKHY010000036.1:0-68590 GCA_035285025.1 Vampirovibrionales bacterium | reverse complement strand
TGGCGCGCTATCTGGCCGAATTCTGTTGGCGGTTTAACCGACGACATCTCAACCTCTTTGAAAGACTCCTTCATACTGCCGTTTTGTTCAAACCAGATAACATACCTGCTCTGATCAGTTAGTCATTTACTTGCTTAAAAACAAGCTAAGTCGAAGAAGATGCGTTTTTTATATATTTAAAAACAGCTTATTGGCTAATTACTCCCAAACACCACCACCTGCTCTAAGTCAGAAACCAACACGTAGCCCGCCTCTAACGCGTGCGTCGCCTCGGTCGTAGCCTGCCCCCGGCACGCTGTCAAAATCTGGTTCATCACGCGGTCGGTCAGCTCGGCAGGCACCACCAGCGTCAGCTTGGCCTTGTGCAAAAAATCAATGGTGTAAGTGCCTGCGCGCCATTCCAGTTGCAGGCCGCCTTGCTCGCTACGCACTTTAACCGGCGTAATTTCCATCAAAGCGCACGTGGTCGGGTCAAGCGCCTGCTTTAGGCCCTCAAGCTGCACCTCGTTCACAAGCACCTCAATGCGTTTGTACTTGTTGAGCTTAGAGACTGGCATAGGCTTCTTCTCCGTGTTGCGCAATATCCAACCCAATGGCCTCAGCGGGTTCATCCACGGTCAACGGTCGAATCGCGTTAACAACCGTGGCAATCAACCAGGTCATGGTAAACGAGAACACCCAGGCAATCGCCACCGAAATCACCTGCGCCACAAACAAGCTACTATTGCCGTAAAACAGGCCATCGACCCCTGCCGGGTTAACCGCTTTGCTGGCAAATAATCCGGTGGCCAAGGCACCCCAGGTGCCCGCCATGCCGTGGCACGCCCAAACGTCCAGCGTATCATCCAGCTTAAGGCGCTTGGTGAGTTTAATCGATAAATACGACACGATCGCGCCCACCACGCCAATCCAGAACGCGGCGTTAATATCAACAAACCCGCAGGCGGGCGTAATCGCAACAAGCCCAACAACAGAGCCTGTTGCCACGCCAATCACGCTCGGGCGCCCTTTACGCAACTGGCCCAGCACCAGCCAGGTAAGCGCTGCACTGGCCGCAGCCACATTGGTGGTAATAATCGCGTGGACGGCTAAGCCGTTTGCGCCCAGCGCGCTGCCGCCGTTAAAACCAAACCAGCCAAACCACAACAGCACCGCTCCTAGCAGTGTTAACGGAATACTATAAGGTTCAAATTCTATGTTGCCATAGGTTTTACGTTTGCGTAGCACAATACTCATTGCAAGCGCCGCCACCCCAGACGTAATATGCACCACGGTACCGCCGGCAAAATCCAGCGCGCCCAGGTTCCGCAGCCAGCCGCCCACCCCCCAGACCCAGTGCGCCATCGGATCGTAAACCAGCGTGGTCCACAGCAGCATAAACACCAAAAACGAGGTAAATCTGATGCGCTCAACGATTGCGCCGCTAATGAGCGCGGGCGTAATAATGGCAAACTTCATCTGGAACAGCATAAACGCCAGATGCGGCACCGCGGCGGCGTAATCGGTAAACGGCGCTAGCCCCACGTGCTTTAAGCCGGCCCAGCTCAGGTCGCCAATCAGGTGGGCAACATCGGGGCCAAACGCCAACGAGTAACCAAAGTAGACCCACTGCAGCGTAATGAGCAACAGCGCTGCAAAACTCAGCATTATTGTGGAGAGCAGGTTTTTACGCCGCACCATGCCGCCATAAAAAAAGCCAACAGCCGGCGTCATCAGCATCACGAGCGAGGCCGAGAACAACAACCAAGCAATATCACCGGGGTTCATAAAGCGCTATTAAAACACTCATCTATAAAACGAATAAGGCCGATTTTACGTGTTCACCCAGGCAATGCAGATAAAATTGTCAGGTAAATGAACTTTGAACAAATAGTCCTGAGGCTCGTTTTAATCCCATCGCTAAGAGCCGATTCTTGCAAACGCTAAAATTACAACGCCGCAACCCGAGACAGAGAACACAGACAACAATACATCTGCAGCACATCTCACAAGCAACGCTTGGAAACAGCTCAGGAAACATCATAATATAATTTTTACAGAGAACCAATGCTCATTCCATTGCCGTAAACCGCCTCGCCGACAAGACGAACCCTCCCATGCATTTTCGCAAGCCCCTTTTGCCCGCTTCGGTCAGTTGCTTGGCAGCATTTCTCTCAGTCGGCAGCTGGGCATTACTGCTTGCAGCCATACTCTGCACCTCGGGCTGCACCCTAACGCCCCCTGAAGGCACTACACCTTGCACATTATCTAAAAGCACAGCATCCATCATTACGCTCAAGGGCGGGGCGCAACCGGCGCGCAAGCGCTTGACTAAAACCATTAACGGCCGAGATTTGCTGATTAGCCCTTACCCGGTTGGCAAACCCGGCGGCAGCTTAACCGTTGCCACCCTGGGCGAAGGCCCCAAAACTTTAAACCCGTGGGCCAGCTACGATGCCTCGAGCAGCGAAATGGGCGGCATGCTGTTTGCAGGGCTGGTAGACACCGATGCCTTTAGCGGCGAAGTCTATCCGTATTTGGCAAAAACCATCGCCATTAGCCCGGATCAGCGAGAAATAACCCTGACCTTGCGCAACGGTCTGCGTTGGAGCGACGGCGTACCCCTGACCGCAGACGATGTTTTATTTACCTGGAACGTGATTTTAAAACAGGGGCTCGGCAACCCCAGCGCCCGAGATGGCCTACTGGTCGATGGGCAATTTCCGGAGGTCACGCAAGTCGGGCCGGGTCAAATCCGCTTTAAAACCCCCAGGCCGTTTGCGCCCTTGCTGCGCCAGCTCAGCACCCCGATTGCCCCCAAACATATTTTAAACTACGTCATCCAGAAGGGCGGCGATAAAGCTTTCAGCGCGGCGTACGGGGTTCAGCAAGCGCAAGACGACCCGGCCTCGCTGGTGGGCAACGGCATGTGGCAAATCGCCCGCTACGAGCCCGGCGAAAAATTAATTTTCAAGCGCAATCCGCACTTTTTTATGCAGGATGCGCAGGGCCAGCCGCTGCCTTATCTGGAGTTCTACGTCGCCCGGTTTGTCAAAGATCTCAACAACGCCGTGTTGCAATTTGAACTGGGTGCCGTCGATACGCTGGGCGTCCCGGCCAAGTTTGTCAGCTATTTATTAGACGCTGCCAAAGCCCACCCGGATTTTAAATTGTACGACCTTGGCCCAACCACCAGCACAAGTTTTGTGGCGCTCAATCTTGCTACGCGCTACAACGTGCCGGGCCCCAATCAGGCCGATATGCGGCAATGGTTCCGCGATACGCGCTTTAGGCAGGCGCTGGATTGGGCCATTGACCGCGAAGCGCTGGTGACCAATATTTTACTGGGCGCAGGCACGCCATTATTTACAGCAGAAAGCCCAGCCTCGATTTTTGTTCATCCGACGCTTCAAAAAGGGCACCCGAAAAATCTGGGCAAAGCCAAGGCGCACTTAAAAAGCGCGGGGTTTAAGTGGAACACCAAGGGCGAACTGCTTGATAAACAAGGCCACCGGGTGGCCTTTACCTTGCTGACCAATGCCGGTAACGATGAACGCGAAGCGGCAGGCGTCAGCGTTCAGCACGACCTTGCGCAATTAGGCATCAAAATTTACTTTAAACCCATCGAATTTAACGTGCTGGTCGGCCGGATTGGCAGTGGAGACTGGCAGGCTATTTTGCTAGGGCTAACCGGCAGCCCGCTGGAGCCCCACGGCGGTGCTAACGTATGGCAACACAGCGGCGCCCTGCACATGTTTAACCAACAAGTGCCAGGCAAACCCGAACAAGGCGTGCTGCCCTGGGAGCTGGACCTGGACAAAGCCTTTAACGCAGGCGCTGCAACGCTCGATTTAGCCTCGCGAAAGAAGGCTTATTGGCGCTTCCAGGAGATTGTATACGCGCAACAGCCCATGATTTACCTGTTTGTTCCAAGGCAACTGGTTGCAATTAGGAACCGGCTCCAAAACATTCAGCCCACGCCGCTTGGGGCGTTTCATAACCCCGAAGCCATTTGGATTAAACCTTAAAGCCCGCTAGTTAAGCTGTAGCACAGGCACAAGCGGCGCCACAGCGAGCATTTTAACGCCAGGCTGCGCCGTGGGCGCCGTAAATGCAAGCAGCAAAGCCAGTACGCTTGTAACGCCTAGTAGGCCAACCAACGCCAGCGCCGAAAAAAAACGCGCCAATAAAGACGGCTCGGCGTGAGCAATCGCATGATGGGTACGAGTAGCCATCGCACAAACTCCCTAAAGCACGAATCAAACGCTGATTCACAAACGCCGATGAGACTCTTTAAAGCAAGCCGTTTAAAGTTAACTAGGGTTTAACCAAAGCCGAAAGCTGATAAATGACTCAGTAAGCTCAAAAAACATTCGACTCGACACAAAGCACCGGATAACTAGGTTATGCCCGCACCGCGCAAAAAATACCCCTGGTGCGCGCATGCACCAGGGGGTTTGTTACAAAACGTGATGCATTAACACTAAACGCGCGTTGAATAGCGCATTTAAGGACGTCGAAACAAGAAAAAAGTCGAATCGCAATTTTGCAAATTAAGCACTTATAGCCAAGGCCGAACCCGTAACAGCATCACCCAAGGGTGGGGCAGGAAGGGCCGCATCTGGCTCGGCGGCTGGTTTGCTCTCGGTGGTTTCTGCGGCCGTTAACGACTGCAGCAACTTGAGAATCTGGTTCAGGATTGAGGCATCAACCGTTGTATCTGGCGGTAACGGTGCCAGTTTAAGATCCTCCTCATTATCCGTCGTTGTTTCAACAGTTTCGGCCACTTCTGCAGCTTTTTTGGCTTCTTCTGCTTTTTCAGCTTCGGCGGCTTTTTCTTCGGCTTCTATTTTTGCTTGCTCAAGCTCTTGCGCTCTTGCCTGAGAAATAAATCCTTTTTTTGCCTGTCCAGGCGGCACACCATCGTGCTTTTTAAGGCCAGGCGGGCACCAGCCCTCTTCTTTGTTGCTCCAGCCTTTCGGGCTCCAGATTTTTGGCTCAGTCGTTGACGAAGTGCTTGCGCTGCTCGTCGTGCCCGCGCTCGACTCTGCTGTAGCGCTAGAAGGCTTCGCGAAAGCATTTTCGGACGAAGTTGCAGTGCGTGTATTATGGCGACGCTCTTGCGCGTGCGTATTAGCATGATGAGAAAAACCAATCGATGCGGGTCGCATGATTTGTAAGCTCCAAAGAAGAATCAAACAGCACGTTTTGTTGCATTACATTCGACAGTAACGCATTTTTTACAAACAAAGCCCATGTGTAAGCTGGTTCAATTTAACTTTTGATTTATATATTGTTTGTATAAAAATAAAAACTTTATAAAGAATTAAATTGCGCTCAATTGCCTCAAATAGAGATAAATACATCTAAACCTATCGACCAAAAATCGCCAAAGCAGGTTTAAATCCGCTACTATTTGGGCATAACCGGAATTAGAGCCATTGTAAAAAATTTTAACGCAGCTAAGCTGCTTGCATTTAAACGGCCGATACGCAATACAACGGCATTTTTTATGCCTGCCTGAATTCGAATCTGTTTTTGCATGAGGACTCGGCGCCTATGAACGCGCGGCGATTAAAACGGTTTAAGGCTTTTAAATGTTTCAAAAGCCTTAAAAACAGTGCACAAAAAGGCTCTGCTGCCGTTTATCTCATTGCCATAGCACTCTTGGGCTTTTTGCTGGCCGGCCTAACCACCGATATTCCGTATTACTTTGCGGTGCGTAACCAGATGCTGACCGCCTCGCAAGCGGGCGCGCTGGCAGGCGCGGGTACCCTATTTAAAAGCACTGCAGAAACCACAGAGGCCAAACAAACCGAGGCTCGTAACGCGGTTATCGATTACGCTTCCGAAAATTTTCCGTTGGTGGCAAATAATGGCGATATTATTTTTGGCTTCGTTGACCCCAGCAATCCAACCAGCTTTAGCACCACGCCCTCTGGCACCAGATTTCAACAAACGGGTGGCTATAACGCCGTAAAAGTGAATGTCGTTGCTAACGAGAGTAATGGCAACTCCAATAGTAACAACACCATTAACACCTTTTTCGGCCAAATGCTGGGCGTTAACTCGGTAGGGGCAACGGTCTCCTCGGTTGCGATGATTGATAACCGTGTGACCAGTATAACGGGCGGACTAAGACCCATTTACGGCTGTCAGGCACACTGGCAAGCCTCGGCAGCCGACGGCGACTTAACCGATGATGTTGTTCGCATTTACGGCGACCACTTTGAGCTAAACGGCAGTACAATTAGCTGCCCCACGCCGACATCGGGCAACTGGGGCTTTGCTGACCTAAGAGATTGCGCACCCGGCGTGCCTGGCGGCTCAACCACCGAACAATGGCTTGAATCAGGTTATTCCGGCACAGTAACCCTGGGGCAATGTTACAGCACGCAAACGGGTAACTTTATCCCCAGCGTTTCAGACACGCTAGACACCCTCATTGCAGACGAGACCGTGTTCGCGATTCCACTCATTAATACCTTTACAGGCTCTGGTTCAAATTCTACGGTCATTGTCTCGGGGTTTACCGGCTTCCAGATTACTGGCTACCGCGCCAACGGCAACGCCAGCGGCCGATACATCGAAGGTCGCTTTACCGCAACGCCTTGTACCGTCAACACCTGTAGCACCAGCGACAGCGTTACCACTGGCTTTGGCGTCGGTAGGCTAAAACTGGTGGGCTAAATTCAGGCCAATCAGTTTAGATTCTCACACCACGGACGTTGCAACGGGTAACAGGGTGTGTAACAACCCTTTACACCTGTATAGGCTTCGTTTTAACATTGAGGCTCGTTTAAGGTAACTCCAAATACCTTAATCGAACTTAAATTTTGAGTTGCTTATTAAATTACTTTTTTAAATTAAAGGTGTGCCGTGTGGTTCAGGCTTAGCGCATCAGCGCTTACACAAATTAGCACTTAATACTAAATTTAGCCAAAACCAGCCACACCTCAGACAATCTTTTGCCGTAGTCAGCTTTTACTCGATACCCCAGAATGGATTTAAACCAATGACCGTTGCGACGTTACCCCAGTACGAAGCGTTACTCCTGCTAACCACCACTGCAGATATTGAAGGTGCCGAAAAAACCATTGCTCAATTCGGCCAAATGATCGAAACCCTCGGCGGTAAGCTCGCAAAATCCGAAGCCGCTGGCCGCAAACGTCTTGCGGTAAACATCAGCAAACAAGCCGAAGGCTTGGTGCTGGTGTTACTGTTCACCATGCCGCCCGATAAAATCAGTGTTCTCCAGCGCCAGGTTAAATTAATGGATACCGTCCTGCGCATGACCGTGATTCGCACCGAATCGACTTACGATGCCGAGCGCAATATGCTCGCTACGGTCATTGGTTCTCGCGAAAACCGCACACCTGAGACCATGGCCGCCCGCATTACCGAGATGCGCGAGCAAGGCGTGGGCTATGGCGACCGAGGCGGCTACCGGGGCGGCCGCGGTGGTAACTTTGATCGTAACCGTGGGCCACGCAACTTCCAGCCAGGTGGTGGCTTTCAGCCACGTAACGAAGGTGCTGCACCGACAAGCCCTGCAGAAGCTGCACCCGCCGCGGCAGACGACTAACACGCAGCCTTTAGCGATCTAATATTTTAGCGATTATTCCTTAACTGACTGTATGGCAGGTTTCGCCAATTACGGTAAGCGTTTCAGAATCCATACGGTCAGTCTTGGCATAATCGCAATATTTTTTTAGCACACTGTTAACTTAAACGGCTAATTGCCCCCAAACGCCCATGTTAGCCGTTAACAGCCTACGGTGCATCGCTTGCGTTTTAGCCCTAAATATAGCAAATTAACTTTTGAATAAGACATCAATCGTTGCTGTTTTTCAGGCTTGTACGGGCTAGTTTTATTCAAAAAAATTTATGATTTGCGCTTTAAAACAGTATAGGAGTTGCGGCAATGAGTCTCGCCCGAGTTTCGTTATTGGGACAAGTCGAAAAAGCGCCCGAAACCCGCTTTACCAATAATCAAAATGTTCCCGTCTGTAATTTATCGCTGCTCGTGCCAGCCGCCCCTGGCAGCAAAATGGCGCAGCCGTTCAGCATTAAAGTCATCTGCTGGCGCGGACTAGCAAGCGCCGTAGCCGAACAAGTGCAGGCCGGGCAAAGCGTCTGGGTCGAAGGCCGCCTCCAGCTTAACAGCTATCAAACCCCCGAAGGCGTGACCAAAAAAAGTTTCGAGATTGAAGCCACCCAGGTCAGCGTGATTGATGGCGCGATGATTCCCGTGATTCCGTCGGCAACAGGGGCTCCAGGCCAAGCCGCGCCCCAGCGCCAGCCTGCGATGGCAAGCACGGCAGCCGCAGCACCGATGGCACCGGCCAGCGCGGATTTGTTCGATAGCGCCGACGATATTCCGTTTTAAGGCTATATTTTTTGCCTCGTCTGACTCTCAAGCATTTTTGGCCTGAGCGGCCTTACCCTATTGCCCGAATCCTTGATCGGCAACTGGGCTCGGTGGATACGGTAACCCTTCAAGGTGTTCGGGATCTGGCGCAGGCGCAACCCAGTAATCCGCAATAGACACAAATAGCTTTAGAAGAAGCCGAGCAAGCAAACCGGATGCAGTACCGTCGTCGAGCAATGCGAAATACCTTGCTTTGTTTGGGTGGCACTTCTTTAACACCTGTGATTGTGCCCCCATTAATGGCTTTATCTCCCGCAGTCGGCTTAGCCGGCTTATTGACTCTGGGGGGTTCCGCCTTATACGGTAGTATTGCTTTATTCCGCCAAATCAAGCGCCGAGATATCGTCAATCCTCAAATTTATGATGCAATTAGTATCGAGCAACAATCGCTCGAAGACCGAGAAGCCCGTTTGGCTCAACAATACAAAGCATTGGAAGCCTTACCCGATAAACAAGCAGATCGATAGCCGAAGGATTAAAGCCTTTTATGACCACCTCTACCCCAACCAAAACCCTGGCCCAATGGGAAGCCGAACTGCCCGAGGCCCCAAAACCGGTAGCGGCTTATGTGCCCACCGTAAAAACCGGCAATTTACTCTACACCAGTGGCGTTTTACCCATGCAAGCGGGCCAGTTGGCCCATGCTGGCGCATTAACTCCAGACGACCCGCAAGCCATCGCCAACGGTCAGGCGGCAGCGCGCCTGTGCTTAATGAACGCTCTGGCGCTGATCAAAGACGCCGCAGGCAGCCTGAACAACGTTGCGCGTGTGGTAAAATTAGTCGGATTTGTCAGCAGCAGCGCAGCGTTTTACAATCAGCCGCAGGTGGTAAACGGTGCCTCCGAGCTTTTGCTCGACGTTTTTGGCGAAGAAATTGGCAAGCACGCACGTTCTGCCGTAGGCGTAGCTGCATTACCCTTAAACGCCAGCGTAGAACTTGAACTGATAGTTGAGCTTAAATAAGCACGCCGCCTGGCTGCACCCCAGAATTTTACGAACTTACTAAGCATTTTTTTATGGCACTTAATCCTTGGGTCGTCGTGCTCTCGGCACTGCCTATGGGCCTTACGCACGCCCTTGAGCCTGGCCACGGCAAACTCCTAATCACAACGTATTTGGCCGCGCACCGCTGCCGCTGGTTCGAGATTCTGGCGCTAGCCGTTTTTGTGGTGTTGTTTAACCTGATTGGCAACAGCGCGGTGGTGTTTGCAGGCTCATGGCTGCTAAACGTCTTTAAAACCCTGGGGCCTAACGCCAATCAATGGCTGAATCTGGTGTTTGGCACGCTCATTACACTGCTAGGCGGCGTGCTTTTAATTCAACACTGGCAAAACCCTTACGGCGCCTGCCACCACCCCCATAAGGCACACCCAACCCAACCCGAGCTTACCCCTTTGCCCGAGCCGCCCGCCGCTTGCCCCGAACGCCCGCCCCATTGGTGGGAGCTGGCCAGCATTGGAGCCATTAGCGGCATACGCCCTTGCCCCGAGGGCGCACTAATTGCAGTTGGCCTCATGGCCGGCTGGGGCATCACCATGGCGCTCTGGTTTGTGCTGTTTTTAAGCGTTGGCACCGCCGCAATGGTGATTGGCCTGGGGATATTAATCACGCTGGGCACCAAATTGTTTGGTTGGGACCAGCAACACGCCACATTCTGGAAGCAGGCCTCGCTCTGGCTCAGCCGCTTTGGGTTTATGGTCATGATTTTACTTGGCGTGTGGATGATTGCTCAAACCCTGATGGGGCAAAGTGAGCCGTGGTTCTTGCTGCACAGTGAATCGCCCGACGCACATCATCATTTGTAGGCTTGCAATTATCCCGTAACTTGTAGTCGTGGCGTAATCACTCTATTTTAAGAAAGGTATACGGTTCAATGGGTCAACCCAGCGCCAAAATTCGGGTTCGAGTTGCCGTGGTGCTGCAACTGCCGCCACAAGGCAAATTGGTGCTGCTGCGCCAAAACAATAAACCGTTTTGGGTGCTGCCAGGCGGCACGCTAGAATTTGGCGAAACGCTGGCCGAATGCGCGCAACGCGAGCTAATGGAAGAACTGGGCCTGAGCATCACGCCCGGGCGTCTTTTAGCCATCAGCGAATATCTGGAGCAGGGCCGCCACGTGCTTGATATTTTTATGCAAGCCCACTGGCGTGAAGGCACATTACCGCAATCACCGCCCTACCCCGAAAACATTAACGAGGTTGCCTTGGTTGACCTGCCTGAACTTAGCCATTACGCAATACAACCCAGCCAGGTCGTCAGCCCGTTGATTCAAACTTTACAACAGCACGGCACGCTCGCGCATTGGCAAGCCAGCTACATCCATTCGCTAGAAATTTAACGATTATTCAGAGGCTATACTGCCAGTGGTGGCATAATCGCCTGTCATTTAAGGCGTCAATCTGCCTGGCGCAATGGCCAAGCCTAACTATAGCGATTTAAACGGCTGTTCGTGCAAAAAGCCACCGCAACAAACCATTTCGATGGTCCGCATTAAAAACTGGCGCGCGGCATCCGCAGGGTAGAGCTTCACCGAAGGCACATCTGTTGCGTGACGCATGGTCATCACAAACGGCTCCATCGGGTCTTCGGGAACGTACAACGAGGCAATTTCGTGCTCCAGCAAGCACGCAAAATCAGCCGTTTCGCCGCAGCGCGACGAAAGCTCAAAAAAATCGCCGTGCAGCGCAATAATTCGGCCACAAAACCGGGGCGATTGGCCTGGCAAAGCAAGCGCCAGCGGTTTAGTATTACCGCGCGTCGTAAAGCTTAGGGTTTGCCACAGTACATGCATTAACCCCACCGAACGATCCGGGTCAATTTGCGCCGCAATACGGCTGTGCGCCAAGCGCCGTGCCAGCTCCGAAGACGGTTTTTGTCGCGCGGTAAACGCGTCTTCAAAGGCTTGGCTTACTTCGGGCAGCATATCAAGCATTTGGTTAAAAACGGTTTGCGTGTTTGCAAGCGCACCCGTATGCTGATTCAGCTGCTGCACCATTTGCGCAGCGACCCGCCCCACACGCTTCGTTATGCTGTGCGTCGCCTCGTCGGGCAACGCCGAAACCTGCTCGGGCAAGGCGAGCAAGGGCGGCAAAACAAATGGGCCCACCTGGGCGTTTAGTTCAGGCGTGCGTGTACGCCTTGCACGCGAACGCTGCGGATGCTCTACGGAACCGCTTTCAGGCGAATTAGACATCATCGTCTTTCCCGATCGCTTAAGCGCGATTAAAAAAACCGGATGCGCATCTGACAGACAACTTTTACCGGCCAAAGCATTATAGCAAATCCGCTTTAGGTTGCCACGCTTCTCAAGCTAAAAACACAGTCCGGATATAAGTTTAAGCCAAGCGAAAGTGTGTTTTTCGCGAATCAAACGCGTCTAAAAACGCCGGCGACACAGCCAAAACTTGGTTTGCACGATTAAATCGCGCCTCTCACGAGGCAACCAGAGCAACGCTTTGGCCTGCGCTTGATTACGCGATGGCTGGCACCGGTGCCGGGCTGGATTCGTAAGCGCCAATGAAGCGGTATTTTGCGTAACGCTGTTCGCGACGGGCCTCAGGCGACATCGCATCAAGTTCTGCCAACAACGAAAGCAGGGTGTTTTTAAGGTCTTCGGCGGTTTTTTCCGGATTGTAATGCGCCCCGCCTTGCGGCTCATGGACAATCGCATCGGCGATGCCAAATTGCATTAAATCAGGCGCAGTAATGCGCATTGCTTCTGCGGCTTGCGCGGCAAACTCCGCCTTACGCCATAAAATGCTGGCGCACCCTTCGGGCGAAATGACGGTATAAACCGCGTTCGAGAGCATGACAATCTTGTTGGCAACGCCAATGCCTAAAGCACCACCCGAACTGCCTTCTCCCGTCACAACCGACAATACAGGCACGGTCAAGCGGCCCATTTCCCGAATATTCAGCGCAATGGCCTGGCCAATGCCTTGCTGCTCGCCGTGAATCCCCGGATACGCCCCAGGGGTATCAATAAAAGTAATCACTGGCAACTTGAATTTTTCGGCGTGCTGCAAAAGCCGCAGCGCCTTACGGTAGCCTTCCGGGTTGGCCATGCCAAAGTTATGCGTCAGGTTTTCCTTCATGCCGTGGCCTTTTTGCTGACCCATCAGCATCACCGGCCGGCCGTTTAGCTCGGCCAAACCGCCTAACAGCGCGCGGTCGTCGTGCCCCGCGCGGTCGCCGTGAAGCTCAAACCAGCAGCCGGGCGAAAGCAATTTGACAAAATCCGTAAAATTAGGGCGCTGCGGGTGCCGCGCTATCTGCAGGCGCTGCGCGGGCGTAAGTTGTTCGTAGAGCTTGCTACGCAATTGCTGGGCCTGTAAGCGCAAGCGCTCAATTTCGGCATCAAAATCTATGCCCGTGCCTTGGCTCATCGCAACAAGCTCATCGATTTTCGTTTCAATCGCCATGACGGGCTTTTCAAAATCAAGCGGCATAAGCTTTTCCATAGGGCGTCAACTTTAAAACAACAAAGGCGTCACAAAAAAGACTTACTCATTTAAAACAGCAACCAGGCCATAAAATGCTAGTACAACAATAATGTGTATTTTGCACCAGGGCTCTATTATGCCCTAAAGCGCCACAGGATGCACAACACTGCACCGGATTCATTACGCTTTACAAACGCAAATTATGGCGCCCAGGGCCGCCCAATGTGGCTCTACTTATTGATTGACGTAGATAATTCACTTTTGAGCAAGCACACCACCCTTAGCCCAAAAATTACAGATCGAACCGTCATGTTCACAAGAGTTACTTTACGCGATAAGCCGATTTTTTAGCCTTATGTGTTCAAACGCACAAAGCCAGAGCCGATAACGCCTTCGCGATGCCGCCCTGAGGCATTTTGGAATCCGCTACCGCATTAGGCGCAATTTTGCCTTAAAGCAATATTTGACCTGTATAAGTGCTTAAAAATCAGCTCCTGGCAAAGCTTTAAGCGAGCTTTGCGGTCAGCAAATGAAACACTTCGGCCTGATGGCTACCCGCCAGGTTGTATATACCCATCGAATCGGTCCGGGCGGTCAATTGCCCGGAAACGCCCTCTATGGCAACCTTCATGTCGCCCGAAAGCACAATCTGATTCGGTTTGGCGTAGCGGACAATCTGCTTACACAAATTTAGTTCAAGCGGCGTAATTTGCGTCCCCGCAATGGCGTGCAATGCAACCCTGAAGGGGGGCTTGGGGTCCGAAGGCCGTAAAGTTGTATAATGTACCTGCATGCTGCGCGCGGCCTCCATACAGAACATCACCGCTTTCTCGGAGCGCATAAATTCCAGAATCAATTCGTTGTGCGCGGCGCCGGCCAGAGGCTTACCCTGAAAGTTGACAAACGTGTCAAAATACCGACTCACCGCACCCGCCTGGTCAAACGGGTACTCTACGATAACCAAAAACCGGGAATAACTGTTACGCCGGTTTAACGACAAGACCTTGGACTGCCCAACCGCCTTTTTCTGCAATTGCGCTATCTTTTTTCCCTCACGCTCTCGGTGCAACGCATCACTCAGGTCTATCAGCGCTCGGTCAACCTGACTAAACACCGAGAAAATGACGGTAAAAATAAACGCCACTATAATTTGTGCCAGGCTTGCACCCGATTGTCCGATTTCTGGCTTGGGCAAAAACGGCAACACTGCCTCTATCGAGGCGTTAAACGGCATAAAGAGCGGAGAAAACCCCTCAATAAGCGGCTTTAACTCTTTTAAGTCAATTACGCTTATGCCCCAGTGCAGCAAAGCCAAGGGGGCCAGTATAAGGCAGCCCCAGGCAATGTACCTGCAGAAAGACCCAATAAGCTTTAACATAAGTTGATGAACAACATGGGTGGCACGAGGCGTTTGCTGCAAAACAGCCACATATGTAGCAATTTTATGGGTGTTTGCACTCGAATAATACTTAGAGCTTAACATTTTAGAGCGACTTAACTCCAAACGATGAGGTAAAATTCCAGCAATCATACGAACCCAACTTCACTCAGACAAACGAGATTCTGACAACGCAGCCACGCTGACACCTGACAAGCCACTAAAAATCCGGGCAGCCTCATCCGGTCACGACGCTCTAGCGCGCACGAAAAAAATTCAAATCTTATACTTATTAAAACAGCAGCGTAAAAAAAATTGCCTTCTTGTTACACCTATAATAAGCGAGCATGTTTGTGATTTAATGCTTTAGTGGCATCTCTGGGCTACAATGCTGCCAAAGAACACTCGAAAACTAGCACGTGTGCAACTTTTGCCCGCATTAAACGTCAAGCCTCTTGCAGCCAGAACACCCTAGGACATAGGCCACACAGCGCTAAGCCCCTAAATCTGGCGCTATTATGTTTCAGCTTACCTAACGACCCGCCAAGCATTATGATCGCTTCCGCACAGCAGCCGACCGCAAACGCGGCCACCCTCGATCCGTTCCAGAGCAATTCACACAGCTTGCCTACGGCGCTGGCAGCCGGCATTCGGATGATCCAGCTGGACGAAAAGAACAAACTGTCCTGGCCCGTGGCCTTAGGCTTGTCCATTGCTTCCCATATAGGCGTCGTAGGCTCAATTTGGCTTGCAGCCATTATTTTTGCGATTCTGGCACAGCTGTTTGGATGGCAGTTTCCGCTGTTTGACCCGTTGAACCTTAAACAGCGCGAACTTGAGTTTGTTTTGGTAGAAGCGCCTGCGCAAAAGCCCAGAAACCCCAACACCCGCCTGAGAGCCGAAAAAGACTCGCGCGCCGGCGGCAAAAAAGTCGATAACTTACCCGTTGCCCAGCCATTACAAAAATCAGGCGCGCCCAATCAGCCTCAAAAGCCGGCACCCAAGGCGCAGCCTCAACCGGCTAAGCCTCAGCCACAGCCAGTTCGGCAACCGCAAAAACCTGTAGCTGCGGTTAAACCAACCCCTGCCCAGCAGCCCAGCCCCAAGCCCACGCCAAAGGCCCCTCCTAAGCCGGCGCCGCCGTCTGCGTCCGTTCCTAAACCTACGCCTTCGCAGCGCCCGGTACCTGTACCGCCCGCGCCGGGTGCCATTAACTTGCCGTCTACCGGCGCACCCAGACAAGTCAGCAGCGGGCCCGTCCTGCCAACAACCGGGCGCGCGGGCAGTAGCGGTAGCCCGGGTCAGGCGGGTCAATCCGGTCGGCCTGGCCCCGTTCAAATTCCCGGTGCGGTATCTTCGCCCGGTGGCCCAGGTGGCGCACCCGGTGGTGGCGGTAATGCTGGCCGCAATAGCACTAACCAATTTGGCTCGCCCGGTGGTGGCGGTGGCCCTGCGGGTGTAGATGCCATTGCAGAGCCAGACTTTGGCCCATACATTGCAGAACTTCAACGCCGCATTAAGCGTAACTGGACGCCACCAAGCGACAACCGTAACAAACGTATCGAGGTCTTGTTCACCATTGGCCGCGATGGCGTTTTACGCAAGCTGATTGTTCAGAAATCATCCGGCGTCGAAGTCGCAGACAGCGCCGCAATGGCTGCCGTCAGAGCGTCTTCTCCGTTCAGGCCGCTACCGGCTAACTACCGTGGTAACGAAATTGATGTCCAGTTCATCTTCGACTACAACGTTTATTCTGGACGTGGCAGTGGCGTTAGCTTGCAGTAAACGACTTGGTTACTGTAAATAACTATCTATTATGCCCAGGATTTCTTCGGGCGTTAACGCAAACGTAAGGCAAAGCTGCGCAAACTGTGGCAAACTCGGCACGGCGTGGCCAAGCTCCCACGCGTAAACGGTTTTAACGCTCAGACTCAACAATCTTGCGCACTGGTAAGGCGTTAGGCTACGCGCGTTGCGCAAACGGGCCAATTGCGCGCCGCCGGACTCATAAACGTAGCCACTCGCCATAAATTTACGACGCTAAGCAAATCCCTAGAAACAGATAACAAATTTGTTCTCAAGCTTACCAATAATGTTACCAAACTGTCCAGCCTCTAATATCTGATAGTAGAGACCAATTTTGCTGCGTAAGACCTTAACCCAGCTCATCGAATCGCTGCACCGCAGCCAGAACCTTTCGGCCTGGAAGCTGGCCAAGCAGGCGGGCGTGGCTTACCCAGCCCTAAAAGAGGCGCTGGATGGCAAACGCCCTTTTTCGGATGACACTTTACAAAAACTTGCAGCGCACCCGGCCATTCCGCTTTCAGAGGCTGAATTACGGGGCCTGCGCCTGGCAGAAGAAAACTCGCTGGCCGATTTAAAAGCCGCGCTGACCGCAAAAGGCACCACCTTTAACGCACCGCAAGGCAGTTATGCCGTGAGCCAGGGCGCACCCGAGGGTTTTTACCGGTTTCCCTGCAAAGGAACCGTTGCCGCGGGGCAGCTCCAGATGGTGGACACCCCGGAAGACCCTGATAATCTTGTCTATTACGAATGGCACAGCATCGAGACGTATTCGCCAGACATGTTTTGCCTGCAAGTCCGCGGCAACAGCATGTATCCACCCGTCCCCGATGGAGCCATATTGCTGGTTCGGCCCGCCGCACAGCTTAAACACAAGGGCTGGTACGTTGTTTTAACCACCGACGGCCTGGGTACGTTTAAAATGCTCTCGTTTAACCAACCCAAAGCCTGCCTAATGCCCCTTAATCCGGCGCACGACCCTGTTGCACTGGGCGCGTTTGACATCTCGAGGGTGTTTGAAGTCATTGAGGTTAAATTCAAGCCCGGAAACACCTAGCCAACTAGCCCCAGCCTGCAATAAAACCACCCGACCAAACAAGCACTTACAATCCGGCTTACTCACGGTCAAGCGCAAACAAATGCCTAAGCGTCACCAGACTCTGCACATATTGCTGCCGTGCCGAGCCATTTGATTGCTGGGTCAGCGCCCGCAAATGAGAATACGGCGCGTGCAGCAACTGATTGAGCACCTGACGGCTTGCCAGAGCCACGTTTTGCTTCAGCGATGCATCCAGGGACTGCGTACACTCGCTGAGCGCATGCTCGTGCAGCCCGTTGATACGCGCCTGAAAGCGCGCCAATGTTTTAGAGCCATCTAACCCGCTAAGCCAGTCATTAAACCGCTCGACTTCTTCGTAAACTATCGCCTCGGCTAGCGTAATTTGCTTAGCCATTGCAGCCACACTCAAGGTATCTTCTGCAACTCGGCCTAAAAACGCCGCAAGGGTATCCGTATTACAAAGCGCGTAGTTTTTAACTTCTCCTACCGAGGCCTCTACGTTGCGCGGCACCGAAATATCGATTACCCAGCAGGGCTCGCTAGCCGTTGTGCGTTCGGGCAATTGTTCTGGGTAAAGCACCGGGTGCGGCGCACCCGAGGCAACAAACACTGCACAAACGCCATCGAGCGCCTGAGACAAGGATTCCCAGGCAAAGCCAGAGACGCCGTAACGACTCGTGAGCGCCTGTAAACGCTTTTCGCCACGGTTAACAACTCGGCATAAAGGCAACAGCGCGGGCTGCTGGGACGCAATGGCCTGCAGTAAAATTTCGGCCATTTTACCGGCCCCCAAAATCGCAATCGGGGTGGGCGACGCATGCCCAGACGCCAAAGCTGGCACGTGCTGCTGCGCAAACGCAAACGCTGCATGGCTCAAGCTGGCATCACGCTGCGCAATCCCCGTTTCGTGGCGCACGCGCTTACCCGCGACAATCGCCGTTTTAAAAAGTCTATCGATGGTTTTGCCTGCGGTTTTCGCTTTTTGCGCAAGCCTAAGGGCTTGTTTAACCTGCCCCAGAATCTGATCTTCGGCCAGAATCATGCTATCGAGCCCTGCAGCTACGCGTAGCCCGTGCCGAACAGCATCTTCGGCCAAGTAACACACCGTGGCCTTAAGCAAAGAGGGCACATAAGCCTCGGCAGAAAGCCCACGCGCCTGACACAGCAGCTCGGCAATTTGCGGCTTCAGCGCGCAGGCACGCTCGGCTGTGCCTGTTATCGCAACATAAACTTCGGTTCGGTTGCAGGTAGAAACAACCGCTAGCGATTCGGCCCCTAACGCCGCCTGCCACTGCGGCATGTTCGCCAGCAATGCGTCGTCGCTAAAGGCAAACACCTCTCGGTAAGCCACCGGCGCACGGTTATAGCGCAAACTAAAAACAAACGTATGCATTATCAAAGGGAACCGTCTCGATATGGAGCAAACAGCATCGAGATGAACAGGCTGAGTAAAACCATCATACAATTAAATCAAAGGCATAAAAGCCATTGCGCAGGCCAAAACATTTAGCTCGGTCAACATCCCAAGCAATAACGACCACAACAAACGAACTTGCACACGGTTATTAGCGTATCATTTCATCGCGCGTTGCGCAGCCATTTAAACAGCGAACGCCCAAACGTTTTACACGATATTCATCGTACCCCGCCCTACGTTACGCCCTGCTACACCCTTTAGGCCTAAACCAACGCCTAAACAGCGTTCTGGCTTCGGGCCAGCCAGCATTAAGCACCTTATTGTTAACTTTAATACGCAAGCCCTGCTCCGCTCAGGTTAAAGCATCCAGGCCATGTCGCAAGCAATATCCCAGCAAGAAAATGCGCTAAATACCCCACCGCAGCAGCCGCTGCGTATTTTATACATTTGCCACGACGCCCAGCTGTACGGCTCGCAGCAAAGCCTGTTGCAGCTACTAAAGCATTTGCCCAGCACGGTTCACGCCATCGTCTCGGTTGCGCGCCCCGGCCCCCTCACCGAATCACTACAAGCGCTGCAGAATAACAATATAACCGTTACGACGCACCAACGCCTGCAATGGTTTAAGCACAGCCCCGTAAGCCACCTAAAACGCCTTAGCGAACTACTGAGCCTGTTACTCATCGCGCCCGTGCGCATCGCGCGCTTGGTCAGGCTCATTCGCCAACACCGCGTTACACTGGTCCACACCAACAGCGTCGTCTCGCTCGAAGGCGCCCTTGCCGCCTGGGTTTGCCGTATTCCTCACGTGTGGCACATTCGAGAACTATATCATCCACCCACGCCCAAGCTGGTGCCTTTACTTGGCGCGCAACGCAGTACGCAACTAATCCTCGGTCTTTCTGCGCGCGTTATCTGTATTAGCCAGGCCGTTCAACAGCAACTTTTAGCGCAACGCGCGTATAAAGCGCCCAAGCAAACCCAAAGCGCATTAAACAGCCTGCGAGTCATCGAAAATCCGGTCGCAACGGCACATGCAGCAAATTTTTCGCCAAACTCGGCCCAAAACGTCTTGCAAGAGCCATCGCCAACGCTTGCTGCACTCAGCACGCCGCCAAGGCTTAACGCAGGCAGAGTAAACTTTGGCTACGTGGGTCGAATGTCTGAGGGTAAACGGTTTACCGATATTCTTGAAGCTCTTGCCTGCCTTAAGGCACGCCGAGCAGACGCGCAACAGCTACCTGAAGCGCATTTGATTGTAGCAGGCTCGTTTGCAGACGAAGCCTACGAGCAACACGTGCAACAAACCCTCGATCGCCTGAAGCTTAGGCAAAACGTGACGTTTTTAGGGTTTTTAGCCGACCCCACAGCAGCATACGCGCAAATGCAAGCGTTAATTCTTAGTAGCGCTAACGAAGCGTTTGGCCGCGTGCTGGCAGAAGCCATGGTGCAAAATATTCCCTGCATTGCCACCCAAGCCGGCGGCGTAACCGAGCTCATTACCCACGGACAAACCGGCTGGCTGTACCCGCCCGGCAACATCGAAGCGCTTACTGCGCTAATGCACCAGGCGCTGCATAACCCGCAGGCGTTTGCAGCCGTGACTTCGCAAGCCTACATGCAGGCGCAAGCCCGGTTTAGTCCGCAACGGCACGCGCAGGCCGTTCTCTCGTGTTATCAACAGGCTCTGCAGCAAGGCGCGTCAAAATAAGTCAAAAACAGCCTAAATCAGTTCGAGCGTTCGTGTAGGCATCGGCTTCTACAATTAGCGTTTTTTATTTATTATAGCAAACATGTTTAGCGCATCATTTGCTCGATAAAACACTGCTGCACAAGGCTTTGCGCGCCTTGTGGCCCTTTAAAGCCACCCCACCCGCAGGCCCTTTGTCGGCTTCGCACTTGCCCTTTTGTCTCGAATGCCTGCCACCACACTCAGCCCTGCCGTGACCGACGCGCGCACACCGATTCAATCGTTCCTACAAGCGCCCTGGGTTCCGCACGCGGCGCTCGGTTTTGTGGGTTTAACCTTTGGCGCGTTTGCGCTGGTGGTTAAATGGCTTCTGCAAGAAACCTCGGCGTGGGAGCTGGGCCTGCTGCGCCTGATGATACCGGCCCTGCTGATGATGTTGGCCGAGCGCGTGTGGATTAAAACCCGGCTTAAAAGCACGGCCGATACGTTTAAACTGATTGGCCTGGGCGTAGTGGGCATGTGGTTTGTCCAACTAGTGTCGGTCTTTGGCGTAGAGTACACCAGCACCTTCCACGCCAGCCTGATTATGGCCACCATTCCACTGTTTACGCTGGCCCTGAGTTTACTGCTTAAACTAGAGCCGATTGCGCTTAAAAAAGCGCTGGGCGTGTTGCTGGGCTTTAGCGGCGTCGGCTTGCTGTTAACACTAAATCCGGGGCGGGTTGCGGGTTTGCCCAGCACGTTTTTACTGGGCGATGCCCTGATTTTAGTTAACGCGCTGGCGTTTGCGTGGTTTTTAATTCAGAACAAGCCGTTTGTAAACCGCTACCCACCTTTTACCGTAACCGCCTACTGCTACAGCGGCGCATTGCTTGCGGCGTTACTCACTACGATGATTGGTCCGTTTTTTGGCGCAATAATGCACGGCAACCCCGTGCCAACCTTGATACAACTGGGCCAGCGACTGGCAGCGCTCACGCCCCACGGGTGGGGATGGCTGATGTATCTGGTGTTTCCGGCCAGTATTATGAATTACACGCTCACCAACTTTGCCCTCAAGCGACTCAGCCCGGCCACCGTGTCGGCGTATGTGTTTGTGCAACCCGTGGTTGCCGCCGTGTTGGGCTTTTTGTTTTTAGGCGAGCAATTTACCCTGATGATGGGCTTTGCCGGGTGTTGCGTGGCCGCAGGGCTATGGCTGGTGGGGCAAAGTTCGGCCAAACCCCGAACGCAAACCCCGTAATTTAAGAGTATCGGTTATTGTCCCAAAAGGGCTACGCGCGCCGCACGCTACGGTGTGGCATGTTTGTATTAAAGTAGAGAGAGAACCTCACACGTCGCTGGAGCGGTGTCCGAGTGGTTTAAGGTGCAGACCTGGAAAGTCTGTGTCGGTGAAAGCCGACCGGGAGTTCGAATCTCCCCCGCTCCGAATTTTACTAAACACGCAATCAATTGTATGCAATGCACACTAAGCGTGGATTTGTTCAATTTCTGATGCTAACAAGTTCCAGTCAGAAATAATCTCTTGATACAGCGGCGATTGAAGCGCATAAAGCCGTCTAATCATCTCTATTTTAGTAATTCCACCCTGCCTAAATAACTCAAGAAGCATCGCCTCTTCACTATCAGGATTCCACTTTTGAGGGCTCATTCATTCATCCTCCAGACATCCTTGTCCACGGAAAATCAACGAAACAACTAACCTAGACTAACGCACTACGATCTTCGTCCTGATTGATAGATCTAATTACCTTTGCTGGAGAGCCCAAGGCAAGAGAGTTCGGTGGAATGCTTTTAGTAACTAAGCTGCCTGCCCCAATAACCGACCCTTTACCAATCGTAACGCCTGGCAAAACAATAACACTCGCACCCAACCAGACATCATCTTCAAGTTTGATTGGTCCACCAGGGTAGGCAGGCCTGATTTTTTTAAAATCTGTATCCACAGGATGTTCACTGGTAATAAAAAGACACCGAAACCCAATCGCAGCCCGCTTACCAATATGAATCCCGGAGCCAGCATCTAGATGAACACCGACAAAAATCTGGCATTCATCGTCTAGATAAATTTGCTCGTTTAACGTGTGAATATAAACATCTGAAGCGATAGCAACATTACGCCCTACATGAAAACGCCGCCCAGAAAACGCTGAATAGACACGGGCGCGGATTCTTCTGGCTAAGCCACCATTACCCAAAAGAGATAAAACAAGCCTGAGCAGTGCCATCTGCACACACCCCAGTTCTTTAAAAAAAACTTTCACTATATTCATTGTTGCTTAATCCATTTGCTCAAGCGGCCTTTAATTTAAGCCAGAATTTAGTAATCACTTTTTTAAACAACCCGCTCACAGAATATTCGTGATGTTTTTGATACATATAGCGTTCGGCATCGGCATTGGGCAGCATTACACTGGGCGCGTTATAGCTTGTTAACGCCGCTGTAGGCCGGTTAACATCTTCTCCTATTGCTAAACGCTGGTGCGTCGCATCTGACCCTACCCCCAAATTAGTAATTAAGTTAACGCGTGGGTTAATACAAAGCCCGTTTTGAATAGCAACTGCATACGCCCACGGATAAGCAAAGGTTCTTGGCTTAACACCGTTATTTTCTTGATAAACGCGGTTCATTAAATATTCGTTCAACGCGCCAATCAGCTTAAAAGCTGGCTGATGCTTGTAGAACTTAAATACGTTTGATTGACGATAAACCGGATACGTCGACATTTTTAAATCGTAATGTTGCCAAGCCCTACGCCAGCCAGCCCAGCCCCAAATCAATGGCGAACGTGTATAAAAATAATCCCCATCGCTATATGTTTTTTTTGGGTCAAAACAGTTATACCCAGCAATATGCATTACCCTAGCATCATCGCGGTAGCGCTCAAGCATCACGCGAGAAAAGTCAAAGAATGAAGGATCTGGCATACAGTCTTCTTCAAGAATAATGCCTTCAGATTCATGCTCAAAAAGCCAAGTCACTGCAGAAGATATTCGAATCGCACACCCGACATTAGTATCGCTAAAATTAGTAAAAACCTCGCAAGGCCAATCGATTCTGCTTAAAATAAGCTCCCTGAGTGCAAAAACGGCTTCAGCTTCATCTGGGCGCTGAACCCTAGGGCCATCACACGCCAAATAAAGCTTTGCTGGCTTCGCAGCGGCAATGCGTTCAAACACTTTAAGCGCCACGCCTTGACGCCTAAAAAATATAAATAGCACTGCTGGCGTGCTCATTATTTTGACCTTGCTTCACGTTCTTAAAATCACGAAAGCCCCTCTTAAATTTAGAGGAGCCGGGAGTTAAGAAACCGAAACAAGACGGCCGCGGCGCTTTTTAGCTAAAAGCCTGGACATAAAACGCCGCCTCCCGGCATAACCGGAAGGTGGCATCTAGTTGATGGTCAGATACCTAACCACTTGCTTCAGGGTTCTTAAGCCCTACAACCATTATATTTATAACGGGTGCTGTAGTAGCATAGCAACCCTACAAGGCAAAGGCAAGTTAAAAAACTACTAAGTTTTTTGATGCTGAAAAAAATTTTCAAAAAAAGATCAAGGCCTAAGCATTAGACTACGTTATTACACAGCATCAAGCTTTACCTAAAAGAAAACACCCTATTAAAACCCTGGCGACAGAATCTCTTTGAGATCTTCCAGCGTCAGGAACTTGCCCATGCTGCGGTCTGCATCTCAAAGAGTGTGAGTGGTGCTTTAATCGCAGAAATGTTAAGCTATACCCTGTTTTGTTAAAAGAACTGAGGAGAAATCCTCTCTAAAGCTCCTCAGACCCTTGCACTTTACTATACACAGCTCGTTCACGGTGCTCAAACGCTGCCCCGCAGCTCGTGCACATGGAGAGATTATTTAGCCTGTAAATAAAATTTCAAATAGTATATCTTATTCATTTAACTCAGTTCCTTCATTTAAAATGTCCATATATTTAGAATAGACGTAAATACGATGTCTGTTATGTACTCCTTGTTGCCGTAAAATGTTGAGATGTACGAGTTCCTTTAAGCTTTTATTTACAGTAGCAGGTGTTAATTGAGTAATATTAGTGACGCGTTTAGCTATTTGTATAGGAAATTTTTCAAACGTATTAAAAACGAGCTTTACTGATTCAGAGACTCTTCCTAAACCAGAAATCTTTAATCTATCTTGTTCAAACAAGGTTAAAAGTCGATGAGCATCGTTAACAGCTTGCTCGCTTGAGTAAATAACTGCTTCAGCAAAGAAATCCAGCCAAACTTCCCAATCACCTTCATACCGAACTATATTAAGTAATTCATAATAGCGTGTACGATGAAGTTTAAAATATAAGCTCAAATACAAAATAGGCTGAGATAAAATTTTATCGTTATACAAAAGCAATGTAATTAAGAGGCGACCTAAACGTCCATTGCCATCTAAAAAAGGATGTATGGTTTCAAACTGAACGTGAGCCAAGGCTGCTTTTAGCAAAATGGGCGTTTCAAAAAATTTGTCATGCAAAAAATCTTCCAATTGCCCCATTAGCTCAGGCACGTTTTTAAAAGGTGGCGGAACAAAAAAAGCGTTCCCTGGTCTAGTTCCCCCTATCCAATTCTGACTTCTTCTGAACTCTCCAGGATTTTTTTGACTTCCACGACCTGAGGCCAGCAATTGCTCGTGAATTTCGCAAATCAATCTTAAGCTTAGCGGAAATCCTTCTGTTAAACGTTTAATTGCATGATCAAACGCTTTTATATAGTTACTGGTTTCTGTTAGATCATCAAACTCTTTTGCAATATTCGTTGAATAGGCATCTTGCTCAAACAATATTAATTCAGAAAGAGAAGATTGCGTACCTTCTATTATTGAAGATAAAAGTGCTTCTTTATGAATGTAAGTAAAAATAAACAAATCGGGTCTGGGCAAAATTCTACTTATGGCATCCAGCCGACCCAAACAGACCAACGCTTTATCAAATTTTGTGCGTAAATTTGCTGTCCATTGAATATCTTCCATGCTGGGTAGCGGATTAGGTAGAAATGCTTGAACAACTTCTCCAGCGTAAGAAGTTTTGACAAATCGTCCTTGTAGACTTCTTTTCATAACCTATTCCTTCATTTTACGATAACGCCTTATCTTAAAATAAGAACAGGTTTCATTTTACGATAACGCCTTATCTTAAAATGAGCCCCTTCTAAAACCCTGGCGACAGAATCTCTTTGAGATCTTCCAGCGTGAGAAACTTGCCCATGCTGCGGTCTGCGGCAATGATCGAGTCCACGAGATCGCGCTTGCGCTCTTTCAGGGCCATAATTTTTTCTTCCACCGTGCCCTTGGCAATCAGGCGGTACACAAACACGGTTTTGGTCTGGCCAATGCGGTGCGCCCGGTCGGTCGCCTGATCTTCCGCAGCCGGGTTCCACCACGGGTCGTAATGCATCACGTAGTCGGCCCCGGTCAGGTTAAGCCCCGTGCCGCCCGCCTTTAGGCTAATCAGGAAGATCGGAATACTCGCATCGCTGTTAAAGCGGTTCACGGCCCCTTCGCGGTCCTTGGTCTCGCCCGTCAGGTATTCGTACTTAATGCCCACTTTATCCAGCCACGCCCGAATCAGCTTGAGCATCTCGACAAACTGGCTAAACAGCAGCACGCGACCGTTTTCGGCCACAATCTCTTGCAGCAGGTCTTTCATCAGCTCAAATTTACCGGATTCCTTAAGCCCGCCCGAAAGCTCATCCGAGAGCAGCCGTGGATCGCAGCACAATTGGCGCAAACGCGTCAGTGCGGTAAAAATACTCCGCTGGCTGCCCTGCACGCCATCTTTATTAATGGCGTTAAACACCTCGTTGCGCGTCTCTTCCAGAATATCCAGATAACGCTGGCGCTGGGCGTCGGTCAGCTCACAGTAGGCGACGTTCTCGATTTTGGGCGGCAGATCTTTCGCCACGTCTTGCTTCATACGGCGCAAAATAAACGGAAACACCTGTTTTTTAAGCCGGCGTTCCGCGTCGCGGTTGCCGCGCTCCTCGATGGGCACAGTATACTTTTGCCGAAACACCTCGGGTTCGTACAAAAAGCCGGGCATTAAAAAGTCAAACACACTCCAGAGCTCGCTCAGCCGGTTTTCAATTGGCGTCCCCGAAAGCGCCAACCGGTGGTCGGCCTGGAGGCTTTTTGCAGCAAGCGCCGTTTGCGACTGCCAGTTTTTAATATTCTGCGATTCATCCAGAATCACGTAGCGCATGGGATAGTTTTTCAGCGCGTTAATATCGCGCCGCAGCAACGCGTAACTGGTAATCACAATGTCGGCTTCGGCAATTTTTTTGTACAACCCGTAGCGGTTGCTCCCCGTCAGGTTAATCACCTTTAAATCGGGCGTAAAACGGGCGATTTCGTTTTGCCAGTTAAATACAATGCTGGTCGGGCAAACAATCAGGCTAGGGCGTTGGCCGTGCGTGTTTTTAGCCTGCTGCAACACGGTAAGCGCTTGCAGCGTTTTACCCAAGCCCATGTCGTCCGCCAGAATCCCGTTGAGGCCATAGCTGTACAAAAACCAGAGCCAGTTAAAGCCGCGTTTCTGGTACGGCCGAAGTTCTGCGTGAACATTCTCGGGCACGTCCAGCTCTTCCATGTCGCTGGTCGAAGCAATCACATCCCAGAATTTCTGGAACTTGGCCGTCATTTTAAGCTTAACGCCCTGATCCACCAGCTCGGCAATCAGGCCCGCTTTAAACGTCTGGATTTTATAGCGATCCCGGCCCACGGTAACCGCATCAAACGCCTGAATGGTTTTGCCAAACTGTAAAATATCCGCCAGCGGAATTTCGACAAACCCCGCACCCGACAGGTAAAAATATTTTTTCCCTTGCATCAGATGATTTTGCACATCGTCCAGGTCCATCCGCTGTTTGCCAATGGTGCAATCGATTTCGGCCTCAAAGCTATCAACCGAATCCTTCGAGAAGTCAATTTCGGCCCGGATTTTAAGCGGATGCTTAGACACTTTGAGCGCCTCGAGCGAATGCGGCCCGACGGTTTTAGTTTCCCAATCCTTGCCAAACAGTTTGCTTTCGGCCAGGTTAGCGGCATCAATGGCGTCATCACCTTCGGCCTGGAAATAACTCCCTTGCAAGGGCTCCAGCCGGCTTTCCATCAGTTTTTTATACGCCGCGTGCTCTTCGCGCAAATCACGCTTAACCCAATAAAGCTGCTCTTCTTTTTTCTTGACGACCATCACGTAGGGCGTCTCGGGGGCAGATTTGCTAAACGGTACCTCGACGCCATCGTAACTGAACGACAAGCTTAAACGCAGCCGCAACGAGGCCGGATCGATGAGTTCCAGCGAAAGAATCTTTTTGGGCGGGCGTTTTTCCAGCCGAAGCTTGTCTAGCTGCTCGGTGCCTTCGACTTCTACCAATTTACGGAGCCTTGGCAGCTCCTCGTACATAAATTTGCCGCCGTCCGCATCCCGAATATCGCTGAACGTCGCCTTGGTTAAATGCCCAGGCAACTGATTCAGGGTGTTTTTAAGCGGAAAAAGATGATGCTTATAGCGTCCCCAGGGCAAATCACGGCTGTAAAGCGTGAGTTCTTCCAGCGGATACACATCGCGCGGGCGCTCCCGCAGCCAATGCAGCGCAACCTGCACGTTACCCGCCATCGAGGCATTCACGGACAACTGCAACTTAAGCGGGTCGCTATGAAACACCAGCCGCGCGCCGGTATCCTTATCGCGGACTTCTTCCAACTGGCTAAGCAGCGGCAATAACTCGCCCAGCTTAGATTTTGGCACCACAAACCAGCCCTGAGCCCCGCCAGAATTAAGCTGATCCAGCTTGACGAGCGCCTGAAAAATACTCATCTCGCGGCGCTGCGCCTCGTTAATGCCACCCGGCTGGCTCAGCGCCTTTTTAAGCACCTGCTCGCTCTGGTAAACCGCTTTGCCGTTGCGCCGGTCAAGGGCACGAATCGCGAAAAACTTGGGCTTGCGGTTTTCATCCAACCAAAACTGGTAACGCCCCTCAAAATCATCGAGCGCCTCATCGGCGGCCATGTCGTCCTCGATGGGGAGCTGCCAGTAAGCCTCCCAAAGGTTGTTCTCGGCGGCGGTCAACGCCACCGCAACAGCGTGTTTGCACCACGGCTCATTGAGCGGACAGCTACAATCAGGCTCAAACGGGTATTCGCTACAGGTGGGATCGTTAAATTTGAGCGTGGTGGTGTACGCTTTTTTAAAATTGCCCTTGATTTTCGCCTCAACGCCTGTTTCGCTCAGGCCGATTTTCTGGATGCGGCGATCTTCTTTAAAATAGTTATAGCCGCGTCGCCACGCGCCGGCGGGCGCCATGGCTTTAACTGCGGCGAAATTTAAAACCGGCTCGTGTGCAATTAAAACATCTGGCATAACTAAAAACGGCTTTCAGCGGCGCTGACTAATCAATTAGGCCGATTGCAGGCATCTGGCCTCATCCTGGCTCATCGAACGAGGCATCAAGTCATGCATCAGCAAAACAGGCAGACTCGTAAAAAGGCAGAATACGCGTCAATACTGCAAAAAAAATCATTCATTCAAGAAAAATAAAATCAGGTAAGTCTGTTCTGCAAAGCGTAAACCCTAAGGCCCGCATTGTATGGCTTAGCTCGCAGGGCTCCTCAAAAGCCATTAGAGCTTCGTCCAAAAAACACAGGACATGTCTGTCTAATGTCATTGTTACCCCAACTGACGAAAAATCAAGCCCTTAATGCGCGAAATTATATTTGGATGCGCGGCTTCAAATCGCTGCCGCGATTCGTGCTGGGCTATTTCTAGCGCCACGCGCTGGGCCTTTTGCTCAAGCCCATCGGGTAACGGCACCATCAGAGCCCGCGCTTGAACTTCTCCCAGTTGCTTTTTGAGCGCCCTAAACAGCAGTTCATCGGTTAAGGCAGGGTTTTTAGGCAATAGCGAGCCGTGTAAATAGCTGCCGTAAAGCGACCCAAAAACCGCGCCTTCCTGGCCGTCGTCTCCGTTATTGCCGTAACCGCAAATCACACGACCCAAGGGCATTAGCCCAGCTTGCGCACCCAAAACCGTTTTACCGCTGTGATTTTCAAAACCAACCACGTCATACGTGTGCCCTGGCAGCTCGCGCCGAATGCTAACATTACCAATCAACCGCTTATGGCCGGCCACTGTGTGCACATCCATCAGGCTTAACCCACGCAATTCTGGCCCTTGGTGCGGCTTGTAATAATGGCCCATTAACTGGTAACCGCCACAAATCCCCAGCATAACGGCTCCCGCCGCCACCGCCTGCTGAATTAACGCAGGCTTGTTGCGCTGCAAGTCTTCAGAAACCGCAATCTGCTGAGCATCCTGCCCGCCACCCATAAACAAAATATCGACCTGCTCGGCGTCAAACGCCTCGGCCAAGCCCACTGGCAGCACGCGCACCTGAATACCGCGCCAGGCGGCGCGCTGGACTAAGGCCAGAATATTGCCCCGGTCGCCGTACATATTAAGTTCTGCCGGGTATAAATGGACTAGCGTGAGTGTGGGCATCCCGTAGCACCTGCGCCAGAAGGCCCCGACAATAAACCCGACGCAGAAGGCAAATAGCGCATCGGCGCACTAGCATCAAAAGACCCACCCGTAGCTCCGTCAGAAAATAGCGCCAGATGCATTTGCCGAACCGATTGCACCCAGCGCTCAAGCTTAACCGAATCCAGCGCCTTAAACCCCGAGCGCGTGGCGTCAGCAGGCTTCTCAAACCCCTCGCTGATAAACCAGCGTTCGGCCCCCGAAAACAAGGCCCCGGCCTGCGGCTGCTGCAACACGCCACGCAGCTGCTCCAAATCACTCATCTGCGCAAGCACGCAACCGTATAACGGCCTCGGCTGCTCGGGATGGGCGGGCTTCAGGCAGCGTTCAGCCACCCGGGCCTCCATCTGGCCAGGGCGAAGCAACCAGCGCGCCGTAGGCCAGTCCGGCAAAATGGCCGACATGCCAGACAATGACGCCGACGAGGCGAAATACGCGTCTTCGGTTTCCGGGCACTCAATCCAAAGCTGGGGCAAGGCGTGCGCTCCCCCCGAGGCCTGCGCCAGCAGTTTTAACGCTGTAATAAACGTCGCAGGCTCCCCAGAAAGCACGCCGTATGGGGTCTGCACGGTCCCTGCGAGCAATTTAACCTTAATAAACGCGGCGTCCGTCGCGCTGGCAATCTCAAACGCCGCCGCCGGATGATTTGGCCATACGCTCAGGCCCACCGGCAGCCCGCTAACTTTTTGCGCCATCAACACGGCGCGAGTCAATACGCTTACCGATAGCGCATCGAGCGGCGCGTTCATGGGCCTGAATAAGGCATCCATACGGTTTTCAACGCAAATCGCATCTAGCCCGGCCGACGCGAGCGCCAGCGCCTGCTGACAAACCACACGCCAAAAATCGTCTAGGGTACCTTGCCAGCCGCTGGTGCCTGGCAAGGCGGGCAACGGCAGCGTGCCTGTTAATAAAGGGAGTTGCATCACGGCTTTATTTTGGCATAAACCACTATTGGTATCATTAAATCCGTGCTTCAAGCGCCCAAGCCTTAAAAAACGTTAACGCTCATTTTTACAGCATGTTTTATAGTAACTCTACTCTGGATGAGGCGACTAGGGCCTTCAAAACACAGTCCGGGAAAGCGTTTTTATAACCTAAAGCCTATGAGTTGCTTTTTTAAATAGTGATAGTATTTAAGACATGATTCTTCTCACCCGCATTAACAACACCGAGTTCTGGCTGAATCCGGATCTGGTCATCATGATTGAATCCAAGCCGGATACCACCATAACCCTGGTCAACGGAGAAAAACAGGTGGTTCTGGAGTCCCCCCAGCAAGTCTGCGAGCGCATTATTGCCTATCGTCAAGCCATTGCGGTATTGCCTAAAACGATTCCCGCAAACCCATCCGTTTAGCTCGGCTTTAGGGTATGCTATAAAGCACGTATTGTTCAGGTTGCCGCACGCTGCGGCCCAGCGGTTTTGTTTTTTGGCTCTTTATGGCAGGTCACGGCTTCGAAGTTATTACGGCAGGGCTCCTTTCGGCAAGCGTTGCGCAGCTTACCAAGGTGTTTCTTCATCTTTTTGCCCGAAAACCCTTTAACTTCAGGCTGCTCGTCGAAACCGGCGGCATGCCCAGCACGCACACCGCCTCGATGATGGGTCTTTCGACCGCAACCGGGCTTGTAGCAGGCTTTGATTCTGTCGAATACGCCATTGCGTTAGGCGTTACGCTGGTTGTCATGTACGATGCGGCAGGCGTCCGAAGGGCTGCAGGCCGAATGGCAGGCATTTTAAACCAGATTACACGCGACGTTTACTCGCACCACCCCGATAAACTGCCCGAGCGTCTTCGCGAATTACTAGGCCACACCCCGGTCGAAGTCATGGGTGGCGCAATTGTAGGCGCAGGCATTGCATTACTGATGCACCATTACGTGTTTTAACCTCAAACGCACGTGTCGTTGCACCCGTTTGCCTGTTTTAGCGGCTTGACTGTTTTTAACGGGTAATTGCCATTTAAAGCCCCGCCCATAAGCCGAAAAAACACCGCCTGAAAAAATGCTGTCGCCAAGGCGTTAGCATTGGCGTTTCTCTTGCGTTAACTGTATTAACCCAATTACGCCCGACACGCCATGGACCCTTGCCCGGCTTAAAGCTCATCTGTTATATGGATGCACGAATCGGGCAAATACGGTTTTATAGCAGTTAACCCTTTTAGATAAAGGCGTCATTTTTGAGACAGGCGTCTTTGCCCTGAACCTGAAACCTAAAATTTGATTTTGCACCAGCGCTAAACGCTTTAAATGGGTCTTACTCAGCAGGTCTTACACCGCATAGTTTTTTGATTGAACCCCCGACAAGCCTATGACCGCAACGCCCACCTCACCGCTTAAACTCCTGATTCTGGACCCCCAGGCCGCTGTACTCGAGGCGCTTTGTGCGGCGCTGCACAGCCCCGAAAAGGGCCTAACGGTGGTGGCGCAAAGCACCGACACCAAAGCTTTAACCAAGCTGTACGCCCTGCACAAACCCGATTTGGTGATTATGGACACCACGGGCTGTAGCGAGGCCATTTTGGCCCTGCGCGAAGTGTTTAGCGAAGCACGGGTGTACGTTTTAGCGGCCGAACAAAACGAAGCCCTGATGATTCAGGCGCTAACCGCAGGCGCAAACGGCTTTAGCCTTAAGCAAACCTCTGCCGAGGCCCTAAAAGGGATTATTCGGCAACTGGTGCTGCATAACGCTTGCTGGATTGACCCTCGAATGGCCAAAGCCATTGTTTCTCAGCTACAAGCCCAACGCACTAAAAAAACAGAGGCGTCGTTACAAGCCAATAGCTTACCTTCGCAAGCTTTCGAGCATTCGGCACCCCGTGCGTTAACAGCTAAACCTTACGCCTCGCAGCCCGCACCAGGATTCAATCTGGCGATGGCCCAAACCACACCCGAAGCCGCGCCGCATAAAGGGCATTTGCTTACAGAGCGTGAACGCGATGTGCTGATGCTGATTACCGAAGGTCGCAGCAATCAGGAAATTGCCCAAAGTTTAGTGATTACGCAAAACACCGTAAAAACCCACATGAAAAATATTTTTCATAAGCTGGGCGTCACCGATCGCACCGGGGCCGCGGTTAAAGCGTTAAAAGAGCAGCTGATTGGCTAATTTTGAAGCCCGCTTTGGGTCAGTTCGGGCTTGCCCACCAAGTTAATCACCCGGGTTAAGTTTATTTATAAGCCACACAGCCAGAGAAATTCGCACGGCCCTGCAAGCCTAAATGCTTTAAAGCGTGCCGCACTGTTTATATTTTAAACGTTACGCTATAAACTAAATATAAGTAATCGGTGTCACCTGCGCTTGCACCCTATCCAAAAAGTTCCTTCCTCCTTTACCACAGCGCGTGTTATCAGGCAGAACAACAGGGCGCGTCGCCACTAGAACCAATCATGTTGCACCAAGCTGCTAAATGGATGGTCGGCCTTTGGGTTTTGGCACTTTTGCCGCTACTTTGCGCAAGCGCATTTTTAAAGCCGCAGCTGCGCCCGGTGCTTATTAACCCTTACGCGCCGCCAACGCTTTTAGCCGAACCCTGGGTTCAGACGCTGGGCGATGTAAAAACGGATGCTAAGGCCGCAACCGAATACCGATTGCGCAACATTGGCGGCAAGCCGCTTAAAATCTATTCTGCAGAACCTTCGTGCGGATGCACCGTGGCCAAACTGAGTAAAGACACCATTTTGCCTGGCCAATTTGCTACGCTTAAAATCAATCTGGATACCAGCATTAAACTCGGCCACGTCGAAAAAACCATCGCGCTGTTTTCTAACGATCCAGATCCTGAACATCAAGAACTAAAACTGGTGGCCAACGTATTGCCCAATTTTAAGGGGCATAAACCTGTGGCCGTCAAAAACCCGCTCGTGCTGTTCCAGGGGCAGTGCGCAACGTGCCACGTGCAAAAAGGTATCGGCAAATCGGGCGAAGCGCTGTTTAACGCAGACTGCGCCATGTGCCACGGCATAGGTGGCTCAGGGCGCGTGGCACCGGCACTTATTGCAAACACAAAAGGCGTGCTGCCCCTGCTACCCGATAATCGCTACCATGACGCCACGTTTTTAAAAAACCTCAATTTAATTATCAGCAACGGCTCGCCCACCAGCCCAACCATGCCCCCGTTTAGCCAGCATAAAGGCGGCCCATTAACCGATAGCCAGATTGAATCGCTCGTGACGTACTTAAAGTTTTTAGCCCTGAATCCCTCAGAAAACCCCGCCGCAAAACAGGCCAGCCCTAAAAACACGCCTTAGCCTTGCATTAAACCAGCAAGCTTCGCGTTTCGTGTTTTAACTCGCTCACAAACCCTTCCGAGGCGGGCGTAGATAAAAACTGTGTGGTCGTATTTTTCGAGGCCTCGGCGCTATCGCGCAAATCGTGCGCGTAATGCGCAACCAATTTGCCTAATACCACCGAAAGCGCCTTGCCCGAAGCACCACCCCCCAGGCTGGATTCGCTGGAATATTGCGTGTGCTCACGCGTCACCAGGACAGTTTCGGTACGGATTTGGGTTTTACCCAAAACAATGGCGCGCTGCTCGGTTAAATAAGCTTGTTTTGCAGCCAAGCCCCCCAATTGCTGATTCAAACTAGCCAAAGTATCTTTCAGCGCGTTTAAGCCGTCGTTTTTCGGCGAAGCTTTAACTTCGGTGGCTTTTTCGGCTTTTACTTCAGCCTTGGCTTCAACCTTGGCTTCAACCTTGGCTTCAACCTTGGCTTCAAGTTTAGGCTCGTTTTTAGCCTCAGCTTTTACTTCAGCCTTGGCTTCAAGTTTAGGCTCGTTTTTAGCCTCGGCTTTCGGTTCAGCTTGCACCTGTTTTTCTAACCCTAAGGCCAATCCCTTTTTAGGCGCTTTCTCGGGCAACTCGGGCTTTTGCTTAGCCCCTTCGGGCTTGGCGGGCTCGGGCGTAGCGGGCTCAGGTTTTACCGTAGACCCTTCAGGCTTGGCGGGCTCTAATTTGACGGGTTCGGGTTTTTCTGTAGGCTCTTCAGGCTTGGCGGGTTCGGGCTTAGCGGGTACAGGCTGCGTATAGGCCGCCAACTGAGCCTGCGCCTGAGATAACGCGCCGTTAAGGCTTTGCTGCTGCTGACCCACTTGCTTGAGTTCGGCTTGCAGGGCTTCTAACGCCTGCGTATCAACGGCAGCGGTTTCTACCGTCTCGGTTTCCGCTTCTGTGGCGAGCACCGAGGTTTTGCTCAAACTATTTTCCCGCGAAGCAAGCGGATCGGTTAGCGTCTCGGCGAGCTCGGATTGTAACTGCGTTAGCTGCAGCGCATTCGCTTGGCGGGCCGAACGCACGCCCGAAAAACCGCTCGATTTTGAGCTTCCGGCCAAAGGATTAAACGCATTGGTGTTTAACGCCTTTGATAAAGCCGAAACGCCGGCATTCGCCTCGGCGGAATCACCTTGCGACATAAACCGAAATTGAGCCGAAAGCTGAACATTAGGGGTATACGCACGCGATGAATTAATGGGTAAAACCACATCTACTCCTGTCGCTTTTTGCCTAAAAAGCCTGACCCGAAAAAACCCGCGCAATAAATTTATACAAAAACTGACGATCACCCAGCCGCGAGACCCAAACCCGCGCGAGTTATTCACTATAAACGCACTCGCAAAATTAACCCTGCGCCGCCACCACGCATTTATTTGAACGACTCGGCGCGAGTCAACGTTTAATGTTTCCCTGTGTTATGAGTGTCGAACGCGTGCCCAGATTCTGGAGGCTTTTAAACGCTGCATTAAAAAACCGTTACATTTGGTCTATTCTGTCGCACAAATCCAGCTTCAGTTGGCTTATTAAAAGTACTCAGCCCGCACCACCGCTCAAGTGTTAACCCATTTTTTCGGTAGCATTTAAGCCCAGAGCGCAGGCCTGCATTTATCCTGACGTTACGCATGACCGCATTTAACATACATCTTGGGGAGCCATAACCTTACAATGACGACCATTCGACCCAGCCAACAGAACCCGCATTTTGGCACCACTGCCCAAAATTTACAAAACCGCGCCAAAGTCACGCAAGAGTTAGCCAACAGCTCATACCAGATTGCAGATGCGCACGCGCCCGTAGTGCTTGGCGGCGGCTTGGCTGGGGGTGCCGCGCAATTATTGCCGCACGAGGGCGATAACCGGTTTGACTTTATGAACGTGGCCGACTGGCTCCAGAAAACGTTTGTGAAAGAAGGGGCCAAGGCGCCTTCTAAAGTAGATGATGTTCAGCCACCAAAAGTTGAGGAGACCAAAGCGGGAGATGCCCAACAATCAAAGGTCGACACTCCCAAAACAGTCATTCAGCATAATGGGGACAAAATTCAGGGAACAATCGAGTATTCGGATAAACATAATCATCTTGACTACAAAACCTACGACGGGAAAGCGTTTTTCGTTAAAGGAGAGCATGAAACTGAATGGAAAAAATTAGACACACCCCCTGAAAACTTGGAAAGTATGACTCGTGAGGTCAAACCTGCAGCGCCCGAAGCAACACCTGCGCCTGAAGCCACCAACGCAGAGACCAAACCTGCCGCAACGCAAGCCAAAGAAGCACCAACGAGCAGCAACACCGAATCTAAAACCGATACGCCTGAAGCCAAAGCAGATACGCCTGAGGTGACAACTGAAGCCCCTGCAGAACAAGTTACTAAAACCATCAACCCGCAAGGGCAAACCGTGATTCAAGCCAATCCAGACGCCAAACCTGATTTTGACGTAGATAAAGTTGTTGAAATGGGTAAAACACCCCATTCAGTTAAAGATCTAGCTCAAGAACACGCTGAAACATTCAAAACACAATCTCAAGGCATGCTAGACGATACCCTAAAGCCCTACGCAGAAAAAGCGAACGACGTATGGCACAATCTTAAAGCGCAATTTGACGCCAGTAATGCCGCGCAAAAATCCGTGCCCTCCGTGACTCAACAAAACAACGAAGCCTTAAAAGCCTTCAAAAATATTGAGTCTCATGACGTAAATCAAGAGGCGCCTTTGGGCAGCATTTCTCAAATGGATCGCAACTTGGATGGCGAAGGCCCAATTGCAACGCTGCTCAGAAATAATATAAGCGACCATGCTTCGCCTGATGCTCACACACAGTTGGCGGCAAATACGCAAACTTATCAAATTCCAGATAATACGCCTGGTAATTTTACACTTACCGTCGAAAAAAGAGGCTGGTTTGGCTCACCCAAGGTTAAACTGGGCGATGCAGAACTGACCCCCGAAAGCACGGTGAATACAAACTTGCCGAACGAAACAACGCCCGACACTGACGAACACAACTGGCACGACACATTGGGCCACTTTGCCCACGACGCGTCGGACGTGATTCACGACGCCTCGCCGTTTGTGTTGATTCCCAGCGCGATGGCGGGCTTGTTTGGGCTATTTGCTAAAGCCGTTGGTATCGGCGCGCAACAAATCAGCAATAACGCCAAAGCCGAGCTGATGAGGCTCGACGCCGCCGCCTGAGTCTTTTAAACGTCATTCCGGCGAACGCCGGAATCCAGGCCAGGCAGTGTAACAAATCCGAAAAAGATGGATTCCCGCCTTCGCGGGAATGACGGTGCTTAAGTGAACTTGAGCCCTGAGAGAGGCCCCTCTGAGGGACATCTCTATGTAAATTTTTTGCAATCCATCGCCGCTTGTTAGCACCGAATTGGCTTCAGGCGGCTTTGTGCGCTTGAGAAGATCAAGATGATTAAGGTCAAGATGATTAAAGCCCAAAGGTCACTTAGGCGCAGCGCTGCTTAGGCGCCGCCCAAAAAATTTAGACGAGAGAGTGAACAAAAACGCTTATGAGTATTAACCTCAAAACCGCGCAGCAACTGGTGCAAACCGCGGTCCAAAAAGCGGGCGGCGCAAAAAAAACGTTCCAGGCGGGCGCGCAAGAAAACCTGCAACAGGCCATGAATAAAGCGTTTCAGCAACTGCCCATCGATCAGGCAACGCTCAAGCTTAAGCAGGCCTGGCACGAGACCGAACAAACCGCATGGCATAATTTGGGCGTCGCGCACTTTGGCCCGGCCTTTGCCAGCTTTATGACAGGCAGCTTTGCGCTATTACTCAGCGCAGCAAAAGTTCCGCTTGTTGGCATTGCAGCAATTCCGCTGATGCAGTTTGCCGCGATTCCGGGGGCGATTGCCGCCTTTGCCGGCACAGGTGCCGTGGTCAATGGTGCGCTGGCCAAAGCCGCCGAAAAACAACGATTGGGCATTCCCAATAATTGGTGTCAAGACGCCTGGGCAACGATCAATCAGCTGCTGGGCCGCACCGAGAAAACCGTGACCGGCCCAGCCACGGGCACGCAAATCATCGGCAAAAACGTCCTCGAGGCGCTGGCTTAAACATGTCCGCAACCTTAAACGCATTAAACCCTCTGTCCGCACTGCAAAACGCCGTTAAAACAGCAGCCGCCATGCCCAAAGGGCTTATTCCGCCCCTAACCAAGCACACGGCAACGTATAAGGCGATTCCCAAAGCCCCCTGGAGCGTCTCGCGAGTGCTGCCGCATCTACTAAATCCAAATTACGAGCACACCTTTGGGGCGGGCGTACTTAATGGCCTCAATCACGCCATGAGCCCCAAATTAAACGGCGGCAGCATTAGCTTGCAGCAATCCGTGTTTTATCATTTAGCGCACGGCAGCCAAAAAGCAGCCTACGCGGGCATGTTGGCAGCCGTCGGCAGTGCTGCCGTCTTTTTTATGCACGCCGCAGCGCCAGCAGCACTCCCCGCGTGGCTCGCCGCATCTCTCGCGACGGCCTCGGGCAGCAGCGCAATCTGTAAATCGCTTATGTTTCCGGCCGTATGGGTGGGCAAACGCGCCGGTTTTGATGTTATTGCAGCCACCCGTGCGGCGCACCGCATTGTTGAGCAACAGCATTATAAACTGGCACAAAAAAGCCTAACCGCCGTCGCTTAAATCTGAGCCTAACCTTATAGCTTCGCGCCATTAGCTTTTAGCAAACTCACCAGTTCGTCATCGGATTGCGCTTGCACTGCCAATTGCTGAAACTTTGGGCCTGCAATACCCAACTGGCTTAACAGCCGCTGATCCATCGGACAGGGGTACTCCAGGTCCAGCGCCTCGATTTGGCCTGCAGCTTCAAGCCGGGCTTTATCGGTCATCCGAGCGAGCCAGGCAATACCAGCAATTTCGACGCTACCTGCACGCGGGGTTGGCAACATTTTAGTATTTTGAGCCGTCATTGCTTTTATCAACTCCAGAAAACAAAATCATTCATTATTAACTATTAAAACCAGACTGAGCCTTTATCATAGCATCCTGTATAATAAAGCCAGATGCTGCAATTTCAAATCATCAATAAACGAACCAATAATAAAAAACGGTTTAGCGCGGTGTTGTTCAGTTTGGTAAACGCTTTGGCGTATTCCACCGTTATTGGCGCACTAAAAATCATTTTTTCGCCTGGGAGGGCTCTCTACCGTGACCGCAATCCTGTTCTCGTCTAAAAATACTTGCGTTGACCCAGTCGCTGACGTAACTCACAGTATGGCTCGTTTTCGTCAGGCAGAGCAAGCATTTGAATGGCCAAACTCCCCGTCGTTGCCTAATCGCCCAACTAAAAGCGTTCGCAAAGCCCTCAAACTCGTCGCTCGCCTTGCATGGTTTACGGCCTTCGGCCTTGCGTTTTCTTTAAATATGCTTCAAACAGCTCTTGCGCACGAACCGGACACCCTGCCACTGCGACAGCTTTACAGCCAGCACGGCGCAAGCTTTTCGATGCAAAACACACCCGCGGCAAGCCCTGGCTCTGCCGTGTCGTCGTTAAAAATCGGCACGCAGTCTCAGCAGCTCCCCGCGGGCGCTCAATTACCGGTTAAGCTCAACACCGCACTCGATTCCCAGCAATCGGCGGTAGGCGATATGTTCAGCGCATCACTCCTGCAAGACATCAAATCGCCCGAAGGCACGCTCGTGCTACCCAGAGGCACCACGTTACGCGGGCAACTTTCTCAGTTACGCAGACGCAGCCTGCTAGCGCGCGGCGGCGCGTTAGGTCTGGCGATTGATCACATTGTGCTACCCTCGGGCGACTTGATGCCCTTGACGCTCTCGCTTGCTCCTTCCACAAAGCATCTAACGCCTTCGGGCACGCTGGTTGCCGATCCAGGCATCGGCGGGCGCATCGGGCGCGGGTTTGATCAAACCGGCCGCTGGATGGGTAAATTATGGCAAAACGGCGTCGCCCAGGGAGAACAAATTGGCGGCGGGGCAGGCGTGATTCTAACCGCGCCCGCAGCAGCCATTGGCGTGGGTGTTGGCGGCGCAGGCCTTGCCATGTATAAAACCGGTGGGGCCATTTTTGGCTTTGGCGATGCTATTACCCTTAAACCCGGCGACACGCTCACCTTAGTCCTGCCTGAATCCGCAGATATTCCGGTTGCCCAGTAATTTAAATACCCGCTAATGCTTCTCGGGTTGATACGGCCCAACGTAGAACAATTCGCCCAAGCGTTGCCACAACCCGCGCGTTACCAACCATTGCGTGACCGCCCAAAAATCCGGATTGGTCTTCGCAAACGCCTCGGTACCTGCGGGCGGCCATTGCACGCGTAAAGCCACTTGCACAGTAAACGGCGGACGATGCGAAAACCACTGCTGCAACACGGGCGTTTGCGCCGTCGAAGGTACCCACTCGATTCGCAAACTGCCTGCAACTAAAAACGCCATCACCAGCAATAACTTTGCGATTAGGCTAAACGTGTATTTTGGCGCACCTGGCATTCGTTATTCGCCTTTTTTATTGCGAGTTCGACTTGGTTTAACTGGGCTGTAAAAACTCTGCCCCGGCAGGCGTCTCATTCATTGCTGCCCGGATACGCGCGTACTCGGGATCCTGGAAAAACGCAGACGTGGCCGTAGTCGCCTTACCACTATACTTACTGTAGCGTTTGCGGTTATACGGCATATTGGTGCGAATGCTCTGGTAAAAACACAGCTGGCCAATACGCACACCCGGATACAGCGGCAGGGGCATGGTGCTGACGTTACTCAGCTCAAAGGTTAGCGCCCCGCAAAAGCCTGGGTCAACAAACCCGGCCGTCGCGTGAATTTGCAATCCTAAACGGCCCCAGGTACTACGGCCTTCAAGGCGCGCGGCCAAATCCAGCGGAATACGGACAAACTCTAATGTAGAAGCCAGCGCGAATTCACCCGGATGCAGCATAAACGGCTCGCCGGGGGGCACTTTTACCCAATGGCTGGCACGCTGAACATCGGCCGCAAGCTTTTGCGGGTCACCAGCCAAATCCAGACACGCCATGTTCGTACGGCGCATCACCTGAAAATCCGTACCCAGACGCACATCAATCGAGGTCGGGCCGAACTGCTCTTCAGGCCGAATCAACGGCGTAATCACCAAACGTCTGTCCGGGTCCGGATCCACCAACCGGGCGAGCATTTGAGTTTCGTTTAGCAGGGTCATAACGGGTTGTATCCAAAATAATTCAAGACAATCGATTAAATTTCCAGGCTGGCCATCGCGGCAGCCGCAATCGCGTAGTTCGCCGAAACGGATTCCGACGGCGCAGGCACTGAGGGCGCGGCAAGCGCTTTTTCAGAATCGTACCAGGGCTTGCTAGGCCATTGCGCACTCGATTGCGTCGGTAACGCCATCAGCATCTGGTGCACCTGCGCGGTTTCCATTGATTTGAGCAGCAGGCGACTACGAGAATTCACGTGGTTCATAAACCGCAGCGCCGCCGCAGGGAGCGGGCATTGGGCACTACAGAGATTATCCGTTTCAAAGGCGCTCGTCAGCAAGGTATCATACACCATTACGCTTGCGCGATTTAATTTGTGCAACCAGCCAGCAGTAATCATTTCGCGGCAGCTAATAGGCTCTTCGGCCAACATGCCAATTAAGTGATACACCGACATTAGATGCCCAGAAGGCCCCGAATGCCCGGACGTGCTACCCGGCGAATGGACTGAAGACAACACCGACGAGAAGCCGCCCGCGCCATGCAAACCGTGCATCGCTTGTCCGCTTACGGGCACGCCGCTGGCATCCACATCCAGACTATCGCCGTATTTTTCTTGCAACAGCACGTTCACATGCGCCAACGAATACGGCCGGTGGCTTGCGATGAGCATGTCATCGCCCAGAATATCTTCCATCGGTGCGCATCGCTTCAAGTGCTTATCGGTAAACACGCCTTGGGTCAGCTGGCACGCGTGCGCATCTGGCAGTTGATCCTCTGCCCAACTCAGTACGTTATCCAACGCATCCGTCAACGCTTCGTTTAACGCAAAACTGCCACCCAGCGCGTCCGCCTCGGGGCCCGTATGCGCAGCCTCGGCATACAGCCCGGATTCAGCGCGTGCGCATGCAGCCGGCTTAACCTCGGCGAGTTGCTGCCACAACGGCAAGCCGCGCAGCACACTGTCGTGCATCAGCACCAGATTTTTATCGGAAAAATTAAAAAAGTTGAGCGCATGGAACATCAAGGGCTCAAGAATTTGCAGGAAGCCCGTATCAAACTGGTTTACTGCCTCCATCACGCGCGTAAAATACCAGGCAGGGCCATAACACCGAATCCCGATGAGCGCCGCAAGGACAACATCGGCCCCGTAAGCTTGCTGCGCCACGCTTGGTAAACGCATCCGCAACGTCTGCATTGCCTTATGGCCTTCGGCAGATTCTGCCAACAACCTTGCGCTAAGCTGCGTAATTTGACTTCGCAGCGCAAGCAGCCAGCCCACCGGATTTTGCGCCCACCGAATCGGCAACCGCGAGGGCGTTACCGGCCAGGCAACGCTTGCGGCCCACGCCGGGTGATCCCAGTCTGCAGCGTCAATTTGCTGAATCTCTTCATAAACCGTCCAAAACTTGGGGTCCGGCTTATCTGCGCTGGAGCGCACGCGATTTGCTTTTGCACGACGATTGCGCGCCGGCTGATCGATTTCCCACTGGCGCGTTTCGCTCATCAGAAAACCCAGCTCTGCGCGTTGCTGCAAACCGCCGGTTTGCGCAAGCAGGCGCTCGATTTTAGCCAGCGCATGCTGCGACTGCCGTAAAACGCGAACGGCCTCGGGGAGTTTATTGGCCTGCTCAACCAATTTGCCTTCGGTCAGCTTCCCCGCGCTAAACGCGCATTCCAGCTCGGATTGATGCGATGCGATAAAGCCAAACACGCGCCGGTGCCGCTCACGTAACGCCTCGCACACCATCGCGGGCAAACGCTCAGATGAGCTGCCGGAGGCGCCGGTAACATCTTCAATCAGCGCGCCCACGCTCGCCCAACGCTCCAGGGTTTCGTAGGCAAACAGCTTAAACAACGCGTGGCTTGCCCGAGAATTGACCCCCGACGTAGCGCCTATGCCGCGCGCTTTATCAAACGGCGTTTTGTCAAAAGAGGAAGATGCAATCATAAAAAATACTGCTTAGCGACATTCATTAAAAATGTGATGAAGACCAAAAGACCTAAACTTGTAAAGGCATTAAAGCTTTTATCTAAAGCCTTTTAGCCAGATGCTACGGCATTCAGGGTAGGGCAACCCCACGAAACACCTGCCTTATGCGTTAAACCTGCTTGACTGCCTAAATCATCAAAAACAACCTGCTCGCATCGTTTTTAAGACACGAAGACCATGCCCAAAGTATAGACAGGCAAAGGCGCGGATGGCGGCTTTTTATCGAAGTGTAAAGGTAACAAATCTCGCAATGTTTTTTTTAGCAAACGCGCGCACCTGTAGCAGAGACCCTAAGGATTGCGCTGCTAGCCCAGCGCTGATGGCTTTAACACTTTGCCCAGCCTGCTTTTAACGGCTAACCCGTCATCACGATATTTTCCAGCTTTAAAAAAGTCGAACTTGTCTGCGCATGGCAAATGCGAGCAAAGCGCCCCCTTTTAGCCGCGCAAACGGGGCACGAGGCCTTGTTTTAAACGTAATCTCAATTGCCCCTAATTAAACCGTTTTAAGTTGCTCAAACGCCAGCCCCGCGCTGTATAACGAGCCCGTATACACAATAAGCGGCGCGTTTAATTCTGCTGCACTACCAGCCTGGGCAAGCGATTGCGCCTGCTGATAATCCTGCATAAAACACGCGGGCCACGCCAAAGTGGCGAGCTGCGTTGGCGCAGGATTCTCCCAAAACCGTGCCGGGTCGGGGCAAAACCACCCTAACTGTAACGCATCAAACGACGCTAAAGCGCCTAGCAAAGCATTCGGGTCACGGTTTTTTAACAGACTCAGCCGCCATAACACTGGCCGGTTTGGGCTGTGGAGTTGCAACGCTGCCAGCATCGCCTGCCAGCCTGCGGGGTTATGCGCACCATCAATCACCAAAAACGGATTGCCCGCATCATCTTGAACCAACGGCGTAAACCGGCCCAGCCACCGTACGCTTGCAAGACCCTGGCGCAAGGCTGCATCAGAGACCCTGAAGTGCTCAGGCATTAACGAGAGTATTGTTAGCACCGTCGATAAGTTCTGAAGTTGATACGCGCCCATTAACGGCAAAAACAGCGGCTCGTGCGCAGTAGCCTCTTGGGCCATAGATACGTGTCTCGCGATTTGCCACCCGCCAGGGCAAGCAACCGCCTGCCAGCCCGCCGGCCAGCCCGCCTGAGAAACGGTGCCTGTTTGCACACCGGCCGCGTGCGCCATTATCACTGCAAGCGCCTCGGCCGGCAGTTCCGGCCCGAGCGCAACCGGGCAACCCGGCTTAAAAATACCCGCTTTTTCTGCCGCAATTTTCGCCAACGTATCGCCCAAAATTTCGGTATGGTCTAGCCCAATACTGGTAATTGCGGTGCAAAGCGGCTTGATCAGAATATTACTGGCATCCAGCCTGCCGCCCAAACCGGTTTCTACAATTTGCAGTTGCGCGCCCGAGCGCGCCAGCCATAAAAATCCGGCTGCCATCATCAACTCAAAATACGTTAGGCGCTCCGTCTCGAGCGTCCACCCCAGACGATGCTCAACAGCGTGCAGCTCGGCCAGAATCGCTTCCAATTCACTCCGAGGAATCGGGGTATTGCGCAACTGGATGCGCTCGGTTTCGCACACCAGATGCGGGCTGCTTAAAAAACCTGTTTTAATGCCCGCCGCGTTAAAAATATGGCTCAGCATTGCGGCCACAGAACCTTTGCCATTGGTGCCAGCAATATGTATGCTCGGCACAGCGTCTTGCGGATTCCCCAAGGCGGCCATCACGGCCAGCATCCGAGACAACCCCAGCCGCATCGCCTGTGGCGGGCGCGCAGGCATAGGCTGCGCAGTCTCGTGCGCGTTGTGCGGGCTTGCCGCATCTGCGGCATGCGGGACTTGATGAAGCGCGCTCAAGGGCTCCTTGTTCAAAGGCTCATTGGGTTGCATACGCGATATTTTAGCGTCAACGTAACCGTGTTGACGTGTCTTTGGTCTGGCGCGTCTTTGATCTGTCGCGCCTTTAGCAGGCTCGGCGCAAAACCCCAAAAAACCAAAAAAGCCAGAAAAAAAAGAAGGTACCAAGCATTGCCCGGTACCTGCGCGTGGTTCATCAGGGAAAAGGAGAGAGAGAAAAAGAAAACTTGAAAAAACCGAAAAGCCTAAAATCAGATTTAAATAAGCAAATGAGTCGCTTAAGGGCACCGAAGCACTTATGCAGAGGCACTCGCTCTGTGCGTGCTTTTTAAATTTACGAAACCCTGGCCTTAAGTTAAGTTGCTTTATCCACTCCAAGTCAGAAAAAGCTTGTTTCGTAAGTTAGTGTGAGGCTTGCACCGTGTCTCCCTTACAATAGATGTATCGATCACACCCGCGCGGGCTATATCCTCCAGACGGGCGAGCTATTTTGAAATTAAATCCAACTTTTTTGAAATGTTTTCTTCATGTCGCTTTATGTCGCTTTTTTTACAGCTGCGCCAACGTTTAAGCCTGTTTAACGAGCTGGTCGCATTCGAGCACAGCGTATTTGCGCTCCCGTTTGCGCTTTCGGGCAGCCTGCTAGCCGCTGCACCGGCGCTAGGGCCAAACTGGCTGGCGCTGGCTTGGGTGGTGGGCTGCATGGTCTCGGGCCGAACCTTTGCCATGGGCCTAAACCGAATTCTCGATGCCCGCATTGATGCGCAGAACCCGCGCACCGCAGGCCGACCGATTCCCTCCGGGCGTGTGTCTTCGGCCGCCGCCTGGGCTATTACGCTAACCGCTGGGCTTGCATTATACGCCTGCACGGCTCAGTTGCCGCCTTTATGCCTGCAATTACTTCCGGTTGTTTACGTTGTACTGGGCGTTTACTCGCTAACCAAGCGCTTTACCAGTTTATGCCATCTGGTGCTGGGCCTTGCGTTGGGGATTTCTGCCATTGGCGGCTGGATGGCCGTAACCGGAAGCTGGAATCAAGGCCTACCCGTGCTGTTTGGCCTTGCCATTTTATGTTGGGTCGCCGGCTTTGATATTATTTACGCCTGCCAGGACGAAGCCTTTGATCGCGACCACGGCCTACATAGCCTGCCAGCGTGGCTCGGCGCGCAAACAGCGCTGAGCCTCTCTAAAGGACTCCATAGCCTTTGTTTGCTGGTGCTTTTAGGCTTTGGGGTAATGTATCAACGCATCTGGCAACCGGTAACTCCCACCCACTGGGGATACTGGCTGGGGTGCGGCATCATGGCGGCGCTGCTTTACCGCCAGCATACGCTCGTCAGCGCAACCAATTTATCCCGGGTGAACGTGGCGTTTTTTACCACAAATGGCTGGGCCAGCGTGTTGTTTTTAGCCAGTTTACTTCTAGAACGCGCACTTGAAGGAGTTTAACCTGGCAAACTTAGGATTAAGCTAGCATTAGCAGCAACGATGCGCCCCACAACCCGGCCAGAATCGCCAGCAGCAAGCCCAGCGTAATCACCGGAAACAACAACAGCATCCACTTATCGGGTGCCTGGCGTAACGACCTGAAAAAATTGAGAATAGCGGTATCCATAAACGAAAACGCTTCCTGAACGGCTTTTTTGAAACAACAGATTGGCGATTTAATCCTGACCCTCGTGGCCGTTTTGGCCCGAGTCACTATCGCAATCAGGCAACAACAACATCAAACACTTGCAGATTACTTAACCACGTGATTGACCGTGCGATTAACCATGCGATTGCCTGATAATACCCGTATGATACGTGACTCGCAAACCGGCTGGCAATGGGTGGCTGCGCACCACCTGTACAGCGCCCCCCCAAATGATTGGCAGCTCAATCACGCGGTGGCGTGGGATACCCAGGGCATTATACGTGCTGTAAGCGCCCTAGATGCCCTGCCAGAAGCGCTTGCAAAGCCGCTGGCGCAAACGCTTGATGCCCTGGCCGAGCAGGGCCAGCACGCCGTGCTAACGCCCGGATTAGTGAACTGCCATACCCACACCGCCTTAAACCCCACACTGGCCCCAGATGCTTTTTTTAATCCGCCCCAAGCGTCAACCCAATGCATCAGTGCAGGCAGCCGCCCCAAAATCCCGTTTACGCAATGGCTCCTGCAAGCCGCCCGGTGGCACCGCAAACAATCGCCAGCAACCCTTCGGGCGCGCGTGCAGCACAGCCTGCGCGCGATAGCCGCAAGCGGCACCACGTGCATTAACGATATTTGCAGCATTCAGGATGCGCCTGTCGTGTTAGACACCCTCGCCGAATCCGGCCTGCGCGCTATTGTCAGCCTGGAGTGGTTTCATCCGTGGGCCCCGGTCAATCTAGCGCGGCTGCAAACCGTCGCCGATCAAATCACCGGCATCGCGCAACAATGGGCAGCGCATCCGCGTATCCAAATCGGGATTTCGCCCCATGCGCCCTATAACGTTAATCCGTTTGCCTGGCAGTGGCTGCAAACATGCCTTGCACAACGCGGGCTGGGGCATTTACCCTGGCATACGCATTGGGCAGAATCTCCCAAAGAGCTGGCGTGGCTGAATAAAAAGCCAGACGCAGAACATGCTTTTGCACAACTGCATCAGCGCTTACTCGGTAAGCCCCCGGGGCAAACGCTGCGCTGGCCTGCCGCAATACCCCCTTGGCATGATTGGCTAAAAGAACAAACATTATTAAGCCCTGTTACAATATTGGCGCACGGCAGCTTGCTCAATCCCAAAATCTGGCGATACTTACAGCAGAGACCCGAAGAGAGCGAGCAAAACGCAAGCAATAAAAGCCCAGCGCCCGTTACCGTCTCGATTGCGCACTGCTTCCGCAGCAATCTGGCGTTACACGGCGTAACACTTAACTGGCAAGCGCTGGCGCAAACTGGCGCAGCCACGCACGCCATTGCGCTGGGGACAGACAGTTTACTCAGTTGCCCGGATTTAGATCTGCGCGCCGAGGCGCGCGCAGCGTTGACTTATCACCAGTGGCCACAAGCACTGGCCCCTGCAATCCTAACGCGCCATGGCGCGCATGCCCTTGGCAAATCTCACGTTATAGGCAAGCTTGAGCCCGGTTTTCAGGCAGATGCCGTACTTTGGCTTGCACCTTGCTCCCAAACTAACGCATACACACCAGATGCCATGTTTTTGTCGCCTCAAACCCAGGCGAAACACGTTTGGGTCAGCGGACAATTATTAAATCTACAATAAAAATATATAAACAGTTTAAAACACCTCGCATCCGGGCATAGTATAAGTACAAGCTTTTAAAGACTTCCTTCCTTTCCTGTTACTGACGATGACCCAGCCGCAGCCGAGTGTATACTCACTGCGGCGTTATTTTTTTTGCTAACAACAATAGATAGTTAAGAATAATAAGAAGGAGAAACTTTAAAAATTGATGTGCTTCGGTTATCCCATCATTTTTCTGCATAACCAGTGCCGTTTAACTTACTGATTTTTTGCCTTCCTCCTAAATTAACTTCGTGATGGTTTTCTGGTAACAAGCAAATCTCCTCAGATCAGGCTAAAACAGCGCTCTCGTTTAGGCATTAAAACCGCCAAGCGGATGCTCTCGTCTTGTCTTAACGACTCTTACACTGAACGTCATCGCTTCTTAAAAAGGCTTTGCGTATAATGGCAACAACGGTTTGCCATGGCACTTGCATGGCAAACACGCGCATTTAAGACTCCTAAAAATACAAAAAGGCGGCTGGCTTATGTTTAACAAAATCCTGATTGCAAACCGGGGCGAAATCGCTTTACGCATCATCCGCGCCTGCCGAGAGCTTGGCGTGCCTTCAGTCGCCATATACTCAGAACCAGACGCAGACAGCCTGCACGTGCAACTGGCCGACGAAGCCTACTGCGTGGGCCCCGCGCCCGCTGCGCAAAGTTACCTGAATATTCATAACATCATGAGCGTTGCCTGCGTCTCGGGGGCCGACGCCATTCATCCGGGCTACGGGTTTTTGGCCGAAAACGCCACGTTTGCAGATATTTGCGCCGAGCATAAAGTCGCCTTTATTGGCCCAAGCGCCAAAATGATTAACACCATGGGCGATAAAGCCTCGGCCAAAAAAGCCGCGCAAGAAGCCGGCCTGCCCGTGGTGCCCGGCACCGATGGCATCGTGAGCGATCCGGATTTGATTGCGGCCTGGGGAAAAGCGGTCGGGTTCCCGATTCTACTTAAAGCCACCGCAGGCGGCGGCGGCAAAGGCATGCGCATCGTCGAGGATGAATCCAAAGTTGCCGAAATGCTAGCCATGGCCCAAAACGAGGCCAAAGCCGCCTTTGGTAATCCCGGCATGTACGCCGAAAAACTCATTGCCAAGCCGCGCCACATTGAGTTTCAGATTTTGGCCGATAAATATGGCAACGTCGTGCATCTGGGCGAACGCGACTGCTCGATTCAGCGACGCCACCAAAAACTGCTCGAAGAATCGCCCTCGCCCGTGGTCACCCCAGAAATTCGCGAGCGCGTGGGGAATCAACTGCTGCGCGCCATTCGCAAACTGGGTTATGAAGGCGTAGGCACCGTAGAATTTTTGTTTGATAACGACCTAAACGCCTATTTTATGGAAATGAACACCCGCATTCAGGTGGAGCATCCCGTCACCGAGATGGTAACGGGCATCGATTTAATTCAGGCGCAAATTCGCGTTGCGGCTGGCGAACGCCTTTGGCTAACCCAGGACGACATTACCCTGCGCGGCCACGCCATTGAATGCCGCATTAACGCCGAAGACCCGACCAAAAACTTTATGCCCAACCCAGGCACCATCGATGGCTATTGCCCGCCGGGCGGCTTTGGGATTCGGGTGGATAGCCATGTGTACAGTGGTTATAAAATTCCGCCGTTTTATGATTCGATGATTGGCAAGCTGATTTGCTGGGGCGAAACCCGTAACGCGGCCATTGCCCGCATGCAGCGCGCCCTGCACGAGTACGCCATTACGGGCGTTAAAACCACGATTCCGTTTCATCAACAGGTTATGCAAAACGCAATTTTTACCGAGGGCAAAAACATCGATACCGGGTTTATTGCCGAAACCGCGCTTGCGTAAGTTTTTTAGAATAAGTTAATTTCAGGGTTAATTTAAATATAACGTCATGCACCTTAAATCAGCTTGTTTTGGTACGCAATTTTTTGTTAAATCAACCGTTCCCGATGACTTAAAACTAGCGTTAGCAGCGCTGGCTAAAAAACATCAAGCGCCTAACGGCCCCACCAAAGTTACGCTTGAGCCAGCGAAATACAGCACAAACAATACACCGCAATACGTATTGCGTGGGGTTTATCCCGCGAAAGCGCCCTTTGACAGCCATTCTTACAGTATTTCCGTTACAACGCCTGAGCAACTCCCCGACGCGTTTGAGCAACTCAAACAACATCAATCGCATTTACAGCAATCTATTAAAAAGCCCTTGAACACGTTTGCGTAAACGCCCTACTGGCTTTACAGCTGCACAGGGGCCATCATCTCTTGCAGGCGGGCAATTGTGCTGTCCATGGTCACCAAATCTTTGACCGATTGTTTTAAAAACCCGTTAATCTCGGGCATTAAATCCATCGCCAAATCAATTTTAGGGTTGGCTCCGCGCTCGTATGCGCCCACGTCAATCAGATCTTTGGCATCTTGATAAATCGCCATCAATTCGCGCATTTTACCTGCCGCACGCATGTGCTCGGGCTCACAAATCTCGGTAAACAAACGGCTCACGCTACCCAACACATCAATCGCCGGAAAATGATTCTTGGCCGCCACCTTCCGAGACAACATAATGTGCCCGTCAATAATCCCGCGCACGGTATCGCACACCGGATCGTTGATATCATCGCCTTCAACCAGCACGGTATACAGCGCGGTAATCGAGCCCTGCTCGGTAATCCCCGAGCGCTCCAGCACCTTTTGCAGCCACGAGAAAATCGACGGTGGGTAGCCCTTCATCGTGGGCGGCTCGCCAATAGCCAGCCCCACCTCGCGCCCGCTCATCGCAGCCCGGGTCACGGTATCCGTCATTAAAAATACTTTTTTACCTTGATCTCTAAAATACTCGGCCACCGCCGTGGCAGTTTGTAGGCACTTCATTCGTAGCAACGGCGGCTGATCGCCGGTGGCGCAAACCATCACCGAACGCCGCACGCCCTCTTCACCCAGGCTGTTTTCTAAAAACTCTTTCACCTCGCGGCCGCGTTCGCCAATCAGGGCCACCACGTTAACATCCGCATCCGAGTTTCGGGCAATCATACCCAACATGGTTGATTTACCCACCCCTGAGCCCGCAAACAGCCCCATGCGCTGCCCGGCTCCCATCGTCAACAACGAATCCACGGCGCGCACGCCCGTAGAAAACCGATTTTTAATAATCGGCCGGTTCATCGGGTCTGGCGGCGCGGCATCGGCGCTTACAAACTTGGCTTTGCTGGTATCCAGCGGCATGCCATCCAGCGGCTCACCCAATGGCGAAATCAACCGACCCAGCAAAAAATCGCCCACCGGCACCCGAATCGGCTCGTTGGTCGTGGTCACCCAGCTGCCTTGGTAAATGCCGGTGCCATCATACAACAGCAGCATTTGGGCCGTATCGCCCTTAAACGCCACCACCTCGGCGGGTTTAGGCGCGCCGTTACTGCTTTCAATAAAACATAAATCGCCGATTTTAAGCTTGGGTAGCTGCGCCTCAACGGTCAGGCCCATCAGCTTGCTCACGCGGCCCTGGTATCGCATCAGATCATTCTGCTGCAGCAAGGTATCCAGCTGGGTGTTTAACGCATCCAGGCGCGCAGGATCAATACAAAATCGGCTCGGCGCGGGTACCAGTATTTCAGACGTCATAGATTCAGTGTACGCTTTTTTTAGCGATTGTCGTCCTCTGCACGTTTTAACCCAGCAGGCTTTCACGCGAGTGCCTCATCGCGATTCAATCAATCTTTCTGCCACAAGCCCGCCATTTATCCGTTTAATACGTATTTTGCCTAAAAGCCCAAACTCCTGTGAGTCATTTTACTTTTCAGCTTCAAGCGACCCAAGGCCAAGCCCGGGCGGGCAACTTTTTGACGCCCCACGGACAAGTGCTAACCCCCGCCTTTATGCCGGTCGGCACCCATAGCACCGTTAAAACCCTTACGCAAAACCAATTGGCCCAAACTCAGCCGCAAATGATTCTGGCCAATGCCTACCATTTGTACCTGCGGCCAGGCCCTGCGCTCATCCAGAAAGCGGGCGGCCTGCACAGATGGATGAACTGGCGCGGCCCCATGCTGACGGATTCCGGCGGGTTTCAGGTGTTTAGCCTCTCTAAACATCGTAAAATTACCGAGGCGGGCGTCACGTTCCGCGATCCGGTCTCGGGCGCGGCGCATTTTATTGGCCCCAAAGAATCCATGGCCATCCAGAACGCGCTGGGGCCAGATGTGATGATGGCTTTTGATGAATGCCCCCCGGGGCAAGCCACGTTTGAGCAAGTCCGCAGCGCTACCGAGCGCACCCACCGATGGCTGGAGCGTTGCTTTGAAGCGCACGCCCGCCCGGACGATCAAGCACTTTTCCCGATTGTGCAAGGCGGCACGTTTGAATCCTTGCGAGAAGGCTCCGTGCAGGCCGTCACACAATACCCGGCACACGGCTATGCCATCGGCGGCGTCAGCGTTGGCGAATCTCAGGACAAAGTTGCGGCCATTACCCGCTTTACAGCCCCCTTGCTGCCTGCCGATAAACCGCGCTATTTAATGGGCGTCGGCACCCCGGAAGATTTGCTGATGGGCATCCATGCGGGCATTGACCTGTTTGATTGCGTAATGCCCACCCGCGTGGCGCGCCACGGCGCGTTTTTTACGCCAACCGGTCGCCAGAACATAAAAAACGCCCAATACACCGAAGATTTTGCCCCACTTGTGGAAGATTGCCCATGCGAGGCTTGCCGTAACCACAGCCGCGCTTACATTCGGCACTTGTTACGCCTCAACGAATCCGCAGGCAAAACGCTGCTGAGCATTCATAACGTCAGTTATCTGGTACGACTTACCGCGCAGGCGCGGCAGGCCGTGTTAAACGGCCAATTTGACGATTTTTACAACCAACAGTGCCAGGCCCTAAAGCAGCGCGTTACGCATTAGGGCGTGCAGATGAGGCAGAAGCGCCGTTTTTATTCAAAAAAATTTAAAACGCAAAAAAAACGCCCCTTTTATTGCTAAAAGAGACGTTTTTGCGTGATTCACGGTTTTTATACCGAGAAGAACTGGCCTTGCTGCAAGAAGTTCGTATTGGTGTAGCCCGAACCTGCATAATCCAGAATAATGCCGGGGTTGCCAACCATTCGCCGCATCCCGATTGCGTCGCCCGCAATCTGAATACCCAGCAATCCAACGTTGGCAATACCACCACCGGGGCCGATTTTCGTGGTGTAGTCGCCAAACGGTGTAATCTGGCGGCTGCTAATGCCGCCCGGACCGGTGCCATTGGTTTGCAAGCGTGCGTTTAGCCAGTCCACAAAACCACTCAGCAAATTGTTACCATCAGCTGCTGGCGCTGTCGTAGGCGCTGTTTGAACCGCAGGAGCACCATATTGCGGAACCTGACCTAGCTGAGCAGCCTGACCAAACTGCGGTGCAGCCTGTGCTGGCGGCTGCCAACCGGCTTGCATCAGCTGCGATTCGATTTGCGGATTTAGGTTAAACGGTCTGTAGTTAGCACCCGGAATTGGCGAAAACGGATTTTGCCCGCCGGCTGCAAACGTTTGAGGGTTGGTCATGGATGCCGCCGTGTAAGAGGCCCCAAATGGCGATGTGCCAGGCAAATTATCAACCACGTTGTGCGCGCCAAACGCCAACGGGCCGGCAACACTTGCAGAGGTGCCCCACATACCGGTTTGCAGCGAAGACTGCCCCGACATGTTTGCCGTTAGCGCACCATTTGCAAAATAATTGCCTACTTGCACCATATTTGGTGTTATGGATGACATTGGACTGGTAACCTCCTCGAAATTTTTTTAGAGTTTCAAGTTTTAAAAAACGAACATTTAGCCCAAAAGAGAGATCGAACTGTTTATACGTAATGGATGCAATTTGAACTTAGCCAACAATTCAATGACGATATTGTGATGTTCACTTTCCTAGAATGTGGATCTGCGATCTTAAACCATTCTCCAATATAATAAACAATCAGTAATTTTTATGATTGTTTTATTTTTAAAATTACGCTTTGATTTGTTACAACTTGATACATTAAAGCCCCTCTTTTTTAGGCGACTAAAGCCTTATTGCCGCATACTGATAAGGCTATGATGAAACCGGACAGTCCAAAACGCCAACCCGAAGCGCAACACGAGATACGACCCGAACCCAGCTACTTGATTGGGCATGATTTGACAAGCCTGCAAGCCTTAATGCAATCGATGGAAGAACCGGCTTTCAGGGCTGAGCAATTGCATCAATGGCTTTATGTCAAGTGCGTTCGAGACTACGAGGCCATGAGCAATCTGGCAAAAAGCACTCGGGCCAAGTTGGCCGAAAAATTCCCGCAAATCGGCTGCCTAACGTTACACACCCGCGAGCAAAGCCGGGACGGGACGCAAAAGTTTTTGTTTGAACTGGCGTCGCCAGCAAATTTGCCAGGCCCCGCGACTGGTGCAGCATCGCCGGCAAACGCGTCGCCCTATAGAATCGAATCTGTACTTATGCCCTACCAGGAGCGCGGAACGCTCTCGGCGTGCATTAGCAGCCAAGCCGGCTGTGCCGTTGGCTGCCACTTTTGCGCCACAGCCAAACTGGGCTTTAAACGCCAGCTCACCGTCGCCGAAATCGTGGACCAATACCTGTACGTGCAACATTTAGCGCAAGCAGAAGTCAGAAACATCGTGTTTATGGGCCAAGGCGAACCGCTCCTGAATCTGGATAACGTGATTCCGGCCATGATGCTGCTCAACCAGTCGGCCGAAGTCGGCATGCGCCGCATGACTATCTCGACCGCAGGGATAGTACCGGGCATCTATCGACTGGCACAAGAAGCCCTGCCCGTCACGCTGGCCGTCTCGCTCCACGCGCCCGACGACACCACGCGCAGCGCGTTTATGCCGATTAACGCCAAATACCCCATCGCAGAGCTGCTGCCGGCCCTGCACCACTATGTAAACACCACCCGCAGGCGCCTGACGATTGAATACATTATGCTGGCGGGCATTAACGATAGCCCGACCCAAGCCCACATGCTGGCGCAGCAGTTAAAAGGCCTTAAATGCAACGTGAATCTGATTCCGTATAACCCGATTGCGGCACAATTGCTGCCGCCGGGCGGCGAAGCCTTAAAACGCTCGAGCCCTAAAGCCATCGAGACGTTTCGAGAGATTGTGAGCGGTTACGGACGTAAAGTGACGGTTCGCCTGGAGCGTGGCGCAGATATTAACGCCGCTTGCGGCCAACTGGCCAATCAACACTCTTCGAATGTTGCATAGCAAACTTTTTTCTAATTTTGAGCAAGCCTCTTGATATAGGATGCAGAACGCTTCGAGCCTTGCTTTAATAGCGCCATATCCCCCGCCCGTAAGGTATTAACAGCAACAGGAGCGCTATGTCAAATGACTGATTTTGTGTTGGCTCATCCCTATCTAACAATCCTCACGGTACTTGTGCTGAGTCTAATCGCATTAACGGTTCGCTATATTCCAAACGCCAGGGTGGGCATTGTCGAAAAGTTTTTTAGCCTTAATGGGTCTGTTAAATCTGGACTTATTGCCCTTGGTGGCGAGGCTGGGTTCCAACCTCATATTTTAAGGGGGGGGTGGCACTTTTTGGTGCCACTGCAATACCGGGTGCATATTATGCCCCTGGTCACCATTCCTCAGGGTAAAATTGGCTACGTCTTTGCCCGAGACGGCCATTCGCTACCTTCTACGCAAGCGCTAGCGGCCAATATTTCTGCAAAAGATTTTCAGGACACAGAAGTGTTTCTTAAAGCTGGTGGGCAAAAAGGCCCACAAAGACTAATCTTGCGCGAAGGCACCTATGCCATAAACCTGGCCCAGTTCGTGATTCTGACGGAAGATCATTTATATTATTTACCATTGGACATAAACGAAGTCGAGATGTTCGAGCGGATGAGAGAGCTCATTCTAGAGCGTAACGGGTTTTCGCCAATTGTAATTAAAGACGCTGACGATCTGGTTGGCATAGTTACGGTACACGACGGTCCTTCGTTAGAGCCTAACGAAATTATTGCGCAAACGGTGGGCGACGACCAAACCGTGCCCGAGGTTTACCATAACAACTTTCAGGATCCGGACAAATTCCTTGCTGCCGGTGGAAAACGCGGCCGCCAGCTGCAAGTGCTGGTCGAGGGTACATATTACATTAACCGTCTGTTTGCCACCGTCGAGATGATCCCTAAAACAATTGTAGAGGTTGGCAATGCCGGCGTGGTCGTCTCGTATACAGGCGAGATTGGCGAAGACCTGAGCGGCAAAGATTATAACCATGGCGAGATGGTCGGCAAAGGCTATCGAGGCGTTTGGAATCTACCGTTATTGCCTGGTAAATACGCGTTTAACACCTACGCCGGCAAAATAATTATGGTGCCAACCACCAACATTATTTTAAAATGGATCAGCAACCAGGCCGGGACCCACCGACTGGATGAAAACTTGTCTGAAGTCAATTTAATTACCAAGGATGCGTTTGAACCGACGCTGCCGTTGTCGGTGGTTATCCATATTGACTACCGTAAAGCGCCGTTGGTCATTCAACGTTTTGGCGATATTAAGCGCCTGGTTGAGCAAACGCTGGACCCGATGGTGGCCGCCTATTTTAAAAACGTGGGCCAAACCAGAACCTTAATCCAGCTGATCCAGGAAAGAAGCTTTATCCAGCAGCAATCACTTAACGAGATGCGCGAGCGCTTTGCGCACTATAATCTTGAGCTGGAAGAAGTACTCATTGGCACGCCAGGCTCTAAAGAGAGCGATCAGCAAATCGAGATGATCCTAAATCAGTTGCGCTCCAGACAAGTGGCCGAGGAACAGGTGGAAACCTACAACCGGCAAGAAAAAGCGGCCGTCAAAGAGAAAGAACTCCGCGAGGCCGAGGCCCGGGCCAAGCAGCAAACCCTATTGACCGAGTCAGAAATCAGTATTAACGTCCAAAGTAACCAAGGTAAAGCCGATCTGGCGCGCGCGCAGCAACAGGCGCAACAAATTAAAGCGCTTGCAGAAGCCGAAGCAAGCCGTATTAGCATTGTGGCCGATGGCGACGCGCAAAAAATCAAGCTGATTGCAGACGCCGAAGCCTAGCGCGCCGCCCGCGTCGGGATTGCGCAAGCCATGGCCATAGAAGAACAAGTGGCCGCTTACGGCGGGCCGCAATTCCAGCTGGTGCAACAGGTAATGCAGCGCTTTGCTGAAGCCATTGAGCAATCTAAAGTCGATGTTGTCCCCAAAATTTCGATGGGGGGCTCCGATGGCGGCAACCTGATGGAAGGCCTGATGAGCGTGCTTCTTTCCGAAAAGCTGACCGGCATGCTATCAGCCGCAGAATCAGGCGCAAAAACCGATAATGGAGGTCTTCGAGATCAAATCAAGACGGGTATCATTAACCGCCTGCAATCGCCCGCGGCCAATGATTCTTCACCGTCCAGCTAGCTAACATCCCTAGCGAGCGGCGCAGATATTAACGCCGCTTGCGGCCAACTGGCCAATCAGGTGGCATAATTAACCACAAAAAACCCCTGACGTGCTTCTTGCCTCATCAGGGGTTTTAAACGTTTGCTTATGGCGTTAAACCGCTTCTGCAACCGGCAACACGTGCACTTTGCAGCGGGTTTTTTGCTTCTGGAAGCTCACAACGCCTTCGGTCAGGGCAAACAACGTGTCATCTTTACCAATGCCCACATTGGCCCCCGCGTGGAACTTGGTGCCACGCTGACGCACCAGAATATTGCCTGCAAGCACCTGCTGACCGCCAAATTTTTTGACGCCCAGACGTTTACTTTGACTATCGCGCCCGTTCTTTGTAGAACCCGCGCCTTTCTTCTGTGCCATAACCTGTGCTTCCTTTAATAAGTTTGTTTTAAAAAAGTAACGTTACGCGGGCAATTTAATGGCATCCACCTGGATGCGCGTGTAAGACTGCCGGTGTCCATTCTTTTTACGCGTGCCTTTTTTGCACCGGTACTTAAACACCAGCGTTTTGGGGCCGCGCCAATGGCGCACCACTGTTACGTTTACGCTTGCGCCTGCAATGGCCGGTTGGCCAATCAGCACTTTGCCCGCATCATCGGCGGCAAACAGCACCTGATCAAACGTCAGGGCATCGTTTTCGGCCTTATCAGCCAGCAGGTCAATATCGGTATATTTGCCTGCTTCGAGTTTAAATTGTTTTCCGTTAATGGACACCACAGCGTACATAAAATTTAGCCTTATTTGTTTAAAAACGTCACGTATTGCTATTTAACCGCGAGGGCGAGGGTGTGTCAAATACAATACAAGGCAAAACAAGTGTGCCTAAACGTATTACCCCTTTACGGCCAAGTACCGTTTATTTTTTCTTCAAATATAGGGCGACCTATGTCATCCAGATGATATCTCGCCTCGATACCCTGTTGGCCTAAGGCTTTAATCATCGCGTCGTACAGTCTTGTTTCTATCGATTTAAACGAATCAAGATCAATAAAATTACTCAAATGGCTGTTTAAAGCACATTCGCAGGCGACTCGTCTAAACTATTCATCTCATAGATGCTGCGTGAGCCACCCTCACTTGCTTTCCACGCAATGCCATCCTCACTTGATTCAATAGAGTTTACATACTTTTTAAAATACTGTTCAAGCGTCTCTGGGGTTAAATTTGCGTCTTGCATCAAAAGTTGTTTAAGATCAGCTCTGTTTGCAGTCGGGTTACTTAGCGTAAGCCTGCGCACAAGAATATCTGCAACGGGCTCGGGTAATGGTATTTTGGTCTGTGAGTTAGCCAAAATCGCTTGATAGGCCGCAAAAATATTACGCCCGCCGTTAACGCGATCATTATCTTGAGACACTACAAAAGAGGCAAAGGCATCAGGAGACTTAACGGCTGCTTTCAACTGGTCCAAAGACATTGAATTTTCAAATCTCGCTTTATCTTGAGCAATTTTATCCTTATTGATAAATCCAGACTCTGACGCTTCCGCTATTTTTGTATCAAAGTCAGCCAAGAGTTGCTGATAAATTTGTTCGGCCGCTTGAGCACGCGAAACTTGATGCGATTTAGCCTCTTGCGTTTTTTGTGGGGCTTTTAGGCGCGCTTTTTCGGAAGCTTCTGTTTGGGCTTGTTTTGCAGCCACTTGCGCTTTTTCAGCCGCGTCAGCCTGAGCTTTTTGCTTGGCTTCTTGCTCTTTTGCATCAGCTTCAGCCTGCACTTTTTGTTGGGCCTCGATTTGTAGGTTTGCTTCCTGAATGCGCTGATTTAAGTGATCAACAGATTGAGGATCGGTTTCTACCGATAAAGCTTGTCGAGCTACTTCCAATGCTTGCTCTGGCTTGTTTTCATTAAGAAGATCCCCTATGAGTGTGTTTGGCTGAAAAGACTCTGTATGAGTCTCATCAGCGACAGGTGTGCCAGGTACGGAGATAGACTCCGGCTCGGCCTTGACAGGCTCAGCCGCTATATTTTGCGAAGGCGCGCCACTATTGTTAATCTCCGTAGTTGCCTGCGGGTATTTTTTGGCGTAAAGCTCGTTAAAAATAACCTCGCTCAGCTGGTTTTTCTTCGCCGCCGCGCTTAACTCATCGGCCGAAAGATTCACACCTAGCTTCGTTAGGCCTTTAGACGCCGCCTCGTAATTTTTGGTCAGGCGCAAGCTGGGCATCATCGAGATGCCATCGGCCTGAATCTTGAGCGCTTTATCCAACGCAAGCATTGCCTTACCCGATTTCCCCGACGCCTGATACCCTTCCGGGAATCGCGACGCGCTGGGCGCGGCCTGTGGCACAGGCTCGGCCGTAGGCGCAGGCTCAACGTTAGCGGGCGCGGGCTCGGCTGAACTTTCTGTAACCACCGCTTCGGCGGCTTTAGGCGCGCCAGCGGCATCCAGCGCTAGCGCGTTTTGTCTGTTACGCTCAATAAAGCCCAATTCTGAGTCGCCTAAGCCGCGCAGCGTCGCGGTCGTCGCTTGAATATCGTTTTTGACTGTTTGCCAGGGGTTTCTCAGCCGCGACCAATCTAACCCCGCTGCAGGCGGCAGTTGGGGTAGGTCAGACTCACTCGCGGTCGCAGTTGAAGGAACCGTTTCGCTCACGACTTCTGCGTTAACCGGTATTGTTGGATCCGAGGCCGGAGGCGCATCATCCCAAGGGTTGGGTGCCTCGTAAGTTGATGCAGACTCCGTTGAGGGCTCTGGCGTTGGCGGCGTGCTCTCAGGCGCAACGGCGGGCGCTTGTTTTTTATTCCAGCCAAACGGATTGCGCCAGTTAAAGCCCTGTTTTTCAGGCAGCGCTTTTGGCGTCGCGTCAGAGACATCAGCAGGGGGCGTATCTTTTGCCGTGGCGACTTCGGCTGGTTTATTGCCTCGGTTTTTCCACCAATCCTGAATCACGTTCGGGCCGGGCGTGTTGTAGCCATCCTGAAACACCTTGGGGCGCTCAGCATCGGGCACCTGGCTCCAGTTGGCTTCGGGCACGGGCTGTTGGGCGGCGGCTTTGGCCAAGCCGCTTTGTTCCAGCAGCGTATCAACGTCCGCAATAGGGCGCGGCTCATTTTTAATAATGGCTGTTTGTGTTGCTTCTGCTAAGTTAATAAGCTCTAATATATTTTGCTTGTGTGTCGTCGAACTTTGCCGATTGATTTGCGGATTACGTGAAGGCTCAATATCTGATTTTAAGCGTTTAATTAACTCTTGAATCGCAGCTTCATCGCCAGTTGCCAGAATAAGCTTATCCTGAAACGCCTTTGCCTGCTGAATCGCCAGATTGGCTTGTGGCACGTCTACGCCGGCGGTGCGTTGTGCTTCTTTAGCACCAATAAACGCATCCAAATACCCGTGCAACGTGGGCGCGTCCAGCACGCCCGGTTCAAGCGCCGTAGCCCGTGCAGGGTCTGGGCTGCCGTAGCGCTCAATGCTGCGCAGATGATCAATCTCTTGGTTGAGTTTTTCCGTGACGTTCACATTGCGTGCCTCGCGCTTATGGTCAATCAATGCCTGCAACGTCGCGTGATCACTTTCCGTGAGCGCAAGCGCGCTCGAATCATTTGCAGCGTTTAAGTTAGCGTGATTAAGCTTGCGCTTGAACGCCTCGGCATCGGCAATGGCTTTTGTTGCCGTTGGGTCGCTAGGACTCAGCTTTAGCTTGGCTTCTTGCGCGGCAATAAACTGATCTATGGCGCTGTTGAGCATGGGTTTATCCCACTGCGCGGGCGGCAACGAGCGCGTTTTGGGGCCATTAGCACGAGCTTGCGCCTCAAGCTCGCCTAGTTTGGCCTGAATCGCGTCAGCCTGCAATTGCCGAACAGGCAGCAGGTCACTGTCAGCAATCCGGTAGGCCGGCCGAGACTCGGCGCGGCGAATCAGCGCGCCCGACAACTCGATGGCTTTTTGGGGCGAAAGCTGCCCCTGACGGAGCTTTACCGCCAAATCATTGCTAAGCTCTTGCACCAACGAGCGGCTGGTCATCAGCGACGGCGCGCCAGGCAGCAAAGCTTGACCAGCCTCGTTAGATTTTGGCTCGCTAACCTCCCGAATCAGATCGGCTACAGTGCGTAGATTTTTTTCGGGCGATTGCTGTTGCGCCCGCTTCAGCAGATTTTGCTGCGTTTGCTCGGGCAGGCCTGCAATGCGTTTACCTTCCTGCAGCGCGTGCTGCTTGGCGTGCGCTTGCTCTAGTTGCGCAATCACGGTATCCGCTTCGTCTGCACCAAAGGCTGCATCCGGTGTGGCTTGTATGCGCTCAACCTGCGCGTTTGAGGCCTCGAGCACGTTGCCCGGAATTTCCTCATAGGGCACATCAATCGTGGTGGGCTCAAGCTGCGCTTGTTTCGGGTCATTCTGCCATTCAACCGGTTCGTTTAACAAACGCTTAAGCTCGCGCGCTTTTTTCAGGTTCTGCGCCGCAATATCATTATTGGCTGGCGCCTCTAGGTCACTGCCACCGGATTGCGCGCCAGGGATTGTTTGCTCGTTTTGCGCCAACTTGCCCGCGCGTTCGTAATAGTCTTTTGCTTTTGTTAGTAAGGTCCGAATTTCCTCGTTTGTATTACCCTCATTGCGCGCAATCTCGACCAGTGCATCGCCCGCCTGGCTCAGTTTTCCGCTGGTTGGCGGCTTAGATGAATCAGACGGATCAACATCCTTTAAAACAGACAGATAAGCGGCGGCGCGACCCTCTTGCGTTGAAAGATCGAACGTAGGGTTAATTTTTAGGGCGCTGGTTGCGCTTTTAGGATCCGCCTTGGTGAGCGCACTTAAAAGCGGCTCACGCCCGTTTAACCTCAGCTCGCCGGCTGGCGGCAACAGTTTTGGCGCACTCGCTTCCGGCTTAGGCGTTTTAACGTCCGGTGAACTTTTTGAAGGTTCAGCCCCGTCCCATGGGTCAGAGACAGTGTCAGCATCATTTAAGCTGGACTTATTCCTGTTACGAAGTCTTTCATTAAGTTCTTCTAGTCTTTTTGTACTGGCTTCAATTTCCTTAGTTTCTTGTTCAGTCCATGCTCCCGTTTTAATCGGCGTCGAATCTGAAGAGGGACTCGCTTGCGGTTTATCATCAAAGCTTCCTTCAGGAACGGTCACTCCATCACGGTTATTAACTTCAGAGTTGGATTCAGGCGCTTTACCCGAAAAATGATTACTCGCGACCCCAATGCCTGTGCCCACCAAGGAGCCCGCAGTCGAGGCTGCAACGGTTTGCTCCCAGCCTTCAAGCAAATTATCACGTCCGGCTATCTGGTTACTAACCGCAAGGCTACCTAAACCCAGCCCATTGCCCAAAGCCACGTCGGCACCTGCAGCCCCCAGTAGCCCCCATTTAGAGCCCGCATGCGCCCCAAGCAAAGTGCCGGCAGCGCCGCCAATAAACCCAGAGCCTGCTTGCAGTGCAATGTTCCAGCCTTCGGCTGCATCAACTTTGCCATCATTGGCAAGCGAATCCTGCCAGGTACGCACCCCCGAGGCAATCGAAGAGCCAATACCTACCGTGCCTGCCAGTAACAACTTCTTTTTACCGCTAGCCCCTTTAGATAATTTACTTGCACCAGCTATAACCAATGCATTTACCCCTAAGCCGCTAACCATGCTACCGGCCATGTCGCCAGCCATGCTATCAAGGCCCTCTTGCGTGCCTTCGTTACGCACAACGCCCAACGACGCCCCACGCAGCGCACCGCCTAAAAGCCCGACCTTTTTTGTTTCTAGTTGCTTCGCTTTTGCCTCAGCTTCTGGCAAAGATAATTTGCCTTGCTCAAATTGCTGCTGCACCTTGTTCAGGCCTTTTTCATTCTGGAAGGGCACGCTGTGCTTGGACGTATCCAGCATCGCCTGAACTTTTTGCTGCAACGCGCTTGAATTATTCTGTGCCTTGTCTAAAGAGGCATCTTCATCCTGCTTTTTTCCACCCAACATTGTTGCCAGCGTTAGGCTGCTATCATCATTGGGATTCGTTTTTTTAAAGGTGTTATACAGTTTTTTTTGCTCGTCCGGTTTTAACGCGGCGTACACCTTGGTATTGCCTTTTTTGCCTTGAATCGAAAGTTCACGGCTGGGCTTGGTATGACAAATTTTGGCCTTGTCATCAGAGCTAAAAACGCTCACAAGGGTTTCGTCACCGTTCTGCTTGGCAAACACGGATTCATGGTCAGCGGTGTTCACTAAAACTTTTTGACCCTTGGCCGTCGTGACCTGGGTCTGGTTACCGACCTTTAACGTACCTAACTTAGCATCTGAAATATTTTCAGACATACTCGCCCACCCTCTCAGCGTGTTAAAAAACGAAACGACAACGCGTCACGTTTTTATCTGCCGTAAAACACGACAGGATACTCCCTACAAAATCTTATCTATATAAAAACATTTTATTGGATGCCTGTGCCTTCTCGTGCGGCTTTTGGGTGAAGCTTGTAACACTCCGTAACAAATTTATGCCCGCTGCATAAACCTGAGTACGCTTTACCGTATAAGCCGCCGATACATTATTAAATCTGCAAACAATGCGCCAGCGAGTGCCTTGGCTCTGTGCGCATCATTAATGGGAGTGAATTAACGCATTTACGCTGCGCATTAAACCGCTGGAAGCTGAATTTATGGTTCTCTCTGGGGCTCAAACGCATCTACCCGGCCTGCCGCTGTTCAGGCTCGCGCAAACGCGTTATCCGGTGCCCACTGCCCGCCAGCAATCCTTGAACGCAGACAGCCGCTTTACCCTAAAGTTTAACGGCAGCACCTACAGCGTTAACCCGAGCCCCGCCCAGGCAAAAGCAAACGCAAGCCTCACGGCAACCACTCAGGCGTATCAAGTGTCTGGCTTTGTGCCAGGCCAACCCGCCGCAAGCCTTTTAAATGCTCAACCCGCAGACGCACTTGATACATTCAAGCAAGCCTTAGGCATTAACGCGCAAGGCCGCCTAATTGCCGAATCTGCACCAAAAACAGCCCCAAAGATTCCCGCCGCGTTTGAAGACAAGGCCCGGCAGTACAGCATTACCGAAGAGGCGCTAGACACCCTGATTAACACGCCCACCCAGCCCAATTTTTTGATTCCCAGACTGGGCCTGCAAGTACGCACCGATGGCGCAGGCACCGTTTTAGGCAGCCAGATTGCGCCCGCGCAAGGCACGCTTCTGGGCAGCACAGGCGAGCTTGCTAATCGCGCAGAAATCACCACGGGCGCGCAATTTTCGGTGGGCACAACAGGCAAAACCAGTCCGCGCCTTAAGCCGTTTGGCGTATTTGGCGCAAACACGCTTAACCAACCCGCCAGAGGCTTTGCCGCACCCTTAGATGCAGGCTTTAACGGCGTCAGCCAAACTGGCACGCTTTTATCTCAAGCTTCGCAAACGCCACTATACACCTCTGATATAAGCGACGCTGCTGCCAGAGGCTCTTTAAATAATAGCTTAACCGCGCAAGAGTCCTCATCAATCACCTTGGGCGGCACAGAGACTTTAAGCCTGGGCGCTACGGCTAGCCTGCCCGCCAACACGCCAGATTTTGGGATTAAGAGCGATTTATTGACACGCACGCGCCCCGGACAGCCCCAAGCACCCGGCGTCATTGAGCTTTCTCAACAATTAACCCGCGGCCTGGATGGCTTTATGCCCGCATTGCCGGTGTATATCTCGGATGGCAGCAAACAGGCCCAAGCCATGCACAGTCCGCTTGCCTGGCGAGACCAGACGCAAAACCTAATACAGGCCTTAGCCTCGGGGCACACTGGCAGCAACTCAAGTGGTAACGGCGGGGCGTTTATGAGCTTCCAGTTTAGTCAGCAAGGCAACCCGGAAGACGCACGCGGCAAAAAAGACTCGCAAAGCCAATCCGAACGGCAGCCTCGCAAGCCTATTGCTTTGTACGCCTGACGCGCTAGTTTAGCGCCCAAGTTTAAGCCGCTGTCAAGGTTTTTAAGACCGCTGAGTCAGCCTTAACCGCATCGCATTTGGGCATTGTGGCACACAATGCAGGCATGGTTGCCGTGCGCAGCGCGCAAAGCATGTCGCGCGCACTTGCAGCCATCACATCCGCCTCGCCCAGTAAACGCCAGCTGCGGCCAACGCCCACTGCGCTTGCGCCAGCTTCCAGGGCAGACTGCGCCGTTTTAGCCTCGAAGCCGCTCGCGGCCATCACCGGAATCCGAACCGCAGCCGCAAGGGTGCGAACGGCTCTGAGCGACGATGCCACTTTTTCGGTAGCCGTTAGCGGAGCCGCTTTGGGCATGTCCGCGTCGGCAGTAAGCTGGCGCACAGCGCCTTCGCTTTGCAACATATCAACGCCCATCGCCTCAAGCGCAAGCGCAAGATTCACCTGCGAATCCAGCGCCAAGTGGCCCGGAATTGTTACACAGGTAAGCACACGGCCGTAAAGCCCCAGGCGCTTGAGCTGGAACAGCAACTCGCGCGAGGCCGTGAGCACATCAACGGCATCAATAAACTCGCCCGCCTCATACAACGCATCGTAATTACCCAGCTCTAAAGCATCAGCACCTGCCAAAGCGGCCTGTACCAACGCTTCGGCCGTTACTGCCGAGGCAAACAAGGGCAAATGCGTGCGCGCACGCGCGGATTTAACAATGGCAGGCTCGGCGGTAATATCAATCGCCATCGGTTGCCCTGCCTGATTGGCCGCTTCAATCACGGTTTCTATAACCGGCCAGCGTGTTTCGGCAATGCCTGCAATCCCTTTTAACAGTTGGCGCTCGGCCAGTAAAAACTTGAGCAGACTCACACGATTGGCACGGGTCGTTTCGGTTAAATGCATTTGCAAGCCCTCCTAAAAATGCCATCAATTCATCTAAAACAGTGGGTAATAAACGCTGCGGGTCCTTGGAATTTTTTATCAGCCCCAAAAAACGGTAACAATCCTGGTATAAAATCCCCTACACACAACACAAAAAACAACTCAGACGTTCGCCAGAAAAACGTTTAACCCGGCCTTTACCTAAATTTTGGGTCTGCACACAAACTTGTTTTCTGTTTAAAAGCAGGCACAAACAACCAAAGCCATTTAAACATATTTTTAACGTTTTGACGACCCAAACCCCGAGCCCATAACCTGGGCGAATTAACTCGGCTAATCTGCCTAAAGTGTAACAGGTAATGGCGACAATACTGTTTCTGTAGGCGACATAGGCTCTGAAACAACCGTATTTTTTAATTCACGTGGCTCTCAAACAGGCCACATCAACCTGGGCGATGGCACAAATCGATTTTCTTCGAGCTATTCTTCAACTACAGGTAACATCACCGGCGGTGCAGGGCGAGACGTGCTCACGCTGAGAGGCACCCACGGCAATGTAAGCACCGGCGGCGGTAACGATCTGGTGAATCTTGATGCGAATAACTTTTTTAGTTTAACGCCAGATATTGGCACGCTTAACGGCGGCACGGGCACCGATACGTTAAATATCAGGGTGGTCTATCCAGACCAAGTGAAAGTAATTAATGTTGATGCCAACACCAAAACTCTACAGTTTAAAAATATCGACGGCACGTTTAAAAACATTACCGTCCACAACTTTGAAGCTATTAATGTAAGCGAAGTAGCCCCTGTTGCTATTCCTCGTTAGTATTTTTAATGTGAACGCCAACACCTTTTAGCCCGTTTGTTTAAGCCTGGCTCTAAATGATTCGCTACAAGCCAGCTACAATTTTCTCGAGTTTGTAGGCCAAAATGTCGGTTGCGCCGGCCTGCACTAGCTTAGGAATTAACCCCGGCACCTGCGGCGAAGGCACGGCTACTTTAATCGCAAACCCGGACTGCCCGTGCAAACTGGACACCGTTGGCGAACGCATGGCAGGCAACATGGCCACCACCGCATCAAACGCCTCAGGCGAAACATTCATCTCGAGCAAAACGCGGCGCTGAGCATCCAGCGTGCTGCGCATCAGCATAACCAGTTCATCTAAAATCGCACGCTTAACCGGGTCCTCGAGCGCTTGCGGGTGCGCAACAAAGCGCGTGGTACTGCGCAACAACTCATCGACAATCACAAGTCGGTTCATCCGCAGCGTGCTGCCGGTGGCGGTGTTATCCACAATCATGTCAGCATCTTCGGGTGGTAGCGCCTCGGTAGCCCCGTAAGACTGGATAAACACGTGCGCAATGCCTTTAGCCTGCAAATACCGCTCGGTTAAATGCCGGTACTCCGAGGCCACTACCAGCGGCGTTTGTTGGGCGCGCTGCGCCAAATCCTGTTGCGCAAACGCTTCGGGCACGGCAGCCACAATCTGCACCGGATCAAAGCCTAGATCCAGCAGCTCTACCACGTTAGCCTTTTGCTCCTGAACCCAGTCGTGGCCCGTAAACCCGCAATCGTGGCGGCCCAGGCCCACCAACGCGGCAATGTTCTGGGGTTTCAGGATTTTAATGTCAATATCGTTGCGGTTGCACACCGGCCGGTAAGAGCGACTGGTGCTGGCAAACGTAACGCCTACTTTGGCCAGTAAATCCTGAACTTTTTCCTGAATTCGCCCTTTGGGCAAGACCAGCTTTAGTGTTGCCAGCTCTGGCGATGATTGCGCGTCCATCACGGTAAAAACCTGTTGTAAATCCACTGTAATCTGTCTAAAAAACGCTCCCAGCGTAACGCAGTAACCCGGCACATGCAATCCGTGCCAGACTCACCTAAAACGCGCTTTTAAGGGGTAAGGGTAAGCGTAATCGCGCCACATCACGGCTGGCCAGCATAAAAAACAAGGGCATTGCTAAGCAACTGAGAGTTTTTGAAAGAGCAAAGCCAGGCTGAGCTTGAGCATTTCTAGAGATTTTGAGTAACAGAAGCTTTTTCGTTTGCAGCGAGCCAAATAATGCCGTATTTGAGCATT
>JAYKHY010000035.1:0-7396 GCA_035285025.1 Vampirovibrionales bacterium | reverse complement strand
AATGCTCAAATACGGCATTATTTGGCTCGCTGCAAACGAAAAAGCTTCTGTTACTCAAAATCTCTAGAAATGCTCAAGCTCAGCCTGGCTTTGCTCTTTCAAAAACTCTCAGTTGCTTAGCAATGCCTAAAATATAATGTGTGTCCGCGCTTGTCTGCTTAGGGCTGGCCTGTTCTGTAGCTGGCATTGATAAATGCTGCACAAAACTTCTGATTCAAAAGTTACTTCGCGTTAGTATAAAAATGCTTTACGAGCATCGATCTTTAACTGGTGTTACTTTAGCGATTTTAGGCTGAATGGCTTTAGGCAAATTAAGTGGTGCGTTTAAATCTTGCGTGCGCGCGACGCGTGCTTTGGATTGTAGTTTTGGTTGTTTGTTGCGTAGGCGCCAAGGGCAAGGCATTTGCGGGCCCGCCACAGGCTGTGTGCAGCCTAAAAGTCAAGGCTGAAGTCTTTCTCTGTAATTCTGCCGGGGCCTGCCAGACTCAACAACGGCTTGTGCTGCCAGAGTACGGGGCCAGTGCGCTTAGATTGCGTGGACTGGTTAATCAGGGGCTTAAGCTTTGGCTAAGCCCGTATGGTGTGCCGTACGCGGCTCAATTGGGGCTGCTTGATGCGGCTAGTAAAGCATCTGGCGTGGCTGTGACTGATGGGCCTGATGCGCGCTTGCACGTGAAGCTTTATTTTTTTCGGGAGGCGAGCGCCCTGCCCGAGGCTATGCAGCGTGTTTGGCAACGCCGGCCTAATAACGCAATGGGATTAACGCAACGCTTGACGGAAACGCCCCCAAATGTGCATACAGATGCGCAGACAGTGGTTGTTCTGATTTTAACGCATCATCCACAAACGGGCTTGCCCTTAGCTCCCGAGCAACTCGCAACGGTGATTAATCACGAGTTAGGGCATGCACTTGGGATTGTAAACCATTTACAGGAGCCCGAGGCCTTAATGGCTGCGCAATTTTCGTTATTGCGTTTAGGCAATGCCTTGCCAGGTACGGTATTTACAGGTTTTAAAAAAGAACCCACGCGGCATGATTTTGATGAAATTGAAAGGGTTCTTGTGAAATACAATTGTAACAGTTTATAAATTTTATATGATTTCACAGCAACTTGAATTCTTGAAGATGCTTTACTCTTACAACAAGCGTAACAGATGCCGGCGATTCGCCCGTGTAGTCTACACAGCTAATTGTTTGAGCTGTTGCGTAACACTAAATACTAAGATAAATGCAACCCTGTCAACTGCCTCTCTCTATCTATCCATATATCTCTTGAGACCGCCTCGGTGGATTCGGGAGATTTTTTTTGTTCAGGCCAAGCCTGCCAGGCAAGCATTATGGGTCTATTTGGCAATGAGTAAGCGATTAACGCAGGTCAGCGTTTTAATTTGATCGCCAAGGGGATATTGGTCAAATTCGTCCTACCCGCGCAGGCGGGTATCCATCCTAAAATAGACTGCCTTTACCTGGATTCCGGCGATAGCCTGTCCCCGCGAGGCGGGGAACGGAATGACGTTTTTTGTTAACTTGTTCTCTGAAACCTGCGTTGATCACTTACTCATTTATTTAGCTATCCCAAAACAGCGCACTCTCCTTCCTGCGGTACAATCACGTTGCAGCTGCGGGATAATGCCAAAAACTTAAGGTTTGGGCATTATACAATTGCAGGGTGTACGCAAAGCGTTGTTTGATAGCGTTTAAAGCGATTCTGCCTCTAACCTTAGAATGGATTCTGAAAATAGATATGTAATACTGACGCTGCTAGGCCAAAATTTGCCACAATTTTAGTTTCGGGTAGCGACTGACTTATCAGCTAATTAATCGAGATTTTTTGAGTTTAAACAGCAAAGGTTTATTTACGTATGGCGTCCGATGTTCAAGAGTTTGAGGTTGTTGTTATTGGAGCCGGCCCAGGCGGCTACACGGCTGCGATTCGGCTGGCGCAGCGGGGCCTGAACGTTGCGCTAATTGAGCAAGAAGCCCTGGGCGGTACGTGTTTAAACTGGGGGTGTATCCCGTCCAAGGCTTTAATTTACGCCGGAGAACAGGTGCATCGGTTAAAAACGTCTGAGGCCATGGGGTTGCACGTTTCTGGCGTAAGCCTGGATTTGGCCCAATTGCAAACCTGGAAGCAAACCATTGTTAACCGGCTTAAAGGCGGTGTTAAGCAGTTGCTGGCTAAGCATAAAGTTACAGTGATTACGGGCCAAGCCCGGTTTTTGGATTCTAAACGCCTGGAGGTGTTTGGACCGCAGCAGAATCATCAAATACAGGCCTCGCGGGCGGTGGTAATTGCGACAGGTTCGGTGCCCGCGACGATTAGCAGTTTGCCCTTGAATGGCAAAACCATCGTTGACGCACGGGATGTGCTGAACTGGCAAGCACTGCCTGAGCGACTGACGATCGTGGGCGGCGGCGTGATTGGTCTTGAAATGGCCTGCATGCTTAAAAACCTGGGCGTGGCGCATCTCCAGATTCTGGAGGGAACGCAGACGCTATTGCCCGGTTTTGACCCTGACTTGCAAGCGTTTATTGCGCAGCAGCTAAAACACGCTGGCATATTGATTGAAACCGGCGTGAATGTGCAAACGGCCCAAGTGATGAGTGATTCCGAGGTAAAAATAATCGCGATTACATCCACGGGCGAAACGCAGCACTACGATGCCAACGCTGTACTGGTGGCTACTGGGCGCAAGCCAAACAGTGGTGCCTTGGGCCTTAAGGCCATTGGTGTTGCGCTCGATGCTCGGGGTGCGATTACCATTGATGCTGCGGGCCAGACCAATGTTGCGGGCGTGTACGCAATTGGGGATGTAACCGGCGGGCCGATGTTGGCGCATCGCGCCAGCCAAATGGCACTAGCGACGTGCGGGCATATAAATCAGGAGCCTGGCAGCGCGTTTGCGCCGGTTGCGATTCCGTCTGCGGTGTTTTGCTCGCCAGAGGTTGCAAGCGTGGGCCTGAGCGAGCCCGATGCCGTAAAGCAATTTGGCACCGAACAGGTTAAAACGGGTGTCTTCCCGTTAGTGGCGCTGGGGAGGGCCCACGCAATGCGCCCTGATTTAACCCCGCCGCCCGGATTTGTAAAAATAGTGAGCCATGGCCCCACCGACCGGCTTTTGGGCGTACATATCGCGGGGGAGCATATGGCCGAGCTACTGGGCGAGGCCACGCTGGCGCTAGAAGCTGGATTAACGGTGCAGGATGTCTCGCTGACGGTGCATGCCCACCCAACCTTGTCTGAAGGCCTGATGGAGGCCGCTGAAGCGGTTCATCGGCAGGCGATTCATTATTACAGCGCTTAATTTGCGCTAAGACGCCTGACTATTGCTATGGCTTGCAAAACACACCTGGTTGCGGCCATTCAGCTTGGCTTTATACAGCTCATCGTCGGCAAGCTTGGTTAAATCATCGAATTTTTTAAAGTGCTTAAACGCACTTTTTTCGGCAAAATCGATGGTGCCAACACCAAAACTCGCGGTTACCGTAAGACTTTGATTCGGGAATTTTAACTGGCTAATAGCGTGGCGCATGGTTTCGGCCAGTTTTATGGCGCGCTCGCTAGTGGCATCGGGCAATATAATGGCAAATTCTTCGCCGCCAAACCGGCAGCAAAAGTAATAGTCTGGCGTTTGGGCCAGTGTCGTTTCTGCAACGCGCTTTAATACTTCATCGCCAAAAAGGTGTCCGTGGGTGTCGTTTAGTTTTTTAAAGTGATCAATATCAAGCATAATCAGCGAGATGGATTTTTTATTTTGCTGGGCAAACTCGAACATTTTCTTGATTTGATCCAGGAAAAACCGCTTGTTGTAGGTGCCGGTCAGCTCGTCGGTAATGGTGTACTCTTGCAGCTTGGAGTTTTCTTTACTTAAGTTGTGGTACTTACTTTCAACCTCGTTTAGGGCTTCGTTTTTCTTTTTCAGTGCGATTTCAAATTGGGCTTCCTGTTTTTTCGCGTAGTTAAATTCGGTAAAAATTAACCACCAAAGCTTTACGACTAACGAGCAGATGCTCGAAATCAAAAAATTAATCGCCATATAAAACAACATGCTTATAAACGTGAGTGTATTGAGTTGTCCCGAAAAAATGCTGAGTGTGCCTTGGAGCAGCTCGGGGTTACTCACCACCATTTTGGCCAAGGGGTTCCAGTTGGCCGAAGTGTTTAACGCTTCCTGGAAGGTGATGGCAGGGTACCAATCGCCAAAAAACTGTACCGTTGCCGGAAAATACCCCTGAATATAATAAATTATAACCAGCACGGGGTATTCGACCCACGCGGTGTATGCGTAAAAGCTGTCGAGTACGGTTCGCCACGAGGTAAAAATGGGTAGCCCCGGTGTTTGCGCGCTGGGCACAATGGGGTCTAGCATTAAAACGCACAGTTTAATGCCTAAAACGAACCCCACGAGGGCGAAAAAAGAGTTTTGAAACCGTTTAATGCTCATAGGGCAAACAAAAATTAAAAATCAACAACTAAATTAACGCTATTGCGCCAGTTGCCACTGCCCTAAACAATTGCAATGGCTGCACACGGCAAACTGGTTCATAAAGAGTAAATCGGCAATAAAACTTTGTTCTGAGCCATCCTTAAAGGTGACTCGCATTACAAAATCGCCATTTGGTGTGAGCTTACCAGTCACCTCGCCCTTAAAATCGGGTTGCAGCGCCAGCATAAACGCGTTACTTTTACAGCTTTTGCATGCGTAAACTGTTTGTGAAAGCAGCATAGGTCAGAGCAATATCCCTAAAATCGGTCCTTTAGAGGAGCGCATAACGCGGATGCGCTTGGTAGCATAACGAATAATCGTCCAAAAACGATATCGACTTTATATTACCGAAATATACTACGATTGAAGCGAGTACATTGTAAAAAAGTCTGCTTTAAACGTTTTAATCGAGAATAATCGCTGAGGGTAAGCCTGATTTATGGATTATATTCAACGCGAAGTGGATCAATGCCTGATTCTAGACATTGTAGAGCATCAGTATGACTACGCTAAAATTCAGCTCCTGAAGCACCAGGTGGCCGAATTGATTCATCAGGGGCATAGCCGAATTGTACTGAATTTAGAAAAAGTAGCTATGCTGGATAGCTTTGGCATTGCCGCAATCATCTCTATGCTAAAGCAATGCCAGGCCGCGGGCGGTAACCTGGCCCTTTTTGGCTTAAATGAAGGCGTCAATCGCCTCATGGAGCTAACGCGGCTTGATCGCGTACTCGAAATCTGGCCTACCGAGGCCCAAGCCGTTATGCAAATTAAGGCGCGTAAGGGTTAAAACTGTTTTAAGTCGCTTAAAAAAAAATAAAGCGATTCATTGAATTCCTTAATTAATGATTAAGCCGCATTTGGGCGCTGGCATATAAAATTATTCTTAGGCTAAACCGTGTTTCTGCACGAGCCTTAAACGTGCAAGAAAGCGTTTCGGTCGTTTTTTAACGCCGAATTTGACGTTTATCTGGTGGTAAGCCGTGTATAATAATGATGACGACACAATAATCTGGCATTTATCGAAAGTTTACGGGTTTATTATGGCCATTTTCAAAACCGACTTACTAAAGTCCGTCTTCAAGGCATTCACGGCGTTAAGGGCTAAAGTTACCCTATGGTCGCTGGTTGCGATTGCTGCGGGTTTGATTGTGGCTAGGGTCTCGATTGCGGCCGATAAAACGCTGGTGGTGTTTACGGCAGGCTGGTGCGCCAATTGCCGCGATGTGATTCCGGTCATCGAAGACGTTGCGCGCGAGCAGGGTTTGGCCGTGGTGATGGTGGACGTTGATAAACAGGACGCTCCCAAGTTGGCTAAAACCTACAATCTAGCGGTACCGAGTCTGGAGCCGCCGCAGGTGTATTACATTATGGGCACGCAAAAAACGCTGTTGTTCGATGGCCGTAATTACAATCCGGCCCAGCCTGCAAGCAAGCTTAAAAGCCAGTTGCTGCAGCAGTTGCCACGCTAAACGGGGCTAACTAAGGCTAGGCTTGGTAAAGCGGGTTTAGCGAGTGTGCTGTCTGAGCGCCCTTAAGCCAATTGAACAGGGTCGTTTTGCTGAGTTAATAACTTAAGCGTTATCATCCGCTACCGGGTTCGGTGCTGTCTCCAGAGCTTCTTGAGGCTCAAGTGAGCCCTGTGCCTCTGGCGCTGCGGACGTTGCTGCAGGGGCAGGTAATGGCAATAAGCTGGCCTTACTGGGTGTGGTCACCTGGACGCTTTTGGATTCGCTAAGGCCGGTTCGAGCTTCGATGAGTGCGTCGCGCTGTTCATCGGTTAACACCTTGTTGCGGTTTTCAATCAGTTTATCCAAAGAGCGCGCGTTAAGTTTGTAGGCTTTTTTTACCAGGCCTGCTTCAATCAGCACGGGCAAAACCAGGTCATCGTTATAACTGTAGCCGCGTTTGCTGTAACTATTGAGTTCTTCGCCGGTGCTGGCGGTAATGCTGCTGCCGCCTTCCGAAAAATAAAGCTTGAACACCTCTTTCAGGTCGGCCATTTCGGCCTGTAGCACCTGAATCAGCTTTTGGCAGCGTAAATAGCGCTCCAGCAAGTAATCCACCTGATCAAGCTGGTTGAATTGCCAGGTCAGCTTTTGCACATACAGTTTGCGCAACTTTGGGTATACTTCTGCAAGGGTGTAGGCGTCTGCAAGGGCGCGGTGCGTGTCTTTTTGCGTTACGCCAAAGCGGGTGGCTAGCGCAGCCAGCCCGTGAGACGGCTCGTCGGGGAACACCGCGCGGTATAAATCAAAGGTGTCGATGCGTTTGTTTTTAAAGCGCTGGCCTAAGTGGGCTTTACAGGCCTCGTTAATAAAACTGTGATCAAAAATGGCGTTATGCGCCACTATCGGGCGATCGCCAACAAAGGCCAGAAAATCGGGCAGTACCGCGTCCATGGTGGGCGCATCGGCCAGCATTTCTTCGCTAATGCCGTGGACTTTAAAGCTAGAGTGCCGTATGCGGCATTGCGGATTAACGAGCGTCTCGTAGGTGGCCGTAATCGCGCCGTTTTCGATTAAAACCGCTGCAATCTCGATGATTTTTTCGGTTTTGTAATCAAGGCCGGTGGTTTCAACGTCAATCGAAACGACCGCGTCGTGAGGCGCGTTATCGGGCAAGTTTGGCGCGTGCACGGCGGCCATAGTATGCGGCGGTTGTCGCAGTGCGTCAGATTCTGTAAAAACCATACAGCTACCAGCCTACGGCAGGTTTAGGGGGTTTGGCAATCCACTGGCTGATTTACTCACGACGAAGTTGACGTTTTAGAGTCAAAACTTTGAGAGTGTTAGTTTTTAAGTGATACACTCTTCTCATTCAGGTTTGCTGAGGAGAGCTTCAAATGAATTGCCTAAAATGTAATACTCTGGCCGTTAAGAATGGCTTTCAAAGCGGCGTTCAGCGG
>JAYKHY010000034.1:0-10755 GCA_035285025.1 Vampirovibrionales bacterium | reverse complement strand
ATGCCGACGATGGCTTCGGTTTGTTCGCGGTCGGCTAGAATGCGTTTTTTGGCGCGTTTTAGGCCGGTTTCTTTTAAGTGTTCCAGTTCGGCCAGCACCATTTCTGTAAAGCGTTTGCCGCCTATGGCCGAGCGGCACGGAATAAACATGGCCATCAGCACCCCTGCAAGCGTACTATGCAGGCCCGAAGAGAGCATGGCAAACCATAGCAGCACGCCCATAAGCCAATACGGCCACGTTTGCTGCACATTCATTCGGTTAAGAACAAACAGGCCCACCAGCACAACCAGCGCAGGGCTTAACGAGGCCAAGCTGGTACCGTGGCCGTAAAACAGCGCAATAATCACCACCGCGCCCAAATCATCGGCAATGGCGAGCGCTGTTAAAAACACCTTAAGCCCCAGCGGCACCCGGTTACCCAGCAGCTGCAAAACGGTGAGCGAAAACGCGATATCGGTTGCGGTAGGAATACCCCACCCTTGTAGCGCGCCCGCCCCCGGGGAAGACATTGCCGGAAACAGTAGCGGTAATTGCGTAAGTAAAAGCCAGAATACCAGGGCTGGCGCCACCATGCCGCCGAGAGCCGCCAAGATGGGTAAAAGGCTTTGCCGAATGGAAGCCAGTTCGCCGACGATCATTTCGCGCTTAATTTCGAGGCCGACCAGTAAAAAAAACAAGGCCATCAGGCCATCGTTGACCCACGAGAGCAAGGGCCACACCAACACCACATTGCCTGCTTTAAAGCCAATCGGGACGTTTAAAAACGTTTGGTAGCCTTGTTGGTAACTGCTATTCGCCCAGATAAACGCAGCCAGGGCCGCGAGAATCATTAAAATTCCGCCTGCGGATTCGAGCGCCATGAAACGCCGAAACAGGCTGAAGGGTTTGAGCACCGTCGTTTTAACCTTGGGTGGTGCGTCGGGGAGCGGTGTCATTAAAGTCATGCCCTTATTGTTGCGCCATGGCGCGTGCGGGGCAAGGGCTTCGCAATATCCGTCGCTTGTCTAGGCGGGTTCAATCTCGAACAGCGGCTGGCCGTATTCTACTGGCTGGCCGTTTTGCGCCAAAACCGCCACGACTTTACCGGTCACGTCGGATTCCAGTTCGTTCATCTGTTTCATGGCTTCTAGAATGCAGAGGGTTTGCCCTGCCGTTACGGATTGCCCGACGGCGACAAACGGCGGCGATTCTGGCGAGGCGGCTGCATAGAACGTTGCTACCATAGGCGATTTAACGCACTTCGTGCGCGTTTCGTTTAATGATGGGGGGCTCGTCGCTTCTGACGTTTGAATGGGTGCTTCGCTCGATTGCTTAGCATTGGCAGGCACCGACGAGAGCATGGCTGCGGGCGTAGCCACGGGGCTCGGAAATTGCGGCGTGGCCACTTGCACCACTTGCGCTTGCGGCAGCTTAATGGTGATTTGTTTGCCGTCTTCGCTCAGGGTCAGTTCGGCAAGGTTCTTTTCGGCAGCCAGTTCGGCCAGCGCGCGGATTTTTTCAAGTTCAAGCCACATAACTAGATAACGCTTTCTTCTAAGTTTATTAAGAGAGATAAATGAATGTGATTTTTGGGTAATACAGAGTTTTATGCTTTTGCTCAACTGCTCAACACTCTGAATTAGGTCGAGGCATAAATTGATTCATCTTAGTCTTTGAAGCGAGACTGGATTACTTTTGTATGGGCAGTAAATGCGCGAACGGGCCCTTGGGCGAAGCCTCTGGGTGTGGTTGCTTTGTGCTGCGCTCAAAGGTGTCACTTCGATGATTCCGGTGAGCCATTTGAAGCGAGTTAATTTGGTTGAGGGAATGGCCTAACCCGGCGCCAGTAAAAAGTGCTAAGGCCATAACTGACCAACCCCATTTGGGAACCTGCTGAATAGCTTGAGGCATCTTCCCAAAGCGAATGGGCTGAAGCGTTGCGCTACCAAATTGAACACCTTGCATCAAAAAAAATCCTGTTGAGCGTGTGTGTGACGAACCAGAAAAAAATGAGCTTTAAACGCGATCCAGATAGGTATTCGTGCGTGTGTCGACCCGGATTTTTGTGCCGTTCTCTACAAAAAACGGCACTTGCACCACGGCGCCTGTTTCTAGCGTGGCGGCCTTGGTGCCACCGCTTGCGGTGTTGCCTTTTTCGTTGGGCGGCGTGTCGGTGACTTCAAGCTCTACAAAGTTGGGGAGTTCTACGCCAATAATGCGGCCATCGTTGCGCATAATTTGCAGCGTCATGTTCTCTTTTAGGTATTTTACGCCGTCGCCAATTTGTTCTTTGGTTACGGTAATTTGATCAAACGTGTTGTTGTCCATCAACGTGTACGCGTCGCCATCGCCATACAGGTATTGCATGTCGGCGCGCTCAACGTGCGCGGTTTCGACTTTTTCGCCCGCGCGAAAGGTTTTCTCAAGGACCTGACCGGTCTCGACGTTGCGCAGTTTAGAGCGCACAAACGCCGCGCCTTTGCCCGGTTTAACGTGTAAAAACTCAATAATCGAGTACAGGCCGCTGTCGATTTTAATCGTAAGGCCGGTTTTAAAATCGTTACTTGTAATCACGTCAAACACCCTTATTGGGACAATATAAAGAACAACCAATCGCAAGCAGTCTACACAGCGCACTTTGCGCAGGGCATGAGTGCTTCAGCATAAAAGGTATCACAAACCCAACGCTGCAAAACAGAGGGACATACGTTAAGCAATCTATAAGGCCTTGGCGCAAATTTTGAGAGACGTTTGAGGCTTACTTTGTTTTAAATCGCGTTCAGGTTAGGAGGCAGATGAGCGCGGTTATATAAAAACGACGCTGAATGCTAGCGTTTACGTTAGGATAGGTGGTAGCATTAAGAAACGCCTGGGTCTGGTTTTTTGCGTTTTAGTCGCTTTACCAGGCAAATGTTTTAAACATCAACGTTAGACGTTGTGCAACATTAAAATTCCAGAGAAACACGTTTTTAGGCTTTTATCGCGTTTTAACGCTCTGTTTGCCACTGGTTTTGAGTTTAAGCCTGTCGCGTTCGTCGTTGAAACATTTTTTTATCAAGTTCTTTTACTGGTCTTTATCGCTGGTCTTTTGTTCGGCCAATCAAGCCCCATAAGTTATAAGCGTTAAATTTAAGCCCACCGTAATTTTTTAAAGTTTTAGCTTTTTATGAGCGCCATCTGGCAGTATCCTGACTTCCAAAGTCACTCCATGACTTCGGATACCGAAACCCCGCTGGTAACGGTAGACGTCGTTATTTTTACCATTTTGCCAGATGCCAACGGTCAGAATCAGTTGCACGTGTTGCTCATGCAGCGGAATCATCCGCCGTATGAAGCCATGTGGGCGGTCCCTGGTGGATTTATCCATAAAGGAGAAACGCTGGAGCACGCGGCTGCGCGTTACCTGAAAGACGAAACCGGGGTGGCCAATATTTACCTCGAGCAGCTTTCGACGTTTGGTGCGCCGGAGCGCGACCCCCGCGCCCGAGTGATTACGGTCTCGTATTTTGCCCTGATTCGCTCTCACGAGCTGGACACCAGCGCCTCGTTAAAAAGTAAAACCGTGGCCTGGCACCCGTTGCCGCAATTACCCGATTTGGCGTTTGACCATAAAACGATTATTGAATATGCCGTGCAGCGGCTAAAGCGTCGGCTTGAAAACTCGAGTATTGCCTTTCAGTTGTTGCCCGAAAAATTCACGCTGACCGAGTTGCAGCGCGTTTACGAGCTGATTCTGGATAAAGAACTCGACAAACGGAACTTCCGGAAGAAGATACTTTCAAGCGGGTTGCTGGATGATATTGGCGAAACCAAAATGGAAGGCTTCCATCGCCCGGCGCAGCTTTACGTGTTCCGAGACAAAGCGATTGATTTATAGAGCCGCCGCGTAGCTAAACCGATTGAGAAAAGGCGGGCGCATACGCTTGCCCTGCTTGCATAAACGGGTTTGTTGCCGCCACGGCTTTAGGTAAAGGCGGTTGCAGCGCAAGGGGTTGCTGCGAGCGCGTGGGCGCTAGCGAGCCGGGTTGGGCTTGTTGTAAATGCTGTGCCACCTGTTTTTCGCCACGGATTTTGTTGTACCACACGGGCAACAGGCCTAAGGCACCCCAGACAAATGCCATCGAGAGCCAATCAAGTGGTAGGCGAACCTTATTACTAATATGCTCTGCCACAAAGCGTTCGATTTTGAGGGTTTTCTGGAATCTGCCCAACTGCGCAGCGGTTAGGCCGGCTTTTTCGCTCAGGGCTACGCTTACTTGGTTGCGAGTATTTAAAAGCGCGTCAAAATGTGTGTAGGTTTTTGTGATGGCGGCTTCCAGGGCGTCCTGGTTGGTTTGCGATAATTTATTGAGGCCGTTTTCGGCGGTTTTGCCGTTGCCATCCAGTTTAGCAAGCAAGGCTTTTAGTTCGCCCGCGCTATGTTCAAAGGCTTGCAGGGGCGCTTTAAACTTATCGCTAATGGCATTTAACTGGCTCAGTCCAGGCAGCGCTTTAAAAAAGGCCTGGCGCGCCGAGGGGTCTTTGATTATGCCCGAAAGCGTGTTGCGGTTTTTAATGGCAAAATTGGTTGAGAGCGTCGAATAGCTTGTTAGGCTGCCGCTTTTATCGGCCAGGTTAATACCTGTGGTTTTTTTGAGGGCTTTGATCAGGCCGTTGTTAAAGATCTCGACCCCAAAAAAGAACCAGAACGTCGCCCAGATATCGCGGCGCAGCACATCGCCTAATTCGTTGGCCACCTGGCCTTGTTTACGAGCGCGCAGGTCGCGCATGTGCCCCATCAAGGCTCGAGAGCCTATCATAAACGGAAGCGTGACAGCAATGAGCCAGCCGCTTTTGGGTAAAATTAAAGGAACACGATGCCTAAACAATTTGGTGCTGGCGAATTTGCCGTAATCCAAATCAACGCTCTTTTCCCAGATAAAGTTTTTCACGTCAACCGGTAGCCGTTTAAGGTGCAGTTTTTTGCCCGCTTGTGTTTCGGCGGCCAAAATGGGCGCATAGGCTTTGGCCTTCCAGGCGGCAACGTCTTCGGTCAGGCGATGCAAATGTTCAACGCGGCTTAAGCCGGTACTGCCCATCGCGTTCATGCGGTTGTCCTTATCGGGGTGATTACGGCCGGAAGCGTTGCGTTTTGGGCGGTTAACGGGTGCGCCATTGCATTTGCGGTATTTAAAATCATGGGTGGTACTGCATTAAATTGCGTCATGGGGCGTTGCGCGCCGGCAAAACCCGCATATTGCGCGTTAAGTGGAATCATGGCGGCGGCCGCAGGTCTGGCTGTATTAAAGGGCAGATTTGTGGCTGATTTGGCTTGCAAGGGTTGTTGAACTGAAGCCGATTTAGGTTTGCCGGCAGATTGCGCCAGACGGTTTGCCGGATAATTTTTGCCGTGCTGCGCCAGCACCGAAATGCTTGCGAGCCATAACCCGTTGAGCAAGAAAGCTGTGAGCGCAAAACGCCATTTTTTACCCAGTAGCTTCTGGTGCATGCCTTCAATCAGGGGTTTAACACTTTGGGCATCTAGCTTAGGGGTTGCAAGTACTTTTAGCGCAAACGGCTTCCAACGGCTAAGGGTGCTGGTAAATCCATCAATGCCAATTTCTTGGCTAAAGCGGGTGTTGACTTTGTCCAGTTTGTGCAGCAACTGGGCATCGCCCGGCAAATGTTCACGGTTAAAGCGAATCATATTGCGTTTGAGTTCCGTATTAAGCAACTCAAGCTGATGTTCGGCTTTTTGCAACGCGATTTTTTTGGGTTTAGCCAGCGTGTGCGGCTCGGGGTGATATGCGTTTTGTGCTGTTTTTGCCCAGCGCTCGCTCCAGTTTTTAAGGTACGCGTTTAGCGTTTGTGGCTGTTTTTGGTGTTTCAGTTGCCAATGTTGGTAATGCCCGCCCGTGGTCAGTTCTTTAAACTGTTTGGGCGTAATTTCTTGCGTAGATTTGGTATCTTCGCCCCATTGCTTGAGCGTTTTGTACAAGCTTACTGTGGGCTGTTTTTTAGTGGGTGGCTCAATGGCTATCAGACTGGCGTGACTAAAATTGAACGGCTCGTTTAACGCCTTGGCTGGGTAGGCGTTAATATTAAACTGTTGATGAACAAAGTCTGAGAGTAACTGTTGCTGCTGCTGTAAGCTAAACGTGCTGGTGCCTGCTGTCGCCAGTTTTTGCTGCAAAAACGTGCCGAGTTGGTCGTTGAGGGGCCGTAGCGCGCTACCGACCGGAACGGAATAGGCATCGCTCATGCCAAAAAAGCGTTTGCCCAGTAAAAACGTGGCTGTGGGGACAATTAATAACGATGGGCCGGCTTGCAGCTCGCGGATGGTTTCTTCGCCCACGTTTTTCCAGTTTAAGCCCATAATATTTTTAACCGCGCTGTGGACTACCTTGCAGGGTAGGGGTAAGTCTTTGGCGTTGGGGTCTTCATCTACCAGATATTCATCGCGCCCGCGCATCGCGGCAGTGCCCAGGCGGCTAATCCACATGCCCAAATCTTCGAACAGCAGCATGTTGATGTAGCTGCCCTCGATGGATTCAAACAAAGGCCGCGAAAACGCCAGCGAAGAGAAAAATCCCTCTGAAAGCTTTTGGCCGAGTGCAGAAACACCCCCCCCAACCCCAGATGCGACGGAAGGAAGGGCCATCGTGCCCGAGAATGCGTTTTTTTGCAGTTCAGGCTTGCCGGCCGGCTGAACATGCGCGGCGGGGCTCCCTGCAAATAATGGCATTCGTGCGGATACGGTCATGGTGGGTGTAATAACATCGAACAAACGGTTATGGGTGATTAACCAGGTTTGTCTTGGGTTAAGTGCCTCTCACGCTGGCTACAGAAATCTAGAATCAACCGGTTAAAGCCGCCTAAACCTCATTGCGTGCTAGTGTTAAGGGCTGTATTAAGCGATTTGAAACATATTGAGTGCGCATGACTGGGGCGTTAGAAGGGTGTTACAAGCGTGTTACAAGTCAATGACAGGACTGACTAATTTATTATGGATATAGCATTCAGGGGCCATATAAACGGTGAGACTTAAAATCCAGGGTCGGTAACTCGGCTGTAGATGCGCTTTAAAGTTATCTAAACCTTATACTTAGCGAATTTAAAACGCTTTTTAAGCGCGCTATGGATAATAAGCCAATTGCAAGTCCGTGGGTTCATGGGGTAACACTTTATACCTTAGACGGAATGCGGTTCAGGACCTTGATCTGTTGCTTCAGGGTAAAGTAGCGCGTGCGACTATCCTGCGACTCATAATTTATAGGGCTTTTAAAATCAGGCCTTTAAATTTGACACTGTCAGGCGGGAATTAAAAACAGTCTTCCTTTTTTGTAGTACTTTCGTCGTCAGGTTAGATGGCAGCGTCACTAACACCTAAAAACACCTTAGTTTACCTAAAGTGTGTGTTTTTGCCTACCATGGTAGTAAATACTTATCCGTCAGATATATGACGGATGACACTCCTGTTCTACAAATTATACAAAGCTCAGAAGTCCCGCGCTCGACTGTATTTTCAGGTTTATGCCAAGTGGGTAAGTAGTTATAAGCCAGCGATAAGCGGAAGCGGGCATTTTCAAGGCTAACAGGGCAACTATCGAAGGCTTGAATACAATTTTAACGGAGCTAAATGGTTACACCTGGGTGCGTTTGCCAGGGCCCGTTAATTAAATTGGGTAGAATGTTCAGTGTTTAGCTTTTTAGGTAAAAGGGGTTTGATTTTTGGCTTTAGGGCTTATCAGGGGCGTTTTTTAAAGTTTTTAAGCCTGAAAAACGTGCTTTTTGTGTGCCTCAGCGAAGTAAGGCTAGGGTTTGGTATTAAAAAAATGTGTCTAAACTGCGTGCGGGATACAAGTTTCTGGTAGTTTGGGTATAATTAAAAAATAGTAGGGCGTATTTTGTTGATTTGACTTCTTTTTGTACCCCTAAGCAGGATTGACGACAGGACGATTACGATGTTTGAACGGTTTACCGAAAAAGCCATTAAAGTCATCATGCTGGCGCAAGAAGAAGCGCGCCGACTGGGCCACAATTTTGTGGGTACCGAACAAATTTTACTTGGCCTGATTGGCGAAGGCACGGGTATTGCCGCGAAAACCCTCAAGGGGATGGGCGTTAACTTAAAAGATGCGCGCGCCGAGGTCGAAAAAATTATTGGTCGCGGTAGTGGTTTTGTCGCGGTCGAAATTCCGTTTACGCCTCGTGCCAAGCGTGTTTTAGAGCTTTCCTGGGATGAAGCGCGCCAGCTGGGCCATAACTATATTGGCACCGAGCATTTGCTTCTGGGGCTCATCCGCGAGGGCGAAGGCGTTGCCGCTCGCGTGCTTGAGAACATGGGCGTTGATCTGAATAAAGTCCGCAGTAACGTGATTCGGATGCTGGGCGAAACCCGTGGCGCAGCCGCGGTGGGTGGACCCCAGGGCCAAGGCGGTACTCAGGGTACAGGCCGTAGTAAAACCCCGACGCTCGATGAATTTGCGACTAACCTGACCCTTGCCGCGCAAGAGCTGCGCTTAGATCCCGTGGTGGGCCGCGAGCGCGAAATCGAGCGTGTGATTCAGATTTTAGGGCGCCGTAGTAAAAATAACCCGGTGCTGATTGGTGAGCCGGGCGTGGGTAAAACCGCGATTGCCGAAGGCCTTGCCCAGCGCATTGTGAACGGCGATGTGCCCGATATTCTGACGGATAAAAAAATCGTTCAGCTCGATATTGGCCTGCTGGTGGCGGGCACCAAATACCGGGGCGAATTTGAAGAGCGCCTGAAAAAAGTCATGGACGAGATTCGGCAATCTGGGAATATTATTTTGGTAATAGACGAGCTGCACACGCTGATTGGCGCGGGCGCTGCCGAAGGCGCGATTGATGCCGCCAATATTCTCAAGCCGTCGCTCTCGCGCGGCGAACTGCAGTGCATTGGCTCGACGACGCTAAACGAGTACCGCAAGCACATCGAAAAAGATGCTGCATTGGAGCGTCGCTTTCAGCCGGTGTTTGTGGATGAGCCCAAGCTGGATGAAGCGATTCAGATTTTGCAGGGGCTGCGCGAAAAGTACGAAGATCATCACAAGCTTAAAATCAGCGATAAAGCCATTGAGGCTGCGGTCAGACTCTCTGAGCGCTACATTGCGGACCGGTTTTTGCCGGATAAAGCGATTGACCTGATTGACGAGGCTAGCTCTAAAGTTCGCCTGAGCCGGGCGACGTTGCCGCCCGAGGGTAAAGCGCTTGAGAAAGACCTTAAAAACATCGTGCGCGACAAAGAACAGGCGATTCGTAACCAGGAATTTGAGAAAGCCACTGAGCTGCGCGATCAAGAAAGCAAGATGCGCGAGCAAATTCGGGAAATGGCTGAAGCGTTTAAAAAAGCGCATTCTGGCGACGAAGTGATTGTGACCGAAGAGCACATTGCGCAAGTCGTAAGCGCCTGGACGGGCGTGCCGGTTTCAAAACTAACCGAAACCGAGACCGAAAAACTCCTGAATATGGAAGGCATTCTGCACGAGCGCCTGATTGGCCAGAACGATGCTGTAACGGCGGTTTCCAAGGCGATCCGTCGTGCGCGGGTAGGCTTGAAAAACCCAAATCGCCCGATTGGTTCGTTTATTTTCTGCGGCCCGACCGGTGTGGGTAAAACCGAGCTGGCCAAAGCGCTTGCTGATTACTTCTTCGGTTCGCAAGAAAACATTATCCGCGTGGATATGTCTGAGTTTATGGAGCGCCACACGGTTAGCAAACTGATTGGTGCACCCCCGGGCTACGTGGGTTACACCGAAGGCGCGCACCTTACCGAGCAAGTGCGTCGCAAGCCTTACAGCGTGTTGCTGTTTGACGAAGTTGAAAAAGCCCACCCGGATGTGTTTAACGTGATGCTGCAAATCCTGGATGACGGCCGCTTGACGGATTCTAAAGGCCGTACCGTGGACTTTAAAAACACGATTATTATCATGACCAGCAACGTGGGCGCACGCGGTATCGAGAACCCGAATCCGTTTGGCTTTGGCGGTACCGAAGACAAAGAAGCGGATCGTTACAAAAAAATCAAGGATACCGTGATGGACGAAATGAAACGTGTGTTCCGTCCGGAATTCCTAAACCGTCTGGACGATATTATTATCTTCCATCCGCTCACCAAGCCCGAAATTCGTCAGATTGTTGACGTGATGCTAATTGATCTGGCCAAGCGCGTCAAAGAATACAAATACGCGTTAACGGTCAGCGAAGAGGTCAAAGATCTGCTGGCGAAAGAGGGCTATAGCGCAAGTTATGGCGCCCGGCCGTTGCGTCGCGAAATCCAGAAACGCATCGAGGACGAAATCTCTGAAGAGATCCTGATGGGTAAATTCAAGGAAGGCGACACGATTGAAGCCTCCGTCAAGGACGATAAGATTGTCTTTAAAAAAGGTAAGCGCATCGAAGGCTTTGATGATGACGCTGCTAAGGGCAACGATAAAAACGATAAAACAGACGCCTCTAGCGACGAAGCCTTAACGCCCGCTTAAGGGCCATAGGTTTAATTTAACGATTCGCAAAAACATTAACCCGGCCTTTGTACTTCCTACCGAAGCATCAGGGCCGGGTTTTAACTTATGGTTAAGAGGTGCGGGTATAGCAAAACAACGCTCAAAGCGTCGGATTTGCTCAAAAAAAATGTAAAAAATTACGAGAGTGTTAGTTTTTGAGTGATTTGTTGTTTAGTGTCGCAAAAAGCCCCACTGTAATCTCAACCATGTCCAATGCACGAGAAAATGACTTGCAACGACGGGAAAAACGAGCAAAGTAATGCCTGAG
>JAYKHY010000033.1:0-4971 GCA_035285025.1 Vampirovibrionales bacterium | reverse complement strand
GAGATTACCCCGTACGAGTATGTTTATACCGTTTACTTGCGCGTGCTTATCTCGTTATTACCGTGCTTCTTGATTTTGTTAGTGGCGCACCAGGTCTTGGGTGCTGCGGCAAACCAGTGGCTCGCCATTATGGGTGTTTCAGTCGTGGCGGGTTTAAGCGCGTTTACGCTTTGGGTTGGGTTTTCGTTTCCGGGCGTATTAAGAAACATAACGCCATACCTGGCTAAAAAAGCAATTGCCGCTGTTGAGGGGCGTTGAGTGTTTTAATGATGCTGAGTGCTTTTTACTTTACTAATTAAGAATATTATGCCTTTAACGTTCACCCCTTTTGAATCAGAACCATTTTCAACAGTTAAAAATATAAATTTAGGCTTAAATAGCATTTCTAACCAAACAAAATATGTTTTTGAAACCACGCCAGTACGTGAAGATCAAGTCATACAATATAGATCTCCTCAAAACCAATGGGTTCTCGTTCAAGGTTCAAATGATTGGACAATTAATGCAAACGAACTGCACGGTAGAACACTAGGTAATGTTAAAACGAAGCAAAATATTTTTATCTCTGCTCAAGCACCATTAACGCTAAAAGAACGCTTATTTTTATATCGATTTACTTTTTCAACGGCATCAGGCTCATTGCAAGAACGCCTTAAGCAAGCCACGAAACAATTTTTAGGACGTTAACCGTTACATGTCTACCTCCTCGCCGCTAATTAGCATCATCATGCCCGCCCACAACGTGGCGGCATACATTGCCGAGTCGATAGAATCGGTTCAGGCGCAGCATTACACAAACTGGCAACTGCTTATTATGGATGATGCCTCGCGGGATGAGACCGCCGCGATTGCCGAACGTTTCGCCGCTCTGGATTCGCGGATACAGGTGCATCGTCTGCAACCGGTCGGGCACCCGGCAGGCGTGCGTAACGCAGGCTTAAAACTGGCTACCGGAGACCTGATTGCGTTTTTAGACAGCGACGATAAATATTTACCCACTGCGCTCAGCGATTTATACGCCGAGCTCGAAAAGAATCAAAATTTAAACGCCGTGTTTGGCTTTCCGCAAGAGATTAACGAGCGTGGTGAGTATCTGAAGCCGTCGGTGCCGCTGTTGCCCAACGGCGATGGCAGCTATCGCTTACCGCCCAATTACCAGCACCGATGGGAAGCCATTGTAGAAGCAAATTTGATTTGCATGTTGCCTGCGTTGCTGCTAAAGCGCGAAACGCAACAGCGCATTGGCCTGTTTAACGAAACACTCAAGGGCCCTGAAGATTTTGAATTTTATCTGCGTTTATACCTGGATAATTTTGACGCCATTGCATGCCTGCCCAAATACGTCTACGAATATCGCATCCACGCTGCCAGCCTGACCAAGGCACCTCAACACCTCGAGGTGATTCTGGATAGTAACCTGAGAATCATGAACTGGCTGTTCGATCATCCCAATCTACCGCCGCAGCTCCAGGGTAAAAAATCGACAGGCGTAGCGCAAGTGTTCCGGTATATGGGTCGTGAGCGTTTACTCCACGGCCAGCCAGCGCTTGCGCGTAACATTGCGCTACGGTGCTTTGCCAATAGTGATGTAACCCCTGCGGACGCATATAAATACGCGCTACCCATCTTTATACGCTCCTTTTTGCCCACGCAGTTTGATTCCTGGTTGGTCGGTCTTCGTCGTGCGGCGCGCGTGTGCCTGGCCGGCGGCCGCAAGGCCACGAAGCTGGCGTAAAGTTTAAATCAAGTAAGGTGTCTTACACAAATTCACTCAAAAATTAAGGATTAGACAATGTTTCAACAAGCGATTTTAAGCCATGCTGTTTCTTTTTCTGGTGCAAATAAGCCCGAAACAAGCCAAAAAGCCATTCAACGCAAACTAAATTTTGCCAATCGAATTAACGGTGTAGCAAAAGTCTTTGAAAAGGTTGGCTTTGCTCTGGGGAGTGCCAGTGTTGTGACTTTAGGTACCGCTTTTATGGTTCCTAGTCAGACTCTGAATCTTGTCAAGGATTTACCCACGCTCACAGGTGACCATGCTGTAGATGTTTATGTCGGCGGTGCCGTTGGAGGAGGTGGCGGCTTTGGCGCTTCAGGACTTGCCTCACTTTTAGCAAAGCATCAAAAACGACGTGCAAAAAAATTGCAAGATACGATCAACTCGCTGAACCGAAGCATTTAATAGCCGCTATATGCCCTTACTTAGCTGCACCCCTGAAGCGCTTGTGAACCCATCTTTGGAAGCCCCCCTTGAATGCAACGAAGAGGGCGTTTCTGAGGCGTCGCTCGAACCCGCCTACGCTCTGCAAACCCTGACCAATCCCGCCGAGTTTGACGCGATTAGCAATGAATGGGATGCATTAATACTCAGCGGACTCGATGGTCACCCACAACTTGGCGCAAATTGGCTCAAGGCCTGGATGCAGCTATTCCCGGCGTCGGGCGGTATCAGACTGCTCACGGTGCGCGATACTCGAGGGGCTCTGGTCGCCGGCCTCCCCCTCGAGGTGGTGCATCCCGCCAAGGGGCTCATGAGCAAGGGCCTGCGCATCCTAACGCCCATGGGTGCGTGCGCGCACATGCTGGATTGGTTTGATATTCCTATCGTCCCCGAAGCGAAAGATCACGCCGATAACATCATAGCGCTGCTTGTTGCTTCAGTCGCGCAATATTCTGATTGGGACGTGCTTGATTTACCGTTTATGCCGGTCTCGCTTCAATCGGGTGCCGCCAGCCCGTTAAAAGCTCTCCTGAAGAAGCATTTGCCCCAGGCTGAGTGTAGCACCCCAGACGATGACGTGATGCTAGGCGTGGGTAAAACGCATTATTTTAATACCGTCAAAAGCACGCGCACATTGCGGAAACGCTACAGACACATTGAAGATAAATACCCTGGCAAAACCTTAAAACTGGTTATTAAAAAACCGTACGAAGAAGACTTTAAGGCTAGCTACCAGGCGTTTTTAAACCTGTATAACGCCTACTGGCAGCAAAAAAACCTGACGCCGCTGTTTGTGCGTTACAAGCAGGCCGAAGCGTTTTACGCCCAAATTATGGCGGCTATACCTACAAAAATTGTCTGGAGCGAACTTTGGCTGGGCGAAGCCGTGGTAAGTTACTCGTTAACGCTGCATGCCAGTACGTTTGCCATGCCCATTTTAATCGCAAACGATCCTGCCTACGAAAAAGACAGCGTTGGGATTTTACACTGCGATCAAGTGATTCGGCATATGTTAACGCTGCCCGGCATGCGCGGCGTACTGCTGGGGCGCGGTAGCCACGGTTACAAGCAAACCTGGGCCGATCGTTCGATTAAGCTGCAATCCATAAAAATGTATCGCACAGGTTGGGCTAAAACCCGCGAGGCCATGGATTCGAGGCTGAAAGGAATCAAGCAAAAGCTTGTAAGCAAATAGCAAGCCGATGGCGTTTAACGCTATATTCTTTAAAAAAGTAAATCATATACTTTAGGTTATGAAAACGCTTTCCCTGACTGTATTTTGAATATCAAAGTATCCTAACTTAAAGTTGATTTACTATAATTTCCCTCATTAAGTCTGAATCAATAATTTATGCCCCTTATTGCCCAAACACTGAGCACCTTGGGACGCTACAACCTTTGGAACTCTGCGACCAAGGAGTTTTGGGGGGCGAACGTACCGCATGTAGCGCTAGTGCAAAGTAAAAACGAGGCTATTGATCAAGCCGTCAATCAGTTTGGCAATCTGGGGTGGATTTTTGGCGTTTCTGCGGCGTATAGCAAGCTGATTGATGTGGGCTTGCGTAAGGCGCTTGCCAGCCGCCAACTAAAATCAATGCCCAACGCAATTACTAAGGGTCTTCGCTTTAAGCAACCTGCGGCACAAGCCTGGTATTTAATGGGTAAATCACTCGCTTTGTATGCTTTTGCGGGGACTTACGTACTGCATTCTGGGTTTTTACGTAATTGGCTTACCTATAAACGCACGGGTGCTGCCAGCTACGCCGAAGTTGTAGGCCTAAACACGCATCATACGGCGCAACAGGCAGCGCAGGCCAAGCAAAAAGCCTCGGAGGATATCCATCGGTTTAACCGGGGTATGCTTACCGGGATTATAAGCTCGGTTGGGATTTTAGCGACGACCACGGCGCTAATTGCGCGTCGAGCCAGTTTCCCCAAAATTTTACAAGGGTTTAACAAGCATTGTGCATTACCAGGGGGTGATTACCGAAAAGTTAAGGACTTACCGTTGTACTTTTACTGGGCTGTGCCCGCTTACGGTTCATTGTTTATGGCCATTCGAGACCCGCTTGAGAAAAAAGAGCTGCTTTGGCGGGCAGGCGGGTTTGGGTTAGCATTTATGGTTTTGCCCCGCACTGTAGAGCGTTGGGTCAATAAAGCCGTCAAAGGTAAATCATTCAAGCATTTTGGGCCAGGTAAAAACGTTGCATTTCTTGCCCAGTTAATGAGCGGGCTCGTGTTTTACGCCTCAATTCCAACCGTTTTAAATCTGATTTTTCGGAAAAAGCGCGCAGAAAAGTTAGGCTTGCTGCCCCAGCCTGCTCAGGAAGCGATGCCGAAAATGATCACGCAACCGAATCCATTTACGCCGGGCAATGATATGTTACAGAGACCCGTACAACGGTTAAATTATCCGTTAATACCGCTCAATGCCTTTCAGGCTAGTTATTACAAGCCCGATAGGCCACCTTACACCTTGCCAACGGTTTATTTACCAAACGCATTTCCGTTGGTTGAGCGCCGTTATTAATTTATGAGTATCAGCGGCATCCCCCAAACATCTCTTCCGTTTTCGGTCCAGCTCCACCGAAACCAGGTATTAAATCGCGCCTTCTTGGACGCGTTTGGCTGGGGCGGTGGCTCGATTGTGTTTGCGCGCAACAAATACGAGCGTATCGAGCGCGCGCTGGACCTGGGTGCATGGTGGGTCATTGGCCTGGGCACGCCGCTGGTGCTAGAAAAACTCTTTT
>JAYKHY010000032.1:0-60914 GCA_035285025.1 Vampirovibrionales bacterium | reverse complement strand
TTTGGCTGGGGCGGTGGCTCGATTGTGTTTGCGCGCAACAAATACGAGCGTATCGAGCGCGCGCTGGACCTGGGTGCATGGTGGGTCATTGGCCTGGGCACGCCGCTGGTGCTAGAAAAACTCTTTTGCGCCAAGTTGTTTAACCCTAAACTGGCTAAGCAGTTTCCGCAATGGCTTTCAACGCTTAATCGTAGCCATATTACGCCGCTGCGCATGCCGCTACAATTGCTCGATGAAGCCAATTGGGCGGGCGCGCTTAAGGAAACGCTTAAAAACCCGGCCATGGCCCACGAAATCGAGCGCTGGGGCTTTAAGAGTGTTAGTGCCTTAAAACAAGCTGTCGCGAGCAAGGCCTTCAGGGCCGCCGTGCGTAACGGCAAGCTTTCGTTGATGCTGTTTGATTTAGGCGCAATGGCGAGCAAGGGCCAACTGTATTATTGGGGTAAAAATTGGGTCACGCAAAAGCTTTCGGGGCAAAAAGGCTTTGTGGGCGAATTTAACTACACCGACGAAGCCTTCCGTAAAAAAGAAGGCACATGGTTTGATAAAACCAAAAAAGTGCGCATGGCCCTGTCAACGGGGATAGGCTATGCCTCTGCGCTGGCTTTTCCGGCGTTGATGCTTGGCCTGCTAAAATCGCCGGTTAAGGCAGGCGCAAAGCTGGGTGGCCTAAAAGGCTTAACGGCGGGCCTTAAAAAGCTTGTTCCGCATTTTAACTATACCGATGCGGTGTTTATGACCCGCTGGGTGATTTTGTGGCATAACACCTTTAACTGGGCGCTGCCTGCATTGCTTTCTGCGCGCAACGGCAACGAGCTCCGCGAGAACTTTGTTCGTACAAACCTGATTGATTTCTTCTTCTTTTTTGGCGATGGCATGCTCCGTAGCGCAGGGGCAGGGCTGCTGCAAAAAACCAAGGGTCACCAGCTCGAAGGGCCATTACTCTCAAAAACCGAAAAAGCACTGGGCAAAATTCCGGTTGCGCGCCCGTTGGGCGAATTATTTGAGCAATACGGCAAACATAGCCAAATTTATAAAGTAGCGCGCGGCAATTTATGGGCCTCGTTAGGCATTAATGCCGCCGTACTCAGCGTGATTTCGCCTCTGGTGAACAACTGGTTCACGCATCATAAAGTGGACCAAGAAAAACTTAATCAACAAAAGCTTAATCAAGAAAAACAGGCGCAAGCACAACTTGACCAAACCAGGCTAACGCAAACCCCTCTTCCTCAGGTTCAGACGGCTCAAGTTAGCTTGGTAAACCCTCTACCAGCGTTACCGCAGCCTGCAATCAACATAACAACACCGCCTATGGCTTACACCTCTGGTGTTGCCCAGCCGCTGGGTAGTTTTGCCAGTGCGTCTCGCTTATCCACCGTGCCTGCTTTACCGGTCTTCCAAAATAGTGTTTGGCCTCCTTTACAACCTAGTGTGCCCACGCCGGCTGTGGCTGTTTTTCCTTCAGGCGGCCTACGTTATGTTCAAAACACTAGCTTTTAACCATGAGCTCGATTTCAGCATCCTTAGCCCCCAGCTTACGCGCCTCTAACGCCGCGCTACCGTGGCCTGTGCAGCTCGATCGTAATAAGTTTTTTGGGCGCGTTGCGATAGAAAACATTTTATACGCGCCGCTTCAGCTCGCAGCAGCGCGCAATAAATACGAGCGCATAGAGCTTCTGCTCGACAACGGCATGTGGCTTGCGATGGGCGTCGCAATGCCCGTTTTAACGGATCGTTATTTTAGCCGTTGGTATTCTGCGCAATTGCGCAAAGCTTTTAAATTACCTGCGGTCCCTGCAAATCAGGAAGCTTCAAAATCGCTGCTGCATATTCCGTTCGAGTGGCTTGCTAGCACTGGCCAACGCCTAACAAATGCGCAAGGGCATATTGTGCCAGAATTACTCGCAGACGCAGAAGCCATGGCGCAAAAAGTGGGCCTTGAGGGGGCCTCGCAGCTGGCTAAACTGATCAACACGCCCGCATTTTGTAAAAAGCTACAGTTGGGTAAAGTGGGTCTTATGTGGTTGGGCTTGGGCCTAATGGCCGCAAAAGGTCAGCTGTACAATGCAAGTAAAAATGTGCTTACCGAAAAACTTTCGGGTCAAAAAGGGTTTGTGGGCGAATTTAACTACACCAACGAGGCCTTCCGTAAGCAGGAAGCTCAAGAATTTTACGCGCACGCGCACCGCCGGGCATTAACGAGTTTAGCGCTGGGCGCGACGGGTGCGGGGTTGTTTCCGTTGGGGGTTTTAGCCACGCTGCGCGGTTGGAATGGGTTTAAACGCTTTGCCCCACTTCTGAAAAAAATCAATTACACCGATGCTATTTTTATGCCTAAAGCCGTGTTTTTCGTGCACACACTATTTAACTACAATATGCCCTCGCTCATGTTTAGCCGGGGCCCTAACGAGCTGCGCGAAAAGCTGATTAAATGCCTGAGCTTCGATTTTTTCTATTACTTGGGCGATGACTTGATTGCAGGTACGGTCGCCAAACACCTGCAAAAAGCCAAGCAATTAGGCCAACAGCTGGTGACAGGCCATAAAAAAGTTCTTGGCCTCGCGATACCCCACCCTAAACCGCTGGTTAAAGTCTACGAGGAAGCACTCACGCTAGCGAAAGGCAGCGCAGCGCTTGCATCTAAAACGCCGCTGTATAAAGCCGGGCTGACCAGTTATTTGGCCGGATTGTTTGGGACTTCTGTTGCGCTGGGCTTAACCGTGCCGCTGTTTAACAACTGGTTTACGCACAAAAAAGTCACTCAAGAAAAACAGGCGCAGGCACAATCCCTGCCGCAAAACCCGGTAATCGCCAAACCGACGTTTAGCCCCATTGCGCGCTTAAATTACATACCGCCAGCACCGATGCTAAATGCTACAAATAGCTACTTCCCTGCATCGAGCTTAGCGCCCAGTTTAAACTATACGCTGCAAGCGCCGCTGGCAATGCCTTTGTTTACCCCTGCTTTGGGCGCGATGCCGTATGCGCCGCAGCAAAGATATATCGTTTAAAGTCTGTTATTTTAGTGCAATTTAAGGCAAATTTATGCACGTTTAGCCGGATATTGCCATAAAAAACCGCCTGGCATAATGCGCAAGCGGTTTTAAATAAGCTTTAATCGCGTATGGGCTAGTCAATAAACTAATCCATAAATGCTTCCAGCGGCGGCAGGTCGTCGTCCTGCTGCGAGGGTTCTATGGCCGGCATGCGATTTGCGGCAGGTTTTGATGCAGGGGCAGCATGCGCGTGCTCAAATTGGCCACCGCCAATGGGTCTAAACGTTAAACCAATGCGTTTATCGTGCGGGAAGAACTTAAAGATATGCACCGTGATTTTTTTGCCTGGCTGGAGTGGCTCTCCGGTTTGTTGCTCGTAATCAACCAGCTCACGAGACGAGAGTAACGCCTCGACACCCGGGAAGATTTCGACGAAGGCACCAAAGTTTTTAATGCGGGTCACGGTTGCGTTCTCAATAAGCGAGCCCACGCCGTAGACATCCGCGACTTCCTGCCAGGGGTCTTTCATCTGCGATTTCATCGAAAGGCTTACGCGTTGGCGATCGGCATCAATGCTAATCACCTCGACTTTAACCGTCTGGCCCACTTCTAGCACATCTTTCGGATGCTCAACCCAGCGCCAGCTCATTTGAGACAGCGGCAGCAAACCATCGATGCCACCCAGATTCACGAAAGCCCCAAAATCGGTCAGACGAATTACTTCGCCTTCCATCACCTGGCCAACCGCCAGCGCATCCAGGGCATCTTTGCGCTGTTCAACGTTCTGATCTGGCACTGCTTTGCGATTCGAGAGCACCAGGTTATTGCGTTGCGGGTCCATTGCAATAACTTTTAAGGGCAACGTTTGGCCAATCAGGGTTTCGAGCGGTTGACGGCCCCGAATTTGACTCGAAGGCACAAAGCCGCGCAGGCCCAGAATATCAACCAGCACGCCACCTTTCACAATCGAGGTCACCGCGCATTCAACCAGAGTGTCATTCTCGAGCAATAAACGCACCTGCTCCCAGTTTTGGGCGCTAGCGACGCGCTTATAAGACAACACCATAAAGCCTTCGTCGGCATCTTCGCGAAGCACAAAAAACTCGCCGTCCACGCCTGGTTCAAGCGCAAGCTCAGGCTCCGAGCCGCGTTGCGCAATTTCTCGTTTGGGTACAAAACCCAGCATTTTTGCGCCAATATCAACATGCGCGCCAGAGGCATCGAGGGAAACCACGGTGCCTTTTACGATGTTGCCGTAATCGTAACTGTGATCGTAGCGCTCCAAAAGCGCCGAGAACTCAGCTTGCGTATCGGCAGGCGCGAATAACGTTTCGTCAAGATGAAATCGTTTACTCACGGGGCACATAGGTAAAACGTCCTCAATAAACAACCTAGCAACGTATACAGAGAGCGACTTTAGCGGGTTTTACTGCAAAAAGGTTTGTCGCAATGGATTTGATTTGACTACAGAAGATTTACACGGTAAAAATAGGGTCTGATTTGTTCAACGGCAAAAAACTATCCAGTATTAATACACTGGATAGCTTAATGCTTTTATTATAACAGCACTTTTAGGGCTTTTAAGCCTCCACTGCATAGTGGATTGTTGCGCTCTGCAATTTTTTGATAGCTCGCAATTCCGTTTGTCTTACGCATTCGCGGGTTACGCCGAATTGTTTACCGATGTCTGCAAGCGTCATCCGTTTGGTGGTCAATGCTTGTATTGCTGCCGTCTCGGCTTCGGCATCGGGGGTGTTGGTAATTAAACCCACCCGCAGACCAAAGCGCATGGCAATCACGGCCTGCTCACGCGGGCGCAGCGTGTTCTGGAACGCCCAACGCACACGGCTCATCGCATCGGATTGCCAAAGCGACTCTTCCGGCGCAATCACGCGGTCATCTTCAAGGGTATCCATTAAGGGCTGGCTATTGCCATCTTTCAGAATCGATTCCGCTTCGAGGCTCGCCGTTTTTTGGCTGAGTTGCTCCAGTTGGCTCAGTTTTTTGGCCGAAACGTTCATGGCCGTCGCAAGTTCTTCGGCGTTGGGCATACGGCCCAGTTGCGCTTCTAGCTGTGTACGGGTTTTCTTGAGTTTCGCCAGGCTGTCGATCACATGGCCAGGCAGGCGGATAGGGCGATCGTGTTCGGCAAAGGCTTTTAACACGGCCTGTTTAATCCACCAGGTGGCATAAGTCGAAAACCGGTAGCCAAGGCGGTAGTTAAAGCGCTCAACGGCTTTGATTAGGCCCATGTTGCCTTCCTGAATCAAATCCATAAAGCTGACGCCGGGACGCAGGTAACGCTTTGCAATCTTGATCACCAACCGTAAGTTGGCCTGGATCAGTTTGCGTTTGGCTTGCTCGTCGCCATTGGCAATGCGTTTGGCCAAGGCCAGTTCTTCGCTGCTGCTAACCGGTTTGCTAAACCGAGAAACATTGCGCAGGTACGCAACCAGCACAGGGCTGTCGGCATCAAGCGTTTGGCCACTTGTGGTGCCTTCGGATTCGGCCTGGGTGTCTGCATCATCGTCATCTTGGCCTGGGTGCGCTAAGAGCTCGGGCTTGTTTGGTTCAAGGGCTTCGGTGTTAAAGGCGTTAAAATCAGCGTCAGATTTAATCGAAGAGACAAATACCAGCTTATCAAGGGCAACAGTGCTATTGGCGTTCGAGGCACCTGGCTGTTTAAATCCGTTGGCCATTGCAAGTACTCCTTCCATCCTGAAACAACGATAATGTCCGCGCAAAACAAGAAACGAGCACACCTAAAAGCTTGCATTGCAGCGCTAGGCGACGGGCGAGCGCAAACTCGTTCGCGTTGCGGGATTTTGTTGAGTTGGGTTCCCTGTTAAACGTTATATTCGCCTGCTGATGACTGATGAACCACGCAGCAGCAATTGATGGCTTAAAGCCAAACGTTTACACTTGCTTAGTTGACGACTTCCTTCAAGCTTCCTTTTCCTTCAATTTTTTCCTTAGGGCATTGTTTCCCTTTGGGCAAAATTTATCTTGGGCGCTTCCTTCATTCCTTCAAAGATTATCCTGTGGCAAAGCGTTGATTAGCATTGTTAGGGCAAGGGGCAATCTCCACTAAATTCAGATTAAACGATGGATATGATTTTTCAATATACTCACGTTCCAAAATCGGGATTTTGTAACAAAACGATTGTTTTTTGTTATAAAAGGCGATTTTGACTCAAGTTTTACCACGCAAATGTTTTGCATAGTTTCTTTATGATTCACGGTTAAGTTTTACGTCAACAAAACGACGGCCGCATTCGACACAGAGAAAGTGCATTGACATGTATGATTTCATCGACAAGCCTAATACAGCACGCGTCTGTATAAACTGTCTATCGGAGCCGACATATTTTGACTGAAGCCTTCCCAAGGAATATCACCCATAAGGGTGATATGCGATGCAATTGAACCAGGCACGCTAAGCCTTACACAGAAGCACTTAGGTATTCTTTCGGCGGGTGGGCGCAATTACTAAACCCTAAGCAGCAAAAATACGTAAGATGCGTTACATTTGTTAAAAATGTAGCAGCCTTAACCTAATGTACTAAAAGCGTATTTTATCCGAACGTCCTAAGCACGATTGACCTCGGGTGCTTTGGTTAACCGCGAACAATGTAGTAGCACGCCAATCATCAGCAGCGTAACTAATAAAGAGGTGCCGCCGTAGCTAACCAGCGGCAGCGTAACGCCCGTGACCGGGCCCAAACCAATGGCGACGGCAATGTTTAATAACGCCTGAATAATAATACTCGCGGTAATCCCCAACGCTACAAACTGGCCAAACGGGTCGCGGCATCTTAGTGCGATTGCAAAGCCGCGCCACGCAATAACGGCAAACAGGCCTAATAACGTTAACGAGCCAAAAACACCCAACTCTTCGCAAATAATCGAAAAAATAAAATCCGTATGCGGAAACGGCAAGTAACGCAGTTTTTGAATGGATTGCCCCCAGCCCGAGCCTAACACACCGCCATTGCCAATGGCATAGAGCGATTGAATAATGTTGTAACCACTGCCCTGTGGGTCTGCCCAGGGGTTACTCCAGCCAACAATACGCTTCCAAAGGTAAGGCGTATTTTGGATACGCCACCAAATGGTTGCGCCCCCAATGGGCAACATGGCAACAAATAAAAATACCGGAATCACCCGACTTGCAAAGGCCATGGCACCCACAGTCCCCAAAAGCAGCATTAGCATGCTCATGTTGGGCTGTTTAAGCACCAAAAAGGCAATCAGCAGCATTAACAGGGCCCCAAATCCGATGCGCAATGCCTGAAAATTGCGTTTTGCCGTAAGCGCTTGTGCCGTAAGCAATATGCAAGCGAGTTTTGCTAGCTCTGAAGGCTGAAACTGTATCCCCATCGGGAGTGCTAGCCAGCGCGAGCTACCATTTGCCGTAGTGCCAATCACCAGCGTCAACATAATTAACGCAGTTACTATCAGCGAGAACACAACAGCGATTTGATTCCAGCTTTTAAGGCTTTTCTTGCTGGCCCAGCGCATCGCAACTAAGCCCAACAGGGCAAAAAAGAGCTGTTTCCCCATCATGGCAAAGCTGTTGGCATTGGCTTCTGCAGATACCCAAGCACTCGCAGATAAAACCGACAATAGTCCAAACACCAGTAAAATCAGCACTGCCGAGAGTAAAACACTATCAACAGAGCCGTTTTTGAGTGCCTCTGGGGTGTGTTTTTGGCTGTTTTCAGCGCTTTCGTGGCTTTGATGCGCTACCTCATACGAAGTTACAGGCCTGGAATCACCTCGAGCTGGGACGAATGGCTCGTAGTCATTTGCCTGCGGGTTAAACCGCATTATGGGCGGTAAATCAGGGGCATTAAGCTTGTGCGATTTCGCGTTTAACCGGCGCCCGGATTTATTTTTGTCTGGCCAGAATCGCATGCTGCATCAACCCTCTGCGCACGATGGATTTAATCTCAAATAACTCGCGCTTAAGCACCTAATGGTTTTTTAATATTTAATTTAATCTAGCGTTATAAAAGCGGATGTGCCACGTAGTGCACTAAAAATCTTTTGTTCATTCTATAGCAAACGCCTGATTTACACATGCCCAAAATAAAGCTTAAAAGAGCCTTTACAGATTCTCGATGCCGTCCAGATGCTCTTGCCAAAGATAGTGCGCTTAAGGAAAATAAAGCGACAGCAGGCTTAAAACCACTGTTTAAGCCACGATTTTACCCAACGTTTAGCGCGAGTTATAGGACATTTTGACTCGCCCAGGCTCGAAATTTTAGCATTAGGCTGGCCAAATTGCCGAATATAAAGCGCTTGCCACTCGGGTTCTGCCTTAATAAAGCGCCAATCCGTTTCGATCAAGGTTCTGAGGGCGTAAAACGGCACGGGAGAACGTAGCGGAAAACTTTGCGGGTCCCAGGTAGCCGAAAACGGACAGCTTTGGTAAAACTCGCCCATCATTAAGCCCTGCGCAATTAAATCCGTTTTAGCGCTCGAGGTTTTCGTATCAATCGCCTGATGCAAGTAGGGTTCGTATGCATCCGGAAACACGATTACCAACGTTCTGAGTCGCTTCTGGTTGCCCTCTGCGGGTGCCATGGTGGCAAACCATGGGGTAAAGTGGCGCAATTCCATTTCAACGGCTTTAACAGGCTCAAGCGTCGGATTGGGTTCTGCCAAGGCAAAATAAAACAGGCCAGCCTCTAACGAGGGCTGAACAAACGGACACACCGCCTCTTTAACCTTTGGTCGTTTTTGAACCACGCGGGTCATTTCGGGTTCAATCCACTCAAACGCTAATTTTATGCGGCGCGCATCTTCATCTGGCAGATACGGGCTAAAACGCGACAAAGCCTGGACAGAAAAAATCCAGCGATTCAACATGGCATCGCGCATTGGCTCCTGATCGGGGCGTGGCGTTGGCCAAGATGCTTGAACCGCTGGAGGTGTCATTATTATTGGTAAACTCTAGATTTTAAATTAAACTGTCTCTTTATCTAGCCATATTTATCTTGAGTCTAAAACGTCATTCCCGCGAAAGCGGGAATCCAGCACGTAGCTTTTAACATCCGACTTGAACAAGCTGTTCTGAGGTGAGTCTGTTTTGCCTGGATTCCGGCCTACGCAGGAATGACGTTTTATTATTAACTTGTTATCTGGAGACTATCCCAAAGTGAATTGACGATATGCATCCGCGTCACAAAATCGAACTGCGTTCTCTGATGCTATGTTCGCTAAAGGACACAGCGCCAGCAACCCCATGTTACAACGTGTTGCGTATTTGATAATTGACCCGCTAACAATTGTTTAAGCCGAAGCATTTAATCTTTTAGCAGATTGGACAATTGCTTCGTTTAACATGGCTTTTTCATTATCTGACAATTTATCGGTGTTTCTTTGGACCTCAGGATGTTTTAAAAACTGCATAACCACTTTAAACTTTTCCCAACAAGGGATGTTAAGATAAAGAGACCGTCCAAGTAACATTGGGGCTTCAAAATCAGTCCCAGGGTTTAAGTTTTGATTTAAAAAACAGAGCCCCGAGGTAGGATAAGCTTGAACTTCAATCAAGCTGGCGCCAGTTTGAGGATTGTTAATATCTTTCTGCAAAGATGATGCCAGTCTTATATCGTACTTCGGGCGCTCTTCACGCGTTAATACCTGATTGCTAATCGAAGTAAATTGCTGTTGCTCCTCGCCAGATAGCTCTGCTTTGATACTGACCCCGTATGGCTTGTCAAAGCATTTATCTCGAATCGGTTCTATTTTGATATTTTCGACGGCACCAAAGCTTGGCTTGGTGGAAAAAGCTGCATAGTTGATCACCTCAAGCCGATCAAAACCACTCAAAGCATTTTATTGCCTGCCCAACCTAAACCCCGCACGCGCCCTGAGCGTTATCTAAAAACGCACGGAGCTTGGCGGCAATCTGCCCAGGATCACACGGCGTTTGGGCTAGCCCCTCGGCAATGGCCACCCGAGCTGTCGCTTCGGCCACGGCAGGCGAAACCGCCATGTTAAATACGCTGGGGATCACGACGGCCTGGTCCAAATCGTTCGGCGTGACTTGGGCGGCAATCGCCTCGGCGGCGGCCAGCTTCATCCCATCGCTAATCTGGCGGGCGCGCACGTCAAGCGTCCCCCTAAAAATCCCCGGAAACGCCAGGCAATTGTTTACCTGGTTTTTAAAATCGCTACGGCCCGTGCCCACAACTTTAGCGCCGGCGTTTAGGGCGGCTTCGGGCAGAATTTCGGGCACCGGGTTTGCCATGGCGAGCACCACCGGGTCTCTGGCCATCGTCCGAATCATCTCGGGTGTAAGCGCCCCCGCAACCGAAAGCCCTATAAATACGTCGGCACCTTTAACGGCGTCCGCAATACTGCCTTTAAGGCGTTTAGTATTGGTTTGCAGGGCAATGGCGTGCTTGTACGGATTCATGCCTTCCTTACGGCCCTCATAAATCAGGCCTTTTGTGTCTGCAATCAAAATTTCTTCAACCCCGGCAAGCATCAGCAACTTAGAGACGCTTAACGCAGCAGCGCCAGCGCCATTAACCGCGATTTTTAGCGACTGAATGGGCTTACCCACCACTTTTGCAGCATTCAAAATTGCCGAAACGGTCACGACCGCCGTGCCGTGCTGATCATCGTGAAACACCGGGATGTTGCCTTCGGCAATCAGGCGGGCTTCAACATCAAAACATCGGGGCGCCGTAATGTCTTCCAGATTCATGCCGCCAAACATGGTTTGTAGGCTTAAAATTGTATCCACCAGCTCGTTGGTGTCCTGTGTCTGTAAACAAATCGGGAACGCCTCGACGGCACCAAACGATTTAAACAGTACCGATTTGCCTTCCATCACGGGCATACCGGCAACCGCGCCAATATTGCCCAGGCCAAGTACAGCGCTACCATCGGTAACGACGCCCACCAGATTGCTTTTGCAGCTTAAATCGTAAAGCAGCGCAGGGTTTTGCATAACCTGTTTACACGCCTGCACCGCACTGGTTTTTAGATAAATTGCGTTGTACGTTTCCTGATCGCTGACCGGAACGTGTGTTTTGGTTTCGATGGCACCCTGGTAACGTTGCCTGAGCGCAATGGCTTGCTCGCCTGCGGTTGCGCCCGGTGGCAGGATAATTTCTGGCTTCAGCCATGCTTTGGTGCCAAGCTCGCGGTATTGTATCACGCGATTTTCGACTGATTGCGGCGAAACCGGACGCTGCGCGACACCGGATTGTATCGCAGCTTGCGCTACAGCCCGCGCGACGGTTGCAGCAATCGCTTTTTTTACGCAATTGGGCAAAATATTACTCGAGGTCAAATCGGCATCATCAATCATGCCCGCCAGGCTGTAGGCGGCAGCAACCAGCATTGGCGTGTTGATTTCGGTTGCTCGAACATCTAGCGCGCCTCTGAAAATCCCCGGATACGCCATTGAAAAGCGCAGTAAATTGGGCGAATTACCCAATTGTGTGCCTACAATTGCTGCACCCGACTGTAAAGCAACCTGTGGGTCAATTTCGGGTTCTGGCATTGCCAATGCAAAAACCACGGGCTCTTGCGCCATGGTCGCAATTACGTTTGGCGTTAAACTGGACTGATCTTTGTAGCCAATGTAAACGTCTGCGCCAAGCAAAGCGTCTTCGAGCGTTCCTTTTTGGCCTTCGGGGTTCGTCTGGCGCGCCATCGCGGCCTTCATCCAGTCCATTTTATAAGGGCGCCCCGGGTACACCAGACCGGCTTCATCGCACAGCTTGATATTAGCAACCCCCAGCGCAGCAAGCAGCTTGGCGGTGGGTATGCCAGAGGTGCCTGCGCCGTATATCACAACTTTGGCTTCGTTCAGTTTTTTACGCACGACTTTTAAAGCGTTAATAAGGCCGGCGCACACCACCACCGCCGTGCTATGCTCGCCGTGCATGACGGGCACACTCAAAGCGGCTTGCAGGGCGGCTTCAATACCAAAGCATTTGGGCGAAACAATGCCGTCCAGATGAAACCCGCCAAACGTGGGCTCAAGCCTTAATATCGTCTCAATAAACTCGTGCGCGGTGCGGGATTTAATGGGCAACGGGATCGCATCAATCCCGGCAAAACTTTTATGCAGCACGCTTTTGGTTTCAAGCATCAGGGCTGCGGCCTCAGGGCCAGCATCGCCCAGCCCGTATACGCTCGAGCCATCCGAGACGACCGCAATCGTGTTGCCGCGCATGGTTAAATCAAACGAGAGCAGCTCGTCCTGCTCAATTGCAAGGCACGGCGCCGCAACCCCGGGCGTGTAGACCACACTGAGCGCTTCTGGCGTGCAAGCAGGTGTTTTAGGTTCAATCGCAAGCAAGCCACCGTATTTTTGGCGCAGCGCAATGCTATGTGCTACAGGCGCCTTATTGGCATCCTGGTTATTCGACGCCTTATTGGCGTCTTGCTTCAAATCGATATCGGTCGGGGTCATTGTTTTAATATGCAGGATATGCAGATTTAAGAAAGATTAAACAATCGGCTTAATTAAGACTTAAAAGGGCATTTTCTCGATTAAAAAGGCCTTTATTTAGCTATCTTCATACCTAAAAAAACAGTTAAACGCGTCAATACCCACTAAATAAAGTATTGTTTGTTGTGTTTTCCATCATGTTTATCATCGAGAGTTCTTTAGGCTAGGTTAACATAGTTTACAAGTAGGCTACCAGAAACATTCAGCGTAATAGCGCAGAAATGCTCCATTAAAGCGGATGCTGCATCAGCCTTAGTGCGTCTGGCGTTTTAAGCGATATTGCTATGCTGAGTGTAATGGCTTGCACTTAACGCGCACTGCGCGCCAGGCCTGAATGAGATTTGCGTGACGCTAACATTCAAACATTTACGCCTAACCCGTAACCTGAACCCAAAACAAGCCCCGAATCATTCCCCCTTAAGCGAGAGAAATAACTCCAGCTCTACATACGCCCGTAAAGCGCGCTAGACAAGTCGAATATGCAAGCAAGAGAAGTTGCAGCAGAAAGGATTCCGCAATGAGTTCACTGTATTTATTCTCCGCGCCGCAGTACACGCCAATGGCCTATTCCACGGTTGCATTCCCGATGCAATACGCAACCAATCCGTTAACGGCGTCTTCTTTGCCGCGCCCATTACAACCCGCCCCGTTTATGTTCATCAGCCTTGCAGCGCCCGTCGCACCGGTCGATCATGAAACCGTACCGCCGCCGCTTTACCTGGAAGCCGCCGCACGCGCGGATGCCCTTGGCAGCGGAGACATTGCGCCCCTGATGCCATTGATGCCGCTACCGCAAGCGCCTCAGTCCAACCCTTACGAGGCCCAATTTAGTGCTACGCAATACCAAAGCAGCGCGCTGGAATCTTTGGGCGTTCAGGATCAGGTTATCGAGCAAATTAGCGGGATTACCCCAGAGTTTGCCGCCGCCAATACGCAAGTAATGGGCGGGTTTGCAACCATTGCTAATCACGATTTGATGGGCGGCTCGCTCGGCGGCGTCTCGAGTATGTTGACGGGTGTCGCAAATGCGCTGGCACAAATTCTATAATTCTTATACAGTGCTTGCATGACTCAACCCGAAACTTTATACGAAGAGCTCAAGCAGCTTCTGCCGCCAACATTGCCCCAAAAAGGCGAAACAGACGTTTATGACGCCATTAACGCGCTAAGAGACTGGATTAACCTGAACTTACCAGACTTTGAATGCTACCTCGAAGACGTCTGGAACGAGCGCGAGGACGGACAAACCTGGATAGAAACCATTTTGCGCAGCCGCAGAACATTCAACGAGACCGATCCGCTAGCTTACGACGCCTACCTGAACCAAAAAGATGACAAAGGCGTCTGGCATCTGGGGCAGTACCAGTATTCCAAATGGAATCAAACCCCAGAGGCAACAATTGAACTGATTACGCAGTTTGTCAACGATAATTTACCCACCGACGAAGAAGAAGCGAAGCACCTGTTTTGGCTGAACCCCAAATCCGCCGAAGCCTCTCAAAATTAAACTTGCGCGCCTGGTATCTTTTTAAATGTGCTTTTTTATCGAAGCTTGCGCCTTTTGAGCAACTTTGCGGCGCTCAAGAATTACCTCAGGAGATTCCATCCAATTTTGGCTTTCATAGGGTACGCCGCCGGGGCCGTTTAATTGCTCGTGTTGCGCCTGTGTCAACTGCGATGCAATATCTAAACGCGTCAAAGTATCCAAGGCCCCTTGCGCAGCGGGCATCAGCGCAACCGTTCCGCCCCGCTGTTTCCCGCCAAGCGGTTTGGATTCAAGCACCGTAAAGCCTGCCTGGCGCAGCGCACCCCGAACTGCATTGGCGCTGCAATAACTGACCCAAAGCCCCTCTGGATGCAACAGATCGCGTAAGCACGCCATTTGCCCGAATGTCCATAACATTGGGACGACTTTGGGCGAAAACGCATCAAAAAATTGCGCATGCACTTTAATGCCCTCGCAATTTAATCGTTTAAAAGTTTCGCGCGCATCGCCTTTAAAAAATTCAAATCGAACCCGCCCATCTTCTGTTACAAACGAAACACTACTGCCGGGCTTTTCAGCTTCTAGCGTCTGATAATATGTATTATGTTCTAGGGTATGCGAAATCGCATTCAGGCTAAATCTACCCGCTGAATTCAGAATTGTTGAATCCCTGTGGGTGCATTCAGGGAACTGCTTCTCCAAATCTTCGGCCATCCGTAAAAGATAGGCCGTGGTTTGGTCAATCACGCTAGCCTTATGCCAAGCTGTTTGACTTAAAATCATGCGCCATACCTCAGGGGTTGCGTTCAAATCGGCAGCGTATAGCAGGAGCGGCGCTTTAAGGGTAAACCCTAACGACTTTAAAGCTTCTAGCGCCCACAAAAACACCCACGTGTTATAACCCAACCCAAAATAGGCATCTAAAATTACGATGGGCGCTGGCTTGAATAAACGAGGCCACAAGCCAGCAATAACCGGCTGTACAAACTGGAGCCAAGATTCTGTAAAAGCCCCCGCCGAATTATGGAACCCTTGCCCGTAAACAGGACACGACTTCGATAAAAATAAATCTTGCGTCACTATAAAGTCATTTACGCAAGTTTCGTTAGTTAAGTTTGCAGGGCACGCTGACGTAACTTGCTTCATAATTACTTAAGCCCTTAAATAAACTTAAGATTAAGCTTGTTGCAAAAAAAAGAACTCAATTTACTCATACATTAACCCAAAGTGATTCATGACTTTGAGTTAACGGGTAACGAGTTTAAAATTGCCTGGGTGCAGCCGACGTGGTGCCAATATAATTAGGTGCAAACGTATTTGGCATAAAAGGCATATAGTGCTGTACTTGCTGATTAAACCCTTTAGTTGGCAAATAAGGTGCCTGTGCAAGCGGTATGGCCGCAGGCAGCGCGCTATAAGCGGCCCTGTTAGGGTTCAAGCTTGCCCCCTGAAGCGCAAACGGACTCGCGGTTTGCTGCATATTAAACGCAACCGGCATTTTAGAAAAGTTGCCTGGGCTTAAAGGCGCTACAGGATAATGCATAGGGGGCGCTTGGTGTTTACTACGCTTGTTTCCCCCAATCGTTGCCAGCGCAATACACGCTATCGGTGCGAGCGTACCCATCACCAGGGTAGTGCCCACCAATAGGCCCCAGTTAAGCCATGTTTTAGCCTTTAATGTTGCCGAGCGTACAAGCGGATCTTTGAGCGCAAGGATTTCTTGTTCGGTGCGTAGCGCGCCGTTAGCTTTAAATAATTTAGTATTTTTAAGTTTAGTTTCAGTAAGTTTAGCAACTTTAGAACTTAACATTGGCGTAAGTTCAAATGCACTTGCATAACTCAAAAAAGAATCACTTAAGCGCTCAACAAATTCGGTAGGGGTTCTGGCCGATAAGATTCTGGAGAACAGCGTTGCCGCATACGTTGTTGCCTGCTGCTGCTCCGCCGCCCAAGGGAATGTTTTATCAAAATCATGGCGCTTGGCCAGTTCTTTAACAAAGTGCTTAAGCTGATTAGGTTTAACGCCTTCGGGCAAATGGAATTTAAACCCGTGGCCTGCCTTATATAGCCCCAGCACAAAAGGTGCAAAGGCTAGCGCGCCCACAAACGGCAGTGGATTCTTGTTTTTCCAGGCCTGGCTTAAATATTCAAAATACTTTTCGTTCCAGGGCTTTTCGTTATAGGCTTGCAGGGCTTGCTGTTTGGCATCTTCTCGGCCGTAACTCAGTTTAGGATGAGACACCGCCCTGGGATCGCCTGGATACGTGCTAATGCCAAACTGCTTAATGGTATCCACCTGAATTTTATGCGGCGTCATCAGGTTAATCGCCAGGACGCCAAGCAGCGTAACGGGCAAGGCCATACGCGTTACAACGCTTTTACCCAGTTGTTTTTCTAGGTGCTGCACCCAGTGGAGGGTTTCAGGCGTGGTATTCGCCAAAAACTTTTCCTGGAACTTATACATGTTATGGAGCAAATCCGGAAGCTGGCTTTGGAGTTTATTTTTGCCGTGCTTCAGAACAATATCAAAATCACCCTCGCGGCCCAGTATTTTACTAATTTGCTCAGACAAAGGTGCCGCATCGAGTTGCAATTTTGTACGCCCGATTAACGAATTAAAGGGTTTGAGCATGGCGTTGGGCGGTTTTGCGTGCGCCGCAAGCGATTCGGGGGTAAGCAGTTTTTTAATTGCAGCCCGCTGTGCCGCGGTTACGTCTTCCGCTACGATGCTTTCAGCCAAATGCTCGTACAGGTTTTGTAGCGCAGATTCTGGCTTAAGGGTGGCAATTTGTGCGTTTTTTCCTAACGTTTTAGCGTGTTGCTGTATCTGCTGCAAAAACGATAAATCAATAAAATTGCCCGTGTAGGCCCCAAAAAATTTATCTGCAACGGCCGTACCCATTGCAACCAATGGCCCTGCTACCATCACGTCGCTTAACGTGGCGTAAATCTCGCGTTTAATCCGCTCGGTGGCTGCGGCTTCGTTCTTCTGGGGTGTTTTGGTTTGGGTGTCGGATTGCCCCGTTAGTTTGGCCTTGAGGTGATCAAATTCAAAATTCTCGCGATACAGGTCAATGTAGGTTCTTAAGCCGCCCCAGCCCACCAGATCCATGGTAATCAATCGCCGGCCCGCGTCGCCCGCAATTAGCTCGTATGCATTACGGGCCATCCGTGTTAGCGGCCCAAGCTCCGACAGGGCAGCTTGCGTACTGTGTGTTGCCACCCCTACCGCCGAACCAAATTGTGGCTTTACAGGCTTTTGAACGCCCATTGAGAGTGTATTAAAGCGCTTCTCAGGGAGTTGATTCGACCCGCCCGAAAAATGGGGCGAGCGCCTGTCGTAATGCGATAAATGTCCCTGAAGAAAGTTCACGGAATACGGCGTCCTGAATGCTGCTAAATCTGTGATTAACGCGGAAAAAAACCCGGACCCTTTATTTTGGGCCGGGCTTGGGGTGTAGCAGGTGCAAACTGGCCATAAAACCAGGTCGCGCAGTCATCAGGCGGCTAAGCCGCGTGTATCTGCATGGCTACAATCCAGCCCGTCACCCATAGGGCGCGTGGTCGGCGTCGTCTGAAGGTTTTTAAAAGTGCCACAAATCTAGCCTTGTACGGTTTGTGCTTAAAGCAATCAATGTGAGTCGTGCCTGCTCTGTGCAAATTTACAGTAAAAAAGCGTGTTTTTTAGCCTAAATTGCGTTTAAAAACGTTTATTTTTCACGCTTATTTTTTGTGGTGTTTGTTACAGAGGCTGTAAGGAAGCTCAAGACTTCTTGATGTTACAGTTTACCCAAAATCGCAGGAGTTCTTACAAATTGTAACACTTTATTTTTTATTAAGTAACTTTAATTTACTTAAGCAGCTTGCGCGATTACTTAAAAAACTAAATATTTAAGCCTACTTAAGCCACTTTACAAAAAGCTTAATTTGCTTTAGTTTAATTAACTAAGTAAACAAATTGCATTCAATTAAATCGCTATACTCGCTTTATTTGCAAAAATAAACTTAACCTTCTGTATGCTCTTTTAGGAGATTGAGGCCATGACTTTAAATATGATGCACGCCGAAGCACAGCCACCCGATTTACAGCAAGAAGATGCGCAAGCAAAAACTCAAAGCTGCGATACACCACTTAGACAAGCCAGCATTACTGAGCCTGAGCGACTCCAGGCCATGCTCGATGAAGTCACCCAGGAGCTGGCGCAACTTGATCCACAAATCGAAGCCATAGAAGCGCAATTGGCCACGTTGCAAACCCTGCGGCAAACTCGGCAAAGGCTACTCGGGCTTAAACTCTCGCTAGAACCTCTACTGGCTTTGCATAATTCCGATGCAGTCTTGCCACAATCCTCAGGGTATAGCATTCAAAACAACTATGCCGCCCCCGAGATGCACTTGCAACAAGTTACACGCCCCATGCCAAGCCAGCAAAGCCTTGGCCCAAACGGTACGTTTGTACCCGATGAGGCCATGCGACAGGTAGAAGCTGTGCTTAAGCGCAAGGGCTCGCTGAATTGGGAGCTGTACCGCGCCATTGTGCTAGCGGGTGGCAAGGCCAGCACCGAGCAAATTCGGCAATACCTCATTGAGCATCAAATCGCACGGCCGCATCAGGGCGAAGCGTTTGAGGACGTGTCCTTGAGCGATATTTCGTCGCGGGTAAATTATCTGGTGCGCAAGGGTGCCGTGCAAAGCGTGGGCAATGGCGTGTTTGCCAGCACGTTTGGCTGGGTGTAGCACGTTTTGAGTTTGAGCTACATTTAAGAGCTTAGTTAACATAATCCCACCGCCCAAATTTTACTTTTTAATAAAGGAATTTTTATGATTTCCACTCGTAATTCTTATCAAGCATTTTTTGGCCCCTTGAGCCACTCTGACTTCCAAAAACTAGGCACTTTAGGTTTTCTAAAAAGAAAAACACCAGATGGCAAATTTTTATCAAGCACCATTCCTTTAGGAGATGATACATTTCAACAATGGATCACCCCTGAACAAAACAGAACTACTCCTTTATTAATAAAAACATTTAATATTCATTCTAAAGAAACACAACTCCCTAAAATAAATAATCACAGGCAAATCGTTGAAGCCCCTGATCAAAGTTTATTAAACAATAGTGGACGCAGCCAAAGCAGGCATGGTAATCCATACGAAAATGGGAACAATGGCGGGTATTAAACGCGATTAAAGCCGCCTTATCGCTCAGGAACCAAGTGGTTTAAAATTGTATATCATCTATTACGCAGCTTCCTGAGCTTTTTTCAATGAGTCCTTCAAATTTGTCTCAAAACAAAGCCGTTAAGAGCATTTTTCATCTTAACGCAACATACGCCCCGGCAGGCGACCAACCCGAAGCCATAGACACCCTGGTCAGCGGCGTCAATCAGGGCATTCAGGCGCAAACCCTGCTGGGCGTAACCGGCAGCGGCAAAACCTTTACCATGGCCAACGTCATCGCGCGTACCCAACGTCCGGCGTTAATCTTGGCGCACAATAAAACGCTGGCGGCGCAACTTTATAACGAGTTTAAATCGTTTTTTCCGCAAAACGCCGTCGAGTATTTTATTAGCTACTACGATTACTACCAACCCGAAGCTTATATTCCCAGCTCTGACACTTACATCGAGAAAAGCGCCAGCATCAACGATGAAATCGACCGGCTACGCCACGCCGCCACACGCGCCCTGTTTGAACGCCCCGATGTAATTGTGATTGCAAGCGTTAGTTGCCTTTATGGCTTAGGCTTGCCAGAAAACTATCTTAATGCCGCCGTACGGCTCGAAGTTGGGCAAACGCTTAAACGCAACGACCTGATGCACCAACTGGTGCGCAACCAGTACAAACGCGAGATGCTCGAAATAACGCGGACGGGCTTTCGGGTGCGCGGCGAAACGCTGGAAATTTGGCCCGCCGACGAAGAACGGGTGCTACGCATTACATTTTTTGATGATGAAATCGAGCACCTGGCGCTCGTCGATCCGGTTAGCGGGCAGTTATTGGAATCTTTGTCGCAATACGCGATTTTTCCGGCCGTGCACTATGTAACCGATAAAGACCTGATTAGCGATGCCATCGCGCAAATTCAGGCCGAACTGAAACAACGCCTTGCGGAGCTATACGCCGAGGGCAAGCGCGTCGAGGCGCAACGGCTGGAATTTAGAACCAACCGGGATTTGGATAGCATCCGCGAGGTAGGCTATTGTCCAGGCATCGAGAATTACAGCCGTATTTTTGAGCAACGCCCGCCCGGCAGTCCGCCCAAAACCCTGCTGGATTATTTTGCCGAGAATTTTCTGCTGTTTATCGATGAAAGCCACGTAACATTGCCGCAAACGCGCGGCATGTATTTTGGCGACCGCTCGCGTAAGGATACGTTGATAAATTACGGATTTCGGCTACCTTGCGCGCGCGACAACCGCCCGCTGAATTTTGACGAGTTTCTAGCTCGCATTCGTCAGCGTATTTTTGTTTCGGCCACGCCTAGCCCCTACGAGCTAGCCGAAAGCACCGACGAGCACGGGCAGGTGTTTATGGCCGAGCAAATCATCCGTCCTACCGGCCTTTTGGATCCGACAATCGAAATTTTACCCACGCAAAATCAAGTCGATGCGCTACTAGAGGCCGTCCAACAGCGGCTAGCCCAAAACGAGCGCGTTTTGATTACAACACTGACCAAGCGCATGGCCGAGGATTTAAGCGAATTTTTAAATGCCCGCGATGTCAAAGTTCGTTATCTGCACAGCGATATTAAACCCCTGGAGCGCGTTGAGATTTTACGAGACTTAAGACTGGGCACGTTTGACGTGCTGGTGGGCGTAAACCTGCTGCGCGAAGGCCTGGACTTGCCCGAGGTCTCGCTCGTGGTGATTATGGATGCCGACAAAGAGGGCTTTTTGCGCAGCGAATCCAGCCTTATCCAGACGATTGGCCGCGCCGCCCGTAACTCGGCGGGGCATGTACTGCTGTTTGCCGATAAAATTACAGACAGTATGCGCAACGCCATTGCCGAAACCGAGCGTCGTCGCGCTAAACAGGAAGCCTTTAACCAGGCGCACGGCATTACGCCCACCACCGTAATTAAGCCCTTGAGCAACGGCCTGCTGGATTTACTGGGGCACACCAGCACAGGCGAACTTGATGGCGATAGCAGCGCTGACGATTTTGAGACGCGCGCCTCGAAGGAAAAGGCCAACTTACAAAAGGCAGCCGCAAGCCAGGCCAGCCAACTCACGCCAGACCAGCTGGCGCTGCTGCTCAAGCAAGTTGAGGCCGAGATGCAAACCGCCGCCAAGCTGCTGGATTTTGAAAAAGCCGCCCGCCTGCGCGATCAGTTGCAAGCCCTTAAAAACGTGGTTTAGGCCGAATCGTTTGAACCTGACGCGTGAGCGCGTATAATACGCACAGCGCATAATTGTTTTTTACTGATAAAATGCACTAGACTGGCATTGATTCAAGCGATTTAACACAATTTTTAGATTTAATACCGCGTTAACAGGGTTTTATTTTGGTCAGCTTTGGTAAAAACTCGGCGAAATCAGCGTTCAGCGTTTGCGTACACATTATGCCAACGCTCGATGAACTTGAATTTGTTGTGCTGGATACCGCCTCGGGCGAGATTACGCACGCAAACACCTATGCATCGAGTTTTGATACCAATTCCCGAACGCTTGCAAACGAAGAAGGGTTTCAACAGACACTGCTTAGTGCGTACGAGGCCGCAAACCTGAATCCGCCTGATGCGCCCGTGACGCTCCTGATGCCCACCTTCTTTTGCCGAGAAATGGAAGGCGCGGTTGTTTCGGAAGACGATAAAACCGCCTTAATGGAAGCCCTGACCGCAGAAGTTGAACGCTTTTACCTGTTTAAGCGCAGCGAGCCTGCCATTGAGTTTTATAAAACGGCGCCCAACCGGGTTTTTTACGCGGCATTTCTGGCGCCCGAGCTCGAAAAACTCGTCAACAGTTTTGAATCCATTGCGGCGCCCATCAAAAAAATCGATCTATCGCTATTTGCTGCCATACGAGGCGTACTAGCGGTAGGCGTAATGCAGAACGAAGTGGCCGAAAATACGCTCTGGGCACTTTATAGTATTTCTGATGGCGCCTTCACCATTTCGATTCTGGAAGGGCATCAGTTGCGCCAAAGCCAAGAGGTCACGCTTTCGATGGCCTCGTTTGACTTGCAAACCCTGGCTACCGAAATGCGCCAGCAGACCGAGGATTTATTTGCGAAATTCTCGATTACCAAAGTGCTTTTGATCAACAGTTCTAATCATGTTGATGGCGAAGCGCTGGCCAGTTACCTTGAAATGCCCACCGATGTGCTGGTTATCAATCAGGATGCCAGCAACATTAAATCCAAAGACATGGCCCGAGGTTTGTACCCCTGTACGCTGGAGGCCATTGGTGGCGCGAGCAGCCTGCCGCAACCCAGCCTAAACTTTTTGCCCAAGGCGTTTTTGGCCAAAAACCAGCTGGCATCTTTGCGTAAAGCCCTGGAGTTTGGCTTTATCGGCCTTAACGTTACAGTGTTTATTGTCGGGCTTATTGTATACGGGATTATTTTACTCTTTAACAGCTTTAAAGAATCTGAAATTCAGGCGATGCAACAAAAAAGTTCGGGCTTTCAACTCAGCGGGCAGATTAAAGACATTACCGTACAACGCTTTGCCAAAGCACTAAACGATGAAAATATCCTGATTAACGATTTTATGGTCGAGTCCGCCCGAATGATGCCAAAAGACATCTGGACGAACAAACTTTTGCTACAGGCAAGCGACACTGCACTTGATAAAGTGCGTTTTGAGCGCCCCATTATCGAGATTGAAGGCAACACGAATCAACCCGATTTAGTGAACAGTTTTGCCTCACAGCTCAGTAAAAAATTCGAAAAATTCCAGCTTTTTGTCGAAAAAGTAGAGCCCTCTGTCTCGACCGAAGGCCCCTCGACGTTTGCGTGGGCTATTAAATCCAAAGAACTCCCGGCTGAAGCCACAGCGCAACCCACGCAACCCCAGCAAGGCCCGAACGGTAAACATATTCCGGGCTTACCCCCACAGCATTAACCCGACGCCGAATGATGCACGCCAACGATACGCCTTTGATTCGTGATCTGGATGCGAAAGCCGTGCTATGGCTTACGTTAAACCGCATCAGCGTGCGCAACGCGCTTGATGAAACCTTAATGGCGGCACTAACCGAGGCATTTAAACAAGCCGCGCAAGATGACAGTGTTCGGTGCATTGTGCTGCAGGGTGCAGGAAAAGTATTTTGTGCCGGCGGCGATTTAAACTGGATGCGCCGCATGGCAGGGGCCTCGCAAGCCGTAAACGAAGCCGACGCCGAAATTTTAGCCAGACTCTTCAAAACCATACGCAGCTGCCCCAAACCCGTCATCACGCGGGTCCATGGCGCGGTTTATGGCGGCGGCCTTGGTTTGGTGGCGGCCAGCGATATTTGTATTACTCAAAAAGAGACGCGGTTTTGCTTTAGCGAGGTTAAACTGGGACTGGCGCCCGCAATTATAATGCCGTTTATCCTCGAAAAAATGGCTTTGCCGGCAGCCCGGCACCTAATGCTAACCGCCGAAGTATTTTCTGCAGAAAAAGCCGTGCAAGCAGGTTTGGCGCAAATCCTTGCAGAAGATGAACCGGATGCGCAGGCAAAACTCGATACCGTCCTGTCGCAGTTAGGTGCAAATGGTGCTGGTGGCATGGCTGCCACTAAAGCGCTGTTGTACCAGTTGCATTATAATCCTGCACAAACGCAGCCCGACACGCTAGAGGCCATATTAACGCTTTGTGTTAAGACCTTGGCACAGCGTCGCGTTAGCGATGAAGCGCAGGGGCGTATTGCCAAGTTTTTAGCCGCAACGCCTTAAGGGCATGGCAACGCGTATAATCCCGTGTTCAGGCAGATTTTTTCTCGATTCACTTAAACCTTTTACGCATCAGGTAAATGCATGACGGCGCAACACACCCCAACGGCGAAAGCGTTTTTGAGCGCCGCTGAGTTGAAACAGGCAACCCAGGGCCAGTGGCTCAACAGCATTGCGCCCCCAGAAGATGCGCTGTATAGCCTGAACACGGACACGCGAACCATTCAACAAAACGACGCGTTTTTAGCGCTTTATGGCGAACGTTTTGATGGTCACGCGTTTTTGCCGCAGGCTTTTGAATCCGGGGCAACACTCGCCATCGCGGAACCGGGGCGGCTGCAAGCGCAGACCTACCCGCAGCCGGTTTTGCTGGTTTCGCAAACGGTACAAGCCTACCTGGATATTGCCCGGTTTTACCGCCGTAAGCGCGCAGCACAATCAATCGCAAACGCAGACAGCACGTTTAAAGCAGAAAGTCCGCTCAAGGTAATTGCGCTTACCGGCAGCTCCGGCAAAACAACACTTAAAGGTATGCTGCTGGCTGCGTTTTCATCGGTGTTGCACACGCAGGCCAGTCTAAAAAATCATAATAACGAGATTGGCGTGAGCCAGACGCTATTAAGCCTTAACCCAGACACGCAACTGCTGATTGTAGAAATGGGCATGCGCGGCCTGGGCCAGATTGACCAATTAACGCGCGCTGCAGAACCCGATGTTGCCATTGTGCTAAACGTAGGGCCTGCGCATATCGGGTTGCTTGGCTCTATTAACGCGATTGCGCAGGCAAAATGCGAGATTTTTAACGGGCTGGATCCCGAGTGTGGCATAGCGATACTTAATGGCGATGACGCGCCCCTGATGCAGACGTTTGATCAGCACCCTTTTGCGCAGACCGCGCCCAAGCACCATATCCTTGCGTTTCGTCATGCCGATATTGAGACAAAAGCTTTTAGCGCTACCGAAACCAAAATTAAAGTGCAGGGCACTTGGCTAAGCGTCCCTTTACCTGGCGAGCACATGGTTGCCAACCTGCTTGCTGTGGCTACCGTCGCGCAAGCCCTGAACATACCGTTAAAGGCTATTGCCCCGGGTCTGGCTAGCTTTACCCCAGAAGAAGGCCGCGGCGAAGTCTGTCGCACCAGCGCCTACCCGGGCCTTCGCGTTATTAACGATGCCTATAACGCCAACCCGGCCAGCATGCGTGCCGCGCTACAGGCCGCATTATTACACCACGATGCGGCGGTTCACGGGCGACTGGTGCTCGTGCTGTCTGCGATGAATGAACTGGGCGAGCATAGCCAAAGCTACCATGCAGCATTGGGCCAATGGCTGGCAGAACAATCCGAACCAAGCGCCTTGATTACCGTGGGCGAAGAAGCCAAATGGCTTGCCGAAGCTGCTGCACATGCAACGTTTCCGGTCATCTGGGTGCCTACCGTCGAGCAGATTCCTGATAAATTAAGGCAACTTGGCCTGCTTGCGCCCAACCAGCCTGCAACGCTGTATTTAAAGGGCTCACGCAGCTTTAAGCTGGAAGCACTTACGCATTATCTTGAGGCAAATCCTGATGTCGTATCAGCTTAATCCAACGTTTCGGCAGCGCTTAAACGCCAATACAGTCTTACACGGGGCCATCGTGCAGCTTAGCGGTCCCGAGTCTGTCGCAATACTTTCTAGCTTAGGGTTTGATTGGCTTTGGCTGGATATGGAGCATACCGCGCACGACATAAGCTGGCTCATACACGCGCTGGATGCCTGTGCGCCCGAATGTGCGCCGTTGGTGAGAATCCCGGATTTATCGAACCTCTGGATTAAAAAAGCGCTAGATGCAGGTGCCGCAGGCATTATTTGTCCGCAGGTGCATTCGGCTCAAATGGCAGAAACCCTGGTTGCTTACTGTAAATACCCGCAAGACGCAAAGTTTCTATCGGGGAAAGGTTTGCGAAGCGCGGGCCCGTTACGCGCGGCAGGCTATGGCACGCGAGCTTTGCAATCAACGCTCGCCGAAGCAAATCAAAGTGTATGCGTGTTGCCGCAAATCGAATCTAGTGAGGGCGTCGCCGCGATTGACGAAATTCTAGCCGTTGATGGTGTCGATGGCGTTTTGCTTGGGCCATTGGATCTTTCGGCAAGCTTGTGCGTGCTTGGTCAAATGGATCATCCACGCGTGCTAGACGCCCTTGAAACCGTTAAGCGCGCCTGCAAAAACGCGGGCAAAGCGTGCGGCCTCTATTGCGCTAATCCCGCGCAACAACTTAAAGCTTTTACAGAGCAAGGCATTACGTTGCCCGTATTGGGCACAGATGTGGGTCTACTTGGCAGCGCAGCCAAAGCCGTTCTGGCACAAGCGCACGGAGCTTTAGCACTCTAAAACATTAAGTATTTCGCAAGCTAAACAAGACTGATTTTTAAATTACGTGAGTTCCTAAATAAATTCAGGGCCTGAAATATAACATCAAGCCCTGAAGCACGTTTTATTTAATTTTATTTAGAACGTTAACGGAGCAAATACCCTACATGCCGGGCAGTTTCATGCCAGGCGGCAACATGCTGGTCAGTTTGCTCATGCGCGCACTGGTTTCCTCGTGGATTTTACCCGAAGCATCATTTAATGCGGTGAGTAATAAATCTTCTAGCAACGTAGCATCGGCCAAAACATCCGGGCTAATGCTGATGTTGGTAAACTCAAAGCGACCGTTGCAGCTGACTTTTACCGCGCCGCCCCCGGCTTCGCCACACACTTGGAGCTTCTCAATTTCTTCCTTGACGCTTCCCATCTCGCTCTGGAGCTTTTGCGCCTGCTTCATCATTTTACCCAAGTCAAACATGGTCTTGTCTCCTATTTAAAAACAAATCATACACTTTAGACTTAAAAAAACTTACCCTGACCGTATTTTGGATGTTATAGCGCCCTGATTTAAGGATGATTTACTATACCAACGAAAACATTTTTAAAAAAATGCGCTTATAATACCGACGAAATTGTGTCGGTCGCCTCGATCGCCTTGAGCGAGATTAAATCGGCCAGGTGCCCGGGGCGATTCATGCACAGTTCATGAATCAACGGCACGTGACCCTCAGGTTTTTCGGGCTTGATTTTATACGCCTCGAGCAATAGCGCCATGGCCTGAGCATTTTTTTCAAAATCGTCGGTGGCATACACCTCAAGTAATGCATCGCCGGCTTCAATGTATTCGCCGATCTTATAGCGCAACACCACGCCCACACCTAAATCAATGGGACTCTCGCGAGTTTTACGGCCAGCGCCCAGTAAATTAACGGCTTCGGCAATTTTTAACGGATCAATCCCGTTGACGTATCCCGCTTCGGGAGCGGGCAACATCTTGATGCGATCCGGCTGCGGCAGTAAACTGGCATCCTGTAACACTTCGCTGTCACCACCTTGAGCGTCAATTAGGGCTTTAAAGGTTTTTAACGCTTTGCCGCTATCCAGGCTAGCCATTAACGCCGTCTCGGCCAGACTCAGCGTTTCGTACTGGCCAGATTCGACCAGAGCAATCGCACCCAGTGCAATGCATAACGCCCGCACATCGGCTGGCCCCTCGCCCTGAAGCACCTCAATGGCTTCGGCAACCTCTACGCTGTTACCGATCGCAAGCCCCAGCGGAGAATCCATGTTAGAAATCACCGTAGCGATGGTTTTGCCCAAACGCTCGCCAATTGCACGGCAGGTGCTGGCCAATTGACGTGCGGCATCAGGGGTTTTCATAAACGCGCCGCGGCCGACTTTAATATCCAGCACAATGGTTGCTGCACCGGCCGCAATTTTTTTCGACATCACCGAGGCCGCAATCAGCGGAATACTCTCGACGGTGCCGGTCACATCGCGCAACGCATACAAACGCCCGTCAGCGGGCGCAAGCGTACGCGTCTGGCCCGAGATGGCGCAGCCGATGGTTTTGAGTTGCGCAAACATTGCCTCTTGGCTTAACGCCACGTTAAAGCCAGGAATCGCCTCAAGTTTATCAATCGTACCGCCAGTAAAGCCCAACGCACGCCCGGAAAGCTTGGCGATTTTTACGCCGCAACTGGCCAGTAAAGGCACCAGAATCAATGTGGCTTTATCGCCCACGCCGCCCGTGCTGTGCTTGTCTACAAAGGCGCCGCTCTGGCTCTCTAAATCCAGCACCGTACCAGAATCGACCAGGGCTTGGGTCAACCAGGTGGTCTCGTCAATATCCAGCCCGTTAATGCAAGCCGCCATTAACCACGCCGAAATTTGATAGTCTGGAATCGCGCCGTTTTGGAGCCCTTCAATCAAATGCCGAATATCGGCTTCGGTGTGTTTACGCGCCCAGCGTTTATCGTTGATGATTTGGCGTGTCGATGAAGATGATGATGCAGAAGACGAAGAATTGGAAGCAACCATAATGCGCTGAGCGTATCACACACAAACCTTTCAGGCACCCCAACCCATAACGCATAGCACAAAACCATCCGGGTAGTGGTTTAATACTAATAAAAGGCATCGGCTAGCGTCTATTCAATGCTTAATATCGGCATATATGCCCTGTTAAGCATTATAAAAACAAGCTCCGTTCAGGCTTGAGCAACATAAACCAGAGTATTCCAGCAAGCTTATGGCATATCCTTATCCATCTGCACCTGCCGCGCTGTTGATGCAAGCGCAGTACGCGCAGCCATTGCCACTCCAGCCAATGGCGGGCTATCGCGTGCAAAACGCGCAGCAATGGAGGCCCGTGTCGTCGATTGCGCCGAATATTATGCTTCCTGTAGCGGCGATGCCATACGCGCGGCCCTATGTAGATACGTTTAGCCGCGCAAACGCAACGCCTCCCATCGCGGTTAACCCGGAACTTTCTACGGAGCCGCCCACAACCGCGCTGCCGGTAGCGCCCCTAAGCACCAAACAAAAAGGATTTATGCTGGCCAACAAGGCCTTGATGGCCCAGTGGCGCGCAAAACTAGGCAGCGAGGCAGCCTTGAGCATGATGGTTCAGGTAAACGACATGCTCGATAAAAAAGGAAAACTCAAGCTGCAAAACCTGCTACAGAGCGGCAAACTGACCAGTACCGATGGCGATAACCAGAGCGATAACGGCCTGACGACGCTCCATTACCTGTACCGTATTGCCATGGCGCCCCGCGCGCAGGGTTTACAAAGCAAAGCCATTTTAAACGAGGTCGTCTCGTGTCTGGATAACCCTTACAGCATTAGTCAACAATTCGATGCGCTTAAGCCGCAAATCGCGCAAGCCATGACCCAACTGGACGCCCCGGTTGACCCCAGAAAATCTGCTAGCGAAGACTTTGCCGACTTTAGCAATACTTGCTCGGCTTCGGGCGTCATGTTTATTCTGGCGCAACAACAGCCCAAAGAGCTGGCACGCATGGCCGAAGGCCTGACCAGTCCAAGACTGGCCACAACCGAAATCGCACGGCTGGATCAATTGGCCAACACGCCGTTTGAGGCGTACCAGAAGCTTAAACAAAACGCGATTCCGTACGAACCCATTGATGCCAACACGGTTCGCGTAACCTTGAGAGTCCCGAAATCGGCTTACTTGAGAACCCTTAACGATGAACAAGTTCCAGGCAAGCGCAACGGCACCGAGGCGGCGCTGCAATCGGCGTTTATTCATTTGGTGAGTCGTAACAGCTACAACGGCCGCAGCGATAAAACCTTTGATTTTGACACGGCTAAAGTCGCCATCGAAAACACCACCTCGCTTTCGCCCGCCCTTAAAACGCAACTGACGGCGCTTGTTGACTCTGGATTGCCCTTCAGGCAATTACAGCAGCAATTTTTAGCGCGCGTGCAAAGCATGCCCACAATTTCGCCCGAAGATCGCCAAACGCTGACGGACGGTATTTTTGCCGAAGCCAGCGGCATTAATGAAGATCAAATCAGTTTGCTGCGCAGCATCATCGAGGATAAAACCGCAGTGGATTCGGTCACCTACATGGTCACCGATGCCAACCCGGACCCGCAGCAGGCTAAAACCGATACCAGTCCGTATTTATACGGCTACAAACGCAGTTTTGAACAAATCGCGCAAGACCTTGTAACCGCCCTGAAAAACGGGCATTACATGATCATCGGCACTGTACCGACGAACGCCCAGGGCCGCATCGAAAACGGGCATATTCGGACACTGACCGGGGCTTTTTTGGATGCGCAAGGCGAAGTACAGTTTACAATAGCTGATAGCGATGATGGGATTCCTCGGCACAGCATTGAATCCGCCCGAAAACTAATTCCTGAGTTGCACCACGTCAGCTTCCCGAAAGAACAGGCCTTGCAAATTAAACAAGAAATGCAGCAACTTGGCGCAAACTACTACGTGCCAGGCAAACCAGAATCGGCACAGTACAACCTGGTTGCCATGGCCCACGCGCTGAATACAAATCAATACGCACCCGCGCCCGCAATGCAGCCTTAGCCTTGTAGGCATAACGCCGTCTGGGGGATTAAAACGGCTAAGTTGAAGACGCGTAAAACCGGGCGCTTGCTAAGCTGTGTAAATATTCTGGCCAAAGGCTTACCCTTTGGGTTAAGGCGCTGGTATAAACAGTATAGACAGTTGCGTTCGACTTGAGTTCTAAACGTTACGCTTTTGCTGACCTTAACGTATCAAGTTGCTATCAAATGTCGTTACACTTTGTAAATAATCCTCGGTTTTAGCAGCGCTACTAGCAACAAAGCCACATATAAACGTTTTTTTATATATATAGGCTTGATTTGCATACGCTATGCAAGTGCTGTTAAAGGGCACACAATCAGCAAGATTTAAATTTTTATACCTGTTTTTCAGGTTCTCGCATTCACCAATTTTTTATACAGACTCGGGAGGCAGCGCACGCGTTGTGGCTAAAGTTTTAATTTCGATGCAGGAAGATTTTCTGGAAAAAGTCGACGAGATTGCCTCGGCCGAGCAGCGTACGCGTAGCGAATTAATTCGTCAGGCGCTCAGGGTCTACATTCGCCGTCGCAACCTGAGTCCTTCCGAAGAAGCGGCCATTGAAGCGATGATTGACACACTGTAAAGTAATTTTTTAGCGTGTGAACAGCTTTTAAACAATGAGGTTTTAATCAGCAACACATAACGTACAGGCAGTTTGGGCCTAAATTACATTTTTTTACACGCAAAGGCTCATACTGCGCAGGGATAAGCAGGTTATCTTACATCTAAGTCAACACACTCAAGTTAATACAATTTAATCAATAAAATGTGGGGTTAAGGTCGGTAATAAAGGAGTATAGGCATTATGTCCAAAGATAAAAAAAGCATTCGTGTTCTTATTTCGCTTCCAGAAAAATTTCTGGAAGAAATTGATGATCTGGCGGGCGAAGAACATCGCACGCGCAGTGAATTGATTCGCGAAGCATTGCGTCATTATTTACGTCAACTCGAATCTGTAACCGGCGGCAGTGCTGCGCGCCAGGTTATTTAATCTGCAATTCAAGTTAAATTTTGGCTTGAAAATCTAACACCCAGATTTGGCCTAAAATGACGGCAATTAACGATAAATTTAAACGGTTCAAATCGACTTAAGCGGGGCTCAAAAACGTTCACAGACCTTTCGGCAGTAGCCGGTTACGGGGTCAGGTAACGTGATTGATGTAAGCTGCGCAATTTAAATGGCAAGCCCGTAGAGCAGCTCCAAATGAGAGCGTTTCTACGAGGCTTGCCGTTGGGACAAATGTTAAATCAATCCATCAAGAAAAAAGTAGGTTGCCAGTACAAGGAGAGGCCTGGCAAGCAAAACCCAATCGTGCCAGAGGCCTGAAATTAACATCTGTGTAGAGTCATGAAGCAGTCAGTTTATAATCCGGCTCTTCTGCGTTTATAGCGCCGAAGCGTCATTATTCAGAAGCGTTTTAAAGCGACACTTTGCGCTAAATTCGGCCTTTAAACGGGCCATTGGGTAATGTGTCGTTTTTTTTGCTGAAGTCTAAGCGTTTAAAAAGTATGCCGTCTTACGGCATTTGTCGTGCTAATGAGCGTGCCCAGATGTAAGCCCCATAGCTTACAAGCCCGTCAGGGAGCGCCCTTTGCGACAAGATGATAAACGCGCTCGATTAATTTTGCGCCAAGCCGGAGTCAAGCTGAATTGATTTAAATTACAGGTTGCTGCCATGGCATCAATTAAGCTAAAGTAAGCCCATGCATCTTGCTCGAGAGAGACGACCCAACAGACTGTTACAGGGCTTATTTGCCCTGCTACTGCTATCTGCTAGCGTTCCGGTTTCCGAGGCCGCTCCCGAAATCGGCGGGTTAAAATCGCGACAAACCCAAATCCAGAAACAAACAACCGAACTACGCGCCAAGCGCAACGAAAAACTGCGCCAAGCACGCCAGGTGCAGGGCAATATTGTGCGTAATCAGATTCTGCTGGAGCAAACCCGCTCACGCCTTAACATTCAGCAAAGCCAGGTAAGTAAAACCCAGAACGACATCGGCTATTATCAAGGCCAAATTCGTCAGAAAACGATTGAGATGCAGGCGCTAAAAAATAAAGCCAGCCGCAGGCTAAAGAATATTTACATGGGCGAGCGCTTGGGCTGGCTTGAACTTTTGCTGACGGCTACAAGCCTGAGCGAAATGACCGATGAGCTCTATTTTGCCGAGACCATCGTAGGTAACGATAAAACCCTGGTGGCAGAGCTTAACCGGCAAGCAGCAGCCTTAAACGCTCAAAAAGCTGCGCTAGAGCGCAAACAGGCCCGCCTGGAACAGGAAATGGCAAACATTAACCAGACTAAATCACAGCTTGCCAGCCAAATTGCAAACGATTCCAAGCAAAAACAGCGCCTGCAAAGCGATGCCGCCTATTACGCGCGCGCTGAACGAGAACTGCTCTCAGAATCTTACCGGATTCAGCAACAAATCAGAGCGCTCACCGCACCTAAAGGCGTGCCGAGCGTGGTTACGGGGGCAACCGGCAGCCTGGTCTGGCCGATTCGTGGCCCGATTACGTCTCGTTACGGCTACAGAATCCACCCCATCCACCGCACCAAGTTAATGCACACCGGCCTGGATATTGCTGGGCCCAACCGGGGCGCGGTTAAAGCCGCCGACGGAGGGACCGTCATCGAATCCGGCTGGCGTGGTGGCTACGGACGCGTGATTATGATTAACCACGGCACGCGTAACGGCAAAAACTTTGTAACGCTCTACGGTCACCTGTCAGGCTCGGCAGTAAGCGTCGGCCAGCACGTTAGCAAGGGCCAAACCATCGGCTACGAAGGCTCAACAGGCTATTCAACCGGGCCGCACCTGCACTTCGAGGTCCGCTTAGATGGCGCAACCGTCGATCCATCGCCTTACTTGCCCTAACACAGGGCTGATGCCTCAATTGGACTTAAACAGTTCGCTCAAACGTTCCTGAATTTCCAGCGTATCCAGCTCCGGATTTTCAAGATTGAGGCTTAGGGCATCGCTATAAAACGCGGCGGCTTGCTCGGTACGCCCAAGTTGCTCGTACGAACGGCCCAGGTTAAAACACGCCATGGTATAGTCTGGCTTAAGTTTTAACGCTTGCTCAAAACAAGCCTTCGCCTTCTGCGAATCGTTCAGATCATCTAGATAAATTACGCCCAGATTGTTATAGGCAACGTAATTTTCGGCGTTAGCTTCAATCGCTTTTTGGTACGCATCGCAAGCATCCTGATTGCGGTCCATTTGCCACAACAGGTAGCCCATATAGTTCATATGGTCTGCAGATTGCGGTTGCTGCGCGGTTAGTGGCTTGTAGGCCGCAAGCGCGCCCTGTAAATCGCCCAGTTCGTTCAACAAGTCCACCACCTGAGACAAAATATAGGCATCCCCAGGCTGCGTGTTCATCGCCATGTGCGCCCAGGCCACGCTGGTTTCGGGCTGTTGATACACTCTAAAATTAAGCTGCGCAAGCGTCAGGCAAACCGTTGCTAGCCAGGTTTTATCGACGCTTTGCGCCACACTGCACGAAACGGCCTTTTGGTAGGACTGAATTGCGGCCTCGAAATCTCTTAAAAGCACCAGTACATAACCTACTCGGCTGTGCAAGTAGGGCTTTTCGGGCATTAACGATAACGCCTGGCGGTAATAATACAGCGCACGCATCGGCTGTTGCGCATCAACGTACAATTGGCCCAGCGTCGTCAGCAAATTCGCTTTATCCTTGATGTACTCAAGGCTGCTGGTTGTTTTTGCGGGCTGTTCCAATGCGGCATCCAGCTTCAGGAACTGCTCGTAGCATATTTGCGCCAAACGGTGTTGGTTTAACTGGTAATACGCCTCGCCAATCGCTTTTAAGTAGGCCAACGTCAACGCTTCTGCCAGATGCGTCTGAACCTTCAGGCTGCAGCGATACGCTTTCAAACGAGAAAATCCGGCTTTGAGTCGTTTTAGCGCGCTGGCAGGCGACGCCTCGCCCAGGTAATAATTGGCCGAATTTAAGCAAAGCCCGATATGGCGCTCAATCGTAATCGAGTCCAGATCAACTCTGAGCATCACGCTGCACAAGTCGTTGGCCACAGCGTTCATTTTGCAACGACGCATAAGCGAATAGACAAAATATAGAGCGTCAACCAGCCATGTGTACTTTGGTTTTTTAGGCACGGCGTTAGTTTTAGCAATAAAATCTTTGCTTAACGCAGTTCCATAATGGTCCAGCGACTCTAAGCCATCAAAATCGTTGCCTATCAGCTTTTTTAACGCGATTGGCATCTCGTTTGCTGCCTCTCTTAAAGCCTCTGAGGGCATATCTTGTGTGTCTTCCAGCGCAAGCCAGGGCAAAACCGCTTCGGGTTTAAACAGACTTTTAGGCTTTTTGGATTTCTTGGGCAGCATTCGATTGAACTCCTCTTATCAAGGGATTCGGCTGCACGTTACAAAACTTTATAGCGTAGAATAAGTCTTGTGATCGCTTCACAACACATGGCAACAAAGGACATTTGTCATTATGAAAGTTTTAGTCATCAATGGCCCGAATCTTGGGGCTCTTGGGCGCCGAGAACCTGAACTTTACGGGCAAAAAACGCTTTCGGATATTGAAACCGACCTACAGGGGCTAATCGAACAGTGGCCAGACTGGCAATTAACATGCGTTCAGTCGAATCACGAGGGTGAACTGATTGATACACTCCTTGCAAGTACCCACGAGGCGTTGATTATTAACGCGGGCGGTTTAACGCATACCAGCGTCGCCCTGCGCGATGCCATCAGCATTTTTAAGCGCGCGGGCGCCTCGGTAAAAGTTAAACCCGTCATCGAGGTGCATTTAAGCAACATTTATGCCCGAGAAGCCTTCCGTCACAATTCTTACATTAGCCCGGTTGCAACCGGCACCATTTGCGGGTTAGGCGCACATGGCTACACGCTGGCTTTACACGCCCTTAAGCAGCTCAATAGGGCTTAATAAGCTAGTCTACAGGCGTTACACCCCAAACGCTTCTCGGTGCATATTTTGTGCCTGCGTTTTACTAATGCGTGTATAGATCTGTGTGGTGGCAATGTCCTGGTGGCCCAAAAGCTCTTGAACAGCTCTTAAATCGGCACCGCCGGCAAGCAAATGGCTCGCAAAGCTGTGCCGAAGCATATGCGGACTAATCTGTTTACCCAAGCTTCGCCCCAGGGCTCTCAGCTTATCCCAGATATGTTTGCGGGTAATCGTCTGTTTACCCTCGGGCGGCACAAGCAACAAGGCGTCTGGCCGTGGGTGCCCCATAAACACCTGATGCCAGTAGCGTTCAATCAGTAAGGTCAACGCCTCCGGCATTGGAATCAGGCGCTCCTTGTTGCCTTTGCCCAGGCAACGCACGTAACCTGCCTCTAGGTTAACATCGCCATGTTTTAAGGTAATCAGCTCGCTAACGCGCAAGCCACAGCAATAGAGCAGCTCAAACGCCACTTGGTCGGGCAGGGGCCAGCCCGTTGCCGCCTGCTTGAGCAGCCGCATGACGTCTGACTCTGAAAGCGCTTTAGGCAGGGGCTTAAGGCGCTTAGGCAGTTCTATGTATTGCAACGGATTACGACTGACGCGCTGATGATGCAGGAGCCACTCAAAAAAACTGCGTAACGCGCTCATATTACGCAAAATGGAACTGCTGGCCAGTTTGTTTTGACGCAGGTAAGCTAAATATCGATTCAAGGCCTGCCGGTTAAGTTGCACAAGGGGGAGTTGCGCTTCATCGAGCCAGAGCAATAGCCGCCGAATATCACGCTCATACGCCGCAAGCGTATGCACAGAATACCCGCGTGCGTAATTTAAATGCTCTAAAAATTCCGCAAGCCAATAAAAACCTTGCGCTTCGCCTGCGGGCGTTTCGGCAGAACTTGCCATGACCAACCCGGCCTGAGCGGCCTTTAGGCAGTCGCCTTAGGGAACGCTTCGGCAAGCACTTTTTGCAGTTCGCCGTTTTCGGCCATAGGGGCCAAAACATCGGTATCGCCGTAAAACTTGCCGTTAATAAACACCTTGGGCAGGGTCGGCCAGTCCGTCATCTCGCTTAGTACCTGGCGTTTTTCCATGTTTTCCAGCACGTCAATCATTACAAACGGCACATTATAGTTTTTAAAAAAATTAATGGTTTCAAGCGTAAACCCGCAGCGCGGCGCTTCTGCCGTGCCTTTGCTGTAAATAGTAATCGGGTTTGCAGCAATTTCGGCGTTAATTTCTGCTTTAAGTTGTTCGGCGTTAGCAATCATGGTGCAGGCTCCTGGCAGGGTGAGAAAGGCGGGGCTATAACCTAAAAAGCATATTTGAACGGCTTTTTAAGCTAACGCTATTGTAAGCAAGCAGGGCATTGCAGGGCAAGGGGTACAGAAATCGTTAATATTTGTTTATATATGCGCAGTAAAAAGGCAACTACCTTTAACAATTTGTTTTTATTCATATGTAAGCATTTTACGTTCGTTGATACAGGTCGAAGCGAACGTCGGTTGGATAGTTTGAGGCGTATCATTACCATGGCTCCAAGCATAAACGCTAATCCGTTTTTAGCGAATCTGGTTTTTAACCAAAGCGCCAAACCAGTTGGCCATAAGCCGGGCTTTGATACTAAAGGAACTTCCTTTGGTACGACAACGACAGCCAAGCATAAAACCAATGGACTCATCCACAACCCAAATGCTGAAGCATTGGCAAATCAATTTGCAGGATTAGAAAACGATAGATTTAGCCTTTACGGTTAAAAAAACTCTATATCTTCCAGGTTTCGGGCATCTCGCCAGCCACCTTTTTCAAGCCTCCATCTTTCATTCAGAACGCCATGGCGGCTTTTGGCCTTTACAGGCCCGTAATAGAAACGTCCGCGGTGCAGCACTTGTCGCACCGTTTAAAATCGCGTAGGGCGTGCTGTTTAAAAGGTGTGTATGTCGCAGGGGTGCCCGTCTCGTTGTTTAAGCATTTAGTTGTCTACGCATTTGGGCGTAAACATCCAAAAGCTCATCGTATCGATGATTATTTTTAATGAGTAAGCGATTAACGCAGGTCAGCGTTTTAATTTGGCAGCCAAGGGGTTATTTTTCAAATTCGTCCTACCCGCGCAGGCCAGTATCAATCCTAAATAGAGTGCATTTGCCTGGATTCAGGCTTTTGCGCGAATGACGTTTTTGTTTACCTGTTCTTTGAAAGCTGCATTGATCGCTTACTCATTATTTTTTAGAGGGAAACGCTCAAGTGTAAAATATGCCATAATAGGCGTATGAGCGTGCCGCCGATTCACCTGCAAGATCCGCTAAGTGCAATGCACGGCGGGTTAGACAACGCGTTTGTCATCGAAACACATCGCCTGCTGAATGCGCCCGCAACCGCAGGTCAATCCCAGACGCAAAACGCAGCTCAGTCGGCCAATACGGTAGCAACCGCAGCAGAGCCCTCGCCCGCACCTGAGCACTTTAATATCAGCTCAAATCAAATTATTCGCCTGATTCGACGCTACCAGTTACAATCGCTCACGTTTGATCAAATCATCAATATTCCACGCTCGCAGCTAGCGCCAGAAGAACGCGTGTTTATTGATTTTTTAAGACGTAACAAGCAGGCGTTTGCCTGGATCTCTCGGCTGGACGGGCAAGCTGGCCTGAGCGAAAAGGATATTCGACTAGCAGCCCGCATTGCAGGCGATGATAAACGCTTAAGCCTGGAAAATTTTAAATACCTGGCCTCGGCTCGAAAAGCAGGCCCAACAATAGCCCAACATCCAATCGCCGAAAACGCTTTTTCGCGCCTGACCACGCAAGATTTAATTGAAACCGCGCAAAAAGGCAAGTTCATTAATCAGCCCTGGCAAACCGTACTTGATAAAAACCTGTTAAACGCGCAAGCACTCAACGCGCAACAGCAACTAGCCATCAAGTTTTTTCAATCGCCCAGCATTGCGCACTTACTGCCACAAATTACCCAGCCCTTTGCAGGCAAACTTACGCCCGATGCACTGCGCGTTTTAACCAGCCTGATTTTTAATCCGCTGGTTTATGGCTATGCGCCCATTGCTTATTACGCATCATCGCCGCTAACCTATGCAACCGTCCATGCTATCCAGAAGGCCGAATCGGCTGACCGTGTGGACCCCAACAAAGAACACACTGAAATGGCGCTAGACCCGGATGATGCCTTTAACGAAGATTTTACCCTGCACGCCAAGCAAATCCTGATTATTTGCCATCAGCTGAGCCCGCAGGGGCGCGTAACCTTGCAGCAACTTCGGCAATATCATCCGCAATCGGCCGAGCATCAGCAAATCGTAAACCTGTTACGTCAAAGCCCAATTTTCGAGGCGCTCGCCGGGCTGGACCACGATAGCGCAACGCTGAGCGACGACGATATTCTAAAAGCCCTGCATCAAGGCAGTGTAGTGATAGACGACCGCCATAAACTGCTGATTGAGCCTTAAGCAACTATCAGGTAGCAATTTTGAAAATACTAAACTTTTGAATAAGAACGCGCAGCTCTGGTTTGCCACAACAAGTTGGGGCATCAAGTACGGACGCTGATTACCTGATATTCATCTTGCTAGCAATTAAGCGCTAATTACGTTTAAAATTTGCAGATTGCGCTATATTCTAGGCTTTTACCAGCGCGTCGTCAGCTTCTAGCGCAAGCTTACTGGCCCCAACCAGGCCGGCCGTATTCCCTAACTGCGCCATGACTAGCTGGAGCGTGTCGGTAGGGGCCATGAGTCGCTGGCGAATGCGTTTGGCCAGTTTATCCAGATCCACAAACGGCCCTAAACCGCCGCCAATAATCGTTAGCTCCGGATCCAGCACGTTCAGGATACTCACCAGCCCCAACGCAACGTGATCGTGCCAGGACTCAAGAATCTGAATCGCAAGCGGATTCCCTTCGGACACGGCGGCCATCAGCCGGCGATTTGTGAGCGTTTCCGGGTCAGCCGTTTCGCCAGACTCTGGCGCAATCAAGGCTTTAAGGGTGTCCGGGTCGTTGCACTGGGCCGCCATGGCCTTGGCTGTAATCAGCAGGCCAGTACCCGAAGCGTAACTTTCCCACGTGTCATATCGTCCAGAGGTGCACAGGCGTTGCTGATTCATCCCAATGGCGATGTGGCCGCCTTCTCCGGCGCAAAAATGCGCCCCGCGATACATTTTACGATCGATAATCAGCCCCGTGCCTACACCCGTGCCTAGCGTAATCATCAGCATCTGTTTTAAATGCGGACGACTTAGCCGCGCTAAATGATATTCGCCATAAGCGGCCGCGTTGGCATCGTTCTCGACGTGCACAGGAATCCCAAAGGCAGATTTGAGCAAAGCACCAATGGCAAACGGCGGCTTAATGGCGGGCAAATTGCCCGTTGAGCCCATAATCACGCCTTCATCGCTGTTAACCGTACCTGCGGTGGCTACACCAATGGCTTGCACGCGTACGTTAAATTCTTGCGAGGCCACCTGCATCAAATCGCGCACCAATAACTTGAGCGCCTCAACAAACGCGTCGGTCGTGGTAGGCGTGGGCACTTTTAGCGTGGATTCTAGCCGCACCCCACCCGAGGGCTCACTCATTACCAGTGCACCAGCAATTTTAGTGCCACCAATATCAATCCCAATGGCAACCGGGCCAGTAATAACAGCAGATGCAGGCATGTGAGGCGATCCTTTGTGTAAATTAAAGCTAGTAAACAAAATCAGGGTGTCTTGTTAAAAACAGTACTGGTCATATTCGGGCGAGGTATCGCCAAATTATGGTTCTAGCGTCGTTTCATCCGGCGCTAAATCAAGGGTTAAATCAATAAAACCGGGTGGCGAGACGGGCGTTAAACCCTGACTTTGCGTGGCTTTGGCCATTTGGCGACTCACGGCATCCAGCTCTAGCAAATGCGCCAGCTCGCCACGACGCCCATTAAGCTTGAACATGGACTGAAACAGCGGTGTCACATCCAGCATAAACGAGCGCCCCTGTTTGCGACGGGAAACCAGTTTTCGCTCGATTAAATCGCTAATATGCTCGTATGCGCTACTGCCACGAAGCGCAATCAGCTCCGTTTGCTTCACAGGCGCCTTAATGGCAATCGCGCTTAACGTGCGTAGCATCGATGCGGACAGCTCCATTGGGACCATTTGCTGCACCTGTGCCTGATACGCAGAACGCACCTGCAAAATATAGCCGTCTGCGTCGTCAATTTCCAGCGCGCTGGTATCGTTTCGACTGTTGTAATCGTCAATGAGTGCCATCAAGGCGTCTTCAACGTCAAATAGGTCTGCGCTTAAACGCTCGGCAATCACTTCTGCACTCAGCGGCACGCCGGTTAAAAACAAAACCGCCTCGACCCGGCCCTTTAAGGTGGGCTTGGGCTGTTCTCCTTCTGCCGCCTCAGATGAAGTCTCTGAAACAAAAAAAAGCGCTTGCGCAGGCGCGCTCGCGGTCGTTGTAACATCCGCCTCGGCAGCTTCTGCAACGGTCTCCCGCACAGCAGAGGTAGCGGGCTGTGATTCTTGCGAAAAAAGCGTCATAGTCTATCTAAAAAAGTAAATCTTACACTTTAAGCCAGAAAAAAACTTAGATTAGAAAAACACTTTCCCTGACAGTATTTTTAAGGTTAAAGCATCCTATCCTAAAAGTTGATTTACTATAGTCTAAAATAATCGAATCACGGTAACGACAGACGAATAAATTGGCGTTAAAGCTTAAAACTAAGTCAGCAAACCGTTTATAACATTCAGCTTTATACGCAAGCTCTATTTTACCCCGAGCCGCACTAAAATTGCATCTTTGACGACTAAAACGCCTGAGGCCTTCAGAATAAACATACTTAACTAATTAACTTAACGCGTTAACTTAACGCGCCGCCGCCCGCAAGCATTGTATATAGTGCTAGCAACCAACAGCACGGATGCAAGCCCCTCGACAGACTAAAAGACAAATCCTAAACAGGCGGATGCCAACAAGCGCCTGATTCAGTTAAACTGTTGCGCATGCCCTCCCACGAACATTCTGCTAACAGCCTTACAGCCAGCCCAATAACCCGCGTAATCGCTTTTGCCACCGATACCGTCTACGGCCTAGGCGCAGACGTTACCGATAATGCTGCCATCGAGGGCATATACGCGCTGAAAGGCCGAGACGAAAACAAACCCCTGATTTTGCTGGGGCATGCATGGTCGGTGTTTTTGCCTTATTTAGCTGCGCTCACCCCGGCGCAAGTACAACAGGTTAACGCATTAACCGAACACTACTGGCCAGGTCCGTTAACTCTGGTCCTACCCGCCAGCACTACCCTAAACCCCGCGATTACCCGAGGTTTGCCCACCGTTGGTGTTCGGATTCCGGATTGCGAAAGCCTGATTGCATATTTAAAAACCTTACCCAGTGGCGTGCTGGCAACCACCAGCGCCAATCGCTCCGGCGAGCCCGCTTGCAAAACCGCCGCGCAAGTGACTAAAGTTTTTGGTACAAACCTAATGCGCATAATTGTCGATGACGCCGCCGTGAATCCTGAACTGCCGCCTTCGGCGGTGGTTGGCGTTATGCCCAACGGTGAACTGACCGTTTACCGCAGTAACCCCAGCGTTAAGCTCGACGCATAGAATCTTTTACCCTGGTTTTATCGAATCACTAACTCCAAGCACGGACCTCTAACCTCGCTATGAATATTCAAAGCCCTGCCCGAACTTTCCAAACCTTGCTGAATCGGCTGAACGCCTTTTGGGCGGAGCAGGGCTGCCTGCTAATGCCCGCGTTTGATGGCGAAAAAGGGGCAAGCACAATGAGTCCCTCGACGTTTTTGCGCGTTTTAGGCCCAGAGCCCTGGGCGGTAGCCATGGCCGACGCGTGCCGCAGGCCAACCGACGGCCGTTACGGCGAAAATCCGAACCGTTTGCAGCATTATTATCAGTATCAGGTCATTTTAAAGCCGATTCCCGATAATATTCAGGCGCTGTACCTACAAAGCCTGATGACACTTGGCATTGACCCTAAGCAGCACGACATTCGGTTTGTAGAGGATAACTGGGAATCGCCTACGCTGGGCGCGTGGGGCGTGGGCTGGGAAGTCTGGCTGGACGGCCTTGAGATTACGCAATACACGTATTTTCAGCAGGCAGGCGGCCTAGAGATTGACCCTCCCGCCGTTGAGCTAACTTACGGCTGCGAGCGGATTGCCATGTTTTTACAGGGCAAAAACAACGTTTACGATCTGAACTGGAACGACACGATTACATACGGGCAACTGTTTAAACAGAACGAAATCGAAGGCTCGACGTATAACTTTGAGGTCTCGACGCCCGAAAGCCTGCACGCTATTTTTAACGCCGCACAAGCCGAGGTGCAGGCCTGCCTGGCGCAAGATTTACCCATCCCTGCACACGATTGGGTGCTGAAATGCTCGCATACGTTTAACCTGATGGACGCCCGCGGCATTATTGGCAAAGACGAGCGGATGCGGTTTATTTTGGCCATACGTAAAATGGCCGAGCACGTTGCCAAAGCCTACCTGGCTAAACGCGAGGCGTTAGGGTATCCGTTGGTAAAGCGTTTTTAACGGTATCACCTATTCTGGACGCACATAAAAATCTTGAGACGTTTTGTTGTAATAGTCGTTAAAATGTACTTGTTTATTTCACCCCCTCAAACGATAAGGAGCACTAAATTAATGTTTATCGGAACGATTTTTAAGTTGCCGGGTTTTTACACTAATTCCGTACTGCAGCAAGAATCTCAGACACACCGCCTCAAGAAAGCTTTACGTAATGAAGGGCGTTTTGCAAAATTTTTGCCCAAAAAAATTGACCTTGGCCAAGATAAAATAGTCTTAACTGCTCCACATAAAAAAGCTTTTGCCGATCAATTAAATTACAATCTGGCTAAAGCTGACAAAAAATATTCTCCAGAAAACGTTACAGAAGATACTCTGAAAAAATTTCTTGAAAATAACCCAGACGGGATCGTCACGATTGAACCTGAGGAAACTATTTCCACAAATTTTAAAGCTTGAGACACCGCTTATAACGGATTCTAGCCCACACCTTAAGACGTTCTTGCCCGTTCCAGCCCTATTGCTGGCTGGCGGGCAAAGCACGCGCTACGGTCATGCCAACAAGCTACTTGCTCCACTAAACGGCCAGCCCGTCTTATGCTGGAGCGCGCGCGCTTTTTTTTCCCACCCCTACATCAGCGGGGTAATGCTGGTTTGCCCACCCGAGCATGCCAACACGTACCGCGAATTACTCGAACTGCTAGCGGGCCCTAAACCCTTGCTAACCGCCCCTGCGGGCACATCTCGCGCAGAATCTGTCAAAAACGGTCTTGCTGCGATCATCACGCATCATCAAAACGCTGCGGCGCCCTTGCCCACCCACGTACTGGTGCACGATGCCGCCCGCCCTTTGGTCTCTCACGCGCTAATCAACCGTGTGCTTGACGCTTTACAGAACGATAACCACCCGGCTGAAGCCGTGATTCCTGCGCTCGCGGTTAAAGACACCATTAAAAGCATTCAAGGCGATTGGATTCAGGAAACTCTGCCACGCGCAACCCTGGTAAGCGTGCAAACGCCGCAAGGGTTTGATCTTCAAACGCTTCATCGCGCGCACCTGCTGGCCCAAACCCCAGAACTTGCCACTGATGACGCGCAACTCATCGAAGCCATGGGCATTCCGGTTCGGTGGGTCGCGGGCGACGCGTGCAATATCAAACTTACCACGCCCGACGATTTACGCATGCTGGCTACGTTTGCGCAAAACGATACTGTATAAAGATGTAATTCTAATTAACTTGAATTGCTCGTATGCAGGACTAAACGCCAGAGAAAACGCCTAAGGGGTTTAAATGCTTTTTCGGTAAAAGTAAACCTTGGCGAATTGACTAGCTGGCGCTTGCCTGAATGTGTTTCAACCGCAACTAAAAACAAGGTGCCCTTATTTTTTTGCGCCAAGCGCCTTGGCTCGGTCTCGTGCTATTGCAGCATACGGCCCTTCGGGGCGGGCTTTAACGTAGGCGTTGTAGCTGGCAATCGCCTCGCTAAAACGCTGCTGGGATTCCCAGACCACGGCCAAACCGTAACGCGGCTCAGCCAGGGTGTCATCAAGCTGAATCGCTTTTTGGTAAGCGGCCGCCGCCTGCGGCAAGCTGGCCATTGCGTGGTGAACCGCTCCCAGGTTGTAAAACAGTACGGCATCGTTGGGGTAATGCGCCGCCGCCTTTTGATACACCGATAACGCCTCTTTTAACTTGCCCTCTTGGTGCAAGGTTTGCCCCAGGCCCAGCAATGCAAACCGATCATTAGCATCATTGGCTAAAATGGCCTCGTACGTAGTTTTAAGCGCCGCACGACTTTCCGGTGTCTGGGGCGACACACGCTGCTGTGCTTGCGCCAGCGTTAACAGCAACGTTTGTTTGTCGGCGGGCGATAATGTTTTATCGGGCACCAACGCCTGTAATTGCGCAACAAGGATTGCAAGCTGCTGCTGAGATAACGGCTGGGCTTCGGGCGTTGGCGCCTCGGAGCCTGGTTGCGCAGGCTGAACCCCATCGCTTTGCTGCAACTGAATTTTAGCCAGATACAACTTGGCCACCGGCTCGTTGGGCGATTGCGCCAAAATGGATTCGTATTGCGTTCTGGCAGATTGCAGGTTACCGCTGGCGTAATCCGTGTGGGCGCGGCTTAGCTGCAGGGCAAGCGTTTCTTCCGCGCCATCATCCAGACGCGCCAGCTGGGCCGCATCGTCAAAATAAACCTTTGCGCGCTCAAAATCCTGCTTGGCATAGGCAGATTCGCCAAGTTGTTTTAGCACGCCCATAAAATCCTGCCGCAACGACTCCTGGTCGGCAGGACTCACCGGCTTGCCGTTATCGTTATAGTGGCCAATTTGCGTATAAAGCTGCTTGTAAAAAATAGCGGCCTGCTCAAGTTGTCCGGCCTGGTGCGCCGCAAGTGCGCGGTTTTTGCTCAGCGTCCAGTCCGATTGCGCCTTGGCCGAGAACGGCGGCTCGCTGAGCAGCGCGTTATACATCGGCAACGCTTTTTGCGGCTGCGCGTTTAACTGGTAAGCATACGCCAACTGTTTTTGCCATTTATAGCGGTTAGAATCCTCGGGCTTAACATACGGATTTTTTAGCAGGTATTCCAGCTCGGCTATAGCAGGCTCATATTGCTTGGTTTCAATCAGCATTTGCGCATATTTATCGCGCACCGGCGTGTTACCCGGATTTTTGGCCAGATATTTTCGTAGCGTCTGCGACGCCTCGACAGGCCGTTTACCCAGCATGTACACATCGGCAAGATTTAGCAGCAAATCATCGTTATCTGGGTCAGCCTCGATTGCTTTTTGGTAAGCAACCACCGCCGCGTCATTTTGCCCAAGCGAAATACGCGCTTCCGCCTCGGTCAGCGCCACGTCTCGTTTTTTAGATTCCTCGGGGGTAACCTCGTTGAGTACCGCAAGCGCGGCCGTCGCCTGGTTACTGCGCGTCAGCGCACGCGCAAGCGAAACACTATCCGTAAACCGGCCAGGATTCGTGGCGCGCAACTGCTCAAACGCGGTGGCTGCATCGGCAAACTGGTTCATCTCCATCAAAACGTATGCCCGGTAGCGCTGGGCATCGTAATGATTGGGGTACTGGCTTAAAAACGCGTTGTATGCCTGTAATGCAGGTTGCAACTGGCCTTGCAGCGCCTGCACACGCGCCAGGTTCAGCAACCCAAAGGCGTACTCGGGGGCTTGCCGTACACCTTGATCGTAATAGTAACTAGCGGTTGCCAAATCACCTTGCTGCTCGTAAAGGCTCCCGATGCTAAACGGAATCATGGGATCTGAGGGCAACACCTGCTGCGCCTGCGTGTAAAGACTAATGGCCTCTTTTGGCCGACCGGTCTGATTCAGCAAACTGGCTAAGCGAATCAGATACAACGGGTGTTTAGGCGCAAGCCCCAACGCTTTACGCAACAAAGGCTCAACGATTTCTGGCGATTGGTTTTGTTTTTCAGCATCAAGTGCCTGCTGGTAATACACCTGCGCCTGAGGGCTAACGCCCGCGCTTGCGCCTTCGGCCGCCTGAACCTGTAACACGCCGCCAAAGGCGTTAACAAACAAACAGGCCAGTACAACAGAAACCGGTAAAGCACGATTAAAACGCATAAATAAACCCTCTTGAGCAAAAACTAACCCTATACTAGCGCTATTCACGGCGCTCGCAAAGGGCGCACAAAACAGATTAAGGGATTCTTTATTAAAATGACCGAAAAGCCATCAAATTGTTTCGTGATGGCACAACTTGAACCCGCAGAAAAGCGCTAGTACAGCGCATTTAATTAAGCCACCTTCATTGCCAAAAACACGGATTCCAGATCAACAAAAATCCGGCCTGCGCGTGCAACCTGGCCCGGCGGTAGCGAGGATATCGCGTGCCAGAACGCCGTCTCGTCGCACTGCTCAATCACCAGCCTAAAAGGATTATCCTGCCAGATGCTGGCATGCGCGGGTAATAACGGCGTTAACTGCGCACGCAACGGCTCGGCCTGAGGGCAGTTTAACACCACCTCGTATTTATGATTCGGCGAAAACGCGCGCTTAAGCGCATCGGGCGTATCAATATTAACCACCTGCCCGTGATTCAACAATAAAATCCGGTCGCTTAATGCATCCGCTTCGTCCATATAGTGCGTGGTTAAAATAATCGTGCATCGAGACTTCATCGCCTCCAGATCCGCCCAAAGCTCACGGCGCGCATGCGGATCAAGCCCCGTTGTGGGTTCATCTAAAAACAGCACGCTTGGCTCCTGAATCATCGCGCGAATCAGCGCGACCCGGCGTTTCATTCCGCCCGAAAGCGGCTCCGTCAAATCGTTTCGACGCTCGTAAAGGCCTTGCTGCTTTAGCAGCGCAATCAATTTAGGCTCGTAGTCTGCACGCGCTAGGCCGTGCATTTTTGCGTGCAGCTCCAGGTTTTGCCATATCGATAAATACCGGCTGAATTGATTGTTCTGGAACACAACGCCCAGTTTTTGGCGGGCCCGCTTGGGCATTTGTCGCGCGTTAACGCCATCCAGCCAGAATTCTCCGGCATCTGGCCGCGTAATGGTTGTTAAAATTCTCAGTAGCGTGGTTTTACCCGCGCCGTTAGGGCCCAAAATCGAGAATACCTCACCGCGCTGGACCTCGAACGAGACACCTCGCAGGGCCTCGATGCGCTTATCGCCCTGGCCAAACTGCTTTTTAATCCCTTCAACACGCATCGCCAGGCTATCGGGTGAGCCGATGGGTAAGACGCTATTTGCTGAGACGTTCATGACTTAGCTCCCTAAAAATCTTTAGTGATTATGCCACGAATGCTCAACTCGCCTGAATCGAAAAAATTACATAGCTCAAAAATGTGTTATTTTAAGCAGTCCGTGGCAGCGCAGCTATTGTTCACATAAAAATATTGCCAGTACCTTAAACAACATATATTAAAGCGCATGATTAAAAGCCTGAACAAAATCCACGTTCTTGCGCAATTACAGACCAAGCCCCCTAAAACAGCAAAGCGGAATTTGAGTCGCTAGTTTTGTTGTTAGTGAGAGAGAAGCAGCGCGCGCGATACAACTATGATTGTTGCTGGAATTGTTCGATAAAAATGTATCAATTTTAATGCATTGCCCGCTTAATGCTAGATTGCAAGCTGGCGATGATGTTTAGATAAAAAGGTGCTTAAACAAGCCTTTAACGCATTAACCCTTAAACTGGGCTTTGATTTAACTCCAGGGGGAAAAATTAATTCCAGTTTTAAGCATTCACGTTTACTCACTGTCCTTGTTAGTGGAGAATCTGAACCTCATGAGCGATTACATCTTTAAACTCAAAAAAGGCGAATTAGAGCTTGAATTAAAAAGCGACGATTCAAGATTTATTGAAGCCCAAATGGATAACTGGCGCACCATGTTGCTGAGCGGCATGATGAACAACAACCAGCAAGCGCCTCAAAACTACCAGCACATGGGCTAACGGTTTAATTTAACCCTACGGCAAGCTTCGGCTTGCCGTACTTGCCGTAAAGGTTAATTTTAAATCACACGCGCATCTAAATGCGCTTTATTTACTCGTCTTCTGTTCTCATCGTCTGGGGTTTTTGTAGATGTTGCCTGCCCGGTACGAAATTCTGCTGCGATTCAGAGATCTTGAACTCTCGTTACTCTGCCAGGATCCTGAGCTGGCCGCACGGTGCGTTCAGCGCTGGCTGGCCGATTTGGCCAATTTAACCGACGCCGATTTGGCGCCGCAAAAAACAGCACCAGCTTTCAGCACGCCTGCTTTACCCGATTCGCCAGCGCCAGCGACAACTACTCTGGCTTCTGCAGCAGCGATAACTCAGCTACAACCAGAAGCGCAACCCGTACAACCTGAGGCGCTGCCAGCACCCCAACCTGAACAAGTGCAGGCGATTGCGCCAAGCGAGCCCGAGCTTGAGGCTAAGCCTGAGCCGGTTACAGAGGCGCTGCCTTTACCCGTGCCCGAAGCAACTGAGGCCATTCCAGATGCTTCGCCGCTGCCGATACTGGCGCAATCGATGCCGGTGCCCACGCCCGCCTATTCTTCTCACGATGCAACGCTTAGAGCGATGCCCGAAGCCGCAGCTGAGCCCGAAGTGTCTGAGTCTCTCCCGCAAGAGCCTGCTGCTCTAGCGCCAGGCGCGGACGATTTTGAGGCCGTGATGAACACGCTGATGCAGGATTTGGATGCGCCCGAAACACCGGAGCGCCAACCTTTAAAAGCCGAATACGAAGCACCAGCGTACATGAACGAGGCACCTGCTCGACCAGAAATTAATGCCGATGCCACAACCGAGCTGCAGCAAGCTTACGTTAGCACCGTCGCAACGTTAGAAAAACCCGATATGCCAGACACGCTGGCATTTAATCAATCAGAGCAAACACCCGCAGCTTCAGAAACACCTGACGCTGAAGAGGCCACACTCATTACGGCCGAAGCGCCCGAAGCTACGGGTGACGAATTAACCCCGCCCCAGCCCGAGCAACGCGTGAGCGATTTACGCTATATCGATTCGTTAATGGATTTGGTTGAGCAGGCCAAACCGCAAACGATGGAAGAAAGCCTGATGCTGACAACGTACTACCTAACGTTTTTTGATGCCATGAGCGTGTTTAACCTGAAGCATATTAATAATTTGCTGGTTAAATCGGGCTACGGGCCCGTAAACCATAGCGCGATTGAAACTGCGATAGACCGTGGGTATTTGGCCGTAGTGCCCGATTTGAATGGCACCGCCGAGATGACCGAGTATACGCTAAGCGATGCCGGTAAAACCTTTACGGAAAGATTGCTGTAGTTTGTTCATTCAAGCACTACAAGGATTTAAAAAATGACGACCATCCGGCCTAAATTCGGCGATATCGAATATGTTTCTGGTCAAGGTGCTGGCGCAAACTTTTTGGGTCGGTTCATTACGCAAAAATTCGCAAAACCTTTCAGGATAAATGGCCTGAAGGTTTGAAATATAAAAACAGTAAACCTCTTTTAACAAAAAAGTTTATCGATATTGAAGTTTTTGAGCAAAAATCAGCTAACGCAAAAGAACTGTCAAAATATACTATTAACCTTAAAACGGGACCTTTCCTTGAAGACGAAGTCAATGCAACGCCTAAGGCACTCAGAGAGCTCGCGAACATTATTAAACCGGTAAAAGATGACTTTCCAGGTAAACATTTAGATGCCATTTTTAAAGCATTAAATATTCACGCTAGTGCCAATAAATCGACTAACAAGAACGCTTAACAAGTATTTTTTAATCGACTTAGCACACTTAAGTTAAAAGCCAAAAATTAGCGCACCAAATTGACTTTTCAGGGTTTAACGCATCAGAAGCCCTGTTTTTAACTCTTTTTTAGCTTAAAACACACGTTTTACCCCAATTTTTACTCATTTCCATACGGTTATCCTTGTTTTTTGCCGATAGTTGCACTAGAGACGCTACTTTCCATGTCCGCCACACCCCTAACACTGCCTACGCTCGAAACCCTAATGTGCGAACACGACACCAGCAACATCCTGATTTTTAGCGGTCGCTCCAACCCGGCCCTGGCCCAAGAAATGGCGCAATGCCTGGGCACCGAGCTGGGCAACGTACTGATTAAAACCTTTAGCGATGGCGAAACCTACGTACAGGTGCAAGAGAATGTGCGCGGCCGCGATGTTTTTGTCATCCAGTCTACCTGCCATCCGGTTAACCAGAACCTGATGGAATTGCTGCTGATGATTGACGCGCTCAAGCGTGCCAGCGCCAAAAGCATTACAGCCGTAATGCCCTACTTTGGTTATGCCCGTCAGGATCGTAAAACGCAAGGGCGCGAGGCCATCTCGGCTAAACTGGTGGCCGACATGATTGCCACCGCCGGTGCCACACGCGTGGTCGCGATGGATTTGCATACAGGCCAGCTCCAGGGATTCTTTAATATTCTCACCGATCACCTCTACGCAACGCCGCTGCTGACGGATTACGCCAGCCGCCGCCTTGCCAAGGGCGATTTAGTCGAGCCCGTCGTCGTGAGCCCCGATGCAGGCGGTGTAGAGCGCGCGCGCGTGTTTGCCAAAAAACTAAACGCGCCCATTGCCATCATCGATAAACGCCGTAGCGCCCACAACGTCTCCGAGGTGTACCATATCATCGGGGATGTTGCCGGCAAAACCGCCGTAATTGTCGATGACATGATTGATACCGCAGGCACTGTGTGCGCGGGCGCAAAACTGCTTAAAGACCACGGTGCAAAATACATTATGGTCATGGCGGCCCATCCGGTGCTTTCAGGCCCTGCGGCAGAGCGCATTGCCAACTCGACCATTGATGAACTCATTGTGACTAACTCCATCCCGCTGACCGAAGCGAGCCAGAACCTCAAGAGCCTGATTCAGCTCTCGGCTGCGCCGCTGCTGGCCGAAGCCATTGGCCGCATCCACGATCATCAATCCGTGAGCGAAATGTTTGAATAATCTGGCTATGCAAAACTGGCCTATGTGCAGTTTTGCAATTTAAACTAGTTTTATTCAGATTATTGATTAAACAACGCCAGGTTTTTGCGCGCAATCTCCAAGGCAGCCCTGGCATCCGGCGTCGCATCAGGCTTGCTTGCAGCGTATTGCAGACGGTTTGTGGCATCGGTAAACATGCCTTTAGCCTCGGTATATTGCTGCTTTTGCGCGGCTTGCACGCCAAGGTTAATTAAAACCACACCATAGCCTGTGTTGGCCTGTGTATCCGCAGGGTCCAGGTTAAGCGCATTGCGGTATGCTGTAGCCGCCTGCGCGTGGTTGTTCAGGTTTTGGTACGCTATGCCAAGGTAAATATAGCCCTTGGGGTTGTTGGGGTTTTTACGGATGGTTTCTTGCGCTTGCGCGACCGCATTGCCCGGTTGGCCTTTTTTCAGGGCGTCATAAGTTTTTGAGAGATTCTCGTAATACCCCTTGTTGGTTGTCGTGCTCCCCGTAATATCGTTGCTTACGTCCGCATCCAGCTTGTATAGCAACCGAATCGTGGCTTTATCGCGGTTTGAAAGTGCAAGCGTCTGGCTGGGGTGCGACGAGAAATACATCACATCGGATGGATACGGACTATGGCCGTGGATCCCGAGCGCGTGACCCAGCTCATGCATAATCGTCATTAAAAGCTCGTTTGGCGGTAAACGGTGACCATCCGCAGGCGATTCAAGGCCCACAACAACATCGCTCTGGGTAATCACATCACCCATCGATTGAAACGGACTGACGCCTAGCCGATTATGCGTCAGCCGCTTGGCCCAGCTAATCACAATATCGGCTTGCGCCTTGTTGTAAACACGCACAAACCGTAGCTTGTTATAACTCGCATTTTGCCAACTTATAGCCGCCTTGCCCACCAGTTCGGCATAGGCCGGCTGCCAGCCGGGAATCGCTTTGCCCGATTCTACGTAATATCGCAGCGGCATCCGTCGCAAATCCCAGTGAATCACTCGTCCGTTATCAATGGCCGCACTTAAATAATCGCCACCGCTAGCTTTAGACATTTGCTGAATCTGTAACGCCTTTTTGGTGTTGCCGCTTTGTTGCGCAATCTGTGCCTGAGACACAATTGACAGGTTATGCCGCGCTTTTTGCGCCAGTGCCGAGCCCGGCGGGGAATTATGAATCGCTTCTTCAAAGGCATTGCGCGCCTCGGGCAATTTACGCAGTTTAACCAGTGCTAATCCCTGGTTAAAGCTGGTCTGCGGATCGACTGGCGCGCCGGTCGCCTGCAATGGCGTAAGTCCTCCAACAAACAGCACGACAAGCAGCACGAGCAACACAAAAGTTTGCTGCATCGCCGCCAGCGCACAATAGGTATGCGTCTTGTACGAGGGTTTTGCAACAAATAAGGCGTGAAAAAAGCGTCCGAAAAAGTCCATAACAGAACTTTCGGCGGCCACGCAGCAATCCTTTAAAGCCTCAAGCAGAGGCTAATGCTCTTGGGTTGATTTAGGGTCCCGTTTAAGGGTTTGCGCCTTAGCGGCAACATCGGCATCGTTTTGCCAGAATTTTTGCCAGCCACTGGGCCAAGTTTCGGTCCAGCTATCAACATCGAACCACTGGAACAAGCGCTCGCCCACGGTACTATTGGCAGAAACCGGTTTTGCAAGCCCAAGACCTGCACGGCGTTTAAGCGCGGGCCCAGCACTCGAGACTTCATCGTGACTGACGCCGTAAAAACGCTCCAGTCGGGCAAGCACTTCGTCAAAATCTTCGAGTTTCTGGATTTGCCCCCTGGCCACAAACGAGCAAGAGCCGGTTTCTTCGGAAACCACCAGACACTGGCATTCAGACATTTCAGAAAGCCCAATCGCCGCACGGTGGCGAGTACCATAGCGCCAGCTTAACCCCGGGTCCTCGGTCAGCGGAAGCAAAACACCCGCGGCAGAAACCCGCATCATCGGGTCAATCACCAACGCGCCATCGTGCAACGGCGCAGAGGGATGAAAAATCGTTAGCAGTAGCTCGGTACTCAGCTTGGCATCAATCGGCGTGCCAGCCTCTAGGTAAGCCGACTGCGCGCCTTGCCCCGAAATAGGCTCAAGAACAATCAGCGCACCGATTTTACTTTTGCTAAGGTACCGTATTGCCTCGGCCAACTCCCGAACCGCAATGGCCTCAAGATGCTCGGGTTTGCTTGAGCGCCCGATGGGCGAAAACATGGCCCATTCACCTTGCCCAAGCGCAATCAGCAAGCGCCTTAACTCTGGCTGAAAAATCACAATCAGGGCAACAAACAGCAGCTGTAAACCGCCTGTCAGCACCGTCTCTAAAATTGGTAGCTCAAAAAGCCGGGTTAGACTCCACAGCGCAATAACCGCAACAAACGCGATTACAACACCGCGTAGTAGCCGACTCGCCTGAAAAGCCTGCCTTGCAAGGGTACGATACAGCCAAAACAAGCCCAGTAATAGCAACCCAACCTGCAGCAAAACCTTAAACAGCAGTGGCGCAAGCGGCGTGCCAAGCATAAACACCGAAAGGCGCTCATAGGCTTGCTGTATCGCTTCCAGGGCTGGTATCATCCGTCCATCGCCGATGTGTAAGCAGGTTAACGCAGAATTTTTTAAAAAACCGAACTAAAATATAAGGCTGAGCGCAAACTTAACCAGTACTAAACGCCCAAACTACAAAAATAGACTTAAAAACGATAAACGATAATTATGACTAGGCCTAGAGATATCGCTTAAACCGCAGAACTACAAGACTTAAAACCACTATGGCACAGCGACCAAATCGTCCAGAAAAGCTACAAAAATTAAAACTGGCTTAACTGCAATTTTAACCCGAGTTTAACCCGCTTTACACCCTACTAATAATGCAGTCTGTGGGAGTAGAGCAGCTAACGCTAAATTGAGCGAGTCGTAAAACGTAGACCTTGAGACACATCTTAGCATTTATGTTGGCTTAAGTCGCAAATTGTTGCTTTTGCCCCAGATAGCGTTCTAAAAACGCTAAAAAACAGCCCCGTACTATTTGCAATGCCTCCGAATAAGCTCGGCATAAGCCTGCGCCAGCGTCGTAATACTAAACGCCGCCCGAAGCGAGGCTTGCATTTGTAGCACTTGCTCAGCCGAGGCTTTAGGGGTCTCAATCTGCCGCAAAACCGCTGCAAGCAAGGCATCATCTAGCACCGAAGCAACTTGCACAAACTGCGGGTACTGCTCTGCCAGTGTTGGCAAAATGCCCACCGGCGTGGCGACGACCGGGCAAGCAGAGGCCAGGGACTCAACCGCGGTCATCGCAAAGGATTCGTGCTGGCTGGTAATGACGTGTAACCCGCCAGAAGCTGCGGCAAGACGATAAAATCGTGGCAAAAGCGCATAAGGAACACTTGAGAGCCATTTAACAGCCTGACACAAGCCACGTTCATATATAGCCTGCGTCAACGCAGCCTGAGCTTCGGTGTTTGCTGAGGCGCCACCGATAATAAGGCCCTGAGCCATGATGCCGCGTGCGCGTAGCTGCTGCACCAAAACCAAAAAGGCTTCCCAGTTTTTAGAGGCGTTGAGTTTGCCCACCCATAACAGCCATGGGCCGGTCTCTGCAGATGGCATAACAGCCTTTGCCTTAGCCTCAAAAACATCGTTAGAGCAAAACACATTAAGATTCAGACCATTAGGAACAACATAAACTCGCTCTGAATTAAACGCGGGCAGTGCCGCGCGCCATAGCGCAGCAGAGACATCCGAGGGTACAATCACCGCACGAACCTGGCTTAATTGTACTGCGTAGTGCTGCAGGCCCTTAAACATGTCGGGTTTACTGCCATGGCACTCGTAAAAAACGGGTTTTTGCGTTTCAAGCGCACAGCTCAGGCCTTCAGGCCAGTCAATCAGCACCAACGCATCGTATTCTGGGGCCATTTGGGCAAGCTGCCGCACAGAGAATGAATCGATATAGCGCGTCGATGCCGGAAAATGCGCTTGCGTTAGTCCCTGAGGCTTTAAACACGCATAGTCGCACATGATATTAAGTTGCGCCAGTGCCTCAAACCGTTGAGAAAGCACCGTTGCAACCCCGCCCAGGATGCCGTAAGGGTAACAATAAAGAATTTTCATGTTGGCAGCGCCCAACCCAGCCATGGCACAGTATTTGGGTTAGCCTCAATCGGCCCAGATGTGCAGAACGGCTCTAAAGCGCTTAAATTGCAATGCTGGGGCATAACCACATCGCAATGGCCGGCAAGCACATGCTCAATGGGGGCCTGAGGCTCGCCAAAGGCCAGCAAGCGCCAGCCAGATAAGCTCAGGCGACCCGCCGCCTTGACCATGGGCGGATTCGCGTAGTTAATCAGCATAAGTTTAGGCTGCAATTGAGACTTGTATTCAATTAAAGCCTCCAGAAACTCGGGCCAGGCAGCCTGGGGCAGGTAAAACCGCCAACCCGCTGCGTTTTTTGCGCGGTAAGCCTGCGCGATTCGATGATGTTGCAATTGAATGGTTGGAGAAAGCCCGTTAAGCGTTAATTCTCCGATCGCAACCGAGATAAATCTGTTTGGGTGATCGCTTACGCGTGGGTCTGCACCAGTTTGAGTGCTGGCCTGTGCTAGTGCCTGGCGTAACAAAGCCAGTACACGCCGCATTTGCCAGCGTTGGTATGCGCTAAAGCCACTTGCAGACAATAAAGCTCGAATAATATTTTTTTTAAGACGCATAGGGCCAGAGCTACATTTAATGTTCCAGGCTGCACAAGACAGATTAAAACTTTAGCGCAAAGGCATGCAAATTCGGCCAAATAACGGAGGAGGATTTATACAAAATCATCAATGATGAAGACAAGCAGGCCATAACACGAAGCCATCAGACTGGCATCGGCCTGATAAAACTTTAAATTTTGAATAAATAACCGCTAAACGTTCTAGCGCAAGGGATTACGGGATGCTGAGCACAGGTTTAGAACAAATACAGGGGAATATCGGGCGAATTAACGCTCGAATCCAAGCGCTTGAATCGCTCAGCGGTAGCGAACAGTTTGCGGCATCACTTGATGCCGCAGAAAAACTGCCAAAAAACATTCAGAATACCTTCTCCAGAGCGCTTTCAAATTCTCCCACGCCGGGTATGGGACCGGGCAAAGAAGAAATTAAAAAAATGGTGATCGGCAGCGCGCAAAAAAACGGCGTAGACCCCGCCCTGGCCCTGGCGCTGGTGCAAATGGAATCCGGGTTTAACCCAAACGCGGTTAGCAAAGTGGGTGCCATGGGCTTAACGCAGCTAATGCCAGGCACGGCCGCCGGGCTAGGCGTCGATGAACCGTTTAACGCCGAAAAAAACCTGGACGGCGGCATGCGCTACTTAAAAAGCATGATTGGCCGCTTTGGCGGCAAAACCGAGCTGGCGCTTGCGGCTTATAACGCAGGCCCCGGGGCCGTCAACAAATACAAGGGGATTCCGCCCTATAAAGAGACGCAGCACTACGTCAAAACCATCCAGAACCTGTACCAAAAATACCAAAACCAGCTCGCAGACTAACGTAAAGCTGCATTGAACACGTCAAGAAGCATCCATTTCGATAAGGAACAGATCATCCGTGCTTAAAGGGATATACACTATTGCATCGTCCTTGATGGCGCAGGAAGTGGCCTCGGATGTTATGGCCAATAACGTGGCCAACATGAACACCAATGCCTTTAAGCGCAGCATGGTCAGCTTCCAGACGTTTCCGGATCTGATGATTCAGCGCGTGAGCGGCAGTGCGGAATCTGGCAAGCAAAACAGCCAAAACATTGGCAGCATCGCCACCGGTAGCAAGATTTATACCACGCAGTTCGATTTTTCGCAGGGCGATTTATACACCACAGGCAACGCATTCCACATTGCCATTCAAGGCGATGCGTTTTTTAACGTGAGAGACCCCAACACCGACGAAATTACATTCACGCGCAACGGCTCCCTGGACCGGGATTCTGAAGGGTATCTTGCAACCTTAAGCGGGCAACGTTTACAAGGCGAACAAGGCGACATTGCCGTACCGCCAGGCGCGTTTATCGAATTTATGCCCAATGGCGTTGTGCGTATGAATGGCGAACAGGTAGACACACTGGTGCTAACCGCGTTTGAAAACAACAAAACCCTGGAGATGAAAGGCGATTCGTTATTTGCCAAAACCGCCAGCACCGTCGAGAAAAAAATCGATCCTTTAAACCGGGGCTACAAAGTGCAGCAAGGCACCCTGGAGCACGCCAACGTAAACCCGATTAAAGAACTCATGAACACCATGGTTGCCTTACGCAGCTACGAATCCATGCAAAAGAACATTCAGGCGCACAACGAAACCCTCGGCCAGGCCATCAATCAAATGGCAAGACCTTAACCAGACACTAAAGCGATCGCTCAATATTTAAACCCACGGCCATAGGCTTTAAAAACCAAGTTAAACAACACCACGCCACAATCAGGGATAAATTGCGTATTACCCCTATACCTTGGCAGCGTTTGCCAAAATCCCAGACGCCACAAGCATTAAGCCACAAAGAGACAGAAAGAGAGAGGCCCATAGCCCATGCTTAGAGCCCTTTTTACCGCCGCAACCGGCGCGCAGGCCCAGCAATTTAACCTAGACGTTATTGCCAACAACGTGGCGAACGTGAACACCACCGGCTTCAAAAAAGTCCGGGCAGAGTTTCAGGATTTGCTCAGCCAAACGTTCTCATCGCCCGGCGCGGTGGGGGATCAAGGCACCACCGACCCGACGGGTGTCCAGGTGGGGTTAGGGGTTGTTGTTTCGGCAACGCAGCGCCTGTTTGTAACCGGCTCCAAGGTGCAAACCGGTAACCCGCTCGATGTGGCAATTGAGGGCGAGGGCTTCTTCCAGGTTGCGCTCGATAACGGCCAGATTGCCTACACCCGCGATGGATCCTTTAAACGCGACGCCTCGGGGCAACTCGTCACCAGCGATGGCTATCCAGTGCAGCCCGCCATTACCGTACCCGCCGATGCGACCGAAATTGTTGTCAACAGCAACGGCACCGTTTCGGTTCGGCAAGCAGGCTCGGATACGTTTACCGATGTTGGCCAGATTCAGATTGCACGCTTTAGTAACCCGGCGGGTCTGGAATCCGCAGGCCGAAACCTCTACCTGCCTACGCCCGCATCGGGTGTTGCCGTGGCGGGTACCGCAGGCCAGGGCGAATTTGGCCGAACCATTATTAACCAGGGCTTTTTAGAAAACTCCAACGTGCAAATCGTCGAAGAACTCATCGGGTTAATCTCGGCGCAACGCAGCTTCGAGGCAAACTCAAACGTCATGCAGGCTGCAAACCAGATGCTCGAGACCATTAATAACATTGTTTAAAGCAGGTTTAAGCCTGCATGTATTAAGGCTTGCCCGCAATCAGGGTAAACTGTACTTTTTAAAGCTTTAAATAACACCCTTTAGGCTGACTTAAGTCTATACCCAGAGTATGTTTTTTAACTTTTAAAACATGCCAACCTAAAGTGTATTCTTGCGCGTTATTCGGCCAATAATCTGCCTATTAATTATGTCAATAACTCTTTTTAAACCTGCATCGCTGTCTGGCCTACTGTTGCTTGCGTTTTTTGTGGTTACAACGCCCTGCGCGCACGCCTTAACCGTAACCAAAGCCGATCTGAACGCTAAAATTACAACCTACGTGGAAGATCAGCTTAAAGCCCTGAATTTACTCAACAAACCGGGCATCTCGTGGAAGATTACCCCTACGCCGCCGCCAAACGTACCGCTAGAGCTTAAGCAATCGCAAAGCTGGCAAGACCTGACGCTAGAATACCAATCTATACTTGAGCAGCGATTTACGCCCAACCCCGTTGTGCGGCTAACCATTACGCAACCCGGCGGCAGCAAACGCCTAATCGGCGTGCCGGTTAGTATTCAAGCCAACGCCAGGGTGTGGGCTGCTAAAAAACAGATTGACCCCCACGCTAAACTCTCGCCGTTAATGGTTCAGTTGCAGCCCGCAGACGTTAGCCGTGCGCTGGACCAAGTGTTGATCGAGACCACGCCAGCAAGCGAGCTGAATCAATACGAAGCCCGCGTGATTTTACGCGCAGGCGAATGGCTAGACCTAAGAAAAATCCAAAAAACGCCAGCCGTTAAGCGCAATAGCCCGGTAAAGCTCATCATAGAACCCAGCCCTGGCATGCGCGTTACCATTAACGGCATCGCGCTAGAAGACGGACAAATCGGGCAGGTGATTCGGGTCAAACGGCAAAAAGACAACCGTCAACGCCATTATTTAAGCGGCACCGTAACCGGCAAAGGCCAGGTTAACGTGAGCCAATAACGCAATAACGCTTTGCTGAATTACGCTCGTGAGCATCTAGCATGTAATTAATGCCAAATCGGCTGGCGTTAATTCGCGAACACGGCCCACCGGCAAATCGCCCAACGCATAGCCACCTATAGCTGTGCGCTTTAACGCAATAACCCTAAGCCCCAGCGCGGCCACCATTCGACGTACTTGTCGCTTAAAGCCCGTGCCCAAAACAAGTTGCAAAACATCTGGGGCCAGCATGTCGGCCCTTATGGCGCGCGCGGTTTTACCTTCGGGCTCAAACAGCATGCCCTCTAGTAGCGCTTTACAGAAGAGTTTAGCACTTTCTGGCGGGCGGTTTAAGCGTGTCACGTATGTTTTAGGCACATGGAATTTGGGATGCGTAATCTGGTTAAGCCAATCGCCATCATCCGACAGTAGCAACAGGCCGCTTGAATCAAAATCCAGCCGACCTGCAGGGTCAAGCGGATGATACTGGGCGGGCAAATGCGTGTAAACCGTCGCGCGCGCCTGCGGGCCGGTTCTGATATCTCGGCGACTGGTCAGGCAACCAACCGGTTTATGAAAAGCGATGTAACGGTTTGTCCTGGGGGCGCCATCAATCGTTTTTGCGTCCAGAGTCACCTGATCCACGCCGGGTTGAACCCTCATGCCCAACTGCGTAACGGGCAAGCCGTTAACCATCACCCGTCCAGCGGCAATCAGGCGGTCAGCCTCACGACGGCCGCATACGCCGGAATCGGCAATAAATTTATTCAGGCGCACATGGAGTTGCGATTCAATCATTACTACATGCAATACTATACTGTTTAAAAAAGTAATACATCCACTTTAGGTAAAAACGCTTGTCCAGACTGTATTCCGGACTTGAAAGCATCCTAACCTAAAGTTGATTTAATCTATTTGGCAAAGCTAAAACAGGCAAGCAAGCAAAAAGCCTCCCGAGTAACTTCAAGAGGCTTGTTTAAACTTGCTCTAAAATGAATGAGCACTGTGGGGGCTAAAAATGCAATTTAAAAACTGGTGGAGCATAGGAGATTCGAACTCCTGACCTTCTCAATGCCATTGAGACGCGCTACCAACTGCGCTAATGCCCCATCAAATCAGTAATGGGAATCTGGACAACAGGTTGGGCCAAACATAAAAGTCTTTTATAAACCTTCCACGTTCGCTTGCGCCTGTAGTTAAGTTTATACAAAAAACATACCGTGGCCGCAATGCCGAATTAATAACAATGATAGTGTTAGTTTTTAAGTGATACACTCTTCTCATTCAGGTTTGCTGAGGAGAGCTTCAAATGAATTGCCTAAAATGTAATACTCTGGCCGTTAAGAATGGCTTTCAAAGCGGCGTTCAGCGGTTCAAA
>JAYKHY010000031.1:0-4701 GCA_035285025.1 Vampirovibrionales bacterium | reverse complement strand
TGGCGCGCTATCTGGCCGAATTCTGTTGGCGGTTTAACCGACGACATCTCAACCTCTTTGAAAGACTCCTTCATACTGCCGTTTTGTTCAAACCAGATAACATACCTGCTCTGATCAGTTAGTCATTCAGATTATTATCATGTTCGCTACAAATCCACATCTAAAAAAAGGCCGTTTCCAACATATAATCAAATTTTGACCCACCTAGCGCGAATAGAACCTGATCTGCTATTTCCTGACGATCCGCCCATACTGCATAAAAGCACCTTGATTAATGAACTATTAGATCGGTTAGCCCGACGTGGCTATGAGGGCTTTGGCTATACTGATGCTAAGCTGATAGAGAAACTGGAAGCAGAAAATAAAATTACCCATATAAATAATGGCCTTTATCAGATTAATGTAAGCAAAGAGTAATACACGGTGCCCTTAATTGCCCAAAACCTTAAAAAAACCTACGCCGGCCGGCCAGTCGTCAACGGCGTTTCGTTTACCGTGCATCCGGGCGAGGTTGTGGGCCTGCTGGGGCCAAACGGCGCAGGCAAAACCACCTCGTTTTATGCCGTGGTCGGCATGATTGAACTCGACAAAGGCTGCCCGCCCGAAAGCGTTATTCTGGATGACACCCCCTTGGGCGGCATGCCGATTCACGCCCGGGCAAGACTGGGGCTTGGGTATTTGCCGCAAGAACCCTCGGTGTTTAGGAAACTGAGCGTGCTCGAAAACCTGCTACTGGTGCTGGAATTCCAGAAACGCTCTAAAGCCTCGCGATTGACCCGCGCAAACGAACTGCTTGAAGAATTTGGCCTGACCAAACTCCGCGATACACCTGCCATCCAGCTTTCGGGCGGCGAACGCAGACGCGTTGAGATTGCGCGCGCACTGGCAGCCAACCCGCGTTACCTGATGCTCGATGAACCGTTTACGGGCATTGACCCGCTCGCCATTGAAGATTTACAAACCCTGATTCGCCAATTACGCGAACGCGGCCTGGGCATTTTGCTGACAGACCACAACCCCCGCGCAACGCTCGCCATTGTAGACCGGGTTAATATTGTTTATGAGGGACGCGTGATTTTTGCCGGGACCACCGCCGAGGCGCAGGCCAGTAGTCTGGTTCGCGAATCGTACCTGGGCGAAGCGCTGGTTTAAACACAAACGACCGTAAGCCCTTCCGTCTGCCTTATGCTTAAATTCACGCTTGCCGACCGCTACATTGGCGTACAACTACTTGCCACCATCGGCTTCTCGCTGGTGCTGTTCGTCATCATTTGGCTTGCGCCAGAGACCATGATGAACCTCTCTCAAGCCGTCGCCGACGGCAAACTAACGCTTGCGCAAGGCTTTACGGCACTAATGCTAGAAATTCCAGAAGTGCTGCTCACCGCAATCCCGATGGCCGCGCTACTTGGCACCGTGTTTGTTGTGCGCAAGCTGTGCCAGCAATCCGAGCTCGTGGCAATGCTCGGCGCAGGACTCTCGCCACAGCGCCTGTTTTTACCGTTGTTCCTCGTTAGCATCGTTTTTGCAGGGTTATACGCCATGGTACAAGAGGGCTGGGCCCCACAGGCGTATTCGGCAAAACAGGCGCTACTCAGCCAAAGCGGCCTTAAAAACAGCAAGCCCGAACCCTTTGTTTACTTAGAACGTAACTCGGAGCAGAAACAAGCGCATAGCCAAGGCCACCCCAAACAGTTTTTTGTCGCAGGAACCATCGCCGCCACAACGCAGCCAACAGAACCCCCTCGGGCGTTAACCTCGCCTCAATCTCAATCACTGCTTAAGCCTGCAAAAACCGCGCTAACCGCCATGCAAATCGTTTTGCTCCGCTACGGCAGCCCTAAGGCGGATGTTAACACACCTGAACAGGGCACCCCCATTCGAGAAATTATTCAAGCCGAGCAAGCCGTGCCTCATGTCTCGGGTACGCAATGGCAACTGCATCAGGGGATTCGTTACGCGCTTGATGAAGACGGCGTATACCAATCCGCGAAACCCTTCTCGACGCTGAATATTACACTGCCCAAGGCGCTAACCCCTTTGGCGGCCTATCATCAACAGAACCCCATGCACTTAAGCACGTCGCAATTAATGGGCTACACGCAGTTATTGGCCGAAACCGGCCAACTGCAAGATCGCCGTTTTTTTGACACGCGCCTGTTGCAAAAGCTGTTCTCGTTGCTTACGCCCGTAATATTTGTGCTACTGGGCGCGCTTATTGGCCTGGAGCCCCCCCGAAGCTGGCGCGCAACCGCTTTAACCGTAGCAGCCGTGGTGCTGTTTATGTACGGCGTCAGCTTGCCCTTCTCGTTAAATTTAGGAAGCCTTGGGCTAATCCCCATTCAACTTGCCGCAGCGCTGCCGCAACTGATTGCGGCGGGTATTACGCTGGTCTCGTTGCAACTGCTGGGCAACGCAAAAGGCTATTTGGGAAAAGTGTGGATTTAAAAGGCTTGTCGCTAAAAACTCAGCCTAAAACACGATCGTTTAAGCGATAACCCACGTTCGTGATGGTCTCAAGGTACAAGGGTTGCTTCGCGTCAACCTCGATTTTTTGCCGAATCCCGCCCACGTGTACCCGCAGCATCCGGACATCCTCGTCAGCGTCATAGCCCCAAACTTCTTGCAATAGTTTTGCCAGCGGTACCGCCTCGTTGACGTGCTGCATAAGGCAAAATAAAATTTCAAACTCTGTGGGCGTCAGCTTAATCAGGCGATCTTTCACCAGAACTTCAAGCGAGCTGGCGAGCAACCGTAAATCGCCTGAAGCCAGACGTTCATCTCGGGTTTTAAGCAGCGTGGTGTTTAAGCCGGGCGTTTTGCTTTTGGCATCAGGGCTCGCTTGCGCCCGCCTAAACAAAGCCCGGGTACGCACGATCATCTCCTGGAACTCAAAGGGTTTAACCAGGTAATCATCGGCTCCTGCGTTAAACCCCCGGATTTTATCTTCGAGGGTTCCTTTGGCCGTAAGTAAAATAATCGGTACACCGCTTGCGGTTGAAGCCTGTTTGCTTGCTCGCATTTTTTTACAGACCTCGAAGCCATCCAGCTTCGGCATCATTACGTCTAGCACAACCAGATCAAACCGCTTTTGCTCAAATTTTTTAAGGCCCATCAAGCCATCACTGGCGGCATCAACGTCAAAGCCAAGCAATTCAAAATCCAGCTTTAATAAGTCCAGAATCTCGGCATCGTCATCAATAACCAGCACTTGTGGCATTCGGTTCATACCTTCTCATAGACGCGTTTTACTCAGCTTACGCAGCACCGGCAGGAACGCAAAAAAACGTCCATCCGGAGCATTCGCAATCAGTACGTTTATATTATAGCAAATCAAGTGGTTTACTTTTTTACATAAATATCAGTTTACAGCCAGATCTTTCAGCCAGGGCAAGCGTTTTCTGAATTTGAGCGTGAAGAGTCCGGCCTAGGGAAGAGGCGCGAAAAATTGAACGACTCTCCTTAACTTGATTAACAGCAACTAATCAGCTTCTGGCTAGCGTTCAGGCGACTTTTTCCAAGTCAAAAGCACGTCCACGGGTGCGTGATCGGAGCCCAGAAACTGGAACGGAGCGGCCCCCGTTTGCCGTATCATCACGCGCAACTTACCGCCTGCCGAATCAAGCCAGACGTGATCAATCGGAATACCAAACGGTCCCAAAAAGCTTGGCCAACTTGCACCGTAGCCTAGTTCGAGCTTAAGGAGCAGGCTATTAAGCAATAATGACGTTTTTTTCTGCTTAAATTGCCGGTAAGGCTCGCTCCAAGGGGTGGCGTTAAAATCGCCGGCTAATAACAGGGGCGTTTGCGGAAAAAGCTGCTGAAACCGCGTTAGTGCCGCCGCAACTTCCTCAAAATACTGGCGCTGCATTTTTACATTTGTAGGATTTGTAGGCTGTGGCGGATGAATCACCGAAACCAAAAGCCCGCCGTGCTGGGTCTCAAGGCGCGTCAGCAAGTATTCGTCACTAAAGTAACCATTTGGAATACGCACGGCGCGCTCCCAGGTAATCGGGTAGCGACTTAAAAGCACATTTTGACCGTAATAGGCAATCGAGCGGTATTTAAAGCCTAGCCAATGAGCCTGCTCCAGGCGCACTCGCCATTCAGGGGTGACTTCTTCCAGCGCCACCAAATCTGGGTTTTGAGCTTTAATATAGTCAAAAATTTTATCAGGCACCGGATTATAGGCCAAAATATTGAATTGCATAAAATGAAGCGGCGCTTCATCGGTAGAAAGCACAGATCTGTCCTGAGGCAGCGCACATAAGTAGGGCAAAACTGGTTCTAGCGCGATAAACGCAGCCAAAATTGAGGTGAGAACCAGCACTCTTTTTTTGCTAAAGACGCAAACGAAAGCCAAAACAAGTAGTAACAAGGCAAAATGGGGCAAAAAATGGCTTGCCAGGTCCAGCATCCAATGCTGCGAGCCACCATAGCGGCCCGCAGCCACGGCCAGAACCAGCACCAAGCAAATCGGGCTTAGCAGTTTTTTAAAATCAAGCTTCATCATGGCCAATCACGTCTTCTATCCCGAGGCGAAGATAGCACAAAGCAGGCCATCGTTTAAATCGTTGGTATTGCTAAGCAGATGAGATATAATATTCTCCAAATCACAGAAGACTGTTTTGGAGAGAGACAAGATGAATTGTCCTGGATGCGGCTCAGAAAAACAAGTTAAAGCAGGCTTTCAAAGTCAGA
>JAYKHY010000030.1:0-21444 GCA_035285025.1 Vampirovibrionales bacterium | reverse complement strand
GCGCACGCACACCGGACAAGTTCCATCATAAAATACGGTAAACACCGGCACCGTTGCAGTTGTCGCGCGTGCATCAAGTTCAGGCTCTAGTCTATGGTTTGGCACAGGCGCAAGTTCGTGGGGCGTTTTAGGCATAGCAGTTCACTTGTTTATAGGCAAAGGTAAGAATATTTTCTTTTAGAGTCATTATAATGGAGCGTGATCTTCCTGTACTGGGTTGTGCGGGTTTAATCCGAGGGCAAGTTTATCGTTGATAGCGTGAACAGGTCAGACTCAATGCTTACAATCGCCGCATAATAGGCTTAATTGCGGATGACTTTAAGCGTCCACTTGTAAATGCTGCCAAAACGCGTGTTTTGAGGCGGTTTAAAGCCGAAACAAACCGTGCTTTTGCCAGAATGGCGCGCAATGGGGCTTTAGCGCGCGCGGGTGAGTCGGCTTCAAGTTTTGAGCAAGCCGGCCGATGTTGCATATAGCCAACTTGAAGTGCCATTCAGTAATGGCATCCCTTCGTCAGTAAAGCCTGTTTTTGCATCATAGAGTATTAGCCAACCGCCTCGGGAGATCCTGTTCCAATGACCACGCAAAGTCCTGCTAAATCTGTTCTGGATGCCGGCCTCGTTAACGCCGTCATCGAAGCGACGACCGAGGTATTTAACACGATGGCGGCAACGCCAGTGACCCTTAAGGGCATTTTGCCGCAAGACGATTACCGTCCGCAGGGCGATATTTCGGGCATTATTGGTATTGTCGGTGATGATGGCGAAGGCATGGTCGCCATGTCATTTAGTCTGGAGCTGGGCAACCTGATGGTGGGCCGTTTGCTGGGAATGGAAGGCAAGATCATCTCCTCAGAAGACCGCTCCGATGGCGTGGGCGAGCTTTTAAACATGATTTCTGGCCGCGCTAAAGCTATGTTAAGCGCCGATAAGGCAGTTCCGTATCGCTTATCGCTGCCCACCGTCATTCAGGGCTCGCATCACGAAATTTCGAGTCGCCCTAAAAACAGCCCTTATCTGGTGGTGCAATTTATGGCCGAAGACAAGTATCCGTTCAACCTTCAGGTTTCATTCAAGCATTACTAACTGCCATATAAACTGTTGCTCGGGCGCAGATTGCTGCTTAACGAGCCTTAGGGCCTACTCTTATGGCCGTTAGACCATCTTTAATACTCACGGAGCCATGTTCATTATGAAAGTTCTGATCGTCGATGATTCCAGCGTGATGCGCCGCGTTTTAATGCGCGAACTGCAAAAGCTGGGCCTGGCCGACTCTGATATTTCGGAGGCCGCAGATGGCCTTGAGGCGGTTCAGATGAGTTCTGAAAATCAATACGACGCGATTTTTATGGACTGGAACATGCCGAACATGTTGGGCATCGATGCCGTTAAAGAGATTCGCAGCCGGGGCAATAAAACCCCGATTATGATGATCACGACCGAAGGCGAAAAAACCAACGTGGTGCTGGCGATTCAGGCAGGGGCCAATAATTATCTGGTTAAACCGTTTAACTATGATGATTTCCGCCAGAAATTCCAGTCTCTGGTGGGCGCTGCCAGCCCGAATTAGTCTGAATACACTCAAGAGAGTGCCTTGGGTCAAGGGTCAGTTTGCCTTATGCAAAAAGCACGAGGACGCCAATAGCCCTCTCTTTGTGCGATTAAATATGCAAACTACCCACGGCCCTGCTTTTTAAGTATTTAAGTCCTACTTGGGGCTGGCTTTAAAAAGCCTTGTTAAAACGTCGCATTCAAACGTTAATTTGCGATAGTTTTTGCGCTTAAATAGAAGCCATGATCCCCGAAACTCCCTTAAATTCTGGCGACGCTGGCAGCAACACGCTATCTCATCCGCTGCGCATCGTGTTTTTTGGCACGCCCGCCTTTGCGGTGCCTACGCTAGAAGCCCTTGTGGCCGATGCGGGCATCAGCGTGGTCGGCATCGTGACCCAGCCCGATAAACCCACGGGCCGTGGCCAAAAGCTGATGCCGCCACCGGTAAAAGCGGCCGCGCAAGCGTTAGGCTTGGCCTGCCCGGTGTTTCAGCCGGTTAAAACCCGCACCGATGAACCCCTGTTTGAGGCACTGCGCGCGCTGAAGGCAGACGCCTTTGTGACCATTGCGTTTGGGCAGATATTACCGCAGGTGCTGCTCGATATTCCGCGCATGGGCACGGTGAACGTGCATGCGTCTTTGCTGCCCGAATTGCGCGGCGCAAACCCGATTCAATGGGCGATTTTGCAAGATAAACCCGAAACCGGCATTACCACGATGCTGACGGATGCGGGCGTGGACACGGGCGCCATGTTGTTAAAGGCGCAATTACCCATCTTGCCCGATGAAACCGCTGCCGAACTGGCCGAACGGCTTGCGCAGATGGGCGGGCCATTACTCTTAAAAACACTCTACGCGCTGCACGCGGGCACGCTTGCACCCATTGATCAAATCAATGAACACGCCACGCACGCCCCCAAGCTGGCCAAGCAAGATGCTCTATGCGACTGGCAACAACCGGCACGTACACTTTGGTTAAAAATCAGAGGGCAGCAACCTTGGCCGGGTGTGCAGACTTTTTTGGGTGGCCAACCGGTTAAGTTGCTCCGTGCGGCGTTAACTTCTGGCGAGGCGCTTAAGGCCGTTCATACGCAGGCGCAGCCTGGCTCAATACTGGGTGTTGATACGGAGGGGGCGGTGCAAGGGTTAATCGTCGCCTGCGGCCCGCAAGGCGATCAGCGCCTGACGGTGACGCAGCTGCAAATGGCGGGTAAAAAGGCAATGCCTGCGCTAGATTGGTGGCGAGGCTTGCCCGCCGCCGAACAGCAAGCCGCCCGGTTTGAGGCGATTCCGGCCGCAGTTGCGACGTAACGTCTACTTATAAAGTCTTGCAGGCAAAGGCTTTATAAGATTTAAAAAAGTAAATCATACACTTTAGGTGATGAAAACGCTTACCCTGAGTGTGTTTTGAAGGCTCTTGAGTCTTAAATGCGTCCTAACCAAAGTGGATTGACGATAGGTTCAGCAAAGCGTTGAACACGCATGGCCCTGTGCATGCTGCAAAGCTTAAGGTACTATTAAATAGATTGTTTTTATAATAAAATTGCGCAATCTCTGTTTAAGCCATGTTTTTATTTGAGAGGAGAGACCAGACGCGGACTATATCAGGGCTGTCTGGATAACCTTGACCCTATTTAGAGCGTTAATGCACCAAAAAATTCAAGCAGAGAACAACAAGAAAAGTCCCGAAAACAAGAAGCGAATGACAAGAAACGCCAAAAAATCTGTGTCCAGAATTCGTTAAGGGTAACCCGGCTGTTTGCCTAGACCACAGGCATAACAGGCATTAAAGCGTGATGCACTATGCTGCACGCGTTTAGTGTAATGCCGCACCCGCAGTGAATCGTTGATTACATTTAATACGCGAAACCCGCTAATACACTCAACTCGCAGTGAGTCCGAAAAACTGAGGGAGGTTCTAGCTTATGATGTCTATTCAATCTGTATCGCATAACTTCAAGCCTAAAAAGCCTGAGCCGAAGGAACAGATTCAAATTCAGCAAAAACTTGCCCACAGGCATCACGGTTCGCATCGTACTGATGCCCCAAAACCCATTGTGCAGGCTAAACTCAAGGTCGAGATTGTCGATCCTTCGACCAATATCTTTTCGGATACCGGCCCTGGCTTAAAACACTACCGTGATGTCGGCCTTCAGGTTGGCGCGGCGCGTCCGGCGGCGGGTGTTTCTGCCCCCAACAAAGCGGCTGGCGCGGGCGGAAATCAGGTTAACATTTTTATTCTTAACGGCAGCGGCGCAAAAAACAGCCTGCAACAGCACCCGTTAACGGCAAGCCATGCCGCACCGGTGCATGGCCAAGGGCCGCAGTTTGGCCTGAATATGGTGTTTTAATCGGCAGTTATAAACATCCTTCGCAATATCAGCAATAAATCGTGTCAAACCGCTTGAGCAATCAGGCGGTTTGTTGCACGTTAAACACTTTAATATAGATAAGCGTTAGAGGGTGTGCTTTGCCTTTAACCGCTAAAAACTATCCTAAAAGTTAACCTTGATACTTTAAAGCCTGACGACCCCCATCATGCCAGTCCATGTGCCCCCTTCACAAGCGGAACCAACGCGCGAACCCCTGCCGCCTGTGGCAGAGGGTGTGGCTGCTACCGCTGCGGCCAAGCGCGCGATTATGATACAGGGCGCGCGGGTCAACTCGTTAAAAAACATAAGTTGCACCCTGCCGCACGGCCAGCTGACCGTTATTACCGGCCCGTCAGGGTCGGGTAAATCTTCGCTGGCGTTCCAGACGTTATACGCCGAAGGGCAACGTCGCTACATCGAGAGCATGTCTGCTTACGCGCGGCAGTTTTTTGAGCGCATTCCGCGCCCCGAAGTCGATTCGATTCATTACATTTTGCCAGCCATTGCGCTTGAGCAAAAAAACCGCATTAAAAATGCGCGCTCTACGGTAGGCACCGCCACCGATGTTGATGATTATTTGCGCCTGCTGTTTGCGCGCGCCGGCGAGACGATTTGCCCACAGTGCCAGCAAAAAGTGGTGTTGGGTAGCTTGAGCGCCATTCAAAACGCGTTGCAGGCATTGCCCGCCGGAGCAAAAATGGCCTTGGTTGCGTTGGTGCCTTGGCCCGATGCTGATGCGGCGCAAGCGGCTTTGCTACAGCATTTACGTAAACTGGGCTATACGCGCCTACTGTGCGCGCCGCCCGCAGAGACTCAGGCGCAAGCGCAAGCGGCTTCGGTTAAAGCCGCAACGGTTACCGATGTTATGCCCGAAGCCAAAACCCTGGATGCTAAGCTTAAGCTTGTGCCAGACGGCCAAAGCAAAGCGTACCTGGGCATCGTGATTGATCGCTTCAAGACCAAAGGCGAGGCCACGCAGGCATCCGAATCGCTGGAGGCGGCGCAGTTGCTATTAAAGGCCTTTATGGCCGAAGCGACCGGCTTTTTGGGGCTGTGGTCGCTCGAGCCTACCCTGATAAACACCGAGGGCCAAACCATCGCATCGCGGCAGTTGTTTGCGTTGGGCCGATACGCCTGCGCCCAGTGCCTGACCTCGTTTGTGGTGCCCTCGCCCGAACTGTTCTCGTTTAATCATCCGCAAGGGGCGTGCCCGGCTTGCGAAGGCTACGGGCGGGTGATGGGGGTGGACTGGGCCAAGGTGATTCCAAACCCAAAACTGAGCCTTGCTGACGGGGCCATTCATCCGCTGGGTAAGTTTGCAAAACATGCGCCCAGTAACGATAGCGCGGTTGCGTGGTTTTTGCGTGAGTGGCTGCCCGAGCTGAAACGAAAAAAAATCCCGCTCGACCTCCCCTATGCCGAACTAACTGCGCAGCAACAGCAATGGATTCTGGAAGGCGACGAAACGCACGAGGGGCTCCGCGCGTACTTTAACTACCTGGAAACCAAACGCTACAAAATGCACGTGCGCATTACGCTTGCGCGTTACCGGCGTTACGTCACGTGTCCGCAATGTTTGGGGCAACGCCTCGCGCCCGCCGCGCATCAGGTGTTTCTGGGGGCGCAATGGCAGCAGGGCACTCGGGTCGTTACCGGCGTGAATCTTCAGGCGCTGGTCAAGTTACCGTTAACGCAATTGGCCCAGTGGCTTGATGCCTACGATCTGCCGCCCGATAAATCGGCCCTGACCGAAAGCTTATTAATGCCGCTGCGCAAGCGCGTGGGGTATCTTGTAACGATTGGCTTGGGCTACCTGAGTTTAAACCGTCAGTCCCGCACCCTTTCGGGCGGCGAATCGCAGCGAATTCATCTGGCGGCAGCGCTGGGCAGTAAACTGACCGAAACGCTTTACGTGCTGGATGAGCCGACCATTGGCCTGCACGCGCGCGATACGCACCGGCTGCTTGCCGTAATGCACGCACTGCGCGATGAGGGTAATACGGTCGTGGTTGTCGAGCATGATCCGGATCTGATTCTGGGCGCGGATTGGCTCATCGATATGGGGCCGGGCAGCGGCGAAGCCGGCGGCCAGATTTTGTTTGAAGGCCCCGCCAGTGCGCTGCACCAGAGCGAGACCTCGTTGACGGCGCAATGGTTGATAAAATCGCAGCATAGCGCCCTAACGCCGCCCAAGCCACGCCCTTCGGCAGACCATGAGGCTGTTTTAACCGATAACGTCATCGAGCTTGTGAACGCTACGGGCAACAACCTTAAGGCGTTATCGCTCAAGATTCCGCTGAATAAGTTGGTTGCGGTCAGTGGCGTATCGGGCAGTGGTAAAAGTACGCTGATTAAGCAAACGTTGTACGCAAACGCGCAGGTGCAGCGCGGCATTGCTCCGGTCGATCCGCCTGCGCCGCTAGAGGCTTTACGCGGCCTTGAGGCGTTTTCCGAAATCGTGATGGTGGATCAATCGCCGCCGCAACGCTCAAGTCGATCGAACACGGCAACGTTTGTTAAAGCGTTCGATGAAGTCCGAGCGCTCTACGCCGCAACGCGTCAGGCCAAGGCACAAGCCCTGAGCGCCTCGGCGTTTTCGTTCAACGCAGATGAGGGCCGCTGCGTAACCTGCGAAGGCCTGGGCACCGTGACCATAGACATGCAATTTTTGGCCGATGTTGTTACGCCTTGCCCGGATTGCGAAGGGCGCCGTTTTGGGCCGCAGGTGTTGGGCATCACCGTAGGCGGTAAAACCATCGACGAATTTTTGCGCCTGACCGTTGACGAAGCGGTCGCATTTTTACAAACGCAACTTTCGGCGGCAGAGTTTGAACCCGGTAAAAAAGCGTGGCAAACAGCGGGCCAAAAAGCGATTCAAAAACTATTGTCCCTGCAGGCGGTGGGCTTGGGGTATTTGCAAATGGGGCAGGCCACGGGCACGCTTTCGGGCGGCGAGGCGCAACGCTTAAAACTCGTCAGTTATCTGGGCGATTTAAAAACACCTGCCGCCGTTGCCGCAAAGCCCGCAAAAACAAAGGCAAGCGCAAGTGTCAAAGATAAAGTCCTGTTTTTGTTCGATGAGCCCACGACGGGCCTGCATCTATCCGACGTTGACCGCCTGATTGGCGTGCTGCGCAAACTGGTCGATGCCGGGCATAGCGTCATCGTGATTGAGCATCATCTGGATTTAATCCGGCAAGCCGACTGGGTAATAGATATTGGCCCTGAAGGCGGCGATGCAGGCGGGCAACTGGTCGCGCAAGGGCCGCCCGCGGCCATCAAGGCGGCTGCAAACAGCGTTACAGGCCGTTATTTATAACGCGTGAACGTCTAAAGGGTCTTGTTGTGTGCGCCGTCGCAGATGTTCTTGAATGCGATTTGACCCTCTCAAAAAATCCGCCTATTATTTTCTAAATGTTATTGATTCCGTTTAAATTTAGCGCGTCGTAATGCTACACCCATAGGCCATTGGCATTCAGTTGCGTTGCACGCATGCCGTGCCCGCTGCAGGCTTTGGGCGTCGGAAAGATCTTGCCCGGATTACACAGCCCCCTGGGGTTAAACACGCGCCGAACCTGCTGCATGGCTTCTAAATCAGCTTCGGTATATAGCAGCCGCATTTGCTGGTTTTTTTCCAGGCCAATGCCGTGCTCGCCGCTCAGGGTGCCGCCTGCGGCAACGCAAGCCTCTAAAATCGCCTCGCCCGCAGCCAGCACACGTTCCGTCATGGCTTTATCGGCTGGGTTAAACAGAATATTGGGGTGCAGATTGCCATCGCCCGCGTGGAAGACGTTGCCAATCGGCACGGCGTACTGTTTGGCAATGGCGTTAATTTGATTCAGCACGTTAACCAGTTGGCTGCGCGGCACAACACAATCGTGAACGTAGAACGCGGGTTGTAAACGCCCGTAGGCCGCGACTGCCCCTTTGCGGGCCTGCCACAACGCGGTACGCTCTTGCGCGCTTTGAGCGATTTTACGCATCCCGATTTCGCCAGTAGGGAGTGCGTCGAGCAAGGCCTCCAGTTTTTGTGCCTGCGTTTGCACCCACGCGCTGCTGCCATCAAGCTCAATCAAAAGCACGGCTTCAGCCGATTCCGGAAACCCCACGTCAAACGCGTCGTTGACGCACCGTACGGTAAACGCGTCCATCATCTCGAGCGCGGCGGGCAGCAACCCTGCCGAGAGGATGGCTTGCACGGTGTGCGCTGCCGCATCCATATGCTTAAAGGCAATCAGCCAAACGCGGGTTTCGATGGGTTTGGGCATCACGCGCACGGTCATTTCGGTAACAATCCCCAGCGTGCCTTCTGAACCGATGACCAGGCCCATCAGGTCGTTGTCCGGGCTTTGCCGCGTAACGCCGCCCAGCGTCAGCACCTCGCCGCTGGGCAAGACCAGCGTAAGCCCCAAAACATGATCGCTGGTAACGCCGTACTTCAGGCAATGGATTCCGCCCGCGTTTTCGGCCACGTTACCGCCCAGCGTGCAGGCCTGTTGGCTCGAGGGGTCCGGCGCGTAAAAAAGCTGATGTTCGGCCAGTGCCTCGTTGAGCCAGGCATTAACCACGCCCGGTTGCACGCGAGCCCAGCGCTGTTGCGGCTCAATGGCCAGAATGGCGTTTAGGCGGCTTAAGGCAATTAAAACACCGCCCTCAATCGCAAGTGCCCCGCCCGAAGTCCCTGTGCCTGCGCCGCGCGGCGTAAAGGTAATGGCGTGGGCATTGCAGAGCCGAACAACGTCTGCAACCTGTTGGGTGTTGGCGGGCAGAACAATCACCTCGGGCGGGGCTTGCACCAACAGGCAGGCGTCGCATTCGTAAGCGCGTTGATCTGCAGGGGTGACAAGAACGTTACGAGAGCCAACGATTCGGGCCAGCGCGTCTAAAAACGCGGGCGTAGGGCCAGATTTTAAGGTATTCAGGGAGGTTGGGGTGGTCAAGGCTTTTATGCCAGCGGCGATAAACGATGCGATGCTGTTTAAAATTTAACCATACTCTATTAAATGCGTAAAAACCGGTGCGTCGAAACCGCAGCACCGCCCACGCCCACGCCCAAACTTAAAAGTAGCATTAGCGTGGCCACCAGCGGTACGGTAGACCCTGGCACCACCGCCTGGAAATACCCGAAAAGCTGCCCGCTGTAATGCTGCACAAGCATAAGCGGCACCATGGCCACCGCCACGGCGCACACGCCGTATAAGGCCCCCTGGAAGAAAAACGGCAGCCGAATATACCAGTTGCCCACGCCCATCATGCGTAAAATTTCTATCTCGCGACTGCGCGCCTCAATCAGTAAATGAATGGTATTGCTGATGATAAACATGGTCAGCAAGGCTAAAATCGTGGTTAAAATCACGCCGATGGCCGAAACGGCACTGGCAAGTTGTTTGAGTTTTTCGACCACGTTTTTGGCGTAATTGACCTTAATCACGTTGGGCAACCGAGAAAGTTCATCCACGGTGCTTTCAAGCAGGCTTGCGTCTTTAACCTTAACATGCAGCGTGTTGGGCAACGGGTTATCAATATCAACGGCATCGTATTGCTTGCGCATAACATCCCAGGCTTGCTGGCGGCTTAAAAATTCCACCTGCTTTACGGCCGGATACGCCTCGATGGTTTTCATCAGGTTTTGTACCATCTGGTTTTCTCGGCTTGTGTTTTCGGCGCTGCTAAACATGGGGTTTGCGTTGGGCGGGTCCACGTAGACCGAAATCTCGACGCCCGAGCCCACATTGCGAATCAGTTGCTGAATATTCAGCACAAAGGCGGCCATGCTGCCAAAAATAGTCAGAATCGACCCCAAGGTAATTACAATAACCAGGTTCATCCAGCTTGAGCGCTTCAAGCCGCCCAATGTCTCAAGCAATAGCCGGCTTGCAATACGTAGCTCGGTAGCAAGGAGTTCGGCGGTGCCGGTTACCGGGGCTAAAGGGTTTGCGCGCATTATTGATACGTCCCCTGTGCAACATCTTGTACGATTTGGCCTTGGCGCAGGGTAATCACGCGTTTGCACAGCCTGTCCACCAAGGGGCGGTCGTGCGTCGAGATGAGTACCGTGGTGCCACGCCGATTAATTTGCTCAAGCAGGTGCATAATATCCAGCGAGGTATCGGGGTCCAGGTTACCGGTCGGTTCGTCAGCAATCAGCAACGAGGGACCGTTTACAATTGCGCGGGCAATGCCAACGCGTTGCTGCTCGCCACCCGAAAGCTCTTCGGGTTTGGCGTCCAGCTTATCCGAGAGGCCCACCACTTTTAAGGCCCCTTGCACGCGTCGATCGACTTCGCTATGGCTGGTGCCTAGTGCGCGCAGCACGTAGGCCACGTTATCGTAGGCACTTTGCCCACTGAGCAGTTTAAAATCCTGGAATACTATCCCCATGCGGCGGCGCAACTTGGGCACTTGCGCATCAGGTAGTTGCGGCACGTCAATGCGGCCAATGTACACATCACCCGATGTCGGCAATTCTTCGCGATAAATCAGTTTTAAAATGGTGGATTTTCCTGCGCCAGAGGGCCCCACCAAAAACACAAATTCGCCCAGGCCAATTTCAAAACTGGTTTGGTTTAACGCCAAATGGGTGCCGTACAGTTTGGTCACGCTGTTAAAGCGAATCATGGGGACGGATTGCGGAACGGATTGCTGAGCCGCTGGGGATGCATGTTCGACCATAAATAACAGGCACGCTCTCTCAAGTATCGCGATAAAAAAACGGTTGGTTTACACTATAACAAATGCGGCGTTCAAGTCCAAATAGCATCCCAATCATAGGGGGTGTGCGGGTGGCCTCGAGGAGCGTTTTACGTGTTTAAAACGTGTTTTGAGTGCCTAAACCCTATAAAAATCACGCGATAACGCCGCGATCGCGATAACGAATTAACTAAAAATACTGGCGTAATGAACTTTAAACGTTAGCCTTGTGTGGCCAGGTTTATTTTTTTTGTATGCATACGTTTTTGTTGGAGCTGGGCACCGAAGAGCTGCCCATTGCGTTTATAGAGGCAGCGCCGCAGGATTTTCGAATGGCGCTGGGCCAGTTGCTTGCCACCAAAGGCATTGAATCAGCAAACATAGTGCCGTATGCGGCACCGCGCCGGTTGGCGTGGGTGGTTGGCAATTTGCCTGCGCATACAGCGGCACAAACGATTGATCATAAGGGCCCGCCGCTTAGTGTAGCGCTAAATGCGCAAGGCTCGCCCACGCCTGCGGGGCTGGGCTTTGCAAAAAAGTTGGGCGTCCCGTTTGAGGCGCTTGCGCAAACCGACGGTTATTTAACGTATACGCAAACGGTAGCAGGGCAGCCTTTACAAGCGTTATTGCGTGAACAGCTTCCGGTGCTGGTTGAGCAGTTGACTGGCTCGCATTTTATGCGCTGGCAGCCGGCCGAGGTTTCTGCGTTCAAGTTTTCGCGTCCAATCCGTTGGGTAACCGCGCTGTGGGATGACGCGCCGCTAAACGTTGAGATTGCGGGCTGCCCAAGTGGCATGCAAAGCTACGGTTTGCGCCTTCTGGGAGACGCGCCGATAGAGATTCCCCATGCCAATGCCTATCAAGAGACGTTGTGCCGCCAAGGAGGACTTGAACCCGACGAAGCCAAGCGGCGTGAGCATATTCTCCTGCAATTCTCGAAGGCTGCCGAAGCGCTGGGTGGTTCGGTTGCAACCCCAGCAGGAGAGCGCTTGCACAATAGCCCCTTGCTAGATACGGTCACGCGCATGAACGAATCGGCGACGGTGTTTTGCGGTACGTATGATGAAAAATTTTTAGCCTTGCCCAAGGCGGTGTTAATTACCGTGCTGGCCGCGCACCAAAAACTGTTTGCGATCGAAAATGGCGACGGTCAGTTATTGCCCAGGTTTTTGGGCGTTTCTAACAACCCGCGCCCCGAGGCGCAAGCCACGATTATTGCCGGCAACGAGCGTGTGGTGCGCGCCCGGTTCGAAGACGCGCAGTTCTTTTTTGAGACCGACGTCAAGCAATCGCTTGAGGCTTACGCGCAAAAACTCGATGGCGTCACGTTCCAGCGCGGGCTGGGCACCATGGCCGATAAAGCCACGCGTTTGCAGCAGCTAGTGTTGCCCATTGCCAAGGCGCTGGGGCTTACTGCCGAACAAACGCAGCACGCGCAACGCGCGGCGCAACTCTGCAAGGCCGATCTCACCACGCTGCTGGTGCGTGAGTTTACCGAGCTACAGGGCGAAATCGGGGGCGAGTATGCGCGCAAGCAAGGCGAGCCAGAACCAGTGTGTCAGGCCATAGCAGAGCAGTATTACCCACGCTTTGCGGGGGACTTTGTGCCGAAAGCGCCTGTGGCCATGGCCTTAAATCTGGCCGATAAGATTGACACGTTGGTGGCCGTGTTCTCGCAAAAAAACGCGAAGCTCCCGACTGGCTCCAAAGACCCGTTGGGGCTGCGACGTGCCGCCAGTGGCGTTTTACAACTCATTCAAGAAAACGATTTGACCGTGTCGCTCACCGATTTATTTGGCGACGCGCATGCCCTGCTAGGCAACATGGCCGCTGTGTCTGCCAATGAGATGCTCGCGTTATTGGTTCCGTTTATAGAGCAGCGCGCCAAGGCCGACCTAAAAGATGCTCATCAAGCCTCTCACGCTCTGGTCGAGGCTGCTTGCGCCATTTACGAGCGCCCGCTTAACCGTTTAATAGCCATCAATAAAACGCTTCGTCACCTTCGCCCTCTCCTTGCCGAGCAAAAGGCGTCTTTAATCACTGTTATCGCTGGTGCCACGCGGGTGGCTCGCATTTTAGGTGAGACGCAACAGGCCAGCGACCCGAATCCTGCCTTGTTTGAAGCTGACGCTGAGCGCGCGTTATTTAGGACGATAGAAGCCGTCAAAACGCAAATGGATCAAGCCAAATCGACGGAGGCGTATATCGATGATTTGGTCACGCTGAGCCAGCCCATCGATGCGTTTTTTGACGCCGTGATGGTCAACGCCGACGACCCGGCGGTTAAGGCTAATCGCCTAGCGCTGCTGGGGCAAGTGCAAGCGCTTTACCACCGCGTGGCTAAATTTAGTGTGTTGTAAAGCCAGGCAAAAGTTCTTTGCAAAGTCCCCTTGCCTGGATTCTGGCTTTCGCCGGAATGACGATTTTTCGTTGACTTACTTTTTTGCCAACGATAACAAAGCACCCTAAACGCCAAACAGCATCTTGTATTGCTTTTCGCTAAAGCCCGCGTGCACGCGGCCATCGGCCAACACAATCACCGGGCGCTTGATGAACGTATACTCCTGCGCCATGTAGTCAATCAGTTCGTCGGGCGTGAGCGTTTTTTCGTGCAGGCCCATGGCTCTAAACTTAAGTGCGCGCTTGGAGAACAACGCCTCGGCACCGCCGAGTTTTTGCGCCAGTTGTTCAATCGTGGTCTTTGGCACGTTTTGGGTTTTTACGTCAATGGTTTCGGCAATTGTAATGCCGTGGTCTTTAAGCCAGGCTTCGGCTTTTTGGCAGGTGCTGCAATGCGGCAGCCAATACATGGTGCTAACCTGGGTTTGTGTTGCTGCGGGCATCGGGCTGCTCCTTGTGCAAAAGGGTCTAAAAGAACAAAAGTAACATGGGCTTGCATGGGCGAGGGCAAAGCAAAAGGATGCCTGCCGAATAACGCCTGCATTAATGCTATAATAAACGCCTGGATTTTTAGAGGTTCGTGCGTGCACAGGTGTGCTTCTCGTGATTGTCTCAGGGTAATCTTCGATTGAATTTTTGTGGTTGAAGTTCGGGGATGCACTGTCCAGACCCCAAATTTGGGTGGGCATTAAGAAAAATCGGTTAGCGTGATGCTTGATGTTTGTATCGGAAGTGCTGATGAGTGACGCTCAAGAAACGATGGAAGCTTTGGAAACCCTCCAGGCCCAATCGCGCCCCGGCTTGTTAGCAAGTGGCTCAGAAAATGACCTAGAAAGTCACCTGGACATTGACTTGGATGGCGACGCGGACGCGGGCGAGACTGCCACGCCGTCAGACCTTTCGCGCGTGCCGCCCTACAGCGATGACGCCGAACAGGCCGTGCTGGGCGGCTTGCTGCTAGAGCCAGAAGCCTTGGCCCACGTGGCCGATTTACTCAGTGCAAGTGCGTTTTACCGCAAGCCGCACCGGCTGATTTATCAGGCCATACTGGCGCTGTTTGATCGCGGCGACCCGGTGGATATTGTGACGGTCTCTGAGTGGCTCAACGATCGCGGTGAGCTGGAGCGTGTGGGCGGCCGCGATTTAATCAATCATCTGGCGCTTTCGGTTGTAACCACGGCCAATATTGGCTATTACGCCCAAATTGTGGCCGATAAGGCCCTGCTGCGCAAGCTGATTAAAGTGGGCGGCCAAATTACGCAAGCCGCCTTTGAAGAAGACGACGCCGAAACCGCGCTCGACAAAGCCCAGCAAGCGCTATTCCAGATTGTGCAGCAAAACACCGTCTCTGATTTAATGCACATCCGCGATATTTTACCGACCTCGTTTACACAGATTGAAGAACGCCACCAGAACAAGGGCACCCTGATGGGTACGCCGACGGATTTTTACGATCTGGATACGTATCTCTCGGGGTTGCACCCCTCCGATTTAATTATTCTGGCGGCGCGCCCTTCGATGGGGAAAACCGCGTTTAGCTTAAACCTTGCCACTAACGTGGCGATAAAAGCCCAAAAGCCGGTGCTGATTTTTAGCCTTGAAATGAGCAAGGAGCAAATGGTCAGCCGGATGCTCTGTTCGGTGGCCGAAATTGATGCCCAGCGCATACGAACCGGCGAGATTACCGAAATGGATTTTCATCGGTTGCGCAAAGCCATGTGCGAGCTGGGCGAGGCGCAAATTTACATCGATGATTCCGCGGGCTTAACCGTTATGGACTTGCGCGCGCGCGCCCGAAAAATGATGATGGAATCTGCGTCGACGCACGGTACTGAGGGCATTGGCCTGATTGTGATTGACTACCTGCAACTGATGGAAGGTCGTTCGGGCGGCGGCGGCGATAACCGCGTGCAAGAAATCTCGGCCATTAGCCGTGGGTTAAAAAGCCTGGCGCGCGAACTTAAAGTGCCGGTAATAGCCCTGTCTCAGCTTAGTCGCGCAGTCGAATCTCGACAGGATAAGCGCCCCATGCTCAGCGATTTAAGGGAATCGGGCGCCATCGAGCAGGATGCCGACGTCGTGATGTTTATCTATCGCGATGAGTATTACAACCCGGAATCCCCGACGCCGGGTGTGGCCGATATTATCATCGCTAAACAACGTAACGGTCCGGTTGGGACGGTCTCGTTGTTATTCAGAAACAGCATTACCAAGTTTTTAAATCCGGCCGACAGCCAGAACCGGGTATTTTAAGCCGAATGCAGTTACGCAAAAATATAAATTTGCGTGCCTGTGTTTGCAGTGGTATCAAAGTTTGGGCGTGGTGCAACCGGTGCTGCCTTAGTGGGAGCAGGTGGATTAGATGCGGCATTAGGCCGCCACGCGGCAGGCACTGCGGGTTTGTGGCAAGCAACCTGTTGCTTGGTATTGTAATCGGGTAATGGCGGGAGCCCTTTGGTTTTACGCCAGGCGTTGGTGGCGTTAATGCGCTCTTGTTGTTTCAGCACGCCATCGCCATTGGTGTCATACTTTTCAAAATGTTGGGCCAGAAACTGGGTGCGTCCGTTAAAGTTCGGGTTGTTTTTAAGTGGGTTATTAAGTTGCTGCTGAATATCTTGTTTGCTAATGCCCACCTGGCCGTCGTTGTCCGATAGATTACGGTTCTTAAGATTACCGGCATCAAAGCGATTTGGCCGGTAAGCATGGTGCTGAGGTTTAGGCGGGCAAGCGGTGTTAAAGCATACGTGATTCATCGCGAAAGAGCCTCCTATGTGTTTAAAGCGTTAATGTCTGGCCTTAAAAGCTGGTCAGTCTTTAGGGCAAAAAATAAATCTGACGTGATGCCGTAAAGAAGAACTCGAACTTAAACTTTGGCACTGGTGTGCGCCATAACTAAAAAATCAGGAAGAGAGTGTTATTAAAGTAATTCATTTGTATAAAAACAAATAAAAGCGTCAAGGCGTTAGTATTTATATTAGGAATTTCTTAAATCTAAAGCGCACGTTTTAGCGCTGTTCCAAGCTATAGGCCATCAGTGGGTCAGGGGTCATGCGACAGTAGGAATGATCAGTGGGAATGATTCGATTGTTCATCTGCCTCATCTTTTAAAACACCAAAAACCCCCGGCTTAAAACGATAAACCAGGGGCTTGGCGTATTGTAATGGATTTTTACGACTGCGTTAGGGCCTAGTAATCCATGTCGGGCATACCGGCGCCGGCAGAAGCCGCTTTTTTCTCGGGTTTGTCAACCACCAAGGCTTCGGTGGTGAGCAATAACCCAGAGACGCTTGCTGCATTTTGCAGCGCGCTGCGGGTGACTTTGGCCGGGTCTACAATACCGGCTTCGATCATATCGACGAATTGACCGTTCAGGGCATCGTAGCCGATGTTGCCTTTTTCGGTTTTGACGCGCTCAACGATCACATCGCCGCTGCGCACGCCTGCGTTTTCGGCAATCTGGCGCGCAGGCGCTTCAATGGCCCGCAGCAGAATTTCTGCACCGGTGCGCTCGTCGCCCATTAGCGTTTCGGCAAACTGGGCCAGCGCAGGTTGCGCTTTTACCAGCATCGTGCCGCCGCCGGGTACAATGCCTTCTTCAATCGCCGCACGGGTGGCGTTCAGGGCATCTTCCAGACGGAGTTTTTTGTCTTTCAGTTCGGTTTCGGTCGCCGCACCCACTTCAATCACGGCCACACCGCCCGAGAGTTTAGCGAGACGTTCTTGCAGTTTTTCTTTGTCGTAGCTGCTGTCGGTCTCTTCAATCTGGCGTTTAATTTGCGCAACGCGGGCTTCGACGGCGGCTTTGGAATCATCCGAAACCACAATCGTGGTGTTTTCGCGATTGACGGTCACGCGGCGGGCGCGGCCCATTTGCTGCGTGGTCACGTTCTCAAGGCGAATGCCCAGATCTTCGGTGAACATTTGGCCGCCAGTTAAAATGGCAATGTCTTCGAGCATTGCTTTGCGGCGGTCGCCAAAGCCGGGGGCTTTCACGGCCACAGCACGAATCACTTTGCGCATGTTGTTCACCACCAACGTCGCGAGCGCTTCGCCTTCAACGTCTTCGGCAATCAACAAAATGCCACGGCCTTCGCGGGCGACTTGCTCCAGAATCGGCACCAAATCGCTGACCAGGTTGATTTTTTTGTTGACGCACAGCACGAAGCAATCTTCCAGGACGCTTTCCATACGCTCGGAATCCGTGACGAAGTAGGGCGAGATGAAGCCTTTGTCAAACTGCATCCCTTCCACAAACTTGAGCTGGGTGCCCATCGATTTGGATTCTTCGACGGTGATGACGCCATCTTTGCCGACTTTTTCCATCGCGTCGCTGATCAGTTGGCCCACCATCGTATCGTTACCGGCCGAGATGGTGGCAACTTGCGCGATGCGGTCTTTGCTTTCGACTTTGATCGAGGCTTTGGCGATCTCGTCAACGAGTTTTTCGACGCCTTTGTCGATGCCTTTTTTCAGCTGAATCGGGTTAGCGCCGGCGGCGACGTTACGCAGCCCTTCGCGAACAATCGATTGCGCTAACACGGCTGCAGTCGTCGTGCCGTCGCCGGCGACGTCGTTGGTTTTGCTGGCCACTTCACGAATCAGCGCGGCACCGGTGTTGGCGGTGTGATCTTCGAGCTCGATTTCTTTCGCGATGGTGACGCCATCGTTCACGATTTGCGGCGCGCCGAATTTTTTCTCGAGCACGACGTTACGGCCTTTGGGGCCCAGCGTAACGCGGACGGCGTCGGCAATGGTGTCTACGCCGGCTTCCAGAGCGCGACGGGCTTCTTCATCAAACAGAATCATTTTTGCCATGGTGTGTCAGATCCTTTCTGAACAAATTTAATGAACAATACTTGTAATAAGAACGAAAACGGGCTTAGGCGATAATGGCTAGAATGTCTTTCTCCGAAAGAATTTTCAGCTCAACGCCATCGATTTTAATGTCGGTGCCACCGTATTTGGCAAACAGAACCACATCACCAATCGAAACGTTCATGGGCTCCAGTTCGCCTTTTTCGTTGCGGCGGCCAGGTCCAATGGCAATGACTTTCGCTTTTTGCGGGCGCTCTTTTGCGGTGTCCGGAATAAAAATACCGCCAGAAGTTTGATTGGTATCCTCAATCATTTCCAGAACAACACGGTCGCCCAAGGGCTTAAGTTGGGTTTTGGTTTGCGTTGCAGACATAGCGTGCAATTTGCCTCCACAAAGAAGATGTAAAACGTAACAGATGAATAAACTAAATTGACGGGTTAAAAGCATTCCAGGCATATAATGCGTTGCTTGCGCCACGCACAGCATGCCATAGCCGTAATCGTATAACGCTAGACGCGCCCAACGCCAGTGGGTTAACAAAAACTTAAGCCTTGCGCAATCAGTTTGTTATCTAGTCCATTGCACTGATTTAATGCGTCGGCTTACGCACGATTTTACCCGCTTGGCGTATTGAGCTGTGCATTGGGATCACCCCTGAGCGGGATTAATTGGCCTTGCGCGCTCTTTATTTTTTGTCGGGTTTGTCGATAGAAGTTAATATAGCAAATACACTTTAGGGTGGCATGTTTCAAACGCTAAAAACACAGTCTGGAGATTGGTTTATGCCAGCCTAAAGTGTGTTATTTGCGAATTTAAAAGCTTCCCACGCCTTTGGCGGCACGCTTGGGTTATGGGTCAATATGTTTAGACTTTTGCCTCCTGTAGCTCGTTTTTTGTAGTCTCTTGACCGTCTCCAGGACCCGAATTGCTATTTTTTGATTTGCACAGAAGGAATTCACTCAAATGACTGTAGCCGCCGCGATTGCTGAACGTATTATCGACAAGGTGTTGGTGCTGGATCTGCCGGATACCATCCATCAAGAGCCTTTGCATCGTGCCGCGGCCGGGGTTTCGGGCCGTGGGCTCAGCGGTTTGCTCATTAACATGTCGTCGGTTTCGTTTATCGAAAGCAGCGGCCTGGGCACGCTGGTGGCGGCGTTTAAAACTTGCCAGGAATCGGGCGTCCCCATGGCGATTACGGGTATACAGCCCTACGTGCAAAAGCTGGTGGCCATTACCAAGCTAGACCGTATTTTAAAGGTTTTTGCCACCGAAGCCGATGCGCTGGCATACTTGAGCCAATAAGTAATTGCCTTTTGCAATTGGGCAAATTACTTTAGGCTTTGCCTTGCCCAGAAAGCTCTTTAAAGGTTTGGCGCGCGCCGTTTAAGCCAGCCCCTGCCAGGGTGGTCAGCAGCGTTGTCGCAAACGAGACGCCTTTCATCAACCAGGCGCGGTTTCGCAGTGGTTTTAGGGTCGCAATCATCGCGATGCTGGCCGCTAAGCCTGTGCCCAGGCCCATTGCAGCCCCCTGTATGCTGGCGGATGTAATGCGCTTGCCTGCGCCCGCCAGTTGCATAACGTGGCCCAGCAGGCCGGTTTTACGCTTTTGGGGCTGCGCTTCAATAAGCATCGGGTTTTCTGTGTTGAGCGTCTGGTAATTATCTATAAACGCAGGCTTTAGCGCGCCGTCGTTGGCGAGTGCATCCAGATGGTGCGATTTCAGGAACTGGTTCAGTTTTTCGTCAACACGGTCTTCAATTCTGGATTCCAGCTCCGTTTGTAATGCTTGCTCTCTTTTTTTAATCGATTCAAGCACCTGCGAGCTTTTTGCCTGATGCATGCCTGGGTTCTGGCGGGCTTGCGTTTGCGCCAAATCTTCTTCGTAGGCGTGCGCGTTGCTCAATCGCCGTGCGCGCTCCGAACGCGCCGCCGACGCGTTTGTCTCTGCCGCTGAATCAAAATCCTCCTGATAAGCCGTCATGGGGGCAGCCTCTTGGTTATAGGGCATGCTGGCCGTGTTTGCCCGGCTGGCACCGGGATTTATCCCCTGCGAGGAAGGCATCTGCATCGGTTCGCCCAGGGTGTAACTCGCTGCCGAAGAGTCGGGCTGTGGTTGTTGCAACGATGCCGTGAGCGGGCTATTCAGGCCGTTCGGTAGCCATTGCTGCTGCGTGGGCGCGTATGCGGGCGCTGTTGGCACCGGGACTGGCACCGGAATATAGATTCGCTCGGGCATTGGCAGCGTCATGCGGTAAGGCCCTTGAGCGCCGGCATATATCGGCGAAGGGCCTGGCGTACTTGGCATAAGGGGTAATAACGCGCGCGTATTTTGTAAAACGGTGTTTGCATAGGGCGGAACAGGCTGCCTAAGGCTGTAACTGCTGGGCGAAAACGCGTTGAGCCCTTGTGCAGAGGCGGCGAACGGCTGAGGCATGCCTGATGTTGCCTGAACCCCCGTTTGCTGTGGGGGCCAGACAGGGCGCGAAGGCGTGTACATCGGGCCTGGTTGCATAAACCGTCCGGGGTTCAGCGCTGGCGAATACGCTGGCGGCAGGGTTGTGGGCAACATGTAAGCCATAAATGCAATTCCGGGGTGTAAGTATCTATCGTGCTGTAAATTAAACAGGCATGTGGGCGTTAAACTAAATCAAGCCGGTTAAGGCTTATCGCCTTATACGCCTTATAAAGGCACTTTTATTATAGCGATTTTTTTGAGCCCAGCTTTCAAAAAGCGCGTTAATGTCGGCACTAAAGCCGCTCAAGTGCTTTTTTTGCGCTATTTGTAACAGCCGGGTAACATCGTTTGTGCGGCCGAAACATCAAGACTTTAAGCTCAAAAACATGTGTTGTCCCTGTATAAACGCCGGCGTGTTTGGCAAGGTCGCCTGGACCTGCGCACAAAATGCGTGTTTTTTGCGTTAATGCAATCATAAGCCGATCGGGGGACTGGCTTATCTCGTGAGTCGACCCTTTTAACCAAGCAAATCAGCGCAATTAGGCAAAGTGCGTAAAGTGCGCAAAGTGCGCGTTGTATCGACTGGATTATCGCCTTTAATGCAAATCTGCTTATAGGTGGCGTCATTAGGTGGGTTATCAGGCCTACTATTAGCAGTCCGCTAAAAAAGTTTGCTCGTCTAAAGCATTAAAATTTGCCTTTTTAATATTGCAAGCCAACCGGCACGGCAGCGTGCCAACCTGACTTAAGGGCCAAGGGGTGTTTTATGGTTTGGGAACTTGATGCGTACCGGGGCCAATCGACCGCGTATCCCTACGGGAACCCGTGGGCTGGATTACCCACCGGACCAACGGGCGGGCCAATCCTAACCGATCAGACGTTTAACACCAATCTATACGATGCCACCAACCCGATGGCGATTTTGGAGTTTGCGTTTACGCCGCCTGCCGGCCCGCAAGCGGTTAGCTCGCAATACTTGTCGTCGGGCTCGGGGCCTTTACCGGGGGCGGATGCCTATTTTGGCAGCACGTTTAGCCAGCCGCTCACGCCTTCTGGCGTGTTTAACGGCGTGCGGCTGGGCCAGAACTTTGGCAGCTTTTCGGGCGATCCGTATAGCGGCGGCGGCGATTACCAGGCGTTTTTAAACGGCGCGC
>JAYKHY010000029.1:0-81131 GCA_035285025.1 Vampirovibrionales bacterium | reverse complement strand
TTGCAATCAGGTAGTGCTCACAGGCCGCTTCGTCTGAAAAACGTGCTGAAAATTCAAGAAAATCCATTCCTTTTTTACTCCTCTACAATGAAACCATTGTAGCCTGCTTTGATCGGGGAGTCATTCACAATCTTAAAACACCAGCACGCTTCATAAACGGGCTGTATAGAACGCTCGATGTAGCGCTAGAGCGTGGACAATTTCCAAAATCTGTTTGGAGTGGAGCACCTCAAGAGTAGTTTTTCATAAAAAATATCAGATTATTTACGATGTAAATTTGTCTAATAAATTCTACGATGCACTTTTGTCTAAAAAACTTAGGTATTTTACATTTTTTATAACACCAGGAGTTCATTGTTAAAGCGAATATTATTCTCTTTTACACACGCCCATGCTTTCCTTTCGGATGATGGTCTGTCTTTGCCCGGCCTCCCTCAAGGAAACCCGTCAGGTCTTTTTCCGTTAGGGAGGGCTAACGCCCTTCGCCTTGACCGACGCCGCGCAAAGGCAGGAGCGGCATCCAGGAAAACATGGGGAACTGTGGGCGCTTTTTTATTATCTGGAGGGTGTCCAGTCACGGGACGGTTTATTTCTGTCTGGCTCTTTACCCTGTTTTCGGCTGGGTTGAGCCGTCTTCATGAACTGATCCCGCAGCGTGGCTAAATCCGGGTTTTTGAGTTTCTCAAAATGCGCCTTGTCCTGATTCAAGCCCAGTTGATTCTCCCGGTACTGCTGCTGATGCGTTTTCAGTTGCTCCAGGGTTACTTTGCGCTGGGAGAGCTGTTCAGCAATTAGCCGGTCTTTCTCTTGTTGGTCGCGCTGTTTGGCCAAAGCAGCCTCCCGCTCATTCTCCTGTTGAATCCGCTTATGAGTACCACGCAACTTGTCCCAGAAGCCCATCACGCCGGAACGGAATCGAGCTTGCCGCGCCAGGGCTTCTTGCTGTTGCCGCTCTGCCAGTTTTTGAAGGAAGGCCTTCCGCTCAGCACGTTGCTTTTCCACCAACGCCAGCATTTCCTGCTTGGCCACACTTTTGTGATGCTTGGCCTTTGCCCGCAGTTCAGCCTGAAACTGCTGGATGAGCGGCAACATGTGGCTGGCAATTTGCTGTTTCGCTTCCTCGACGGAGGGCAGCGTGTCCGCTTCGCCCAACTTTTCGCGGATGGCCTTGGTTTTTACGTCCAGTTGCCGGGCAATGGCGTAGACTTCCCCATGCCCATCCAACGCGACGAAGCGCCCTTTATCGCCACGCGCCAACACATAGCCCCGCTGCTGCAAGGCCTGGGGAAAAACAGCTTTGCTGTCAGCGATTGCCCAGGCCTCCTGAATGGCGCTTTTGATTTGCCGGGGGTCTTTGCCAATCCGCTTAGCCTGTTGCCACTCGGCCAGCGTAAAGTTTTTGGCGTCACGTTCCTGGCTATTGACCAGGCCTCTTGGCAGTGTCCAGCCATGTTCCAGAAACAGTTCCCGTGAGAGGGTTTTCAGCTTAGGGTGATCATGGGAAAGCTGAATGGCTTTCATCGTCTGGATGTCAATGCGGCTCCACACCACATGGCAGTGGCGACGCTGTTCTTTCTCGTGAAAGACAATGGCGCGGGGTTGGCCGGTTAAGCCCAGCCGTTGTTCGGCCTGCTCTAATGCCTTCTCAAAATCGGCGATGCTCACCCATTCGTTGGGAGGCGGGTTCAGCGACAGCGAATAGACAAACCGTCGGCACTTTGTCTCCTTGCTGATGGCGTAGGCTTCGTTCAAAGCCCCCACCAGGTTTTGGGACACAAAGCCCCGGAGCTGGTGAACTTCCACATGCTCGTTTTCTTCTTTGAGCAAGTGCATAGCAAGTTCCTTGGCTCCACCGCGCTGATTGCCGTTGAGGATCATCGCCCAGGCTCCACCTTGATGTTCAGGGCGATAATCAGCATCACCCGCATGTCCTGGACGGCATCGCAAGCGGTGTGCAGCTTGTCGGTGAGTTCGGGGGTGACGGGCATCGTCCCAGACTGCGCCGCCAAAGCCAGAGCAATCAGGCTGGTGGCCAGCTCCGACTGCCCCAACAAGCCCATGAGCTGAGCCAGTGTTTTGTGGTCAATGGCGGGTTGGGTTTGCTTTTGGGTGTATTGCGGTTTGCGCTCCAGCGTTTTATCGCCAACCAGCTTATGGCGGATGTAGCTGCTCACCGCCACCTGACCAGCGTCTATGCGGATTTGTTCCCGCTCGTCTTCCGTCACCCGGAAGGACATCGGCACCAGTTTTTCTGGTTCATTATCTGGCTGAGGTTTTGAGGATTTGTTCGCTGGCTGGCTTACCGTGTTGAAAGTAGCCGTCAGGTTCATCCTTGTTTGGGATGAGGAAGGGCTGTTCATTCCTCAAGCCCTTCCTCATCGCTCAAAAGCTCAGTGGAAGCGTACTTGAGTTGTTCTTCCCATTCAGTTAAGATTTCGAAGAAGGAGTTTAAAGAGTCTCCCTCTTGCTCCGAATTTTTATACATCAGGCCCTGCTGCCAATAAGCAGCCATTAAATAACCCCCCTCGCATCTTATAGGCAAGGGGGGGTTAAGCGTATCTGTCAAAATCCTCTTTACACGCAAAGTCGGATAACAAAAATAAACCTGGATTCAGACCCTAGGCACGGGCACCGGCCGTTTCGACCCAAGTGGCTCCCGTCGCTTCAGGGGTTGGCTGTGCAGCCAAGCCATTGGCGCCAATCGTGCCCAACGTCACCAACTCACTCCCCAGCAGCAACACCAGCGCGATCAGCGCTGCACCGGCGACCAGGGCTTGTAAATTTTGCCTTGCACGAGTCTGTTGGGCGCTAGCGCCCGAGAATTGGGTAGGGTGGGTCATAAAACGCACGACTGCCTCTGTAACGAACCTTAAAAATCTTTAGCATCTAACGTTACGACACGGTAACGATCAGCACACAGAATATACTTATTAGTATAAAAACAAACTTTTGGTAAAAAGTGCGCCCTAAGAGTTGCTTATGATTAACAGTTTAATCATTTTTTAAGATTTGGCAGCACTGCCAGCTAAGCTAAACCGAACGCCTTGATACCTTCTTGCTTTTTTGCCTGCAATATTCCATTTGCGGCACCAGTCGCTGTCGTCCCATTGCTATCAGCGCTATTACCGTTACCATTTGGACTGCCTGTTAAAACCGTTTTATACATTGTTTCTAAATTTGCGCCATTAGGGAGTCCACGCTCCTTAAAGAAGGAAATCACAGCCTCCATTTGACCTTCAAAGGTTTTTCCCTTTTCGCCCAACGGATCAACATGTTTTTTCTTTTCTTCGGGGCCAAACTGAATTAAGCCAAAATAGTTTCCGCCATCCCCACCCCATATCGTAGGGTTTCCGCCACTTTCAAACATAATAATCGCAGCCAAATCTTCAGGTTTAACGCCTAATTTCTGAGCAGCAGCAATAATCGCTTGCCCCTTACTTGTTTTAGAGCTTGTCATACCCTGAACATCCGCCGGATTGATGGGGCCTGCTTGGGTATTAGCAGGTGTATGATTAGCTGCTTTGGCCTGTGTAGCAAGGGTGTTTAAGCCTAATTGCATTTGCCGGTAAAGATTGTTTACGGTCGCATCAAAACCACCCATCGCTCCAGCCGCAGGATTATTGACACCCGCACCAGAGGCCACATTCGCAGGAAAATTGGGCATATAGTTACCCGCACCCGCAGACGACCCCTGAAGCCCCCCCAGCCCAGAAAACGCATTTAAAGCAGTTACCGGAGCTGCTTTTGGCGGGGGGGCCACAAGCGGGCCTAAAGTATGCAAGCCGGCTCCAGCAGTTAAAAAGCCGTCCAGTCCCATGTATCCAGTTTTAAAACCAGTCGGTCCAGTCATGCGTTAAAACCACCCCAATAGCAGGAAACACCCAAATCAAGAGAGAAAAAACATCACACCATGATCAATAAATAATTCTATACGCATAAAAACAGTTTTAAGCGATTTTGTGCTATGCAAGCGCCGAAAGTTAATTTGCAGTAAAGCGTTTTAATCATTTTTAGCTGTAATTTTTTAGCGCCGTATCGCAAAAAAATAAAGCGGCTTTATGGTTCTCCACAAAGCCGCAATCATTAAACTTAAAAACTAGCCTATGTCTTGCCCTGGTTTTTTTGATTATTTACTTAAACGGTTTGCTTGCCGTAAGCCTTAGCGGCCGCGGGATTCACCGACACCCAGCTGTAGGTCTCTTTACCCGCAGATGAAGTCGATTTTTCGGTGGTTTTGGGCAACTGGTTTACAAAGGTTCCGCCGTAACGCCCCCGACTAAAGCTCACCACGTTTTGCTCGGCCAGGCTTTGCAGTGCGGTACGAATGGTGTTGGTGCTTACGTTGAGTTGCTCGGCCAGCGTGCTCATCGGCGGCAGTTTATCGCCCGGTTTATGCTGCTCGGCAATCATGTGGCGCAAATGCGTCTCGACGCGCTCGTAATTGTAGAATTGCGCCTCTTGGGCCGGCATAAAGATTTTTTGCGCGGCTTCGGAACTGATAAACTGAGCATCGGGTTTACGTGCCACAAATGTACCGTAGCGGCCTCGCTTGCTTTTAATAATGCCTTGCGCGCTCAGGCGACGCATCGCATCGTGAACCGTTTTAATGCTGACGCGGAACGCTTCTGCAAGCTCGAGATGCGCCGGGAATTTGCCGCCAATCTCAAACTTATCGGCGATCATGGTTTTAAGATCCCGCTCCATCTGATCAATCAGCGTTTCCGATTCGATCATCGGCGCCGAGGCGTCGGCAGAGACATCGGGCACTTGTTTTACAAACCAGTTGGCTTTATTACCGCGTACGCCCTGGCTGTGCAAAATCCCTTGCGCCGATAAATATTCGAGCGCCAGACGGGTGGTGTTGGGCGCAGAGCCAATCAGCTTGGCCACCTCGCGGGCAGAGGGCAGGGCGCTGCCCGGCTGAATGCCGCGCGTAACCACCAGATGCTTGACAGCCACAATGGCCTGTTCGCGTTTACTGGTTTGTTTGCGCATACGGCTATCGGCACGGTTGGCATCTTTAATCACGGTGCCAATGCGTTGTTTGGATTCAACGTGGCCGTCATCTTCGACAAAGCGAATGGCGTTTTGAACGGTGCCCACGCTGACGCCCAAGTAAGCGGCCAAATCGTGTTTTCTGGGCAGCAAATGCTGTTCGGTCAGCTCGCCGGATTCCAGACCGCAGACGATCCAGGTTTTGAGCCACTCGGCAATTAAACCGTCTTTCGTTTCGCCCACGTGCGCCTTAAAGTCCGGTTTCTCCATGGGCATATGCTCAATCGAAAGCCGAATGACCGACGCTTTAGTCAGGTTTTCGGCAGCGGCTTGTTGCGCCTTGGGCTGAGGCGATAAAGCGCCACCTTTGCGAACCGCACCACCCGCGATACCAGACGACGCGGCCTGCTGCATTTTCTCTGAACCGGATTGACCTTTGAGATTGGAATGAACCATAGTAAGCGTGTCCTCTTAAACAACGATGCTAGAGGGAATACAGTATTGCTGTTTCACCAAAATGAAGTAACGATGACCTAGCCTGCTGGATTGGTTGATAAAGTTGGGTTCTTGGCTAAATAACAGGATGTGGATACCGTCAGTGTACTTGGCTATATAACGAGTGATAAGTTGTCCTGTTTATATTAAAACGCTCATTCCAGGTTGATTGCTAGTAATCTTTTGATTTTATTAGTATTTGTAAGCTTTATATTAAGGTCTGAAATCGTGAATATATATTTATTTTAACAAAAAATAACAATTCAACGCAATGCGTTCTACAACAGGCATCAAGCGTATATGCACCAGTTGCATTCTGTAAAACACCCATTACTTTGTATCAAAAAACTTTAAAATCGCGCGTCAAAATTAACGCTACTAAAATTGATTACGTGATGCACGCCATTTAGGTGTTCGTTTAAGCCAGTGCAACAGGCAACTCGGGCGCGGCAGGCGTTAAAGACTCCTCTTGCCCGGCCGCAGCAGTTATCGCCGCTGGTGCATTCGCCACAGATTGAGTGACCTGATACAACGCTTGAAGCTCTGGTAAAGGGGCCTGTAGCAGTTTTTTACGGAACGCCGATACCTGCGTTAATGCTTGTACAAACTGTACGCCCGCCAACCCCGATAACCATTGCAGCGGTTCGCCCTCTGGTTTTTGTAGCGCGCCCGTCTCGATTTTTAAACTTTGCACACCACGCGAGGCGTTTTCTGCAGGCCCGTTTATTACCTTAACGCTAAGCCAGCGCGTTTCGGCGAGTACCGCAAACCCGGCGAGCACAACCGCTTCGCTGGTGGCTAATTGCGCGGCAATGGTTGCCACAGGCACAGGGACTTGATTGCGAATAAGCGATTGTGCCACCCGGCCAAGCAGCCGCAGCATGTCCACGGGTTCGGGCGTCACAGGCATCGACTGGAATTTACCACCCACCCAATGCACCGTCACCGGTGAAGCCACAGACAAAATCTGCCTCAACGAAGCTTCGCAGGGCGGTAAATCCCAAAACACCAGACTGTTAACGCGGCGCAACTGCTGCCGGCTCATGAGCATGTCGGCTTGCCACAGCGGAAGTTCGGGCAAACGCCCTTCGTGGAATACCGCGCAACCGACGTCGAGTTCGCCCGGTAAAATCACATCGCGCACAAACGCGCCTACGTGCTCTCGACGACGATGATCAATCCAGGCAACACCCGCAGGCGTGTGCGTTTTGTTGGGAGCTGGGAGCGGCTCAGCTTCTGGAATGGGCTCATTTTCTGTAACGGATAACCATGCGCCTTCGCTGCCCAGGCAGGCTTCGGCCTTTAGCGCGGGTTTAGCGTCTTTAATAATGGTTTGCACGCGCGTCTCGCCGTTAAACGTGTTTTTTTCGAGCGAAACCGCAAAGCAATACGGCTGGTTTGGCGTGAACGCCGGGTTCTGCCCTGCACCCCATTCCAGGGCTTCGATGGGTTTTGCCTGCGCGCTGGCCTGAGCGCCTTTGTTATAGGGCGCAAGTATGACTTTACGATGTTTGCCTTCGGCACCCAGTTGGCGCTGCTGAATCACTTTTACGCCTTCAATCGCAAGCGTGACGGGTGGATTATCGGGCCCAAACGGGGCCAGATGCTCGATAAGATCAATCAGGTTTAAATTCGCCTGTTCTGCCTGAATCACCTCATCAATCCAGACCAATGGCAGCATCATTTCGTCGGTTACCTGGCGTTGGCATTCGGCGTGCAAACGCTGCTTAAAATTCGCCAAATTACTAAGCTTTAGGTAAAATCCGCCCGCACCCGCGTGGCCGCCGTAGCCGGTCAGTAAATCCTCCACGCTTTGCAGAGCCTTGTGCACGTGGAACCCTTCGAGTCCGCGCGCAGACCCCCGGACTTCGCCGGTTTGCTCGTTAACCACATATAAAAAAGCAGGCACACGGTATTTATCCACAATCCGCGAGCAAACAATACCAATAATCCCCGGCTCCCAGTGGCTCATGCCGGCAATCACGGCGCGCTGCTGCCCCAGCCCACCCTGGTTGTTGATAATTTGCTGCGCCTCGATGAACGTGGTTTCGCAAAGCTCTTGCCGCCGTCGGTTCAGCGCCTCAAGGCGTTGGCCGAGTTGCTCGGCCTGTTGCGCATCCTGCGTCGTTAGTAAAAGCACGCCATCGTTAGCGTTGCTCAAACGGCCCAGCGCGTTTAAGCGCGGGCCAATCGTAAAGCCGACGGTTTCGGTATTCAGCGGCGCATCATCGGCAACGGTGGCCAATTTTAAAAGCGCGTGCAAGCCCACGCGTTCGCGCTTGGCCAGTTGTTTTAAACCGCGCCACACCAGCCAGCGGTTTTCTCCGCTAAACGAGACGATATCGGCCACGGTGCCCACAGCCGCCAAATCGGTAAGTTTTTCGGTTGCTGCATCAGCATCGGCCTTCGGCAAGCGCTGATGCAGCAGGGCTTCCATAAGCTTAAATGCCGTGCCCGCACCACACATGCTAAAAAACGGATGATCGGGCCCAAGACGTTGCGGATTAACATTGGCAATGGCTGGCGGCAAATTATCGGGCAGGTGATGATGATCCGTCACAATCGTATCGACGCCCAGACCTTTAATCAGGCTAATTTCGTTAAAATTCGTGATGCCCGTGTCGGTCGTAATCACCAGTTTAAGCTGCCGGGTACTTACTAAACGGCACAGCGCAGCGCTATTAAGCCCGTGACCTTCAGCAATACGATCGGGAATATAATGACTAACTTTTGCGCCAAGCGTAGTAAGCGCCTCCATCAAGATTGAGCTGCCGCTCAGGCCGTCAACATCAAAATCGCCATAAACCAAAATGGGCTCTTGCGCATCAATGGCTTGATTGATTCGAGTGAGTGCGGCTTCGGCATCGGGCATTTCGGTGCCGGGCCGGGGCGTAAAGGCCTCAAGGTTTAAAAACGCTTTGATTTGCTCGGGCGTTTTATAACCCCGTTGCAGTAGCAGCCGCGCGATAATGGGTGAGCCATGGGCGGCTGCGATCAGGGCCGCATCGGGTTTTGCGGGGCGCGCTTGCTGGGTTTGCGCCTGGCGCAGTTGCCAGCGTTTGGTGTTGTGTTTGCTCATAAGAAGAGGGGGACGAGGGATTGAACCAGAATGCTGCAAGCCATTATAAGGGTGTAAAACTCGTTATTCAGGCGAACACTGGATATAGAGGCAAGTTCACGCTTTTTAAAATGGGTTCTAACCGTTTTGGGCAGAAATAACGGGACAGGTCTTGAAGGAATAACGCTGTAACTCTTTGGCGGGTCTCAAGGTGCCGATACTTAAGATGCCGGTACTCAGATACCAATAAAATAATAGCTTTTGACAACTTTTAATGCGCAAGTCCCTTTTATCTGAACTCTGGCTTTTACCGCAATGACGTTTTTACTTTTTACTGATCTGTCTAAAACACCCGGATGCCTTCGGGCTGAACACGGCAGGCCACGCTTGCGCCCAACGCCGGAGATTCGTGCGCAGCAATGCGTAAGGTGATGGTTTGCTCGCCTGCAATCGCAACTTCGAGCCAGTTTTCGCTCCCGTGGCGCTCCAGCCGGCTGACTGTACCCGCCAGCATAAAAGGCGGCCAAGGCGTTGCCATAAAGCCCTGCTCGGGCAGTAATTGCGCAGACTCGGGCCTGAAACAGACTTGAACGGTAGCCCCTACCGGTGCCTGGATTCCGTCGCTTTGCGTCGGCAACGGCCAGGGTTGCGCATTCAGGCCGGTCAGCACTAAGCCTTGGGGCGTAATCTGTGCAGGCAGCTTGTTAAGCGTGCCCATAAACTGCGCCACAAACAAATTAACCGGCGATTGATAAATCGTAACAGGGTCTGCGATTTGCTGGATTTTGCCCTCGTGAATCACGGCAATGCGCTGGCCAAGGGTCATCGCCTCGATTTTATCGTGCGTGACGTATAGCGTGGTGATGCCCAGTTTCTGGTGCAGCTTGGCCAGTTCGCCGCGCGTGTGCTGCCGCAGGTTGGCATCCAGGTTTGAGAGCGGCTCATCCATTAAAAACACGCGCGGGTTGCGTACAATGGCACGCCCTAGGGCCACGCGCTGGCGCTGCCCGCCAGAAAGCTGCCCCGGCTTACGCTTGAGCAGCTCGGTCAGTTGCAATTGCTCGGCAACTTGGGTCACGCGTTGCTCGCGCTCGGGCTTGTTCACGCCGCGCATTTTAAGGGCAAACGCAAGATTTTCCATTACGCTCATATGCGGGTACAAGGCGTAATTCTGGAACACCATGGCCACGTCCCGATCTTTTGGCGCAACCGCGTTTACGGCCGTCTCGCCAATCATGACTTCGCCCGAACTGGGCGGCGTGAGCCCTGCAATAATGCGCAATAGCGTGGATTTTCCGCAGCCGCTCGGGCCGACAATCACCAGAAACTCGCCGTCGTTTACCGACAGCGACACATCGTTCAGGACGGTTTTACCCTCGAAGGCGCACGAGATGTTTTTAAGCGTAACCTGTGCCATAACAACCCAAACGTTAAAAAACCGAATCAACCATTTAAAACTTTAAGCGCGGCCCCTGCCAGAGAGCCATTTAATTAACAATCGTCTGCAAACCTTATTATGCCACGAGTTACGCCGAGGACTTTGTAAGCGTTATTTTTGGATGCGTTCAAGAATAAGATCATACACCTAATACAGACGTCTCTGCTATTGCATCGCAGTCCTAGGCAACACAACTTTTAAACTAATAAGTAAGTTATAGTTCTAAACCAAAGGCATTTAACCCGCAGGCGATTCGTGTTGCAGTGGTACGTGCGCAATGGCCATGGTAACAATGTTCGCCTGCGGAAAAACCGCCGAAATCGCCATGCGTGCGGCGTTAAGTGTGCTACCCGTTGTTAAAATATCATCTAAAATCACGATGCGTGCGCGCTGATTTTTTTGGAGCGCGTGCGCCAAACGCGCCTGTGCAGTGGAATGCAACGCCAAGGCCCCAATCACATTCCGCATCCGGGTCGCACGCCCCGCCAACTGGTGCTGACGCTCGGTTTTACGCTGCCAAAGCAACGCGCCAGGTAAAAAGCGCGCGCCCACGCTTGCGGCCAACACGCTGGCCAATGCGGTCATTCTGTCCTGCCGGTGCTCGACGGCGGTGCGCGCAGGAATGGTTACCATCAGGGTGTTTTCATCCAGAAACGGCTGACACACGCCTGACTCGCCCAGCATGAGGTTGATTAAAAACGATTGACCGGGATGCTTGGGTAAAAACTTCCAGCGATACAGCACATGCTTAAGCCGTGGTACCAAATGGCATTGATAAATCTGTAGCGCATCGGCTTGGTTCAGCGATGCAGGCTGCATTAAAAATCCCCAGCGAGACTGGCACCCTTCGCACCAAAATACGCCAGGGTGATTCAAGCCCGCGTCTATCCAGCCGCCGCAGCCGGGGCAAACGGGATCCTGCACGGCCACCCGAATCGCAAACGCCTGGCTGCGCAGTTTTTGCAATATCTGCGCTAAACTAAAACCAGAAGAGCTTTTTAAAAAACGTATCACGCCCTGATTCTACTCTAGATACTCCAGAAGAAAGTTTACCGCATGATGCCCACGCCCAGCCTAACCCCCGAACACTCTCCATCGGCACAAACTAATCCACCAGCAGGGCCAGATAACACGCAGCCGCTACTTATACGGGCGTTAAGCGGGCAACACGCCATTGAGCGCCCCCCGGTGTGGCTGATGCGCCAAGCCGGGCGATACATGCACGAATATCAGGCGGTGCGCGCTAAAGCCGATTTTATGACGCTTTGCAAAACACCGGAACTTGCCGTCGAAGTCTCGATGCAACCGATTAAGGCGTTTGACATGGACGCCTCAATTGTATTTTCGGATATTTTACCCCCCGCCGAGGCGATGGGATTAAAGCTGATTTTTAACGATGCAGGCCCGTGTTTTCCGGAGCCGCTTAAACCGGACGGACTGTCGCAATTACGCATTCCCGATCCGAAAGCGGATTTGGGGTTTATGCTTGAAACTTTAAAATTGCTGCGCGCCGAACTACCACGAGAAAAAGCACTTTTAGGGTTTGCGGGCGCCCCCTGGACGCTGGCCACTTACATGATTGAAGGACAAACCAGCCGACACCTGCACCAGATTAAAAGCTGGCTTTATAACGCGCCGCGCACGTTAACGCAATTACTAGCAATGCTTTCTGAAACCGTTGCACGCTACCTGATTGCCCAAATTGAGGCCGGGGCGCAAGCCCTGCAACTTTTTGATACCTGGGCCGGTCAACTCCACCCCGAGACGTATCAGCAGTTTGTGCTGCCGTATCAGCAGCAGGTGATTGCGGCGGTTAAAGCCGCGCACCCCGGTGTGCCTGTGATTTTGTACGCGCGTGGCAGCCGTGGTTTGCTGCCGTTGCTGGCCCGTAGCGGTGCCACCGTACTGAGTCTGGATGAGCATACGGACTTAGGCGCAACCCATCAGTGGCTTGTCGAGAATCAAATGAGTCATGTAGCTTTGCAGGGCAATCTAGATCCAGTAATGCTTTGGCAAGCCTCGGCCCAAACCGTGGCGCAAGCCGCGCGCCAGATTGCGCAAACCGGCATGGCGCTTAACGCAGGTAAAGGCTATGGCTTTAATCTGGGCCACGGGATTTTGCCCAAAACCCCCCGAGAAAACGTTCAGCGCGTAATCGAAGCCATTAAAAGCATGTAACCCTATCTTTAGGGTTCTTCTGGAAGGTTAGCTGAAAACTTGGCTTTAGCGCCTATCTAAGGGCTAATCAGCTTGCTACAGGTCGTGAGCGCGCTGGCCAGATCTGCCTTGGCATTGAGGTATTGAATCATCCAGGCCAGCCGACGGGCTGATTTTTTTTAGTCGCTTTTTAGACTCTGATTGGATACTGGGTCAGCTTGGTTTGGAGAGGGAGCGCAAGGGATAGCGCTTAATAGCACTTTTTACCAGTAAAAATCCAGAGCCCTCGCTACAGGAGGTTGAACCCAACAAACTGTCCCACTACCGCCTAACGGTGCCATTTGTAATTGTTCTTAAAATAAAGGCAATTTTTACCTTTATTTTGTTTTTATATTATTGAGAGCTTTTATTGCTCTTTCTGCCTCGCTTTACTACCGCCTAACACGCATGATGCGCACACCATGCAGGTTAAGGAGGGCTAAGCCGTTTTAGGCTTACAAGCGGGCAATGGTGTATTCGTTTGCTTTTGGGTAGCACAAAGGGGTGCCTTGCTATGGCTATGGCCGATCCGAGAACAGTAATGCAGTTATCTGCCAGTTTTTTAAAGCGTAATAACCCGCTTGAGGCGATAGCATCAAACATTGTTAGCTCGATTCAATATTTACTAACGTTTAATAGCCAAATGAAGCTGATGCGCTTTAGATTTATGCTGTATCAGCAGCAAATGCTCTCGATTGAAAACAACGTGGCTGCAGGCAGCCCTTACCAACAAATGGGACACAAAATAAATAAAGCCTATTAAAATTTGTAAATTTTCATAACATTTTACCCGCTTAAGTCCAAGCTTAGGCGGGTAAAGCCGTTTTATGGCTCGATCCTTGCTATACTAACCAACGGCCCAACAGCCTGGCAATTTTGATATCCTGTGTGTCAATCTTAGACGCCATGTTAAATTAACACTTCTTAATAAAAAATTCCTATTTTAGCATCATTGAGCAGTTTATAACGTTTAAGACTATATCCAGCCGCATTTTAGACACTGATTTGCACGCCTGAACGTCTGATAAACTCTTAGCGACGTGATGACTTAACGGGGACCACGCCAACGCAAGACTTTGGGCTCAACCACTTTCAGTGCATCGGGTTACGATGAACTTTAATGCTTTACTGTTTGGACCAACACGGCTAGACCATTTTTAAAGAAATACGGAGACGAACACCGTGGGCTTATCTACTTGTGGCAGACTTTTTGCGCTCGTTGCACGCAAAAGCGACATTGAATTTGAAGCGCAATCGATGGAACAGCACCGCATGTACCTATCCGGTATGATGCAAGGTTTATTAAACACGCAAAGCAAACTTGAGCCCGGCACCGAGGCCGCCAAATTTATTGAAGCGCGCGTGGCACAACTACAACAAGCCGATAAAATGCTTGAGATGCACCTTAACCGGATTCAATCGCAACGTGATTCGATTACAAAAATGGTTGATGAGTGTCGCAAAATCATCAGCGAAAACATTCAGAAATCGATGGGTCTGCTGGGTCAACAGCAATAACTCCGTTAATCTAAAAAACACTCTATTCACAGCCCTCCGTATAAAACGATTGCTTCGATCGATCATCCGGAGGGTTTTGATTTTTAATGAATTATGCAAATTGACACGGCGTTGGGTAAAATCTGCATTAATGGGGCAGGTCGTAGGTTTCTAAATCAATACTTTGCAAACGACGCAAACACCTCACTACAGACGCCTAGCTTCGTCTAAAACTGAGACATCTAATCACTGGCTCAATTAAGGCTTCTTGAAGCTTACAAATGGTGCAGTAAACACAACGTCTTCGCATCCAGCAGTTTACCCGTAGTATGCCATTGTTTTAACGTCTCGGTTGCAACCGTATGCAGCTCTATAAATTCGTCGGGTTCTCGTGGCGGGTCAGGGTGCGCCGTTAACTGGCTGGCTTTAAACAAATAAAGTTTTTCGTTGGTAAACCCAGGCGCGGTGTATATAAACCCTAAGGCGGTCCAAACTTCGGCTTCGTAGCCGGTTTCTTCCAGTAATTCTCGCTTCGCGGCGGCTAAGGGGTCCTCATTCAGGTTCAACTTTCCGGCAGGAAACTCCAGCAGCGTTTGCCCAGTTGGATACCGAAATTGCTCAACAAGAATCACGGTTTGCGGGGTTAACTGCGGCAAAATCACCACGCCGCCCGGGTGCCAAGCCACTTCACGCAACGCCTGTTCGCCATCAGGCAACCGAACCGTATCATGCGTCAGGCGTAACACCGGCCCGGTATGAATATGCTTACTTTGCAGGCACGTTTCTATCATTGTTAGTTGTACTTTTTAAAAAGCAACTCATACATATTGGGTTATAAATTGGTTTAAACCGGTGCTGACCCGAAAACACCTGCATAAAACGCCTAGCTCAAAAGGCTAATCCAAAAATTAATTTACGCAAACAGCGCGTAAAGCCTTGGCTAGCTTAAAGCATGCTTAATGGTTGTCGCAATTCGCAAAATTTCGGCCTCAGTTAACTCCGGAAAAATCGGCAAACTCAACACACGTGACGCAGCCGCCTCAATCTGAGGTAAATCGCCGCTTTGATACCCCAACGGCTTATGTGTGCCTTGCAAGTGCAGCGGCACAGGGTAATAAATCATGCTGGCAATCTGGTTTGCGGCCAACGCAGCCTGCACCTGCTCGCGCTTATTTTCATGCAATAAAATCGTATACTGGTGATACACGTGGTTCGTGTCAGGCGTTTCAATCGGCGTAACCAGATCTTGCAGACCCGATACCGCTTGTGAATACTGCGCAGCAATCGCGCGCCGGCGCAAGTTCCATTGGCTTAAATAGGGCAGCTTAATCCGAAGTAACGCGGCCTGCAGCTCATCCAGACGACTGTTTAGCCCTGCCACCTCGTGATAATAGCGCTGCTTACTGCCGTGCGCCCGAAGCATACGCAGCTGATCGTTCAAGGCATCCTGCTGCGTGGTCACCAGGCCCCCATCGCCCGCCGCACCCAGATTTTTAGTCGGGAAGAAGCTAAAGCAGCCAAAATCGCCAAAGCTACCCACGGGTTGCGGGGTTCCGTCCTGATTCAGGCACGTGGCACCCATTGCTTGCGCGCAATCTTCGATCACGGCAAGCTGATGTTTTTTAGCGAGCGCCATAAGCGGCACCATGGGCACGGGCAATCCAAAAAGATGTACAGGTAAAATGGCGCGCGTACGCGGGGTGATCAGCGCTTCAAGCGCTTCGAGATTCAGGTTGAAGCTACTGGCGGGTGTTAGCGGCTCAATGTCTGCAAAAACAGGAATCGCGCCGGTTTGCGCAATCGCCTCGGAGGTTGCAATGTACGAAAACGCCGTGGTAATCACTTCATCGCCCGGGCCAATATTTAGCGCGCGCAAAGCCAGGTAAAGCGCATCAGTCCCCGAGGCGACGCCAATGGCATGCCTGGTTTGGCAAAACGCTGCGGCCTCTTGCTCAAAGGCTTGCACTTGCGGCCCCAGAATATATTGGCCGCTACCCAGTACGCTCAGCATTGCATCATCTAGTGCAGGCTTGAGGAGCGCGTACTGGCGTTTTAAATCTAGCATGGGGATAGGCCCCTGAGAAAACTCGGGCGTCGCGCCATCTGTTAACGTTTGGGGCGGTTGGAGTTGCGTCGTCATCATAAAATTATCTCAGAAGCTTGCCGCTATTTCTAAATTTGTCTGGTCGAAGCCCATTAAAAGCGCAGGCAAGATTTTTTGCGCAGCGGCTTTCTGGCAAGAACCTTTATCTGCTTAATTTTAGCGCGAACGACAAACAATATTCAGGATTCAAATAAAATCTTGATATCGTAAGCGCACGACCGCGAGAGCCCGTATTCGAGCGAAGTACTTTTTTCCGTTAAAATAACGGCGCTTTAAACCGCATCTTAATCAAAAGTCTACAGACAGTAAGTCTGCTACTGTTAAAGCTTAGAGAAGAAACGCGAGGGTTGGAACAGCCTACTCCTTAGAATGATGGACACTCAAAAAAAATGAACGACTCACCATTTTTAAAAAAAGTATAGGGATTGATTCTGCATGACCGCCAGACAATAATGCAATTGAGCCGTTTAGCGCCAGGTATAATTTGTAAACTCGAAAAAACGCCTGTTCCATTTTAAGCGCCATGTGCTTAAATAATTTTTAAGACAAACTTTAAGACCAGCTTGTAGCGTATTGAGTCACTAATCGTTAGATTACGCCATTTGTTCTGACAAGGGTAAACCGCTATGTACGAGAGGCCAAATGAGGGGCCCAAGCCGGGTGCGAACAAAATGCACGCGTTGCCCATGCCTGTGGTCATCATCGGTGAGCCACTCACCGAGCTTTTGTCTCGAGAAAGCGTGCAGAGCGAATTTGAATTTACCAAGCGCTACAGCGGCGATGTGCTTACGACTGCAGTTGCGGTAGCGCGACAAACGATTCCTACCAGCTTGGTGACGCGACTTGCCGCGGATCCGTTTGGGCAAGGCATTGCCGATTTATTAGCCAAAGAAAACATCAGCTGGCCAACGCAGCGTTTCATGGAAACCCAGGGGCCGCAGGGGTGCAGCACCGGTTTGGTGATTCGTGCGCGGGGCAATGCCGATGTCTCGGCATTTGTGTATTACCGTAAAAACAGTGCCAGCGCGCTGTTGTGCCCAGATGACCTGCCCGAAAACGCATTTAGCCCTAAAACTCCGGGCATTCTTTTTGCCTCGGGCATCTCGATGGCAATTTCGGAATCTGCGCGTAAAACCGTGTTGCACGGCTTTAAACACGCTCGCGCGGCTGGCTGGACCACGGTGTTTGATCCGAATTACCGCCCGGATTTATGGCAAAAAACCTCGAAGTACCTGGAAGCGATGGCCCAGATTTTACCACTGACCGACGTTTTAAGCCTAAGCACCCCCGGCGATTGCAGGCCGCTGTGTAACTTAACCCAACCCGAGCAGGTACTGGATTATTTAAGTTATCAGGGCGTTCCGCTGGTGATATTAAAAGCGGCAGACGAAGGGTGCTATATTCGTTTTAGGGGCGAAACCATGACGATTCCAGCCTATTGGCCAGAATCCTTACCGCCCGCCATTGGCTCACTGGACGCCATTGGCGCGGGCGACGCGTTTAACGGCGGCCTGATTGCGGGCCTGGCGCAACGCCAAAGCTTGCTGGCATGCGCGCAACGGGGTGTTATTACGGCGGGGCTTTACTTGTACCGCCAGCAGGGCCTCAGCGAGCTGCCAACACGCGATGAGCTCAATCGCTTGCTCGAACCCGCCAACATCCGTTCACAGTGGGATACGGGCCGCCTGTAACCGGCTCAGTCAATCAATAACCACATAATAATGTTTAAACGCCCTCTGTTTAAACGCCCTTAGTCCATATTGTTTAAGGTTAAAACAAGCCTTGAATCCGCTTGACTCGAAGGGCCTGTAGCCAGGGAAAGGCAGGCACGCGCGATTGCGATTAAGAAGCTCTCTTTTATCAGATAACGGTTCTTGACTGGCGCATTACTCTGTAATGGATTGATTAGCGAGGGATTGATTAGCGAGCCCCGCACGTGCAGCGGTAATGGCTTGCGAAATCGATTTTAAGCTGCGCTTAACGGGCGCGTTGGCGTTTAAACTGCGAATCATAAACACACTAAAGCCGCTGTGACCCGTGCCGCCCATACGCAACGGCAGGCGGTGGAAGCCCCATTTTTCGTACAGCGCAATAGCTTGCGTCATATTCGGGTGCGTCTCCAGGTACATCCAGCGGTATTGGCTTGCTACGGCATAGCCAAGCGCCGCCTTATACAGCGCCTTGCCAACGCCTTTGCCACGGGCGTCAGGCGAAAGGTAGAATTTATGGAATTCGGCGACACCATAGCGCGCATCAAGGCCTTTGAGCGGATAAAGCCCTACGCCGCCAAGTAGCTGACCCGTTTCAGTATCTTCCGCAACCCAGTAACGCCAACCCAAACGTTGATACGCCGTGTACAGGTCGTCCATCTCCGGGTCTAGGGCTGAAAAGCCTTGCCCAGAACAGCCAAACTCTTGGAGGCTTGCGGTAATAATGTCTCGCATCGCCTCGTTATCTTTTGGGCACAGGGGCCTTACAGATACCGAAGGCGGATGGAGACGATTTGGCGCAATTGCGCCCAGTTCGGAAGCCAAGTATTCACTCATTTAGTTCACGCATCTGGAATCCAAGATTCCAAAAGAACAAAAACCGGCTAAAACTGACTTAAAAGTGGGTTAGTACGCGCTTATGACGGGACAGAAGCGTCATTGTCGGAGCCGCTACGGGGGCCGCCGAAGCCGGGCTTACGGGCAAACCGGGAGGGCGTGCGCTTACGATATTTTTTTGCGTATTCGGCATTACGTTTGGCTTTTTCTTGTTTTTGCTTATTTTTAGGCACAAGGTGTCCTTTCTGGCAAACAGGCCGCCCTAGGCGCAACTAGCAGGTTAAGGGCTTGGCACTCTGTTAACGGGAGCAGTTAGCATCGGGAGTACTTTGTATCAATTCCCGAAAAACTGCGCTTAAAATAACTCAAAAATCACGGCAAGCCGTAAACCACATTTAAAACGCGATTAGGCTTGCCGTAACGTTTTTAAAACTATTTAGTAGCGTGCTGCTGGCTGGAAGCAATTGCGGCAATACACCGGCTTCATGCCATTCGGACGGAAGGGGACTTGCGTTTGTACACCGCAACCCGCGCAAACCGCATCGTGCATTTCGCGAGGAGGACGTCCGCCACCGTAGCCACCGCCACCGTAGCCGCCACCACCGTAGCCGCCACCGCCACGACGCTCTGCTTTTGCGGCGTCACGGCAAGGCTTGCACTTACGCGGGGGCGTAAAGCCTTTCGCTTCGTAAAACGACTGCTCTTCGTCGGTAAACTCAAAAACCGCACTACAAGCAGTACACGTGATTTCTTGGATTGCCATTGAGGCCCCTTTCTACTGGAATGTGTATATATCTGGATAAGAAGAACACAAGGTTGATTAACGCAAACTCGGTACGGTCTATCCAGAAACATTTAAACCAGGAGATAGAAGCCAACGTCGTTTGATTTGGTTATTACATTAAAACGCGACCGTGTCTACAAAACGTTTTTTGTTTGATTAGTCGAAACGCTCCCAACACGAACACTTAACACTATTATAGCAGCTTTTTACAAATGGAATATGCCTGATTTTTGTTCGCGCCCAGAAGCAAGCTTGCACCATTATTTTTTAAGCGCAACACACTAAACGTCACGCCTAAAAAGCGTTTTCAGGCATAACCAGGGCCAACACTAAGCGCGGAGGGGTTTATGTTCTTTAATGGTTTGCAAAACGCCCACAGCAATAATAAGGCTTACCGTGCCCACCGTAAACGGCAGCCACCAGGCGTGGGTATAGCCCACCGGCAAAGCCACCGGCATTTGATTAATAACCCAGCCAACGGCAATTGCGCTAATCAGCTGCGGCGCGGCCACAAATACGTTAAACATGCCCATAATGCTGCCTTCTTGGCCTTTAGGCATATGATCACACAAGATTGAAAACGGGATTGACAGCGTTGTTGCCCAGGCCACCCCGGCACACGCCAGCATGGCAATAACCTGAAGCGGCGTGCTGATAAACGGCGCCGTCAGGAAGCCGGCGGCCATAGTAAGCAGGGCAAAGCTGAGCACCGGCTTTTTCCCGAACTTGGTGGTTAAATACCCCAGCGGTAACGAGAGGAGTAAGCACACTAGGTTAAAGGCAGCAAACGCCTGTTGCGTTGTGTTGGTTGCGGTTTTTTCGAGCGTTTTAAAGCCAGCCATCTGAGCTGCACTAAACAACTCCGGACGAGTCAAATCGGGCACTTTAAACACGTGATGTGTGACATAAGGTGTTAAATAAATAAACATGCCCATCAAGGCGACCCATGTAAAGAACTGCACCGCCGAAATTTTATGAATCTCGGGACTGGCGGCGGCAAAGTTTTTAAACATTTGCGCCACGCCGGGCGTTGCCTTGCCGATGGCTTTATCCGCATCAATCCCCGCCGTAATGGCAGGCGCAGGCTCGGCGCCAATGGTGTCAACCGACGCTTGTGCGGACGCCGGCTTTTCCTTGACAAACAGCGCGGTTAAAATCGTAATACCCGCAAGCACCACCGCCGAAATCACATACTGGGACTGAATCGGGATTTCTTGCCCAAGCATCGCGAGCGCAAGCGGCGCAAAGCCCATGGCAATCACGTTACCCGTACCAACCCCAAAATTCAGATAACTGTTTGCAATACTTTGCTGTGCACGCGGCACCATGTCGGGTACCAACGCGCGATACGGCCCTTGGGCCGTGTTAATAAAGGCGTCAATCAGCCAGATCATGATGGCAGCAACCCACAAATTGGGCGATTGCGGGAACAATACCATTGCAATCGCGCCCAAAACAGCGCCCGCAAGCACATACGGCCAGCGCTTACCCAGCGGCGTAAGGGTGTGGTCGCTCCACATCCCCACCAGCGGTGCCACAACCATGCCGGTAATAGGGCCCGCACACCAGATGAGTCCAAACAGAAACGGGTCCGCGCCCAAGGGCTCGAGCACACGACTAGAGAGCGCAATTTGGGTGCTCCAGGCAAACTGAAAGCCGATAATCCCGACAGCCAGCATCAGTAATTGCGGAAGGCTCATTAGCTTAGGGCTAGCGCCTGCGCCAATGGCCCCGCCATGGCTGGCACGCTGCGCAAGCGCGTCTAACGTTGCGGTATCTTCGGACGATTGAACCGGCATTGAAACGGGTACACCCACAGAAACGTCTCCTAAAGAAAAACGAGCGTAAAACGTCTTACTAAATTTTTACAATTAAGGCTGTTTTTTAGCGTACAAACATATCTGCAAGATATGCATTTTAGTGATGCTATTGATTTAACAAATCGGCCCAAACGGTTATCGAAACAGTTGACATACCATTGAATAATCAGCGCGAACCCAGAAAATTTGATTAAATCATCTAAAACATCAAGGCCAGCGCCTTGTTTTGCAGGTTTAGATTATAACCCTTAATTTAAATACTTTTAAAGTAGCATAAACGCCTGTCAACCGACAAACGTGCGTTAAGCCGCATCGGCTGTTTTATTCAACCTCAAAGGTAACCCAGATAAAAACTCGGGCCATTTGGCTACTAAAAAACGTGTTTTTATTTTATTTACACTCCTAAAACAAAGCTTAAGCTTGCAATTTTAAAGCAAGAACGCAATTTAGGCTGTTTTTATTTACGTATCAAAAGGGATATAAAGCATTCACCTGAATGAATAGATAAGAGCCATTAAAAACGTTAACGAGTGAGCACGAACAGAGAGAGACTAGAGAAAAAAATATCATGGAGAAAGACTAGAGACCGAAAAATTTGAGAGAATAAAAATTGAGAGAATAAAGCGAGAAAAAATATAAAAAATCATCGCAGTAAATTATAACGAGAAGACTAGACGCGTTATTAACATTTTTGATAAACGAATTTAAAATAATCTTTAATCGATGCTGTGACGCGGTATTAGCGCTCTTGTTCAAGAATCGAATGGACGCCAGAATCAAGAAAAACTAAACTTTTTAAATTAAAAACAATTCTTTTAATGCATCCAAGTTCAATTTATTTTTTTCGAATTTTTTGTTTAGAACTTGGTTTTTAAGAAGATTGAAGTGGGAAGCAAAAATACGTCGTGTCAGCTTGCCATGGGGCGCTGCCTGATTTTGGGCGCGCACTGTTTAGGCAAATAAGCAAGGTATTGCTATTTAAAACAAATAGCACTTATGAGGAGATTGGGGCAATGAGTTACACGAACAATTTTACGAATTACGGCACCATGAACGCGCCGGTAGTTTATAACCAGGCGTTTCAGCCCACGTTTAATATGCAAACCCCCGGTGCGGGTTTTGGCACGCCGCAACAAGCACCAGGCGTGTTCAGTTCGCCGTTAGGTAACACCATTAATATTGGGCAATTATCCGGGCAACTGAATATTAACCCCAGCTTTAACGCGCAGGGCAGCATTAATTTTAGCAATGGCGAAAACGGATTATCGGCCATGCACCAGTTTGGGGCACAAAATAACGGGCAAGCTCAGCTCCCGACCGGAATGTTTTTTTCCAACCAGTATTTCGGATCGCAACCGACGGGTAATGTGCCAAATTCTTCTGGGTTTCCGGTGCCACAGGCAGGCCAGGCCTCGCAAGGTTTACCGATGCAAGCGCTGTTTAACCAGTACCTGCAAGAAACCTTTGGCGGCGCACAACCCCAGGGCATGTCACCTCAGGGTTTCCCGGCACCAGCCGGATCGCCTATCCCAAATTTTTCGGGCAGTTATGGCCCCGGCGGCTTTGGTAACATGGGTGCAATGCAACCGCCTATGATGCCCCCGGCTGCTTATCCACCTGGTCCTCAGGGCGGATTTGAATCGCATTCGCGGTGCGCAATGCCACCGCAACGGCCGCCCCGGCAGCGCCAAGGGGTTGGCGTAATGAACCGTTTAACTATGTTAATGGACAAAATTGAAAAACGGCTCTCTAAATTAGATAAGTTAACGGGCAATACGCCGAAGCTTTATGTCGATCGCACGCCGCCGACGCCTATGAACGAAAAAGCGCCTGTGATTCCTAAGGCTTTTAACCCTTCGGTGAGCTAAAAACACCTAAATTTTCTGAACGTTAACGTCTAAAGATTTTGAAAAAGCGAATCGGCCCCAGGGCTGGTTCGCTTTTTTCAGGCTTATTATTCATGACTTGACGCCTTAACCTTGTTAAACGGGCTCAAAGGCTAAACGCCTACAGATGCCTAAGCAGATTCATCAATAATTACAGGCGCTTAAGCAGATTCATCAATATTACAGGCGCTTAAGCGCCTTGACCGTTTCGATGTCGATCCCCTGCTTGGTTTTGCTATGCACCAACTGATGCTGTGCGTTAAGCTCGTAACGCTCACCCGAATCGATTGACTGGTATTGCGTCCCCACGGGCATATCCAGGGCGCTTAAGTCCAGCTTAAAGTTTCGAGCCACGGGTTGCGTTGCGCTAGGGTGACCGTAGGTCTCAAGGCCGCCCACACGGTTCGACCAATCGATGGCGGCGGGTTTTCCGGTGTTAATTAGCACAATCGCTTGATCGCGCCCGTTATCACGGACAATCGGCATAACACCTGCCTGATTTAAAGCCACTTGCTGGGCTTTTTCTGGCGCAACGTCACGCACCAGCCCGTCGTTCAGGACGGGTAAAGTTTTGCGCAACGCGAGCAAGGCCAGCGTTTTTTGTTTCATCTGTGTTTGTGCTGGCGTATCACCACGGCCTGTGGTTACAAAAATTTCGTTCCGGTTTTGGACAAAGGCGTTGTTATCAGTCTCGCCGCCACTGGGGGCAAATAAATCGTGCAAATACACCGAAGGTTGCCCCGGCAGGGCCACCTGCATGGCGACCAGGCGTTCGAATTTTTGGGGTAGCTGCGTGGTTTGCAGCGTGCGCGTCATAAGGGCCTGTTTAAGGTCGGCTCCGCGCAACCCGTTAAGCGCAAATGTTTGGGGCAGGCGTTTTAAAACCTGATCCCAGGCGGCCTCGAGCGGCAAGTAGCCAAAGCGTTGGCTAGCACGGCTATCGTTGGCGTTTTCGGGCAAGCTGGCATCCAGAATCGCTTTAAAAAGTTGCTGCTGCTGTGCTTCTGGCGTTTTGTTGGCTTTAAAATAGCTGACTAAAGCGTTATTCAGCACCGCGCGCTTGGCCTTGGCGGCGCTGGGCTCGAGCAATACGCGCTCATAGGCCTGGATTAGGGCAGCTTTAGCATCGTCGTTTGGTAAACCCAGCGCTTGCGCCGAGGCCACTTGCGCAACAGCCTTAAGCGACGCGGCTTTTAAATCGCGAGGGGTGGGGCCAAGCATATTGCTGGCTTCCTTGGCTTTGCCATCTAAAACGCCTTGAACCAGCGGATTGTTAACCTTGGCCAAGTGCTGCTCAAGTTTGTACAGCGCGTCGCCGGGATTTTCGATGCCCGCTTGTTTTAATTGCGCGCGAACGGGCTCAAACACGGCCTTGCTGCTCAGCTCCAGGCGGGCATCCGAAAACTCGTCTTTAACGCCGCGGTAGGGTTCATCGTTGGCAAAAAACAGTAACGGGTTATGCAGCAGGTTGTGCGTCACCGTGGCGTAATCGTGGCTGCTGCCCAAGGTTTGATAGTTGTGCTGGGTTTTCAGCGGAATTTTATGCGCCCGCGCAGAAAGCTCATTCCAGAAGTTAGCTTTGGCGTTCCCTTCAAACGGTTCAACCTGGCTATTGCCCGCCTCAAAGGGTCGTTGGGCGTAATGCACCAGCTCGTGCAGTTTACTAAAGCCATGGTCCATTTCAGGCATGCTATCAAACGCCTGCATCAGGGTCTCGTAGCTTTTTTTCATTAACTCTGGCTTACCGTCGCCCAATAAATGGATATCTGTGACCTCGGCACCGATACGCAAGGCAGGATAAATCGCCTTTGCTGGCGCAAGCAGTTCGTTCCAGAAGCCAACGACATGTTGCATGCTTTTATCGAGCGCTTTTTCTCGTGCCTCGGGGGTTGGGGCGGCGTAAACCGGATCAAAGTCGGCAACGTCTTTCGCGGCATCAAGCCTTAAATTAGGCCCAAGCTCGTGGTGATTAATTAATGCATCGGCCACGCTCAACTTAACCGGGTCAAGGGGCTCAAGCGCTTCTGTAAGCCAATGCGCAACCGTTTCTGGTGGCAGCTCATTAAGTTGACGGGTCAAAGTTTCTGGCAGCAAGCGTGCCACGGTGACGGGATCACTTTTTAACACAACTTGCGGCAAATGCTTTAGCAGGCGCTCACCCGCTCCGTTCGCATCGGGCGAGCCCGTTAGCAATTGCAAATACAGCTTGGGGGCAAGTTTTTGTAAAATCACCAGCTGAACCAGATCGCTAGACAGCTTTGCCTGCTCCGGCTGCGGGAGCTGCCGGGTAGCAGCCTCGAGCTTATTTTGCAGCGCGTGCGCAAAACCCTCGCCTGCAAACCAGCCGCCAGGTGCCGTGTTTTGAAGCCCTTTGTTAAATTCTGGCAGGCTAACTGCAGAAAGCCAATGGTTGAGCGTTCTCGGCAACGGCAAAGCGCTTAACGCGTACTGATGCGTTAGCTTTTGCGTGAGTACTTGCGCCGGTTCGCCCTGGGGCTTTGGCGGCGTAAGCGCCTGATTTAGCGCGGCATCGGGCAATACGGGCAGGCCCTTAAAGCGTTGTTGTTCAAATGCCAACAGCGTTGCGGGGGTTAAGTCATTGGGCAGTTGCTGGGCCAGTGCCGCGCGTTGATGATTAACAACACGCGCCACCCAGTGCGTGACGGCACCCTGTAAATAAGCACGTACTTGCGGATTATCAGGATTCAGCGAAGGAACATCAACATTCCCGTTCCATTTGGCTAAAGCATCATCGCGGCATTGCGCATCAATAGTTTGCGCCGGGCGAGCCCCCCCCTCAGAACGGGTAGCCGGCCAATCCAACATAAGGCGTTTGTAAGCTTCGTCGTTGGGCTTCAGGCCACGCGCTTGGGCCTCGGCGAGTTTTTCCTGCGCCAGGTTGGCATCAACCGGAAACTCGTACGGATGCACGCTGTCTTCCGGGCCGTAAGCGTGATCATCAGACAAGGGCGTGGGCGTAATTTTCAGCCAGGTTTGCTGAAGAGGTTGGTAGTTAGACTGGCTCGGCGCATTGGAGAGATGCACTTGAAAACGCTCGTAGTCAATTTGATCACGATGCCCTGTGCTTGGATCATACTTGGTAGGCAATATGCCGTGTTTAAAGCCTTCTTGCAGCACGCGCGGCAGCGGGGATTCAAGCGAACGCTCCGCTTGATTATCTCGGAACCATTCCCAAAACGGGCTGCGCGCGCCATGAATCAGGTTGGCCTGATACTGCCCGCCCGTCATATTCTGGTTGACCAACGCTAAATCCATGGCAGGCTGCTGATTGTTGGCGAGCAACGTGTCTAAAAACGCGTCAAATTCGGGCTCGTTGGCAAAACTCTGGGGGTCTAGCTGGTACGGGTTCTCAATCCAGTAGCCGCCCTGGCTAAACGGCTTGAGCAAAACGGTTTTCGCCGCATCCATATTAGGCTGTTTAAGCAGCGTATTTAACGCCTTACCCACCGAGCCCTGTTTTTGATTAAAGTGGGTTGTGATACGAGTACCTGGAGTACCCGCAGACCCATTACCAGACTGCCGAAGGCTATGCTGGAAAATATCGAGCATGCTGCCGGGCGAGCGCAACAGCGCTGGGCGAATCGGATTATCGATAACATTAAACGGCAATGCTTGAGACGCGATGGCGCCCGCGCCTGCGCGGGAAACGCTGTCGCTGGTTAAAAGCTGTGTATGCAAGGCATCCAGGTGGCGCTTGCCGTCAATCATCAAGGCGTAATGGCTGCCAGCCTTAACCGGGGTTTTTAGTACCCACTGGCGCTTGTCGGGGGTTTGCTCCAGGGCGTAGGTTTTTTCGGTGTCTGCTTGCGTGTTGTTGCCTTGCGGCTCGCGGATAGTGACGCTCACGGTTTTAGCGCTAATCGCGTCAGGATGATAAATCTGCGCATGGCCAGGGGCCTCCGGGTGCGGGCGGTATCCGGAGAAGCTTGGTTTTTGGGGCGTTTTTAGGGGCGTGTTGGGCTGAATACGCATCGTGTTTCTTTAAAACGACTGAAGCAAAAAAAGTGCAAAGGCTTTAAAGTCTGTTTTTAAAACATTAGGTCATGCACAAAAAAAGCCAAATGGTTTTATCCATACATTAGAGAACCGGTTAAATAAGATCACGTTAGGGCTAGTTTGTTGAATCAATTTGAAGGGGAGATTTTGAGATGAATTTCAAAAATTTATTGGTTAAAGGCTTTTCTCTAGATTTAGCTGCGCGGACGGCGCTTTATGGCGGGGGAGATGTTGTCAAGGTACTTAAAGCGCCTTTACATTTACCGACAAGCGCTCCTATCACAGCGACGTCTGGTATTGGGAGCGATTTGGGGGGTATTGCAAACAAAGCTTGGGTCGGCTTGAAACAAGAAGCTCAAGCCTCCCCAAAAACGGCTCCAGAACTGACTAAAGTGGTCAGAGACACTTGGCTCCAAAAAATCATTCCGGCCGATATTGCCACCCGAAGAGCTTTTGCAGATAGCTATACAGCCCAGACATTGATGTCCGGTTTGAATCAACTTCGTTACAACAGTAAATATCTGGCTTTGCAAGCTGATCAAACAGGTCGTCAAACCTTCAACCAACTCTCGGAGGTAGCTCAACAGGTAGGTAAAGACATCTTGAACCCTATTAAAACAGGACTCCGGGTAGCAAAAGGTCAAAACATCTTGAGGCCTATTAAAAAAGGCTAATAAACTTAAAAACTTCTTGATAGTCAAAACCAGCTTGATAGTCAAAACCAGCAGCTTGCCCCCTTTGGCAAGCTGTTTTGGTTTTAAATACCAACACCCTTGATAGCCCATACTTACCCCAACACTCCAGGATACGCTTTTAAGCCAGCATTTGCGGCGTTAATGGGTAAATTAGGCAACGCGACTTCAAACATATGGAAGGTGCCCGGGGCCAAATCCACGCTCAGCGCGCCCACTTCGTTCAGTTTAATCTGACTGGGCTGGCCGTAGGCTGGCGTCAGGCGAGCCATGGCCATGCCCGGCAGGGCACCGGGCAGGGTAATCTTGCCAGCGCTGCGCGCGTTCAGGTCTTTATTGGCCAGTACCAACACGGTTTTACCGTTTAAATGGCGCGCAAAGGCAATAATCTGGTTTGCACCGTCGCGCGGCTTGCTAACCGGCAACGGAATAAACGCTCCCGAGCGCAGGACATCGCCAATAGCCGGAGCGCCTGGCGCAGCATTGGTCATGAAAGGCGCGCTGGGCGCTGTTGAATTTCGCAACGTAAACAGGTGCTGCATCATCGCAGCAATTTCTGGATTATTCCCACCGGGGCGCGGGCCAAAGTTAAAAATATCCAGGTCTTTGGGGTCGCCGGTTTGCTGGCCATCAATCACGTAAGGCGTCGTCCACGGCTGGCTCGCCATTAAGCCCGCTTGCAGCAACATCAATAACGGGCCGCCTACGTTAAACGAGCTGTGATCGTCGTGCGTGTAAAACGAGCCCAATAAAGATTTACCGCCTCGCCCAGCTTGGGCGGCAGGTAACAACTCGTGCTCGTACGCGTTTGTCAGGTACTGGATGTAATCGTCGGCGCTGTGCAAGTTGTGGAAGATGTGAAACTGCCCGTACACATTGTCAAATCCGGCCTTCAGCAACTCGGCGGGGCGATCCGCTGGAATATTGTTAATCGCGGACGTTTCTTCCGTATACGTCTCGCCCAACCAACCATGATTGGGGTATTGGCCAATGGCCCAACGCCAAAAATCATCGGTTCGGGCGCGCGCAACATCGGCCCGGAACCCGTCTACGCCCAGCCCGTTAGCCATTAACTTGAAGAATCCGTCAAAATACTGCCGCACTTCGGGCCCATCGGGTTTCATCATCAAAATATCGACCCAGTTGTTGGGGATTTTAAAATGCCCTTGCTTATCCAGCTCAATGAGCTCTGGTTTGGCAATCGCCAAATCCAACCCTGCGCAGCTGGGCACATCGGCCATCACCGCAATCCCGCGTGCGTGGCACGCATCAACAAACATGCGCGCCGCCAGTTCTGGCGTCAGTTTTTGGCCGTTATGCGTCGCCGCAAAGGCGGCTTGCTCTTGGGGCGAAACAAACTGCGGGTTCACGCGGTGCATGTTTTCGGCGGCGTACACGCTGCCTGCATTGCCGTATTTCAGCATGTCGGCAGAATCCACAATCGGCAGCAAATGAATGGTATTTATGCCCATCGCCTTCAGTTCATCAAGCCGATTGATGGCGTTGAGAAACGTACCGGTTTCGCCCATTTGCCAGTCGAACTTGCCGTCGCCGTTTTTATCTTGTGCGGCAAACGTCCGGATGTTAATGGCGTAAATTTGGGCCTGATTCTTTTGCAGCATGCGTTTTAAGGGCATGGCGGGCGTGTTTTTAAAAGGCGTATCGTATCCGGCGGCTGACGCACCTGCGACAGAATTATAGTTTTGAATAGGCGCATCGTATCCGGCGGCTGGTGCACCGGCGATGCGCCGCGCGTCTTGTAATGGCGGCGCAAACGCTAAACGCGGCTGAGTGTTAAGCGGCATTGCGGGCGTAAACGAGCCCATACCTGGCACAAACGGAGTCTGCCCGAAGCGGGGCGCATTCGCGGTATCCATCGGCTTAGCCTGGAGCAACTTAAACCCTTCTGCCGCAGGCATCTGGCTGAGCACGCCAACATCTAACGAGCCGTTTTGCGCCGCCGAGTGCAAGGCTTTTTGCATTTTAGGATCTTGCGTTAACTGGTTTAAGTTGGTCGCGTTAGCACTGGTAACGTGCTGATGTTGCGCCGGTGGCGATTTTTTAGGCGCAAGCGCGCTATATAACGCCCAACTTGCGGCAACGCCGCCGCCCAACATACCCAAATACCGCGTGCGCCATAAGCGCGTCCGCAACGAGGCTTCGGCAAGTTGCTGCAGGTGCTTGGCCGGATGCACGCCAAACCGTTTGAAGGCTTCGTTAAATTTACGCCCGCGTAAAGCGGCGGCAAGCGTGTTGGTTGCATCGGGGCAATCGCCCAGCATCGCCATGGCGGTTTTAAATCGGCCCGCGGTTATCATTTTCTGGAATTCGGCTAGCGTGTTGCCATTGAGCGCGGTCTCGATCTGTGCCTTGCTAAGCGTGGGGAGTTTTTCCAGCAGATACCGGTACCGGCGCAGGCTGTTGCGCGCCCCGCTAATCGCATGCTCAGCTGCGCGCCCTGCTTCACTATTCGATTTTTCTATCAAGGGGGTACTTTGGGATACAATCGCATTAATATTGGTGCGCTGGGTTTCAAAAAGTGTTTTGGCGTGGGCGAGCTGCTCGGGGTGCTGACCGAGGCTATGCAAATGTTGGGCCAATTGTTGAGGCGTACTTTGCAGGCCGTGCTTTAGCGACCCCAGGTTCAAGCCCCGCGTCAGTGCGCGATCAAAATCGTGCCACCAGTGCGTCAAATCGCTCGTGCCTTCGCCCGCCAGACGCTTAAGTTGAATCTCGGGCGATGCAGGCAGTGCCTTTTGCAACGCATGCACCCCGCGACCAATGGGTTCCGCGGTCACGTGATTCAATGCGCTTGCCAAAACAGGCGTTAACGGCCCTGCCGCAAGCAGCCAAGCCGTCTCGGCCTGAGCCGAAATTTTTTGCATCGAATCCTGAACGTTATCGAGCGTATCGTTAATACGACGCGCAACGCGCTGCTGCATGGATTGCGGTAACAAATGCCGAGGAATTCGGCTGGATTCGTTAAAAACCCGCTGCCGCTCACCTTGCGTGCTCACAAACGTTTGCCCCATGGGCAACCCGGTCGTAAGGCGGGTCAAGATGTTTCGTAGGCGTGGCGTTGCCGCCATGGCTGCGTACCAGCCCGCGAATCCAAGCAGCTCACGCCCAGCCATAGGCTTACCCATGGTCCCGCCCGATATTAACGATGCGATCATCAGGCTGCTGCCGCGCTTTAAGTTATCGCTTAATGCGGCAAGTTCGGGATCGTTAACCGGGCGCCCCTCGACGCCGCGCGATAAGGTTTGGGCGTTTTGGCCCAAGCTTTGCGCATAGGCCTGCGGCCATTGGCTAACCGGAATACTTTGTGCCAGATGCGCCTGCATGCCTAGTAGCCTCCTTGCGTCATTAACGCTTCTGGAGGCGCAGACTGCGAGCGCCATAAGGAAGCACTTATGGCAGGCAGGTTGCTCGTAACACCAGGCAGCAGGCCAAACGGACTTGCTGCAGGCGTGTTAGGCATTAAGGGCTTAAACGTGCTGGCAACATTGCCAGGCGTCTGATATTGCTTGCGCGTGGTGGCCCGGTGCATACCCAGCAAAGTATACCCTAATGCACCTGCCACGCTCCCTGCGGCCAACACGCCAGGCCACCTGGGTGCCTTAAGCTGGCTGACTACGGGGACAGCAGCCCGCTTTAACACCGTAACTACATCACGAAGCTTTTGCGAAGGGCTCAGCCCGGGCGTTGCCAACGCCAGTTTAACGCCCTGAATTATGGCGGGCATTTGCTGCCAGTGCGGCAATTGCGCAAGATATCCCGCACCCACAGCGGCCAGGACGTTACCGAGTAATAATTTGCTTACTTTTGCGGCAGGAATCAATCCATCGAGCTGGCGTTTAACCTCCCAGTCAGGCGCGGCTAACCCCTCGGGAATCCCCATTTTACGGCGCATCCGGGCAAAGTCATCAGGCGGAAGCAAATCTTCGCGCACAAACACGGCGCTATCGTAGACGCCCGCAATCGTATTTTTACTGGTGTGATAACGCATATCCAAATCTACGCCATAGCGCAACTTGTACAGCGTGTTTACGGTTGCGTTGGCCAGCGGGAATCCTACAATATAACCAACACAGGCCAGTGCTGGCTTTAACGCGTTTTTTAGCGCATTTTTACCGCCCGGTGCCAGATAAGATCCCACCAGCGCCAAGCCACCCAGATAATACGGAATCTGCGCAACACGCATTTTATCGCCAAAATCAAACTCCGGGCTACCGCTTAGGCCTTTTACCACGGATTTCGGCGTCTCGATAAACGTGTTTTTTGCGCTTAAAGCCAGCTTTTGCAGCGGGTTAAGATGAACCACGTACTCCGAAATTTTGGTTTTAATCCCGCGCTCGGTTTGCGTAATCGGGTCTGTAAGCGAAATTCCAGTGTTGATTGAATCCGATTTAAACGTTTCGGTTTTTTGGGGTTCTGCCGGGGTATTTTGTGCTTGCCACGGTGCCTGTGTGCCTGAAGGAGGCACGGGAGCCGCGTTAATGTTCGGCAGCGCAGCCCAGGGGCTGGCTATGGAATTAGCCGAATAAGGAACATAAGGGACGGGTGTCAGGCCCGTTTGCATGGCAGTCTCTCAGGTTTAAAAGGCTTAATAATGGGGTAAAAGTTGGTATCACGCGCATCAAAACGCCTCAATGTCAGATTGTGCGGTTTTAAGTCTTCGGCTAAGCCGATTGCGCGAGTTTGGGTGCTTCGAGCGCGGTTTGAACGTGCTTGAACAACGGCACGTAATATTTTTCGGTTATGGCATCCGGTTTATGCTCTGCGGCCACATAGCGCAGGGCATTGCTCGCTACCTTGAGCGCCTCGCCCGATTGCGCATCGCGATACGTACGCTCTAGGGTTTTTAAAAACGCCTTGCTGGCGTTGCGTATCGCTGGATTTTGCGGGTCAGGTCCGCTGGGACCCGCGCCATCAAGCGCCTGCATGTAAGCCAGCATATCCGAATCGACCATGTAACCGGTTTGCCCGTAGGCCGATTTTTTAGCCTCACCGGGGTGGTGATTGTACGCTGGCAGCACGCTAGGATCGTATACGCTGGCGAATAACCCGTCACGATTGCTTACAATGGGTACGGCACCGTAGGCCATGGGCTCCAGTTGCGTTAACCCGTAGGGCTCGTAGCCGCTGGGCGTCATCATGCAATCGGCACCGGCCAAAATCCGGGCGCGCTCAGTCTCTCTAATCCAGCCAATGCACTTGACCCGGTCTCGAATGACCGGGTTGTTTTCCAAGGCTTGAATAAAGCCTTCTAGTATCGGCGTGTTGGCTTTATCACCCGCTTTAATGTTCAGAATAAATTGCGCATCCTCGTGCTCGGTCATAAATTTTTCGAGCGTTTGCATCAGCAGCAGCGAGCCTTTTTGACGCATATCGCTAAAGCGCAGCGTGGTGGAGTACAATACAGCGTTCGGGTTTTGCGGCAGGCCAAATTGCTTCTGCAACGCAAGCTTATTCGTTTGCTTAAATTGTTTTAAGTTTTGCATGGCTGGCGAAAGCGTTGGGCTGTTTACGGCCAGCCGCGTTTTTTGAACTTTCGGTAGCGAAACCGTCGTGAATAGAGGATCAGGCGTTTTACCCATCCCCAGCTTCGCCAGTAGCGTCTGCGCCCAGTGCAGCGCTTGCTGCCAAATCGAGACGGGCTGAGGCCGTGTTGCATGCACACTTGCAGACTCCGGCTTTGAGCAAGTCGATGCCTTAGACGCAAATTTTTGAGCCGGCTCTGCCAGCAACGCTTTATGCGTACTGGCCTCCAGAGGCGTATAACCCTCGGTGCCAAGATGCTTGTTAGCAACGGGCGTTTCGAGTTTGCTCAGGGCATGCTGCATATCAAACACGTTGCCGTCGGATTCTTTTTGCGCCAAAAACCGCTTAAATTCATCATCTACGCCAAAACGGCCGCTTAAAATACTCTCTTTAAAGCGTTGGTTAATCACAACGTCATCGGCGTACCGCACACCCATGCGCAGCGCACTGACCCACTCGGCCAGATCGTTGGTTTTTTTCTGGGGCGCGGGGCGCAGGCCCAAGGTATCCTGGAACCACGCCAGCACTGGGTTGGCCGGCGGTTCGGGCGCGTGCAGATACGTATGCTCGTTTTTTAAATCTTCTGGTATTGCAATCCCGAGCTTTTCGGCCAGCTTAAGCTGCAATTTGGTTTGCGTAGAATCGTACGTGTTGTGCGTGTAAAAAATGCTCCGCACCTGATTTTTGTAATCGGGGTGTTTAATCGCAAGCGCAGGCAACAGTTCGGCGTTCATCCAGTCATTGGCAATCACCATTTTGTTGCCGCCCTTAATTTGCCAGGGCTGGGACGACTGCGCCTTGCCAGCCACATCCAGCATCGGCAAAAATTCGGCGATGGCCTGGTTTAGCTTAATGACCTCTGGGTTAACCATGATTTTTTCTTGTTTTGCAAAAACAGCCTGCGTATTGCCCGAGCTGGCACTAACGACAGGCGTATTACCCGAGCTATAAACTACAGGCGTGTTACCCGAAGTGCCAGGAGCTGTGCCGTGACCATTTAAGCCACGGGCTTTACGCTCCGATTCTGGCAGCTGCTCGGGCGTAACCTCGATTGGTTTGGCTTTGTCGATGTTTTCTAGCACGTTCAAGCTATCACTGCTCACGGCGTAATGAATCACGCCGTTCTGGTTTTTCCAGAGCAGATTGTAGACTTCGTCTTTGCCATCTGGGCCTTTAACCGTTACGCTCGGCAAGCCGGTGGGCTCAAAGCCGATTTTTTCGAAGCCTTTAAACAGCGGGAACAGCGGCCGCAAATCGACGCCCGCAGCGCGCACCTGCTGCGGAATTGAATAACTGACCTCGGCTAAGCCACCAATTTTTTTAACGCCGTGCTTGCTCTCCCATTCGGGGTGGTAACCTTGCGCAGAAACCCAAATCCCTGTCATGGGCGTTTGCGGAATCCCAGGTGCCGCGTTGAGCCCAGCCGCAGAAGCTTGAACGTTCGCAGCAGCCTCGGTAACCTGACCAAAATGCAACTTTTCGGTTTTTTTTGCTTGCGGGCGACTGGCTAATGGCAGCGCGTGAATCGTTAACGACATAAGGAATAAGAACCAAAACTAAAGAAAGCTGTAACAGTGCCTAAAGCGCTTTAAAGCACTTAACATCCCAGTTAAGCAGATAACGCATTGATGTTTTGAACTAATAAAATTGATGGATTCATTAGTAAATTTAAGCGTGATGAAAGCGCAAACCGAGCGAATGTTTGGCGCAACCCGTTCATTAAAAATCAAGCATAAAGACAAGACGTCTTATCTCGATCAACGAAGTTCAAAAAAAAAAGTGTCAAACAGAGCCGTTATATTAAGCTAATGTAAAGCAGGGTAAAACTTACACCAATGAGTATTTCGGGCTTTTTGCACAAAACAAAGATAAGCTAGGGTTACCGTAGCATAAAGCCGAACGGCTACAACAGCTGAATCTTCAAAGCAAAAAAAACACGCATGAGCTATTAAAACGTCAGAAACAACTTCTTGATCTACAGAAAACCGAAAAGAGTCTCGGGAGTGTTTATGAAAAAAAGCTTTTCCAGGCAAAAGCGTTTTTTCAGGCAAAAGCGTCGGGCGCTGAGCGTAAAGCCGGCACGTTAAACAAGCTGGCAAGTTAACTATTTAATCGTCTTTTAATCGCCAAAATTAAGCTTAATGCGAACGGTTAAGATGCCGCTTGCATTAACTGTCGTAAATCGTCATCTTCGATGTGCTTTTTTTGGTCTGCAAGTTGCTTAAACGCACCAAACAGCGTATCCAACTGCTCGCCCTCAACATCAATGCCAATGGCCTTTAAACGCGCCTTAAGCGCGGCTCGTCCAGAACGCGGACCCAGCGGCAAAATCGAGCCAGGCAAGCCCACGGACTCCGGGGACATAATCTCGTAGGTTTGTGCGCCCTTTAAAAACCCGTCCTGATGAATGCCCGATTCGTGGGCAAACGCGTTTCGGCCCACAATCGCCTTGTTGGGCTGGATTGAAATCCCGGTCAAACGCGAAACCAGTTGGCTTGCCTCGTAAAACTGTGTCGAATCAATCCCGGTATAATACCCTGCCGACTCGGCCTCAAAGTAGGCTCGGCGGGTTTTCATCGCCATCACGACTTCTTCCATGGCGGCGTTGCCCGCGCGCTCGCCAATGCCGTTAACAGTGCATTCGATTTGCCGCGCCCCGTTAAGCACGCCCATCAAGCTGTTGGCCGTCGCCAGGCCCAAATCATCGTGGCAATGCACCGAGATTACCGCCTGCGCAATGTTGGGCACGTTTTGCGCAATCCCCTTGATTAACCGGCCAAACTCATCGGGCATCGTGTAGCCAACAGTATCTGGAATATTGACCGTGGTGGCGCCGGCGTCAATTACCGCCTCGAGCACGCGATACAAAAAAAACGGCTCAGTGCGGCCCGCATCTTCGGCCGAAAACTCAACATCGGCGCACAACGATTTGGCGTAAGCCACCATTTCGGTCGCGATTTTAAGAATATCCTCTCGGGATTTTTTAAACTTGGCCTGAATATGAATATCGCTTGTGGCGATAAACGTGTGAATTCGAGGTTTTTTAGCGGGTTTAACCGCATTAGCAACCGCCTCAATATCTTTAAATGTTGCACGAGCCAGCCCGCAAATGCTTGGCGCGTTTTCCAGGCAGCCCACCTGCTCGGCAATCTGCTGTACGGCATCAAAATCTTCCGGGCTGCTAAACGGGAACCCCGCCTCGATGACATCGACGCCTAGCTTTGCCAACTGATGTGCAATCAGCAATTTTTCGTCTTTTTTTAGCGCGGCCCCGGCCGATTGTTCGCCATCGCGTAACGTGGTGTCAAAAATCACTACGCGGTTATCGTCTCGAGATAATGCGGGCGCTTGAGGTTTGTGAATCGCCATAGGGCAGCAGTCACCATTAAATGCGTTTGATAAGTACTACTTTTTAGAACAAGCATTAGTATACTTGTTTAGATTTTCAAATCGTAAGTTTTTTTTGCTGCAAGATTTTGCAATCAGAGTCAGGTCTAGTTTATAGCAAATCAACTTTTGAATAAGCCTTTTTGGCAGCGAATTCAATGAGTCCGTGATCAACGCAGGGTTCAGATAACAAGTTAGCAAACTACGTCATTCCGGCAAAAGCCGCAATCTAGGCAAGGGAAGGGCACCCTAAGTTTAGGATTATTACCCACCTAGTCGGGTATGACGAATTTGAGCAGTATTGCCTTGGCGACCAAATTAAAACACTGACCTGCGGTAATCGTTCACTCATTGTAAATTTAATCAAGAGATTTGATCGCCTGAATCAAAAGGCCCTACTGTGACACGCGTACCGTTCTTACCCTGGCATTGTCTCTCTAAATCAAAGCGATTATGACGATAGCAACAGCGCCTATTACGCAGACGAGAGCCCCAGAAGCTGATAAAACAACTCAAATCGCTTGAGCGTGGTACACAGCACGCCAAAATCCGCGCGCCACTGTTCGCTAGGGTGGCCGGGCGGCGTAAACGGTGGCGAATAGGGCGACTCGTGCTGGCTTATAGTTTCTTGTTGCATCCGCTGCACAATCGCATCGAGCTGATTGAGCGTTTGACTAGACGACAACGCTTGGGCACCGGGTAGCCGGGGCATGATTTTTTTGAGCCGCTGGCTCGATAAACTCAGCTGATGCACGCGCGCCATGGTCATCTGGTACATTTGCGGGGTGATCTCCGGCTCGGCTTGCCACGTTTGCCAAGTGGCCAGCCAGCCGTGCCAGGTTTTAAGCTCGGCCGCTAAGGCTTGCCAGTATTGCGCGTAAACGCTCGATACGGGTAAGACTTCGGCCGCATAAGCGTAACCAGCAAACGGCGCTGGCGCTAAAACACTTAAAGCGCCCCAAGTGCTTAAGCCAATCAAGCCAGCAACAAGGCCCCTTTGCCAAATCTGATTTTGCCAGCCCATAAAACGCGTTATTCTCCCGAATTCAAAAAAAACTTTCACAAGCGCTCACGCCTTATATTACACTTGAACCACCGCGAAACACACAGCCCAGTAAGATTAAACTCAGGCGAAGCTTGAACCAATGAATACGGCCTGAAGTAAAACATTAACCTTTAGCCAAGCCTCAAAAATCTGAACACACTTATGGTTACATTACCAACACAGCCCGAACCGTTTCCCACGACCCTGATTATTCAGCAGGCGCTTTCTCCAGCGGTTGCCATGTCGGCAAGCGCCCTGCTGGCGCTGGGCATGCATAACCGCCTAAGCTCTGTAATCAACCGGCTACGCAGCCTCAATCAAGAAGCCCGGCTGTCGTATCAGGAAACATCACCGGCCAAACCAGCTTCGCCCTTGCCAATCACCGGTAGCTTGCGGCAGCAGCAGCACCTTTTGCTCACACGCGGCCGATTATTGCGCAACGGCCTGTTGTGCACAAACGCCGCCGTCGCGAGCCTGACGGGCTGCGCTTTTGCAATTGCACTTGGCGTATTGGGCGCATTGCCACTGGGCGACCATTGGGCGGCAGGCCTGTTTTTGTTGGGCTTGCTACTTATGGCAGGCTCGCTGGTGTTCGAGACGCTTGAGGTCTCGTTACTGCTAAAAGCCCTTAAACTTGATGTTGCCGATACGATGCCAGGTAATACGTAACGCGGTAGCTGTTTTAACCATCCCTAAGGCCCCCAAAAATCAACACGCGGTATGCCCGAAACACTCATAACGCAGGCCATCGTGGTCAAGACCCGAAAGTTGTCCGAAAACGATCGGTTTTTAAGCTGCCTTACACCAAGCTATGGTCGGCTAGATGTTGTGGCCAAAGGCGTACGAAAAGCCAACAGTAAACTGGCAGGCGCGTGCGCCGGCCTGGCAGAACTCAAAATACAACTGGCCCTTAACCCGAGTCATCCTGCCCTTCGGCAATACGAGACTCTGCAGCCGTTTTTTAACCTAAGGTCCCATTTTTTAATCCTGAATGCAGCCGTATTACTCGCAGAAACTGCCGAAAAACTTTTGCCCGCCCCCCCAGAGCAACATTCGGGCTGGCATCGCCACCCAGAATCTGAAAAAGATCCCACGGCACGCATTTACTACACGCTGGCCAACAGCCTGATGATACTCGATGCGCTTGCGCTTGCCTGTACGCCAATTCAAGATAGCCCAAAAGCGCTCGCGCGCCCTTTAAACACGCTAATGGCCTCGGCCCTAATGCAAATGCTTAAAGCGGCGGGGCACGGCTTACAGCTTAGGCACTGCATTTACTGCGAAAACGAGACGCTCAGCGCGCAAATCGAGCCCTCGGCACACCAGCGCCCAGACTTTACGACACAGCCGTGGTGGTATTTTAGCTGGAGCGCGCACGGCGTATTGTGCCACAGCTGCCACGCGTTATACAGGGGTCAAGGCTTTGGTGCTCAAGCGCTGCCCAATCTGATCAAGGTTTCGGGCAGTACGCTCTGGTTTGCGCAAAGCTTAAACCCGGCGCTCACGCAACCCCAATTTAACTTAGATCAACTTGTCCAGGCCCCTGCCCACGCAAGTCACAGCCCGCAGCAAGATTCTTTGCCCGAAAAAGACACGTTATTTACTGCCTGCCAACGTATTTATAGTCTGCCGTGGCCAGCAGCGGCAGACCCGGATGTTGCGGCCCAAAAAGCGCTTAAATTTACGCTAGCCTGGCTCGGCCAGGCACTGCCGAAAGCGCCTAAAAGTCTGGCCGGCTTTTTAAACGCGACACCCCAGCCTTGACCTGAGTCTCAAGTTATAATGGCCCGTGCGCACAGCATCTGCGCGCGCACGCTATGGCTTTTAAATGCTATGATAATCGCATGAGCAGTTCTCCAGCCCCAGACCCAATTAAACGCCAGAGCGCGCAAGCCATTACGGCCCGAAAACGCCAGACTAACGCGCTGCCTAACGCGCAAGCCATTACCATGCTCACCTGCTACGACGCCTCGACCGCGCAATGGCTGGATGGCGAAGTGGATATTTTGCTGGTGGGCGATTCGTTGGCAATGACCGTTTTGGGTCACCCGGACACGTTAAGCGTGACGATGGACGAAATGCTACACCATGTTAAAGCCGTGTCGCGCGGGAGCCAAAAAAGCTTGATTGTGGCGGATTTACCGTTTATGAGCTACCACATCAGCGTCTCGCAAGCGATTGAAAACGCCGGCCGCATGATCCAGGAAGGCCACGCGCAGGCCGTAAAGCTAGAAGGCGCAACGCCGCTGGTTTGCGCCGCAATCCGACGCCTAAGCCAAATGGGTATCCCGGTGATGGGCCATTTAGGCTTTACGCCGCAAAGCATAAACACGCTGGGGGGCTATAAAATTCAGGGCAAGCGTGCGGCGCACGCGCTAACGCTGTTACAGCAAGCCCAAGCGCTCGAGGCCGCTGGCGCGTTTGCAATTGTGCTAGAGCTCATGCCCAGTCGTGTCGCGGGCTATATTAGCAGTCAGCTTAAAATACCAACCATTGGCATTGGCGCGGGTGCCGCGTGCGACGGCCAAGTGCTGGTGATTGATGACGTGCTGGGGCGCTACCCAAATCTTAAACCCAGGTTTGTGCGCCAATACGCCGATTTTGGCGCGCAAACCCAAGCGGCAGCACGCCAATGGGCGCACGATGTTCAAAACGGTACGTTCCCGACTCAAGCGGAGTCTTATCCGCTTGCGCCAGAAGATTGGCCACTGCACTGGGAAACGCGCCCCGAGCCGTTACCCGAGCCACACTAAAATTTTGCAAAAATTACTGCGTTATGCCTCAGCCCACAAGTGCTTCCGCATTCGTGTTAGCAGCTTGCACCAATTCATCCAAGCCGGCTTCAAAGGCTTCTTCGGGCTGCCAGCCTAATTGCGCACTCAGCTTACCCGCGTCTATTGCGTAACGTCGATCATGACCCAGCCTATCTGGCACAAACGTAATCAGTGATTCGGGACGATTAAGGCGCTTGAGTACCGCTTTTATAACGCTCAGGTTGGTTTGCTCGTTACAGCCGCCAATGTTATACACCTCCCCCGGGGTGCCTCTTTCAAGCACGGTGAGCAGGGCTCTGCAGTGGTCACGCACGTGCAGCCAGTCGCGAATGTTCATGCCATCGCCGTACACTGGTAAAGCTTGGTGCTGCAAAGCGTTTTGGATCATAAGCGGCAGTAATTTTTCGGGGTATTGATTTGGCCCATAATTATTGGTGCAGCGGGTAATCAGCGTGTTTAGCCCATAGGTATGTGCGTAACTTTGCACCAGCAAATCGGCGCTGGCCTTGCTTGCGGCGTAAGGGCTACTGGGGTTTAAAGGAGACGCCTCAGTGAAGCGTGCAGGTGCTTCGATGCTACCGTACACCTCATCTGTAGAGACTTGTAAAAATCGGTCAAAACCGTTTGCAAGCCGCGCAGCCTCAAGCAAAACGCCGGTACCCAGCACATTGCTTTTTAAAAACGGGCTGGCATCGTGGATGCTGCGGTCTACGTGCGTTTCTGCAGCGCTGTTAATCACGGCATCAAAGGCGTATTGCTCAAATAACGCCTTGACGCAGGCAGCATCTGCAATATCGCCTTTAACAAACTGATGCCTGGGGTGATTCAACACAGGCTCCAAATTTGCGAGATTACCGGCGTAGGTTAGGGCATCCAGCGTAACAATGTGCGCTTCTGGCCAGCGCTGGAGGGCAAGTTTAACAAGCCAGCTGCCTATAAAGCCTGCACCGCCCGTAATCAAGAGTCGTTTAGGCGTGTAAGCACTACCAGTATGTTTTTTTTCGGGGTTTTGCTGCATCATTTGAGCGCCTGTATCTTGTTGAGCTTATCCAGAATATCAATCAGCAGCTCCGGCGGGCCAAACCCGCCAGATTTGGTGACAATCCAGCGTTCGGGAAGATTTTGACGTTTTTCGAGACACAAAGGTACTTGCGGGGCCAGTTGGCCGGCCAAACAAAACGCTTTGCCACCAATCGCCTCAAACACGCGGTAACTTGTCTCGCCGCCACAAATCAATAATCGGGCTGGCTGAGCGTCTAGCACAGCTTTAACCACTTGCGCCAGGGTGTTTTGCGCCATTAGTTTTGCGTCCCAAACGCTGATCTCGTTTTCTTCGGCCAGTTTAAGCGTCTCTTCGTAGGTGTTCTGATCAACTTCGGGGTGGCTGGGCAACTCAGTCGGAACCACCGTAGACACCACCGCCAACTGACCCCGGTTAAGCGCCAACGCCAGCGTATCAACGGTGGGTTGCGTAGGGCTCAGGCCTAGAATCTGCCTGGGAGAAAGCCCAATAAAGGTAATCGGTTGCCCAGCCTGCCTGCGCCGTGCCAGCAGCGCCTCCAGCTGAATCTGCGTAACCCGGCTGTAACTGCCCACTACCAGCAGCGTGGGCAAAAATTCGTCTGCACCTGCCGGGCTTGGCCAAGGCCAATCTTCGAGCTCGTGATTTTTAAGCTCGTTATTTTTTAGCTCGCCCTTGTATAACTCACGTTTTCGCAGCAAGTCTTTTTGCAGATCGCCGGACTCTTGCACCAGAGGCGTTGTACTACCTGTGGGCCAATGCCGAATCAGCGCATTCGCGAGCCCGCCCGCACCGCACGGCAAAATCGACAGGTTTTTTCTGGATTTTTCGAGCGCGAGCGCAATTTGATTTAAATCCTCGGTCGTGGCGGCATCAACCAGCACCAGCTTTTTTCCGGCTTCGGCCTGCGCTTGCAGCGCCATTAAAATCGGGCCTGCACCATGCAATACCGTACCCAGCGGCACATACCCCAATAAATTATCCGCGCCCTCACCGTGGTGTCGAATCAAATCATCGGCCAGAATTTTAGGCACGTATGTTTGCCCCATGGGCGCCAGCGGGTCGCGCGCAACATCGGAGCGCTCGAGCGGTATGCCGTGCACCAACTGGTAACCGCCTACGGTTTGGCGGCCCTGCTCTGGGAAGGCAGGCACGATAACGCCACAATCGGCCTCCAGCGCTTCAACAGCAGCCAGGCACTCTGCCGCAACGTGCCCGCGCAGCGTAGAATCGATTTTTTTATAGTACAAATCGCAATTAAGCCGGCTTTTAAGCAGTTTAAACGCATCAGCCGTAATTTCGGCGGCGGTTGCAGCCGAACTATGCCTGGATTGCGTGTTAAGCACCCATGCTTTTGCTAACGCAACGTCTGAATCAGCAAGCCCGCCTTGCGCAGCAAAATTATCCAGGGCATCAGCCCAGTCTCGACTCGCCAGCACGACGGTATCACGCCTATCCAGAAAAAACGGCAGGGCTGTGTCGCCGGCGCCGGTCAGGTCGTCAGCAACTATTCCCAAGGTTAAATCAGGCACGCGCATAGCTACCCCAGATTGTAGCCTGAACCTGAATGAAGGTAAAAGCGCTAGCCAAAAATCGAACCGAAAAAAGCTGTTTTCAATGAACCTCTGGAACAAGCAGATGCCCGACTGGCTGGGAATTACAGCATTGCAACGCTCAGGACTGCTCAGACTCCAACAAAGTTTACACTCTACTTGCTCATCACTTTTTGGCCTACCTTTAAACTGCTTACAAACGCCTGCGGATAGTTGCTATAAGCGGCATGCGGACTAATTTTTCCCGAGAAAAAGCCACCTACGGTACCCAGGGCGTTCACCGTCATCGTCGCATCGGCGATAGAAAACGTAAACGCCTCCGGAAACCGGGAGAATCCGCCATAAACGCCCGATGCCACCGGGTCTGCGCCATACATTACGTTAATCCAGGGCTTGGGCGTCGGATCGGGCTTGTTAAAAAAGCTAAAATGCTTTTTACGCTCGGCCAATTTTTGCTCAAGCTCTGCGCTTAACAACGTTGTCACCGGGCTACCATATGTCACCAAGCCGGCTAACTGGTCGCGTGTTTTCGCGCTCTGATCGATGGCCATGGTAATGGTTTTAAGCGCAATCACACTCCCCAGACTATGACCCGCCAGCACCGTACCCTCGATGCCGTTTAGGTCGTTTAGGCGCTCGTAAACCGAGACAACCCGCGCGTTAATCGCCGTCTGATGCGCCGGATTGGTCAAATACCAAATGGCATCGTGGCTAAACTGGTGTAGCAATTGCCGACTTTCAAATGCACCTGGCGGGCTGGCTTTAGCAGTACGCGCCAAGCCAGAGGCCATAATGCTGCGGCTGCTGATCTGGTTTTTTTCGGCAATTTTACCCTGAACGCCGCCCGCTAAATCGCCCCAGTACACGTAGCCAAACTGGCACGCCACGGGTTTACCAAAAAACGTATACGCGTTGCTTTTACGTATCAGCTCGCGGTGTATGGCTTTGGCATGCGTTAAAAAATAGGCTTCATCACGGTTTTCGACACCGTGAATGTACAGCCAGGCTATACCTGTGCGCGCTTTGCTCAAGCCAGGCTCGCTAGCCATACACAAATCCGCATTTATACCTGATTCGGCGAAGGCTTGCGAGCCTAAAAACAGTGTAAACGCCCCTAGGCAGGCCAAAATCCTAACAGCAATAAGGCGCAGCATAGCAGTAAAATCTCGTCTATACCCAATTCACTTTAAAACAAGTTAAGCGCGCGGCTTAACGTCTAAATTTTAAACCTGTGGCCGCGCGTAAGTTTTAAAGCCCTTAATCAAGCTTTAAATTGGTAATTGTTTTGTTTAAAAAGGCGCAAACTCACCAGAGGTTCTGCCGGCGGCTTGCTCGTTGTCGCGCTTGCTGCCTTCCATCTGGATGTTTTCGGCGCGAATCACCGGCATTTCGCGCTCGTTACCCGATTGATCGTTCCAACGCTGGACTTCGAGCGATCCATTAATCGAGACCAACGTGCCTTTTTTCATGTACTCGCCCGCAATTTCGGCAAGCTTGCCCCAGGCTTCGACTCTAAACCAGTCCGTGGTTTTGTTTTCTTTAAAGCCGCGGTCCACGGCAACCGACAAGGTTGCTTTAACGCTGCCAGATTCAAAGTATTTGACTTCGGGGTCCTGGCCCAACCGGCCAATGATTACAACTGCACTCATGGTGACTTAAACGCTACTCCCTGTCTTAAAAAAGTTCTAAAAGCTATAACAAATGGCTTTGCCAGTATAGCGCAATTAAGGCAATACGGGTTAAAAGCAATTAGCAACAGACCTTAACATCTAAATTGCTGCTAGGCCTCGCCTCGTAAATCGTACGGACTGGCCCCGGTGATTTTAACCGGAATAATCTGCCCGGGCGAAGGCCTTGAGGCTGCATTGCGCGATTTAACGGTGACAACAGGGTCAACTTCTGGGGCGTCCCACTGGGTTCGACCCTGCAACAGGCCATTATCCCGGGCAAAATCAATCATTACGGGTACGGTTTGCCCCACCAGCGCCTGATGCACCCCGTATGAAATCTGCTGTTGAACGGCCATCAAACGGTTTCGACGGGCTTTGATGTCTCGTTTAGGCACTTTTAAATCCAGGTTTTGGCTTGCAGCGGTATCCACGTCCGAATATTCAAAGACGCCCATGCGCTCAAACTTGACCTCTTCAAGGGTTTGCGCCAAATGTTCTACATGCGCCTCGGTTTCGCCCGGAAACCCTGCAATAAACGTGGTTCGCAACATCACGTTAGGAATTTTACTGCGAATCCGCTCGGCAAACGCGGGCAAATCTGTCACCGGGCGGCCCATGCGCTTTAACATCTCTGGATGGCTATGCTGCAACGGGCAATCGAGCGTTTTAACCACTTTGTCGCACTGCGCAATTGCGGTTAACAGCTCATCCGAAACATTTGTAGGGTAGGCGTATAAAAACCGAATCCAGCTAAGCGCCTCGATTTCATTTAGCGCATAGAGCAATTCCGCCAGGGATTCGCCGTGATCCTTGCCGTAACTGGTGGTATCCTGCCCCACCAGAATCAGCTCGCTGACCCCGCCTGATTCTGCCATTTTTGTTGCGCTTTCTACCACGTTTTGAATGGGCCGGCTCCTGAAATCGCCGCGCATGGTAGGAATAATACAAAACGTGCAGCGGTAATCGCAGCCCTCGGCGATTTTAAGGTACGCCCAACTGCCCAATGTTATGTGCTGGCGTGCGCTATCATCGTGCAGTAAATACGTCGGGTCTTGCTGAATGGCTAGCACGCGCTCGCCCGCGCTGCTTCGCTGGACGATGCTGGCAATGTCTGGCACTTGATCAATGCCCACGACGGCTTCCGCCTCGGGGAAAAGTTCCAGGAGTTCGCCCTGAAATTTTTGAGCCAGGCAGCCGGTAATGAGTAGTTTTTTACCTTGTTCTGCAAGCGTCGCAAGGGCTTCAACAGATTCTTCCTGAGCCTTTTCGATAAACGCGCAGGTGTTGACCAGCACAACGTCGGCCTCTTGCTCGTCCTGCATAATCTGGTGGCCCTCTTTGGCCAAAAGCCCCAACATGGTCTCGGTATCTACCAGGTTTTTGGCGCAGCCCATATGCACAAAGCCAATTTTACGTGGCGCGGTGCCCGATTCGGCAGGGCTTGCCGCGATTGGGTCAACGGTTGGGGCTGAGGTTGGGGCAGTTTCGACTGGAAGAATCATCATCGCAAAAAAATCATCTCTTCAAACGAGCTTTGTACAAGCGTAGATCAAAAAAACGCTCGTCTTTTTAAATCAAGGCAAAAAATAAAATCAACTGGCTAGGGGAGCGGTAGACGCGACAAAATCGTTACAATTTTGCTGTGTATTTAAAATTGGCGCGTTTTAGGCTTCTCGAACCCCACTAAAACATCGCTTACACCGTAAACCGTTTAACTGCGGCCAATTATTTTGCCGGAGCCCGCTCGTGAATCGTCGGAACAATCATTCATCGCTTACCGTTAGCACGTTAGCCCAAACACTAGCGTGTTTTATGGTTTTGCCCTGGCTCTGTGGCTGTGCTGCACTTCCGCCGTTGCCAGGAGTACAAGGCCCCAAAGCAAATAAGCCAAGCGTGAACGCTAATGTACAGGCCCCGGTCAAGTCAGACAATCCTCCCCCTGCGACAACGCCTAACGTACCTAAAGCCTCTGATACCAACTCGAAGTCCACCAAACCGCCTTTACCGACTGCGGCAACCGGCTTAACCCCGAGTGCTCGCGTCAATACGCCAGAAAAAAAAGAAACCCCTGAGAAGCAAGAGAGCAAGGAAGCGCTGGCGTTTTTAAGCCTGAATGATTTGCTGGCCAGTGGATACAAAGACCCGTTCTTTTCGCCCAATGCGGTGGTGGCAGAGGATGACGAAAAAGCTGCGGACGACCAAAAACAGGGCGATGCCCCCAACTCAACGCCCGAAACTCAATTCGGCGCCAAGGATGGCACGCCCGAGGTTACGGTAACCGATTTTTCAAGCGTGAACCTCAAGAGCATTGTTTATAACCCGCAAAAGCCCATGGCCATTTTTGTCGCGAACGATGAAACACACCTGGTAAAGGCCGGAGAAGTCTTCTCGGATTTTAAAGTGGTTTCCATTCTGCCCAAACAAGTCGTTATAGCCCGTGCAACAAACCCAAGCGAGCGGCAGACGCTTGAAATCGAGAACATTATCGGATTTGCCACCAGCACAGATGGTTCCTCGGGTAACGCTCCCAGCGCACAAGAGCGTGCCTCGCAAGGCAAAGATAGCAACAGCGGAGACAAAAGCGACGAAAACGACACGTTAAGTCTGGATGACATTCTTAAATAACATGATTTTACTGATTTTTTTGAACGCATACAACCTTAATTTAGGAAAGTTGACCCTGATGAAACATACGCATCGCCCACAGCCACGGCTAAATACACTCAAGGCCTACACGCTTGCTGCAACGTTTTGCCTGGGGCAATTTTGCTTAAGTCTGCCGTTGAGCGCTGCTGAAACGTATGCCTACACGCCAGCGTCGGCAGGCTCAGCAGCGACGCAGAGCAATACGGCGCTCACCGGCAAGATTTCGATTGTGCAGCCCATTAACATTGCCAAAGAAGGGGCCAATGTAACGCTTAAAGCCCGAAACGCCAGCATTCGCGATTTGCTCTATATTCTGGCTGAGCAAGGCGGGTTTAATATCCTGCTCGATCCATCTGTACAGGGCGAACTGACCGTTGACCTTGAGAATGTGAGCATTAACAAAGCCCTGGAATACATTTTTACCTCGACCAGCCTGACTTATAACCGCACCGGCAACACCATTATGGTTGCCGGCTTTGAAGCGGCCGAGGAGAAAAAACTGATTAATCAGGTCTTCAAGGCGTTCCCTGTGCTGTATAAAGATGCGAACGAAACCGCGACGCAGCTTAATAATACGGTGTTCAAAAGTACACAGCCCGGCGTTAATCGTTCAGCCGTGGCCTCGGCCGACCCGTCAAGCAATTCGGTGTTGGTGCTGGGGAGCGAAAGTGATATTCAACTGGTCGACAAAGTGCTGCGGCAGCTCGATGTCCCCAGAAATCGTCGAGTCTACCAAATTAAATACAATGAACCTGTACATGTGGCCCAAATGCTTGCGGCAACCCTGTTTAATTTTGGTGTAGGCGCAGCAGGTGGTGCAGGCGCTGCAGGTGCTTCAGGCGCTGCAGGTGCTTCAGGCGCGAACGGGGTGCCAGGCTTTACCGCTAGTGGTGTTACGTTTGTTCCTGACCCTGTAAGTGGCACGCTGACCATAATGGGCACGGCCGAACAACTGGCCTTGGTCGATGGTTACATTGGCAGGGTTGATGTGCGTCGCCCACAGGTGAGTATTGAGATTGCTCTGGTCGAGGTTCGTCTAGGCAAGAATAAAACCTTTGAGCCGCGCATCGGCAATCTGGCCTCGGGCAATTTTGGGGGGACGTTTTTGCTTCCCAGTTCCGCTGATTCGGTCTCAAGCGGGATTACCAACTTTGGGTTTAATAGCGGACTCAATACACGGTTCAGACTCCCCACGATTAGCCTGACGATGCAACAAATCGAGAATGGCGGGCGGATTCTGGCGAATCCTAATATCCTGGCGATGGACGGGCAGGAATCCGTGATTAATATTTCGGATGAAGTGGCCACGTTTAGTACGGGCACCACGGTTGCCGGCACGGCTGCCGTGATTACAACCACCGTCGAAAAACAAAACGTGGGGATTTCGCTTAATGTGACCCCGACTATTACCAATGATGGCTCGGTGACGCTGAGAATGACCCCGACGATCAATGAACTGGCAGGTACGGTGACGGGCGGCAGTAGTGATGCTCCCACGACCGTGCCGCTCATTTCGACCCGAAGCCTGACGCTAAACGCGGCGCGTGTTCGGGATGGCCAAACACTTGTGATTGGCGGTCTGCTACGAGAACGGAATCTTCAGACGCTTGAAAAAGTTCCGGGGCTCTCGGATCTGCCCATTGTGGGGGCAATGTTACGGGCTTCAACCAGTCGTCAGTCCGAAAAGACCGAGCTGGTAATTATGGTAACGCCGCACATCGTGAAGGAAGAAGCCATTGCCTACCAACCGAACCTGGTACAAGTGCCCGAAACAACGAACACCGCGTCCACAAGAACCTTACCGGCAAACCCCGCCGGTAGGCTGCCCAATAATGTGCTGCCAGCCGCGGATGTTGTAAAAACAAGTACGCTACCCGAAAAATTGCCTAATAAAACCGGATTACCCTTGTCGGCACTGCCCTTGCTACCGGCAGAGTCAACAATTAAGCCCTCGGCTAAAACGCGAATCCGATCCGCATCCGAGTCGTAATGATAAATAAAAATCAGGAAACCCGTGGTACATAACCCGCCTTAACCGGAAAGTCATCAATGCTCGCGGACCCATCAAAAAACACACCGCCAATCAGCCAAACGGCGCAGCCCGCTCGCAAGCGATTGGGTGAAGTGCTGATTGACATGGGTTTGGTGACCGAAGCAGACATGAAAGTTGCATTGGTTGAATCAAAAGAAGCCGGCGTGCAAATTGGCGAAATATTGGTTAAAAAAGGCAAAATCACCCGAGAAGATCTGGGTGCCGCACTGGGCCGCCAGTTTGGCTTGCGCTACGTTAACATCTCCGAAATGGTCATTGATAAGCAGACCCTGGAGCTGCTGCCCGACGAGATTATCCACGATAAACAGGTGATTCCCATTACCAATGCCTCGGGGCGGTTGGTGGTAGCAATGGTCGACCCTAACGACCGAACCGTGATTGACGAGATTACCTTTGTTACCGGCATGCGTCCGCTGAGCGTGGTGACCACGCAATATGATTTTCAGCAGTTTTATAAAAAACACCTCAGCAACCGCTCTGCGGATTCTTTGCTGGAAGTGCTTTCGGCCAATGACGCTAACGCCAATTCTGGGGGGCAGCTCGAAATGCTCCGTCAGGAGCAGGAGGCCTCGGATCCCAACAACCCCCTGGTTAAGCTGGTCAACTCCCTGCTCGAAGAAGCCATTGCTCAGGGCGCAAGCGACGTTCACGCCGAACCCAGAAAAGATCAAATTCAGGTGCGCTTTAGAACCGATGGGATTTTAAAAACCATTTTAACCATTCCGCAATCGATGGAAGCCAGCTTTATTACCCGCATTAAAGTTATGGCCAAACTCGATATTGCCGAGCACCGCCGCCCGCAAGATGGCCGGATTACGCTTAAATACCGGGGTACCGAATATAACCTGCGGGTAAACACCATGCCGGTGTCGGTCAATCGCGAAAAAATCGTTATCAGGATTTTAAGACCCTCTAAAAACATTACCAGTTTTGCCGAACTGGGCTTTGATGAAGTCGATACCGAAAAGCTGGAGTACCTCTACAGCGCTCCGTACGGTATTGTTCTGGTCAGCGGCCCAACGGGTTCGGGTAAAACCACAACGCTGTATACCATGTTGCATCAAATCAACTCCGAAGATCGCAACATCGCCACCGTTGAAGACCCCATCGAATTAACCATCGAAGGCCTGAACCAATCGCAAGTTAACACCAAGGCCGATTTTACCTTTGCCTCGAGTTTAAGAGCCTTACTGCGTCAAGATCCAGACGTCATCATGGTGGGTGAAATCCGGGACGAAGAAACCCTGGAAGCCGCCATTCACGCGGCGCTTACAGGCCACTTGGTGTTTAGCACCATTCACAGTAACACCACCTCGGCCTCGGTAACGCGGATGGTACAAATGGGTGCGCCGCCAAACCTGGTGGCCTCGGCGCTACGCGGTGTAATTGCGCAACGCTTGGTAAGAACCCTATGCAGCCAGTGCAAAGAGCCCTACGAAGCCAGCGAGACGCATAAACAGCTATTACTGCCCTACGATAAACCGGCGCAACAGAATCGTTATACGCTTTATAAGGCCAAAGGGTGCGAACTCTGCGGCGGGAGCGGCTACACCGGCCGCTGCGGGCTTTACGAAATCATGGTCGTAGACCGCGAATTAAGGCAGATGATTGGCCAGAGTCGCTCGGACCTTGAACTTGAAGACACCGCCGTGAATACAGGCATGAAAACCCTTGCCGCAGCTGGCCGCGAAAAAGTGCTCGAAGGCATCACCTCGATTGACGAAGTCACCCGCGTTTTGGGCCCCACTTTAGGGGATTAACGCAATTAAGCTTTTACCGTTTTGCAACAACGCGTTTTCTTTTGCCTAACCACTTACCAAAACAGCAAAAAAATTACTTACGGAGTTGAGATCCACCTGATATGCATTCTTACGAATACCAAGCGCTACAAATGACTGATAAAAAAAAGCTGAAGGGCGTGATTAACGCCAACAGCGAATCTGAAGCGCGCGTAATGCTGCGAGAGAAAAAACTCATTGTTACGCAGATGAAAAAACTCAAAAACATGCAGGCCGAATCCACCCATAGCGGTGCAAACTGGCTTAAACGGATTCTGGAAGGCTTTAACCCGGGCGGTAGCTTGCAAAACCTGCTGGTATTCTCGCGCAACATGGCCATTATGTCCAAAGCAGGGATTCCGCTGACGGACGCGCTGATTTATTTTGAAAATTTTGTCACGCACGCCGGGTTTAAAGCCACCATTAAAACCATTCGCGGCGATATTATGTCGGGGATGAGCTTTAGCCAAGCGCTCGGCAAGCATCCACAGGTGTTTAACAGCCTGTTTGTTAACCTGGTGCGCGCCGGCGAAGCCTCGGGCGATTTGGACGCCACCCTGATACGCCTGATGGAGCAGATGCAACGCAACCAAAAGGTTAAAAACAAAATTGGGGCCGCCATGGTTTACCCCGCAGTGGTACTGGCCATTTTGGGATTGGTGCTGATTTTAATGTTCACCATTATTATCCCAACGTTTGAAGATATTTATAAATCCATGAACGTTAAATTGCCGCTTATCACACAAATGATGGTGTTTATTAGCAGTATTGTTCGCAATTACTGGTACGCCCTGATTCCGGGGTTTGTTGCGGCAGGCTACTTTGCAAAAACCTTTTTAACCTCGGCGCAGGGCAAATTTGCCATGCAGCGGCTTAGCCTTAAAGTGCCCGTTGTTAAAGATCTGGTTTTACTGATGAGTAACGCGCACTTTTTCTCGAGTTTTGGCATCTCGTTTGCGGCGGGACTCCCGGTGAGTGATGCGTTATTGCTCTCAACCAGTACCATTCAAAACGATATCATCCGCAGCAAATTTAATCAGGTTTACAGCCAGATTCAGATTGGGCAATCGCTGGCAAACTCGCTGGTGCAAATCAAGCAGGTGCCCGATCTGGTGCTGCTAATGGTCTCGGCGGGCGAAGAATCGGGGGAACTGGAGCGCATGCTCAAACTATCTGAAGAATTGCTGGAAGAAGAAGTGGAACGAAAAGTCGATGCCCTGACCGCCATGATTGAACCCGTCCTGATGGTGGTGCTGGGGGCTGTGGTTGGCGTACTCGCGCTCTCGATTTATTTACCGCTCTTTAGCATGTACGAGCACATGTAGCAGTCCTTAAGCCCGGCGGCGTGTGGTACCTATACAAGGGCTTTAGCCGTTGTATAGGCGCTGCAGGCAAGATACAAGCCATTTTACAAAACGCTATCTGGGTGGCGGATTGGAGTTATACTTTATTTTTCGTAAATTGAATGGCCATGAAACTTCTAATCACCGGCGGCGCGGGCTACATCGGTAGCCATTGTCTGCGCCATCTTTTGCTTCAGTACCCCCAGACTCAGGTTTTAGTGCTGGATAATCTTTCCACGGGGCATTTGGCGCTTGTCGAGGCGAATCGACTTTCGCCCAACACGCAGCTTAATTTTCAGCAAATTGATTTACAACAGGCAGACGCCATTGCGGCTGCAGTTCAAGCATTTGCCCCCGATGCCGTAATGCATTTTGCGGCCAAAGCGCTCGTGGCGGAATCCGTTGAAGCGCCGATGCTTTACTACAATAACAATACAATAGGCTCGCTTAATTTAATCCAGGCCGTTTTATCATTGCCTCGGCTACCGTTGTTTATTTTTTCATCGACGTGCGCGGTGTACGGGGCGCACGCAACCGATTTGGATGAAACTACGCCGCTAAAGCCCATTAATCCTTACGGTCGCAGCAAGCTTGCAACAGAATGGGCGCTTCAGGACGCCTGCCAAGCCTACGGGTTACGTTACGTCTCGTTACGCTACTTTAACGCGGCGGGTGCCTGGGCATCATCGACGCAAGAAAAACCCATTGGCGAGTGGCACACCTGCGAAACCCACCTGATACCTAACGTGCTAAGCGCATTGGCCCAAGCCCAACCGGTTACGCTCTACGGCGACGATTACGACCTGGCCTTAACCCCGGATGGCACCTGCGTTCGTGATTACATTCACGTCGAAGATTTGGCGCGTGCGCATACCCTGGCGCTTGATTACCTGCACCGGGGCGGCGAAAGCATCGCACTCAATTTAGGCACAGGCCAGGGCGCAAGCGTGCTCGAGATTATCAAAACCTGCGAGCGCATCACGGGGTTTACTGCGCGCAAACACGTTTTACCGCATCGCCCTGGGGATCCGGCGCGCTTGGTCGCGAAATACGATTTGGCCAAAAGCACGCTTGGCTGGGAGTCTAAGTTCAGCAAACTGGACGAAATCATTCATAGCGCATGGACATGGCAGCAAACATTGAACCCGCAAAACGCTTAAAATAAACGCAAAATTAGTGCTTAATACACGGTATTTTGTTGCATTTTAAACACTGATTTTGTTTTGGTTAATAACGGTTTTAGGTGTGGGTCAGTGTACCTTAAGGCGTGAGGAAGGTCAGGAGAGGCAACGGCCTTCATTTGACGAGATTAAACCACGTTTTTAACAGCTAGAAGCCCCACGTAAATCGTGATACGCTAATGCGCATGACGCTGACCCTTTTTAAATCTGGCAAAACCAAACGCCTAGAGGCCCTGGCCGATGGCACGCTAAACGTTACGTTTACCGATGGCGTAACCGCGTTTAACGGCGAAAAGCACGCAGAAATCCCCAATAAAGGTGCGTTATGCGCGCAAATTTCGGCTCAGCTTTTTACGCTGCTTAATCTGGCCGGCTTTAATACCTGCTTTATTGCGCCGGGCGACGCCAAAAACCAGCTTGTTTTTCAGCAACTGGTTATGATTCCGGTTGAAGTGGTGGTGCGCAACGTGGCCCTGGGGAGCGTTTGCAAACGAACGCCGCAGCTGCCCGAAGGGCATACGTTTAGCGCTCCGGTGGTCGAGTTTTTTTTGAAGGACGACGCCGCGGGCGATCCGCTGCTGAGCACCGGCGTACTGCAAGAACTTAATTTGCTGCCCTCGGGCATTACGCCTGCATTGCTGGAGCGCACCGCGCTGCAGATTAACGCCATTTTAAAAGCTTACTTTAACGCGCTGGGCATTATCTGTGCAGATTTTAAACTGGAATTTGGTTTGGCCCATTTAAACGGCGGCGCGCCGCTGGTGATTGCCGATGAATTGAGCCCGGATAATTTTAGATTACGCGACCGAGCGAGCGGCCAGGTGCTGGATAAAGACGTATTTCGGAAGGATTTAGCCGACCTGGGGCAAACGTATCAGGCGGTGTACGACCGGATTATGGCCCTGCCGCCCGAGCAGTTTTTAGCCGACTGGCAGCCGGCGTTGCAGCCTTATACCGTCTCGCTTCAGGTTTCTCGGCGCCCCGAAATTTTGCACCCTGAATCTGACGCGATACTGGCTGCGGCCAAAGCGCTTGGCTTTACAACGCTTGACAGCGTTGCCGCGGGTAAATTATTTCAGCTTTCACTGCGCGCAGCATCGCCGCTGGCTGCCGAGCAGCAGGCTTTGCAACTGGCCGAGCAATTACTCGCGAATCCGGTGCTGGATAACGTAACGCTTAATGCGCTTAATCTTGATGCAGTGGCAGCAGAGCCGATATGCCCTTAAACGCAGGCATTATTGTTTTTCCGGGCAGCAATTGCCAACGAGACTGCGCCGATGCGGTTAGGGTGGTGCTGGGCACAGAGCCGATATTTTTTGAATCGGCCCAACCCATACCCGATGCGCAACTGGCAGAACTAGCCCTGATAATATTACCCGGCGGCTTTAGTTACGGCGATTATTTACGCTCGGGCGCGATTGCCAAACTCGCGCCGGTGATGCCCAGTGTGCACTCAGCCGCGCAACGCGGCGTGACCGTATTGGGTATCTGTAATGGCTTCCAGATTTTAACGGAATCTGGCTTGTTGCCCGGCGCGCTCACGCACAACGCCTCGGCCACGCAACCCAACGGGTTTGTCTGCAACCGGTTTGAACCACTTTTGATTGCGCAAACACATCATCCGTTTACGCAATGCTACAGCCAAGGGCAGCAAGTGGTTTTTCCGGTTGCCCACGGTGAAGGTAATTACCAGGCGCCAGAAGCCACACTGGATGAACTTGAGGCCAATAATCAGGTGCTTTTGCGTTACGCCCGAGATTTAAACGGCAGTGCCAGAGGCATCGCCGGGATTTGCAACCGCCAGGGCAATGTTGTTGGCCTAATGCCCCACCCAGAGCGTAACTTATGGCACCGCCCCGAACTTAATGATTCTGGCGACGGAAGACGCTGGTTTGAAGGCTTGCTTAAAGCGCTCACGTCTAAAAATGCCGTAAACGTCTAGACGCAAAACAAAGCTTTAAGCTATTAAAAATAAACGGTATTATCCCCTCAAGGTCAGTTGCGTCATACTCCTCCTCGCCTTCGCGGGGGTTGATTACCCGAGGGGTATCCACCGTTCACAAAGTTGACTTGCCTGGATTCCAGCTTTCGCCGGAATGACAGTTTTTAGTTGATTGATGTACTTGCAGGAATAATACGCAAAATAAATCATGTACATTAGGTTAGGAAAACACTTGCCCTGAGCGAGGGCCGTTCCCACCCTCGCTTTTGGAGATTAAACACGGCAAACTAACCCACGACGCGTTAAAACTATAGTGTTTTAAATCGCAAATGATAAACTTTTAAGCGCTAAAAAGCCATTTCAAAGACGTTTAGTCTCAATTTTAACTATCGCTTAAAAGTTAATTTGCTATATAATCGCCTAATATTTACTGGATTAAAGCTTAAGGTTATCGATTAATCGAACAGAAGCGTGCGCAGCAGATGCTGATGGGGTTTGAGCCGAAGCAGCTTGGCCCGACAGCCCCACATTTGCCGCAATCATCACGCGCACGCCCCGCTCAAGTGTCTCTACTGGTGCAAGCGTCGTCTCGTTAACGGCCTGCAAATACTCCAGCCGCACCCGGTCACGGGTTAACGGATCGTTCTGAAGCCAGGTTCTGCAAATGGCCTGAAAAGTCGCCTGGGCGGGCAGTTGCCGCTGCAGCGACAGTTTTGCCTGTATTGCAAACAGAATATTATACAGGGTTAACGCGGCACGCCGGTCCGCAGGGTCTGTCAGGTAGCGGTTGCGGCTGCTCATCGCAAGGCCATCCGCTTCGCGAACAATTGGGTGGCCCACAATCTCGACCGGCAAACACAACTGCTTCGCCATGGTTTTAATCACGCACAGTTGCTGATAGTCTTTCTCGCCAAAAATCGCAACCTGTGGCTGCACAATGTTTAACAGCTGCAAAACAACCGTGGCCACGCCCTCAAAATGCCCTGGCCGGCTTGCGCCGCACAAGCCCTGCGTTAAATACGCAGGCGGCTGCACTTGCGTAATAGGCGCTGCACCGGGGCGGGCCTGCGCTTGTGGCATGGCACTAGCGGGCGCCAGCACCGCATCGGCCCCAGCGGCAACGCACGCCGCTAAATCTGCCTCAAACGTGCGGGGGTACCTGTCAAAATCCTCGTTCGGGCCAAATTGCAGCGGATTTACGTAAATGCTTACCACAACACGATTAGCGCGAATTTTTGCAGCTTCTATTAGCGCTAAATGCCCCGCGTGCAAAGCACCCATGGTGGGTACCAGCGCAACGGTTTGCCCTGCAGCCTGCCAAGCTTTGCTCAGCGCCGTGCAGTTTTCTGGCGCTTCAAAGACAGGGATTGGGTAAGGGCTGGGCGCCATGGGGGTCGACACAGGGCACATGAGCAGTTAGCCTTTAAGGCGCCTTTAAAGATTACCTTGCTGGGCAGCATTGGGCGCTTCGTGATAGCGCACGGTAATGGTGGTGTTCAGCCCGCCGCGCGCGCTGAATTTTCCGGTAACTTCGGCAAATTTTGGCTCAGTTGCCTTGACGACGTCGTTTAAAATCCGGTTCACGACGTTTTCGTAAAAAATACCGTAGTTGCGATACGCCAGAAGATAATACTTGAGTGATTTAAGCTCTAGGCAATGCCAATTAGGAATATAGGTAATCACGATGGTGCCAAAATCGGGTAGGCCGGTTTTAGGGCACACCGAGGTAAATTCGGGGAATTCTGTCTGGATGGGAAACTCTCGTCCGGCAAAAGCATTCGGAAACGCCTCGATGACCGGAAACGGATCCGGCGGTGGAAACGCCTCTGAGACCGGAATGTTCAAGTTCGATAACGCTGCATTTGGCGTGGGCATAAGCGGGCTCGATTCGATAGACAACACTCGATGAAACAGAATCATCCCAGGCAGGATTCGAACCTGCGACCTGCCGCTTAGAAGGCGGCTGCTCTATCCGGCTGAGCTACTGGGACATAATCGTTAAATTGCGCGGATAATAAGGGTTTAACACAACATTAAACGCGTTTAAGGGCGTGACTCAATCTATTGCATCTACTGCCCAGAAACTTAAGTTAAGACTATAGCGCACACAGGCGCATCTCATCCAGACGCTGGGTTTAATCAATCTGCAAAAAACGATGGATGTTTTTAATTGCTATTAAAACAAAAATAAAAGTATCAACCGCCTACGCTTACAGAAACGCCCAGCAAGCCAAGCCGGCAGCGCAAGCAGAGCAACTCGAAAAACACATCTTATACATTCGCCCAAAAGCCTATGCCTTATAACAGGCCGTTTAGAGGCAAAACTTGAGCTTAAAATTTTCAGCTCGTACGTTCGATTTTACAAAACCGACGACTCAGCAACGGCTCAATTCCCGGAGGTCAGTGATTCTGATCGCCGGGGTTTTTTTATTTGTTTGGCCTTTATTGAGCCTAACCCATTTAAAATAAACTTGAGTTAGCGCACAAAACGGCTTGATTTGGGTTTTATGCATTTGGACGAGCTAGGAGGAAACAGTTCTTTTTGAGCTGTAGTTTGTAACACATGTTTAATCTGGCAACGCATGCTTAACAACGACAATCGTCGTTAGGATAGACTGATTTAACTTATCCAACTGCTTTGATACAGTACGTTCATCGACGCAAGCGCGTCTCGAGAGGGTAACCATTCCATTATGACCAGTGTTAACGGTAATTCGTACCCAAAGATTTTTCAGAAGCTGCACGACTGGAACGACGCCATGAGCAAAAAAGCTCAGGTTGCTGTCGGCGAAAATTCTGCGCATAGTTACAGCCAGGCAACCCGGTCTTTAAACGAAACCATGGCGGGCTTTATTGGGCAAACCAAACCTTTTATCGAAAAAAACAAGTGGGCCGCAAGCAAACCTGCAAAAATGGTTGCTAACGTGCTTAAACCACTTGCTTCTGGGGCAAAAATGCCCTTTGGCAAAGCGTTAGCCGGAGGCGCTTTAGTCGCATTTGCAGCCGGCACTGCCGTATCGGCGTTTAACGTAGGTAAAACGTTGCTGACCCAAGGCCCCGGAGAAGCTTTAAAAGAAACTGGCCGCTCTGCCGCTGGCATAGGCGGTGGTTTGGTTGGTGCCGCAGGCGCAGCCGCCCTAACCGGCATCACGATGATGTCTCCGGTTGGCTGGGTTGTTGGCACCGTAGGCTACTTGGCTGGCAGTGCCATTGCGGGCAAAGTTGCCGAAGGCATTTTGGGCAAAAATCCGACATCAGGTGCGCCCACACCCGCAAACAGCTTTGGCCAAACGCCCTATAATTTTGGCAACCAGCACATGGGGCTACCTGGCGGCAACGCGCCCAACATTATGTACCCACCCGGCATCGACCCTTCGTTAATGATGCCGCCCGGATACGGCACGCCCAACAACGGGCTGCCGTTTATGAAGCAAAAAAATCCCTTCGGTATGCCGCGCCAGCCGCAAAACCCCTGGCAGAGCAATCCGTTTTTAGCCAGCTATCCTGGTGCGCAGCAATACGGCATGTTTTAGGGTTACAAAATTAACGTACGGTATAACGTGCAGCGAGCTCAGCCAGCGATATTAGCCCGCGTTAATTATGGGTCAGTTTGGTGAGTTCAACATCCTGAAGCGAGGGCCGTTCCCTCCCTCGCGCTCCCTCCCTGGGCAAACTGACTCATTACCCAACGTTAAAAGCACGCACTAAAGCCCCGAAAGGTGTTGGGTTAAAGCTTGCGGGGCTTTAAAGGCTTTAGGCAATTTTTTGATTGCTAAGCGGGCGTCAGCACAGGTTTTGCAAGCCCTTGATGGGTTACGGCGCCCTGACTGGCCGACCCGACCAACTGCACGTATTTACCAAACACGCCACGCTGGTAATGCTCGGGCAGCACTTTGGGCTGCCAATTGGCTAATCGGCGCGTCAGCTCATCATCATCCACGTTAACCTGGATAATCCCTTGTTCGGCATCAATGGTGATCATATCGCCGGGTTCAACCAGCGCAATAGGCCCACCCACCTGCGCTTCGGGACTGGCGTGCCCCACCATTAAGCCGCGGGTTGCGCCGCTAAATCGGCCATCGGTAATCATCGCGACTGAATCGCCCAAGCCCTGGCCGCAAATAGCCGCCGTCACGGCAAGCATTTCGCGCATGCCCGGGCCGCCTTTGGGGCCCTCGTACCGAATCACCACCACGTCGTTAGGCAGAATCCGCTGGCGCTGCACCGCCTCAAAACAGGCATCTTCTGAGTCAAAAATCTTGGCTGGGCCCGTATGCACCAGGCGCGACAAGCCGCTGGTTTTAACCACCGCGCCTTCTGGCGCCAGGTTACCAAACAGCACGCGCAACCCGCCCACCGGTTTAATGGGGGTATGCGCCGGCTTAACCACCGCTTGCCCTTCGGGAATAACCACCTGCGCCAGATTTTCGGCGTGGGATTTACCGGTAACGGTCAAGGCATCGCCGTGCAGCAGGCCAGCATCCAGCAGTGCTTTTAGCACGACGGGTACGCCGCCAATTTTATGCAGATCGTTCATCACGTAGTGCCCGCCCGGCTTTAAATCTGCCAGTAGCGGCGTGGATTCGAACCATTCGCCCATTTGCTTGAGCGTCAGCGTCAACCCGACCTCGTGCGCGATGGCGGGCAAATGCAGCAGGCTATTAGTAGAGCCGCCGGTCGCTGCCACAACGCGCGTTGCGTTTTCAAACGCGTCCATCGTCAAAATATCGCGCGGCCGAATATCAAGCTGTAGCAGGTTTAACATGGCCTCCGCGACGCGCGCCATAAACACCTTACGGGCTTCGCTTACAGCCGGCGGGCTACTACTGCCCGGTAGCGCCAAACCAATAGCCTCGGCCACGCAAGCCATGGTGTTGGCCGTAAACTGGCCGCCGCAGCTGCCTGCCCCCGGACACGCCGCGTGAGACAAAGCCTCAAGCGCTTCCTGAGACATCGCGCCCGAAGCGTGTGCGCCAACAGCCTCGTAAACATCCTGCACGGTTACGTCTTTCCCGTTAAACTGGCCGGGCATAATCGTGCCGCCATAAATAAATACGGCAGGGCGGTTCATCCGGCCCATCACCATCATCATGCCGGGCAGGGTTTTATCGCAGCCCGCCACGCCCACAAAGCCATCGTACTGATGACCGTGAACCACCAGCTCAACAGAATCCGCAATAACATCGCGGCTGATGAGCGAGGCGCGCATGCCCTCGTGACCCATGGCAATACCGTCGCTGACGCTAATCGTGGCAAATTCTCGGGCCACAGCGCCTTGCGATTCCAGGTGCCCTTTAATGGCAGCGGCCTGGTCGTGCAACGAGATATTACACGGCGTCATTTCGCCCCACGTCGAGGCTACGCCGATAAACGGCTTACTAAAGTCTTCGTCTTTAAGGCCCATGGCGTGGTAAAACGCACGGTGCGGGGCACGCGTCGGACCATCGACGACTTGCGCGCTGTATGGGCGCGGAAATTTTTCGGGCTGCTGCGGGGGAACCATAACCATTGCTCCTGTTGGCAGATTAAGGCTGCCTGTATAACGATCACGATACTTACTATTTTAAAAAGCAAATCAAACACTTTAGGTTGAAAAATGCTTACCCTGACTGTATTTTCAAGGCCACAGTGCCATAAACCTGGTAAATCTTAAGTTAATTGACTCTATTGGACCTAAATCCTTTTTATTAAAAGGCGAACCGGGCTGAACACGAACGCTAAACCTGCGTCTTGAGCGACAAAAAGGCATGCTGATCCATTTAAATTCTTGTGCAAACGCAATAACGTCTTAATAAACAACATATTGCTGTTTATTATGCCGCAACCCACGGGCATTGCTCAATCTTACATGCCATCGCGACCTGATGCGACTCGACTTAATTAAATGAGACCAGAGACCAGATTTAAAAAGCCGCACGCTCTCACCCATCAACTTCGCGTTCTAACGCATCAACTTTGGGTTAAAACTGTTTAGCATTAATCAAACCCTTCTGCGCGCAATACCGTCTGCGCGCGTCTGCCCGTAACCAATAAAGGCTTTAACCCATGTCGATTGCGCTTAAAACCTGTGGCATTACCCACATCGCCGATGCCGAGTTATGCATAAACCACGGTGCCGCATTTTTAGGCTTGATTTTTGTGCCCGATACGCCGCGATACATTGCGGACATTGAGGTAGCCAAAGCCATTTGCCAGCAAGCCAGGCCGCTGGGGATTCCTACGGTAGGCGTATTTCGGGATCAGCCCGCAAGCCTTGTTTTCTCAATCGCAGAGCAGGCCGGCCTGGAGTTTATCCAGCTCCACGGGCAAGAGCGGGCGCAAGACTTTGCCAAGAGCCCCTACCCCATTATTAAAACGTTAATGCTCCGGGATGCCAATTGGCCCCTGAAACACGCTATACAGGACTGGCAACCGTTAAAACCATACGCATGGCTGCTAGAAGACGCAAGCAAGCAACCGGAAGCCGATTTTTGGCAGCGCGTACCCCACACGTTGGCACAAGCAGCAGGACTTACGATAAATATAGATAAAGGCAGAAACAAAGACAGCAGTGCAAATACCCTTAGGGCACAAATTTGGGTGGCCGGCGGGTTTACGCCACAAACCATGCCCCCCGTGGTGCAAAGCGTCTGGCCTTGGGCCGATGCCATTGATGTAGCCTCGGGGATTGAGGTTACTGCGGGCCAAAAAAGCCCCGAAAAACTGCGCGCGATGATTCATGCGTTACAGCTTTAGTATTTTAATCAAAAGCTCCTCCGTCTGGTGGACGCAAGCAGAACCCTACCCCGTTTAAAGTAGTGAATACAGGCACCTGTCTTCGAGCGGTTGCAGGCGACTGATTGACACAAGTAAGCATCAAGCCAAAGCCGAGGCCCGAGCCCTGTTTAATCATCTTGAGCCCGATTGGCCCGTTTGCCTTCTAATCTTAACCTTTAAACTCCTTTAAATGTCTCATTAACGTCTAGCTTACACCCCGGTTTGCGGAGCGTCTTGCAATGCCTTACAAACTCCAGACTCGCAACGTTACCCAACATTATCTGGCGCTGTTTGCCATAAGCTTTATGCCCGCCTTTTTGGCAACGGCAGCTTGGGCGGTGCCGGTGTCTCAGGTTGATTTTGCAGACGGCGAACGGGGTCAGATTCGTTTAAACGTCCATAGCGAAGAAACCTTAGGCTATAGCGTCGAATCCAGCTCCGAAAACCGCATTGTGATTCGGCTTAAGCAAGCAAACCCGGCCGCTGGCACAATTAAAACACGGTTTAAAAACACGCAGCGCCTGACAGGGGCCATCATTGAGCGGGATCATCAAGATTTAAAAATCAGCCTGACGGGACGAAACTTATCTGGCGTGCAGGTTGGGTACAGCTTACCGCCGCAACCCACCAGATCGCTGCAACTAGCAAGCAGCCAGACCAGCATTGGCGCAGCTGCCGGCAACAATCAGCAAACAGAAGCGCCCTTGACTACCGCTGGCATGCCGATGGCAGGCCAAACCACCTTAAACAGCAACACAATTGCGCCCCAAGCCGCATTTAAAAAGCCTGAGCCAGCAAGCGAGCCATCGATACCGCTAAGTGCGTTGCTCAAATCTTCCGAGAATCCTGCGCAACCCCAGGCTGCAACGCCAAAAACTGCGCCCGAAGGCTTAACCCCCGAAAAACCAACCCTTGCAACAACGCCCGAGGCCCAAACGCAATTCCAGTTAAATCCGGACGCTGGCCAGCCTGACGTCAAGCAGCTAGGGAGCATTGGCGAGATACTGCCGGGGCTCAATAAAGCCTACTCAATTGCGCAAAAACGCCCAGAGCTTATGCAAACCCTGACGCTTGCGCTGGGGTGCCTGTTGGGCCTGGGCTGCGTTATTGGCCTGATTACCCTGAAACTGATTATAAGCCGTAAAAAAGCCGCTCAAGCGGGTGCCTCCTCGTTTGATGAAACATTAACAGTAGAATCTAGCCGCAGTAGCGCAGCCAAGCCGGGCGATTTACGCTCGGATTTATTAAGCACGCGGCAAAGCCCGCTATCAAATAGCTCTGGCAATCGTGCCTTGGCGGCCAAGGCTTCGGCCTCGGCAGGTAACACGACATTGCGGCAAGCGTTAGCCAGTTACGGCTCGCAGCAGCAGGTTCGTCCGCAGCCCCAGTCTAAAGGCCACAGCTTGGGACTTGGAAAAGCCAGTAATCCTCAAATAAACACCCTGAACGGATTAGCCTCCGCGAATCGCACGCCTGGGCTGTCAGTACCTAATGCAGGGTCAAAAGCTAATCGATATCAAACCCCGGTGGCACCGCAAAAACCCCGCGCTCAGCGTCCAGCTTCGACGACCCTAGCTGCCCCCACGCAACCCTTGACTACCGACGTCAGAGCCTTTTTACAAACCGTTGCGCAGCGGATGGAAAGCCAGGGCAACAGCGCAATGGCAAGCAAAATTCAGGCGCAACTGACGCAGCAAGCTTAAACACACGCCTATTCATGCCTAAGTTGTCAGCTTAAGCAGTGCGCTGCGCAATAGTAAAACAGGTGCCAAAAGCAGGGTTACGCCCAACATGTCGTAACCAATCGGGTATAGCGTATACCCCGTCCAGCTTGCCCAGAATGATTGTAGCCACTGTGACAGGCTTTGGAGCATCGCGGCCTGCACTAAGCTCTGCCCCAACAGCCAAATGCTACCCACACCGTGCAATAGCAATATCGAGACTAGGGCAATCCCCAAGACGCGTATAAATGACGTTCGCCCGGCCGACGAACGCTTGACGAAATAAGGCAACGCGACAGAGACGATCAGCGCGCCTAGCCAGTACCCCATAGAAGCAGACGTAACGTAGGCCAGGCCTTGCCAATGTCCCAACAATGGGATGCCTGCGATTGCACATATTATTAGGCCTGCAAGCGCCGTAAACGTAAGCGGCGGCTTAAAACTGGCGCTGCACAGCACAAGCCAGACCATGGCCAAACTATAAAGCCGAGGTGTGGGCGTGAAAAAATCGGGTAACGGCAGTAAAAACACGCTTAACGCCAGCAGCCCCGAGGCAATAACCAACACGCTGGTTAACCCGGGTAACGAAACAAGCCTGCGAACAGCTGCAGAGCCTGAATTAATCGCACGCCGCGCGCCCCCGGATGCATTTGAAACCGACGGCCGCAAGCGACTGGTAAATTTTTGAGGTCGCCTTACGCTTTTTTCTGTCGTCTGTAGTGTCATGCTAGTAAATTTTTGACGAAACAAATCAACAAAACTCTAAAAAAGCTTGAATAACCGCAGTATACCGCGGGCACACGCCAACCCATAACCTTATCCACTCTGCGAGCCAATCAGCTAGACTCAGCATCAGAATAAGAAGCGCAACGGAGGGTTAGGCTTTGGCTTCTGCGGGTTGCTGTAAACGCTCAACTAAACCTCTACACGGTCTGTAGCCCCCATGGCTCTTACTCACAAAAACAGCTCTTTTTTTAACAATCCCCGCATCGGTAATTATTTAATTTCTGTGCCACAGCATGGATTCTTACAAAACAATTGAAGTCCGCGTAAGCTCTGGCTACAATATAGCCCACTATGCCCACCTGGATGTTTTTTATTTATGCGTTGCTCTGTTACCTGCTTGGGGCAATACCGACAGCTTATATTGTTGTCAAACGCCTTACCGGGCTAGATATCAGGGCGCACGGAAGCGGCAACGTGGGCGCAACCAACGTTAAGCGCGTTGCGGGCGCTGGCCCTGCCCGGTTTGTGCTGATTGTTGATGGGTTAAAAGGATTTTTACCCGTTTTGGCGTCGCAGGTCCTGTTTCCGCAACACACGGTGTGGCACGTTATTTTTGCGGCGCTTTGCCTGATTGGGCACAGCAAATCGGTGTTTATTAACTTTAAAGGTGGTAAGGGCGCTATTACCGGCTTGGGCACCATGTTTGCGCTTGTGCCTGCCGCCAGCCTGATAGCAGCCGTGGTTGCGTTGATAGTGTTTAAGCTGACCAGAATCGTTTCAGTCGCGACCATTAGTGCTTGTTTAGTCGTTCCCATCACGTGCTGGCTTTTGAATGTTCCTGATGCGTACCTTATTTACGCCTGTGCCGCCGCCGTTTTGGTCATCGTTTTGCACCGCAGTAATATCAGTCGTCTTTTAAAAGGACAAGAAGGACGCCTGACATGACCAAAATCGCGATTTTGGGCTCTGGAAGCTGGGGGCTAACACTGGCCTGGCTATTATCGGCGCACGACCCTTCCGATTACTCTGACCCCGAGCACCCAACCGCAAGCGGGGCGGCAAACGTTTGGCTTTGGGGCCGCAACGCCATTAAAATCGAGACCATGGCAGCCAACCGGCATGTTCAGTTTCCGCTCGAAGTCACGTTACCAGCGTCGCTCACGCTGACGCACTCGTTGGCGCAAGCCATCGAAAACGCCGATATCGTGCTGTTAGTGGTCAGCAGTGGCGGTACGCAGAGCGTGGTGCAACAGATTCAGGCGCTGGGCAGCCTGCCTGCCAATACGGTTCTGGTTAATGCCTCTAAAGGGTTTGATCTTGAGCAACTTTCGCTGATGCACGAGATTATCGGGCGTACGTTGCCCGAGCAGCCCTATGCAACGCTTTCTGGACCAAATTTGGCCAAAGAGGTCTTGATGGGCTTGCCCACCGCGGGCGTTGTTGCCAGTAAATGCGAGCAAACCTGCCTGCGCCTGCAGCGGGCGCTCAGCCGCGAGCATCGTTTTAGGTTGTATACCAGCTCGGATGTGGCGGGGGTTGAGTTGGGCGCCGCGTTAAAAAACATTTTTGCCATTGCAAGCGGCTACATGCAGGCCAAACACCTGGGCGAAAATGCCCGCGCAGCGTTCATTACCCGCGGCCTTGCAGAAATGACAAGACTTTCTGTTGCCCTTGGCGCCGAAGAGCAAACACTGTATGGGTTAAGCGGTCTTGGCGATTTGCTTGCAACCTGTAACAGCCCGTTAAGCCGGAATTTTCAGGTTGGATTCCAGTTGGCACAAGGTAAACCGCTTCCGCAGATTTTAGCGGATTTAAAAGTAACGGCCGAGGGCGTTAACACCACCGAGGCGGTGCTACAGCTTGCACAAGCGCGCGCACTTGAGGCCCCGATTGTGGCCGAAGTAGCGCTAGCATTAAGTGGTGTAAGCGCCGAAAACGAGGCCGTTATTATTCGTAGCCTGATGGGCCGAAAACTCAAAGCCGAAGCGCCTGCGCACTAAACGCACCCGCGCTAAGGCTTTTTAGCTATAACGATTGAAGGCTCATCGCACGCTTGGGCGGCCAGCCCGACGGCTTAAAACTGCTCGAATCGTTTGCTGGCCTATTTTAGTGCTTTTTAGTTATAACGATTGAAGGCTTATCGCACGCTTGGGCGGCCAGCCCGACGACTTAAAACTGCTCGAATCGTTTGCTGGCCTGTTTTAATGCTTTTTAGTTATAACGATTGAAGGCTCATCGCACGCTTGGGCGGCCAGCCCGATTCGAGGAGCCGCTCAATATGGCGTGCTTCGGCTAGCGCCGTTTGCGGATGTAAGCGATATTTGAGCAAACACTCTTCAATACTTCTCAAGCCAATCCAGCGCGCAAACGTCGTCGCTTCTGGGCCGCCGCCCGCCCAAAGTCGCGTGGCCTCGGTCGCGGCCAGCCCCGCAAACGTATCGCTATGCTGGTATTGCAACATCCGTGCCGCACGCGCCAAGCGCATCGCCAGCGCATCGCGCAGCGCCGGCTGCGAGAGCCATTGCGCCATCAACGACTCCGCTGCCTGCTCCAGCGCTTCTGCCAGTTGCGGCAACGCCCAATTTTGCCCTTCGGCCATCTGCACGCACGCAGCAACACCCAACGACCAATGCGGCTGCGTGGCCGCGGCTGCAAGCGCGTCTGGCTCGTTCATTTCGTGATCATCTAATTCATCGATAAACCAATTGTTAAAATCCGGATGCTGCGACAGGGCCTCAGTCATGGTTTGCCACTGCGACTGGCTTAGCGCGCGAGCGTTGTCCTGCAAATCATCGGTTAACAGGGCAGATTCAGGCGCAATATCGCTCAGCGCCGCCTTCCAGCAAGCATATTCGTAAGGGAGCGGTTTATAGCGCTCAAGCGTTTTTTGCTCGGCGCGTTGCAGTTGCGCCAGGCAGGCCGCAACCGGCACCTCGATTTTGCTGCTTTCCTCGTGGAATTTGGCAACAATCCGCTCGTAGTCATCCGGCGCCAATTGTAAAAACCCAAACGTATCGACGATGCCCTCAATGTCGTTCAGCGCCACGCAAATCAACACGTAATCGCCGTTGGCGTGCTTACGGGCCACCAGCACCCCCTGATTCCCCATGATATCGGGCAACGTCATGCAGCACGTCTCGACCGGGGTTTCCTGTAAAAAATGCTTCAGGGCCAGGTTCGTTTCATCGAACGCAGAGAGCAACTTGGGTTCAAATTCGGTTTGCGCAGGCTGCAAGCCTTGCAATTTGTAGGATTTTTCGGCCAACCGGAACACTCGATTCAGCTCGGCTTGTGTGTCAGCATCCTGATACCGCGGATGCTGCTGATAATATTGGTGCATGGCTTGCATAAAGCGGGCAGCCCGCGGGCTGCGGATTTGCCCCACGTTTTTGAGCATTACCTGGACCAATTCCGGTTCAGGTTCGGCCAACAGACCTGCAATGTATAAATTTAGCAGCTCGTCCGTCGGATAATCAGCGTGTAACGAGTAAATCAGGTTTTGTTGCTCGATTGCTGGCAAGGAGAACAGAAAATCCAGAAAATCAATCAGCGCCTCGGGGTTACTGGCCGACATCGCTAACATGCGCTCGGTTTCCCGGCTAATTAAGCCCATCGGATCGTTGAGGTAACTTAGGTATAAATCCGGGTCGGTTGCGTCGCCCAAATGCCTGAGAATCATGTTGGCGGCATCTTTTATATCGTCCGTGGCGTCTTCGGATTTGATTAAATCCCAGAGCGGCTTTTGCAGCTGCTCAATATCGCCCAGATTCATTAACAGTTCGGCAACAGTCTGTAAAGTCGGCCGGTGGCCCGCGCTACGCGGTAATTCTCGTATTAGAATTTCGAGCACCGCTGCCCGAGGCTCAATCTTGGCCAGCCGTTTGGTTTGACGCGCCCGCTCGGATTTACCCGAGACCTTGGTGGCAGCAAAAGCATCCTCTAGCGCATCTGCCGAAAGCAGTGCAACAACGGCCATAACTTCGCTACGGATAAAAAGCTTGTTTGACATGATGGCCCTTGTGACAGACTTCGCGCCCGGCGCGAACGCTAAAAAACTATATTCTTTTAAACCGCATTATTCTAATCTGCAAATGATAAGCTCTTGAATAAAACCCTCGGAGCAGACCGAAAAAAGCCTGCTAAAACGGCTTATTCAACATTTATCAGCAATACCATATTACACGAGGCTAAATCAGCTGGGTGGTGATGACAAATCTACGTTAGGCTTGGATGGGCTAGCATTAAATAAATCGAACAATACGGTCTGGTGAATCGTTTTATTAGCCTAAAGTGGACGCGTTGCTTTATGAGCGTTTATCTCCGCTGGCTCGCACTCGATAATAAGCGTATCGTTCGTTTAAGCCCCAAGACGATCGATCAATTGCAGGACTTTTTGAGCCGCATCGGGCTGGTTAAGCTGCGCATAGGTTTGTGCGAGGCCGTTTAAAGATTGTTTAAACAATTCATCTTGTCCGCTTTTACGAGCAACATCTGCGGCTTGTTTGTAAAATGCTAAGCTGCTTTCGGCAGGGGCGTTTTTTCGGCTCGCAGTAGCTGCGGCTAGCAGGCTTTTAGCCTGCTTTTCGGGTTGACCCGCAAGCGCAAACCGCTCGGCAGCGGCGCTAAAATCCTGGATTGCAGGCTGCGACCCGCCCGATTTTAGCTGTATCAGCCCGCGTTGTTGCAATAAAGCCCCCGCAAGCACATGTGTTTGCAACGAAGGACTTGTTTGGGCCTCTGCGGCGTTCAAATCACTGATCCCTTGTGTTAAAGCACCAATCGCGCCGCCAAAATCACCAGAGGCAGCCTTGGTTTTACTCGCCGCAATTTGCTGCGAGATGGATTGCTTGAGCTGAGGGTCTAAAGCGGTATTATCATCCGATAAGACAGGCGCGCCAGCATCCTTAAGCTCTGTTTTGAGTAATGAAGGGCCCGCCTGAAGGCTTTTAAAGTCAACATCCTGCAATAAAACCGCGTCAATCCACTCGCGTACCACCGAAGACGGCTGCCCGAGGGATTGCGTAATGCTTTCATCCAGCGTTTCGGAGGCTGAGCGCAGCGCGTGCTTGATTAACGGCAAAGAAGGCTTGTTTTTACCTGCCTCGAGCGCTACGACCCCTAAATATTGCTCAATGTGCTTGCGCTTCTCGGGTTCGGTCCCCAACGCAGACATCGTGTTTTTAAAGTCATCGAGCACCGTGCCCAGTGGCAAACTAACCTTACCACTTTGCAGACCGGTTTGGGCGGCTGCAGCGACATTCTGGACTTTCTGCGCGGCCGGACGGCCTTGAATCAGCTTGCGCGGCGTGGCCTCGACGCCCCCTGCCTGGCGGCTCGCCCGGTCCGAGGCACTTTGGGTATCCCTGGCATTCTCGGAGGCCGCAGCCCCAGATTGACCTGATTGCCCCGATTGACTCGATTGACGCGCTTTATTGCCCACAGCGGCGCGCCCCGGAATACCGGTAAAAGGCGCATAAGGATTAAAGTAGGCGTAGGCCATAAAGATTGAGGGTCCAGATCTTTGCCGTGACAACAGCCGTTACAACAACGATTCTGTGATTTTTGTGGGTTATGTGACGATGCTCTGCAACCTGAAGCTTAATTCAGGGTTTTGCGATGTGTTTGCAAAGGAGGTTTAAGAGTTATCTGGCCTTAACGGCTATATCGACGATATGGCCTTATCCACACTCCTACAAAAAGCGTACCCAAATTTGACGACACGTCAGGGCAATCTGGCCACAAGGAGGCAGTTTATTAAGGTTTCGTCACATTTTAAGCCCCTGCGTAATAATGCACTTATAAATTTTTATTTTATAAAACAATCTTTAGAACGTTTTAGTTAAGAGCTCAAAAAACTTCTCTAATAAACCGTACTATCTCTCAAATACCTCGCGTTCCTCTCCTTGCCCTGAAAAGTTAATAAAGCTCTCTCTTTGTATGCGCTTATCGCTACCCATTTAATGGGTTTAATAAACCGAAGCGTCCGGGCTTGTTTTAAAAAACTTTTCAAAAATCAACATTTAGTTTGCAAAATTGAAAATTTCGTCTTGACCACGCACAAAGCATCCTTGTACAGTTTTAGTAGATTCAGAAGCTTTTTATTGTGCAGCTAATTTACCCGAGCTTTAATGCGTGAGTGACAAACTTGAAACTTACCTTAATTGCCCTGCTGCCAAGTATGTGCCAGTACTAACGACAACAAATTACCAACTGTTATTCGCAGGGGTGCTGTCTTCCGGGCTTTAACCGGAATACGGCTGAGACGGCTTGTCCGAACCCTTAAACCTGATCTGGATAATGCCAGCGAAGGGAGCACGACCTAAAATGACGCTAAATCAAACACGCGGGATATTGCCAGTGAACTCTGTTGTAACGCCAATTAGGCCCCCTCTCACCAGGCTAAAAGGTCTAGCTTCTGGCGGGATGCGCTTGCAACAGAGACCTTATGCTCAGCAACCCAAGTTTTCGGGTTACGCCTCGCTCAAGGACCTGGAAATCTGGCTGCCCCGACACACGCTTCCGGCGGTTAAAAAGCTTTTTCAGCTTGTTCGCAACGGCGAATTCCCGGGGATGGTGAAGCGCTATTTTGAAGACAAAGATAAAAGAATGCTTTTTCTCTCGGGCCTTGTTTACGTGCCTTCAACGCTTATTAACCCGTTAGTGACGTATTTCCAACTTAAAAAAGAGGGCGTCAACCAGGAACAAGTCAAAATCCAAACCAAGCTCGAAATGGTACGTTCCGGCCTGAGCAACATCATTAACGCTGTCACGCATTATGGCCCGATTGCCATTGCAGAACTAATCAATTTAACCCGAAGCGAGTCTACTAAAATTAAAACCATGGACCAGTTTTTTACCTCGGTTGCGTTAACCACACTGGGCTACGGGTTGCTTCGGCCCGCTATTTTAAATAAATACGCTGCTAAAAACGTCCTAAATGAGCACCTAGTCCAAAGCCAAATGCCAGCGATACAGCAGCAAGGATACACGCAACCCTTATCTAATCCAGCACTTAATTTACCGGGTATTAAAGCCGGTATCCCGTTTAAAACGCCCTTCGCCAATCAAGCACTTACAGGCGCACAAGGGTTTGGCGTTGCACCATTGCCTGGCTTGCTCCCTATCTCTACAGCAATTGGCGGGTTAGCCAATGTTAACAGGCCGCCCGTATTACCATTAGCACTACCTGCAATGATGCCGCCGCAAGCAGAAATTCGTTAACAAGACCTTGAAAAAACCAAAAAAGCTTGATGCTTGCTTGAGTCAAGCCTGAAATCGGCGTATACTGTTTTTTCTATGACAGACGTATTCTTACCCGCGGGTCCACACGCCTCATCGCCAAGCGAGCAGAGCCCATCTATGGTTTTGCCTGCCCTGGATGCCAATGGAGCAGCAAATAACGACAATCCGGTGTTAGCGCCGTTATTGCAGCAAGCCCGTCAAGAACTGGATCAGCTTTACTCTCACGCAAGTCTCCCGGCCGAACAACGCCTGCTGGCTTTAGGCGTTGATCTTGATCGCTACAGCGCGATTACCGAGCGGACGCTTTATACGCCAATCCAAAGCAAAAAAAATCGAGAAATTAAATGGGCGCTGCTGCGTGGTTATGGCGTAAAACTGCTGGGTAAAACACCCAGCCCCATGATGCTGACCCATATTTTAACCACGCGCTGCAACTATATGTGCAGTTTTTGTAGTTTTTCAGATTCTCTTAACGCCAAAACCGATGAAATGACGCTGCCGGAGATAGAAAAAACCTATCAAAGCATCGGCAATAATCTTAACGTTATCGTCTATTCTGGCGGAGAAACCACGCTGAACCGCGAACTGCCCGAGATTATCGAGGCGGCATACAAACACACGCCGGTGCAGTCTGTTTATATCATTTCTAACGCCTGGAAGCCCCAGTTATTGTTCCAGATTACGCACCGGATTATGCAAACCTGCCCAGGGCTGCATTTAACCTGGAGCCTAAGCATTGAAGGGCCCCCAAGCCTGAATAACAAAGAGCGCACCACGCGCGCCAAAGGATGGAACGCCTGGCAAAACACGATTGACACCATGGCCGGCCTTCAAAAAATGCGCGAGGCCTTTGATTACTCACTGCTTGATGTTCAGTTATGTACCGTGTGTACGCCAGACAACCATAGTATTTTGCCGCAGTGGTACAACGTGGTGCGAGACGTGCTGGTACCGGATAAATGGAATCTGAACCTGATGCGTCGCAGCGTGCAGATGACAGAATCCCAGTTACCCAGCTTTGCGGCGCGCCGCAGAACGGGCAAATTAGAGCCGTTTGAAGCAACTTACCAAAACATTACCCAACAAGTTCGCCAAGACGTTCTTTCGGGGAAACTCCGCTTTTTGTACCACACCGAAACGCCCGCAGATGGCGCCATGAAATCGGCGGTGGATTTACTGAGCCAGGAAGAAAACCGGCGCATGATTAACGCCGATAAACCCGCGTTTTGTTGCGCTGCGGGCAGTTTTGGCGCTTACATTAGCAGCAACGGTTTATTGAGCGGCTGCGAAGAGTTTGCGCATAACCCTGTTGAAGGCAAGGCGTTTGGCCGCCTGCAAGCGTTCGACTTTGACTTTAACGCGCTCTGGCACAGCGACCGCGCCAACGCCATGCGAAAGCTGGTGGGTAAATCGAGCGAGTGCTTTGGGTGTACGCTCGAAAGCCAGCGGAATTATCCCAGCATTTTAGTCTCTTTTAGGACGCTGCTTAAAGCCCGCGGGCTTGCGGCTAAAATTACTGACGAAGGCTAAGCACACGCTAAACGAGTATGTCAAGCGCGCTTGGCCTCATTAGTGCGCATATTTCGTTTAATGTCCTGCGGAGCGGTGTGATGAATCGTAAAGGCCTCGCGCTGGCGATCGAATAAATGCAGCTCGCCGGATTCAACGTGGTATACCCACCCATGGAGCTGGAGCTTTTTACAGCTTAAGGCCTGCGCAATGCTAGGGTGGGTGCATAAATTATTCAGTTGAACCCTAATGTTGGTCTCAATGGCAAAATCGTAGCGGTTCGCGTCCGAATATTCGCTCCAATGCGCCTCGGTAATGGTTCGCGTCGCGTCGGCGTAGCGCAGCCACTTGCTGACCATGGGCAAATGATCGTCATAAGGATGATCGTGATGATCAACCAGGTGCATGATTGCGCCGCAGCGCGAATGTCCGCAGATAATAATATGCTCAACCTGTAAAATATTTACGGCGTATTCTATCGTTGCGGCCTCGCCGCACGTATTACCGGTAAACGGCGGAATAATATTGCCCGCGTTACGCAGCACAAACAGTTCGCCTGGGCCGCTTTGCGTTAGCATTGTAGGATCCACCCGAGAATCAGAGCACGCAATAAATAATACTCTTGGGTGCTGGCCTTCTTGAGAAAGCGCATCAAACAGGTCTTTTTTAGCGCAATACACCTCGGACTGAAATTTCTCGACCCCTCTGAGCAGCTTTTTCATGGCGATGCACGTCGTCCTTCGTCAACTTGGCGAATGTTTGCATTCAGGCGCTTGCTCTTAAGCGCGTCGATTCGAGGCATTAAATCAGTTGAATTTCAGAGGTCCAAATCATTAGTTCGGTCGTTTCGGCCAAGTCGGTCTTTAGGCGCTTGAGCAATGTGTTTGCGTTGCTGGATTCTGCAAGAATAAACGTGTAGTAATGCGGGTCTGTCGGGTCAGAGTCAATAACACGCCAGTTTGGCCCGCAAGCCGAATCAACCGCCATGGTGCTGTAGCCGACGATGTCGCTTTGGGTGCATAAGTCACGAATTAAGTAATTCGCGGATTGATTATGCACAATTTCGATTTTAATCATTACATCGGTACCTTTTTAAAATGCTGAATCCAGATAGGTTATTAATCGGAAATAAAGGGGAATTCCTACAATAATGTTAAACGTAAACGTCACCCCTAAGGCAGTTGGCAGTAATAGCGACATATTGGCCTCGGGGATGGAATGTCGCATGGCCGCGGGCACGGCAATGTAGGAGGCTGAGGCGATTAAAACCGTCATCAGCAGGGCGTCGCCCGTGCCCAGCCCCATCAGCTGCCCCACTAAAATACCCAAAACACTTGCAACCAACGGAAAAACAATCCCGAACGTGCCTAAAAACACGCCCGACTGCTTCATATCCTTGAAGCGACGCGCCGCAATCAAGCCCATATCGAGCATATAAATCGATAACATGCCTTTAAAGGCATCGTCTACAAAAGGTTTCAGGTCGTTGACGCTACTTTCGCCGCACAGCAAGCCAATGAACAAGCTACCAATCAGCAAAAAAACCGAGCCGTTAAACACCGCCTCGCGGATAATCAGACTTTTAGAGACCTTAGGCGCCACTGCGGTTTTTGATGATTGCCGCTTTGCCATTTGATACAGAATTAAGCCCGAAATAATCGCGGGCGATTCCATCAGGGCCATCCCTGCCACCATATAACCGCCAAAACTTACATGGTGCGTTTCGAGGAACGAAATGGCCGTGGCAAACGTGACCGCGCTAATCGAGCCATATGCCGCCGCAATGGCAGCTGCATCGGGTGGCTTAAGTTTTTTGATAAGAATCTGGTAAATCACAAACGGCACGCCGAACGAGAACAATACGCAGACCAGAATAACTTTGACCACAACCAGCGTAAACCCGCTATAAAAAAGCTCTTGTCCGCCTTTAATACCAATGCCAAAAAGCAGATATAACGATAAAAATTTGGCAATTTGCGGCGGAATTTCGAGATCGGAGCGGCAATAAACTGCCAGCATGCCCAGCAGAAAAAACAGCACCGGCGGGTGCAAGACCGTCTCTGCAAAAGCAGTTAGAGCCATCGTTTAAATGTTAACCTCCGCCAAGGGGCCGCCTAAAAGCAATCAGCGCAAACTAATCCTAATTCGTAACGCGATGGCGGGCTCGAAAAAAATATACGCTGAATACGCCAATGAGCCAATTCTCGCACGGCCCACGTTAACATCCTGATAAATACTCCAGCGCCCCAAATAGCCTAAGATATCGCAAATCCAGTTTAGGGTAAGAGACCTAAACCTTCAAAACACAGCCAGGGTAGGCAGTTCCTAACCTTAAAGGAACAATGACCCTTTTTTAGACTGTGTAAGTCAACTTTAGCGAAGGGCTCAAGGGCATCAGCCATAGGTTTTTAGGGGAATTTTGCACAGTGATGGGGCGTAAAGAAGGGAACGGCCCGCATTGCAACATACTGAACACCCTAAGTTGACTACGCCCTAAAATTTAAGCATAACAAGCGTTTTTCAGACCTATAAACGCATGATTTACTTGATTCAATAGCAAAATAGCCTTGCATTTTTTAAAATCAAGTGGCCGCCTGATAAACAAATATACCCTGGTGCATTGGCGTTTTGGCCAGTGTGCGCTTAAGTTGCATTAGGGACTCCTCGTTTAACAGCGTTTCTTTAGGCAACAACAAAACGCCTTGGTCAGAAATCAAATCTTCTGCCAGGCGCATGCCGCTGCAAAGCCCTTGCCCGAGTATCTCAATCACGCCGGGGCGGGCTGCATTATTTTTAGTCATTTCCGCCTGTAATATTTCTGAAAGCATTGTGACCAATTCTGGATCGAATTGCTTGCCGGCTTGCTGCTGAATAGTCTGATACGCGCCAGATGTGCTGATTCTTACAGCCGCAGAAGACGCAGAAGAACGATTAAGCGCATTATCGTACGCATCCGCAAGCGCGATAATGCGGCTTTCAAGCGGAATTTTATGGCCGAACAACCTATCTGGATAGCCCAGACCATCGAACGATTCATGATGATGCCGCACCCAACCCGCAACGGCTTCTAGCCCCGGAATCGAGCCCAGTAAATCTTGCCCCAGCGTAACGTGCTGCTTTTGTTTAAGGCGCTCAACAGGCGTCAATAGATGCTCTGGTTTCGATATAAAATCAGAAGAAACCAGCATTTTGCCAATGTCATGCAGCAAGGCTGCAATTTCTAGCTGCTGCAATCGCGCCGGCTCCATGCCCATACGCTGGCCAAACGCTTTGCATAAATTGCTAACGCGCTGCGCATGGCCGCCCTGAGCATCGTGGCCATACCGCGCATCACTGACCTGAGCCAAAACTTTAATCGCGCCCATTAAGCTGGCTTCCAATTTTTGGTTCAGGGCGGTTATTTCGGCGGTTCGGCGCATTACTTTTTGACCCAGAATCTGATTCAGCTGTCTGAGCGTATCGTTACGCTTATGAATAACCTCTTGTAAGCGCTGGTTCTCTTTCATCAGGCGATATTGCGCAACCGCCTGCTTAATCACGACGGCTAAATCATCGTTCTGCCACGGTTTGTTTAAAAATCGATATACTGCCCCGTCATTTATAGCCTCTTGCGCGGCCGTGGCATCTGCGTAGCCCGTTAACAGCATCCGAACCGTGTCGGGCGAACAGGCTTTAATGCTTCGCAGCACTTCGGTACCCGTCATGTCGGGCATTTTGTAATCTGAGATAACCACCGCAAATTCCTGCTCGGTTGCAAGCTGGCAGGCGTGCGCCGGAGATTGCGTGATTGTAACGTCATACAATAGTGGCCGAATCAGCCGTTGCAGGGCCTGTAAGATATGCGGTTCATCATCCACGAGTAAAATTTTGGGCGTGTGCACCGCAGTCTTGCTCATCAAGAGGCCCTCCGGGCGTGCTGGGTGTGCGAGGCATTTTGCTGACCCTTGTGCTGGCTATGGTAATGCACCAGGCATTTCCTAAGCGAAGCCTTCAGGTCTTCCTCTTGCCAAGGTTTGGTAAAAAAACGATACACCTCGCCTTTATTTAGCGCTTCCAGAATCACATTTACATCGGCATAGCCGGATAAAATCACTCGTATTGTGTCTGGGTACAACAGCTTGACCTGCTGCAAAAAGGCGTTTCCGGCCATTTCTGGCATCCGTTGATCGGAAACGATAAGCTGCGCAGGCGTGTGGGTGAGTATCTCCAGGCCTTCTTTGGCGCTGGTTGCGGTAATAATCTGATACGGCTCGTTTCTTAAAAGGCGCTTTAACGCGGCCAGAATATGCGCTTCGTCATCGACGAACAAAACCGTATCGGTTGGTGCGGCTTCCAGCGGGGGTAAAGTCATCATCACTGAGACGCCTCCTGAAGGGTGTACGGAGAATGTGCCGTTTTTTCTGCGCTTTGAACCAGCGGCAGCTTAATTAAAAACGTTGTCCCCTGCCCCAGCTCGCTTTTAACGTCAATATCGCCCTGATGCTTCTGGATAATGCCGTAGACGATTGAAAGCCCCAGCCCGGTGCCGCTGCCAACCGGTTTTGTTGTAAAAAACGGATCAAAAATTTGCGGCAAGGTCTCAGGGGAGATGCCTCGGCCGTTATCCTGAATTTCGATATAAATAAACGTGGCATCCGCCCGCGTGCTAATGCGTATGACCCCCTGTTCGGGCATTGCCTGTGCAGCGTTGACCAACAAGTTCATGAACACCTGGTTTAACTGCCCGGCGTGGCAAGTTAACAGGGGTAAGGTTTGGTAATGTTTTTCGATTTGGCATTTGTACTTTAATTCGTTCCAGACAATTTTAAGCGTGGTCTCCAGGCACTCGTTTATATTTGCTTCGCGTTGTTCGGTTTCATCCACGCGAGAAAAACTTTTAAGGTTTTGCACGATTTCTTTAATCCGCTCAACACCCTCCTTGGATTCGCCTAAAATGGCGTCTAAATCTTCAAGAATAAAGCCGATATCTTCTTCGGCTTTAAATTTTTCTATTTTTGCCCGCAGGATTGCGGCTTGAGCGGCATCATCCTGCAATGCGTCCAAAGTGTCGTAATACCCCAATAATTGTTTAAAAAACTGAAGATACTCGGATAAAGTACACAGGTTGCTCATCACAAACCCGATTGGGTTATTAATTTCGTGCGCAACACCGGCGGCAAGTTGCCCGAGCGACGCCATTTTTTCGGATTGAACCAGTTGACCTTCCAGTTTATGTCGCTCGCTGAGTTCTGCTGCCAATTGTTGATTAACCTTACGTAGCTCGATAGTTCGTTCCTGGACTTTTAGCTCTAGCGCCTCATTAGCCGCTTTTAACGAGACCTGATAGTCTCGGCGCTCAAGCACGCGACTTAGCTGCTCGCTTACGCTGGCCATGGTTTCTACCAGTGCGCTATTAGGGCTCATTTCAGACTCGGTATAAAATACCATCACGGCAATCACCCGGCTTTCAATCTTGACGGGTAAAGCGATAGCCCCGATTAAACCAATCAGACCAGCCTCGGCCTTATGGGCAAAATGAGGATCGTTGAGCAGATTTTTTGACCATAACAATTCACCCTGCGTAAACACCCGCCCTGGGAGGCTTTCAGAATCCAGCGTTGAATGCTGGATTGCGTTTTTAAACAGTGTGCTCCGCTCTGAATCTCTCAAGTGCCAAATTTCAGAAGGCGACAACTTTTGAGTTGATTCATCCAACACGTAAACGTGACCAGCCGGCCAGCATGCCGTGTAGCAAATCAGCTCCACTGCGCGCTGCAGCGCCGCATCAAACTCATCGGCTTCAGCCGCCATTTGGGTAATTCGATTCAAAAGCTGATTTGCCAAGTACAGGGCCCTGGATTTTTCTTCCAGCAATTGTTCCGCGTGCGCGCGCGCTATTTTTTCGCGGTCTAGCTCGCGCTGAAACAGCAACATGGTATCCTCAGACATGGTTTTCCTCCAGAATCTGAAGCTGATAACTGCAATGGCTGGCCCCCTGGTGCATACATTGGATTTGCTTATAGACAAGCCCTGTTTTATAGTACCGGGCCGCGCCTAATAATAAGCCTTCTGCCAGCGCACACAATTTACGTCGCGATTGATACGTCATCATCAACCGGCCTGGGCCATCATCCTCAAAATGCATTTTGGGGACATAGGCATCTGGGTATAACTTAAGGACTTCAACGTGAACAATGGTTTCGACGCTTTTTAAAAACGTGGCCAATGTATACCCTGGCTTAAAAAACTCGGGGTATAACCGTGCAAAACGCGGGAACATAAATTCGCCAAACGAGCGTATCAAGGCATCAACGCCAAGTTTAGTCTGTTGCCCTAATGCAGAAACCAGCGCCAATAACTCCGAATCTGGATAGCTGGCACCGCTGGTATAAGCGCCGCCTGAAGCTGGACAAACTTTATTTAAGAGTGCATCCCAGGTTTTTAAGCCAAATTTTTCGCACACCAATTGATGATACAAATCAAACACAATGCCTTTCATGCAAAGCACAGGCTCCATATAAGCTGACCGTTCTAGTTAACCCAGGCACAATCAAACGAGCCTGGCTGCGCTAAAACGCTAAACCCTAAAACCACGCAATAAATTACGGTTAAGGGATTCGTTATTATTAGTTGTGATGAGTCTCGATATGGGTGATGAAACCAGATTCGTTAGGGAAATAAGTTGGTAGCACCTTGCTTTGCGAGTTAACCTTACCTTGTGCGTTATTAGTATCGACAGAAACTAAATTACATTTAAAAAACGGTTATTTTAAACTTCTGGGTGGGTTTCTGGATTTTTTAAAATAGTTTTTACCATATTTTTAAAATTCAATGCACTCTCTTGCTTTTGTACTATAACCGGCTCAGGCGAAGGAAATGCACGATAAAAAAGGCATTCTTCCTGGAGTCCAGACAGAAATATTACCGGTAATTGCTGCTGTTGCGCGCGTAATTTTTTTAAAAGCCGAAACCCGTTCGTACCCGATAAATTGACATCTAGCACGGCTAAATCAAATCGCAACAACTTGCTAAGTTTTAAGGCGTCTTTTGCGGTACGAACCGAAACCACCTGGTAGGGTTCTTTACGCAATTGCCGCCGCACCGAATTTAGCATATTGACATCATCATCTACATGCAAAATGGTACAAAAAGGTTTGCTGCAATCCATCAAGAAATACCTCTTAAAAGCCTTAAATAAGCTTTAAAAAACGGACGCTGACGGACATTTATTTAGGCCATAGTTACAGTCGTGTTTACCGACAGGCGCTATAAAAACAAGACTAAACTACAACACCCAAGTTCATCGCTAAATATCTAATTTTAAAAAAATAGCAATTCTTATTTTTTGTCTAAACACGATTTTTTTGAGATTTTAGTAAGAACGCTCTATTCGGTATTAACTGCTTGCAACAACCGGTAAAAGACAACCGCAATAGGCAGAAATCGCCCAGGACCAAGCAAACTTAAGTTAATTTTACCCCGATAGAACACTTTTTAAACCATATTACCGCCAAAAGACACCTTAAGCCATTTGTTTTTGAGCCATGCTTTTAAAAAGGCTTTTAACGTAGATTTACCAGGCTTTAATGACGCTGTGGGCCAAGACTTAGATAGTGTCGTCATGAGATTGCACTCCAAAGCATAATGCATCGAATCTGAATAGCAGCCAGGAATGATGCAGAATTCTTGGCGTAGCGCGTTGCAATACCCCGCCAGCGTTTTAGGTGCAAAAA
>JAYKHY010000028.1:0-4500 GCA_035285025.1 Vampirovibrionales bacterium | reverse complement strand
CGTTCCCTCCCTCGCGCTCCCTCCCCGAACCAAACTGACCCACTACCCAAAATTTATGATTCAAAAAAATTAATCATTTATGGACTAACGGGTTTAAAATGTCTATAAAGCACGCTGCTAATTACCTTTATTGCTCGGAAAAAAATGGCCATGGCCCTGTTGACAGAACACACCACGATTCGACCGGAAGAGCTTTCGGCCTGGCTTGGGCTTGCCTCGATTGAGGGGCTGGGACCGCGCGGCGTGCAAAAGCTTCTGGCGCAAGGCCTTACGGCCGAAGCCCTTTGGCAAGCTACGCCGCAGCAGCTTGCCGAGTGGCAACTTCCGCTAAACTTGCAATTTAACTGGCAAAACGCGCAAGCCAAATTTAATCCAGAACCCTTACTCGCGGCGCTTGAGCGCCAGCAGATAACCCTGCTTTCGCTCAGCGATTCGCGCTACCCACGCCTGTTAGCAGAAATTTATGACCCGCCGATTGTCCTGTATGTGCGCGGCAATCTGGATGCGCTCAACGCCCGAACGCTGGCCTGGGTCGGCACCCGTAAAGCCTCGCCCTACGGGCAGCAGGTGGTCAATCATTTAATACACGAGCTGGCCATGCCGGGCCTGTGTATTGTTAGCGGCCTGGCGCTAGGCATTGATGCCATGGCGCACGAAGCAGCCTTGGCGCACAAACTGGCCACCGTGGCCGTTTTAGGCAGCGGCATAGACGTGCCCACGCCGCAGCAAAACCGACCACTTGCCGAGCGAATTTTAGCAAACGGCGGCGCAATTGTTAGTGAATATCCGCCAGGCTTTACCGGCGATAAATACACGTTCCCGCGAAGAAATCGCATTATTGCAGGCCTGAGCCACGCAACCGTGGTGGTCGAATGCCCGCTCAAAAGCGGCTCGTTAATTACGGCCCGCATTGCACGCGATGAAAACCGCCAGCTGTTTGCCGTGCCGGGTAATATTTTTAGCCCCAACGCCCAAGGACCCAACGATTTAATCGCGCAAGGCGCAACCCCTCTGCTGAGTGCCGAACAGCTACGCCAGGAGCTAAACTGGCTTACCGCTGGCCCTGCTATTGCAAACCCTTTGGCGCAAAACGCCGCAATTATTGCAGCGCCAGCTATAGTGCAAAAACCCGGAGCGCAAGCACCCGAAGCGACAAAACAAGTAACACCTACAACTGCCTTACCCAAGATGCCTGAGCAGCCCGAGCATGCCGAATTGCTTCAGCAAATAACGTACGATCCGATGAGTACCGAGCTGCTACTGCAAAAAACGCAACTGCCGGCAGCCAAGTTGTCGGAGTACCTAATGATGCTGGAATTGGGGGGCTATATTCAAAGTTTACCCGCCGCGCAGGTAAGCCGACTTTAAAGCGTATAACGCAGGCTTACGCCATTTGATTCAGTTGATGCGGTGCGGTGACTTGATCGATGCCCAGTTTTTTTTGAACCCGTTTTTTTTCTCGCTCTCGGTTATTTTTTTCGATGCGTTCTGCTTTGGTTGCAATATCGTGCCCCTTAAAGGCACCCGCAGCCAAAGCGTGGGTTAATTGCACCGGCGAGGAGGCGCCCAGGTGCGTCGTCACGGTGTACGCTCCTTCTGTTTAACTGTCTGGGGTGTAAATTGCTAGATTATTTTAACAACTACTTAAATTGTAGCATTTTGTTACGTCTTAATGTTACGTTTGGTTGCAATTTTAGACATTTTGTTACGTTTTGATACAAATAATTGCTTTTATTAAATAACATGCTTTACGGCAAAAAACTTAACACGAGCGCTACCAAAATACTGGCTGCACCACGAATGCTTGCCTTTGTGAGCTGCCTGATAAATAAATAGCTTTCTGAGCCTAAAAAAGCCTTAACACCCGGCATTAAACCAGCCTTAGGTGATAAGCTTTAAGTAGCAAAAATGTTTGTCTGGTAAAACAAGCTATTTTTATCGTTTTAACCTTCTGAGACGCCCGCCTTGACCTTACTTGATGCCTCTTTGCCGACGCCAACGGCGCTGACTCCGGCCAACCCGGCTGCACTTGAGCGTAAAAACCAACTTTTAACCGACATTGCGCGCTTAAAAGCCGAGCGCAACGCGGTAATTATTGCGCACGTTTACGAGCGGCTTGAAGTACAGGATGTTGCCGATTTTACGGGCGATTCGTTGGGGTTAAGTCGTCAGGCAGCAAGCACCGACGCAGACGTGATTATTTTTTGCGGCGTCCATTTTATGGCCGAAACCGCCAAGCTGCTTTCGCCCCAAAAAACGGTAATTCTGGCGAACGCCAACGCAGGCTGCCCTATGGCAGACATGATTACGCGGGATCAGCTTAAGGCATTCAAGGCACAGCACCCCGGATTGCCTGTGGTGGCTTACGTAAACACCCCCGCCGATGTTAAAGCCGAAAGCGATTACTGCTGTACCAGCGCCAACGCAGTAGACGTAGTGTGCCATGTGCTTGCGGAGCAAGCCAAAATTGGCGGGCCGGACAAACTGCTGTTTGTACCCGACAAAAACCTGGGCCGGTTTGTCCAGGGCCAGCTTGCGCAACAAGGATTCCCTAATGCCAGCCTGATTTGCTACGACGGCTTTTGCCCGACGCATCTGCGGATGAACGTGGACGATTTGTTAAAACTAAAGCAACAGCACCCCGACGCACTAATTCTGGCGCACCCGGAATGTGATAGCGCACTGCTGGCGCATGCTGATTTTATTGGCAGTACAACGGCCATTGTGAATCACGCGCACGAGACCCAGAAGCGAACCTACATTATCTGCACCGAAGACGGCGTGACCCAACGACTTAGCCGGGATTTACCCGATAAACTGTTCCTCACCCCCTCGCGCACTGCGGCCATTTGCCCGAACATGAAAATGACGCGCCTGGAGAACATTTATAATGCGCTGGCCGGTAACGTGCCCGAAATTACACTGGCGCAGGACGTCGCTGATGCCGCCCGTCGATGTATCGATTCGATGATGACGGTGGTGCCGCGTGCCAAGATTGATGCCCCTAAAAACCTTTGCGCTTGCGCTAATAGCGATACGACGCAGTAAAATTCGAGCCCATTAAGTTTTGAATGAGCAAGCAATTAATGCTGGTCCGCGTTTTCATTTGTTCGCCAAGGGGATATTGATCAAATTCGTCTTACCCGCCAAGGGCGGTCTCAATCCTAAATAGAGTGCCCTTGCCTGGATTCCGGCTTTCGCCGGAATGACGTTTTTTGTGGATTTGTGATCTGTAACCTGCGTTGATCACTTACTCATTATGTTTTAGATGTATCTCATCACTGACCGCAGTTTTGCAAAACGGGTCTATGCGCTATGGCCCAAAGTTAATGGACACGATTGCTTGCGCTTAATTACGCCTGCTTGGTCCAGCTAAGCCCTTTGGGGTTAGCCAAAATCAGGTCGCCGACCGATAACGCTTGCACCGCAACCACCTGAACCTGCTGGCTCGAAGGATCGAAGCGAAGAACGCGCTCTTGAACATCGTCTGAGACGATGGGGGCCCACCCATGGAAGCCCTCGGATTTAATGTTAACTGCCGTAGGCACATGCGGTAACGTGTAGGCTTGCTCGGGCAAAGTGGCGGCCTGTTCAATTTTAATCAGCGAGGCGTGCTCTTGATCGCCCAGGGGCCGGGCACCGTGCGGCGCGATTTCGGAGAGGAGCACCTGCATGGTTGCTGCATTAGGCGCCTCAAGGGTTAAGGTCACGTAGGAAAAATCACTTTTTCGGTTCCCCACCCGGATTTCATTCACCAGATAGTTTCCGCCGCGAGACAGGATAATGTCGATCACCTTGGTCAACGTTAACGAGTCAATCACGTGACCCACCAGCGTAATAGTGGTAGATAAAGCGGCGTCAGCGGCAGTGACAGGCTCGGTTACACCCGGAGCGGAAGACATTAATGGCATTGTGTGAAAGACCTATCCCAAACAGTAAGTAAACTATCAGACTGTGCTTAGCGCAATGAATCAAACCGTTTATATTTAGCAAATTAATTTCTAGCTAATCAATTTCTAGTAAATCAACTTCTAGCTAATCAACGTGCCAGGGTGCGGCGGCATCAACAAAAAACAATCGAGCGATGACCTGATCTTGGCAATTCATCGCCTTAGCGCCTGAAGGGCACAAGCGCGATAAAAAACAAGAAAAAATCTTTGATGCGTGCTTACACAAACGTGGATTGCGAGGTTAATCGAGCCTTGCTAGCTTAAAGATTATCTCGAAAGCACACTGAATTTACTACGAAAACCGGACTTTTTTGGCAACAATTTTACATAAACTGCTGTATTGAGCATGTTATGCAACTGAAGCATCGGCTGCACGATGCTTACGACTAGTTTAGGAATGGATTTATACCAACTTACACTGGTTTAGATAGTGTCGTCATGAGATTGCACTCCAAAGCATAATGCATCGAATCTGAATAGCAGCCAGGAATGATGCAGAATTCTTGGCGTAGCGCGTTGCAATACCCCGCCAGCGTTTTAGGTGTAAAAA
>JAYKHY010000027.1:0-5015 GCA_035285025.1 Vampirovibrionales bacterium | reverse complement strand
TCTCTTTGCTGGCTTCTACCGTGTAGCCCAGTTGGGTTGCAATGCCGCGTGCTGTTGGCACATCTAGCGATTGGTTTACTGTAACCATAACGCCTTTAAGGAAAAGTTGGCGAATGATGTCCGTGGTTTTAATTCCGAGTAAATCGGCCAGCGCCGTAACGGTCATGGATTCATCGATACTGACGAAAACCGGATTTTCGGGCGTGGGGAGTTTGGCTTCGTTGGCGGCTTTGCGCTCGGCAATACGTGCTTCGCGTTCACGTTCCTGTTCGCGAGCTTTTTCTCGAGCGTCCTGTTTGCCTTTGCCGCCACGCGGTCTGCCTGCCGAGGGTGAACCGGGCGAGGGTGGAAATCCAGAAGGTGCCGAGGTCCCAGGGCCGCCCATTGGCGCGCTACCCGCCGGACGAGCGGGCCGATCGCGGCGCGCGGGTGATGGATCGTAAGCTTGTCCGGGGGCGGATTGCGCAGGGCGACCCGTGCCGGTGCCGTGAATGGAGGGTTGTCTTGGTACGTCTGTGGGGCGAATGGTCACCGGGCGCGCGCCAGCGGGTTGCGCTTGCGCTGCCGAGGCGGCGGGCGCTGAGGGCGGTGTTTCAACACGTTCGCCAGGACGACGAACAGCACCCGTGGGAATCGCTCTGGGGGGCGTGTTGGGTTGCGCGTTATCTTGTTTTGGGCGTCCTGCATCGCGACGATTATCGCGCGCTGCGCCTTCAAATCTTGGCGGCGGGGGTGGTTGCCAGCCGCCGCGCTCGCGGCCATAGCCGCCATAGCCAGGGCGAGCGCCTGCGTTGCTGCTTTGCGTGCGCGGTGCCTGGTTGCCAAAGCTGCCTGGCGCCATCGGCCGTTGGATAAGCGGCGTTTTGGTAATCACCGGCGAGCCTGCACCCGGTTGCGCGGAGGCGCTAGCGGATTTATCGGCGGCTGCGGAGGGTTGCACGGGTGCGTTTGTATTTTGATTTAAGGCCTGGGCGGGTCTTGCAGGTTGAGGTGGTGTTGGCTTTTGGCCTGGGGCCTCGGGCTTGGCGGGCGAAGCTTTTTTAAAAAGATCTTCTTTTTTGTAGCTTTTTGGGGCCATCAGTTCGTTTTCGGGCAAAGATTTGTCCGTCGCGGGTTTTTCGGCAACGGCCACGTAGCCTTTACCCTTGAATCGTTCTGCTGCTTTATCGGCCATGTGCTGGTCAATCGAGCTTGAGTGGCTCTTGAGCGAGACGTTAAACGTCTGCTCGACGAAATCCATCAGCTGCTTGTTAGAGACGCCGAGGGCTTTGGACAGGTCGTAGATTCGAACTTTAGACAAGAGGTGCGCCTTTTTAATCAAAGATACTATTTAAAGAAAGTAAATCAGGTTACTTTAGGCTAGAAAAACGCTTGCCCTGACTGGTTTTAGCGTCCGATGAGTTTTAACCTAAAGTTGATTGATGATGAATTCAAGCAATGGGTTAAAAAAGTTTCAAATGCTTCGGGCCTCAGGGACTGTCTTCGCATCAGGCATGGTTTTAAAAGTAAGCGCCGAGTTGGCTAGCTTGATCCTTTAAGGCGTTGATTGCGTCGGGGTACAGCATAAACTTGCGATAATCGCCGCTTGATACGATATAGCTTAACACTATCCTAAAGCGGCGTGCAAATCATCTATTTTTACGGCAGTTTATCTGCCAAAGCTGAATCTTAAGCGCGTGTGCCTGAATAACTCCCGAGATGTTGGGGTTGAGTTCCCTCGTCCTTAGGCTCGGGTGTTTGCTCGGCTGTTGCCAAGAGCTGCGCCAGCGCCTCTGGCGGAAGGGCGCATTTTAGGGCGCGTGCAAACGATTTACGTTTAATGGCCGCAAGGATACACGTTGCGTTGAGACACACATAGGCCGAACGCCCCTGCTGTTTGCTGGTGTTCGGTTGGCCCGGCCAAATAATTATTATCTCGGGGGGCGTCTCGGGGGTGCGCATTACCGGCAACGGCAAGGTAGGGCGTAATAGTCGAATCATTCCTGCGCGAGGGGCTTGGCACCTGCAGTGGACGCATTGACGCAGGTTTAGTTTCGCGCTCACAGGTTTGGGGGCGCAATAAGGTAGAGTTGATTGTGAACGTTGGGCGACCATTGCTATAGATGTGTTTAAAGTGTTAATAACGTTAGCTTAGGCGCTAGATCGATTTTTTTGATGCAAGAATAACCGAGCTTGACTCGCATGGCGTGCACTAAAACAAAAATTAACCGTCCAAGGTTAGGAAAAGCTTACCCTAACTAACAATTTACGGGTTCGCCAAGTCCTAACCTAAACAGTCTAAATGTGCGCGAGGCGAGCTTACGCCGAAGCTTTTTCTTCTGGCGTGTCCGCAGTTTCGGCTGTGTCTGTTTCGCTCGTATTTGTGGCTTCTGCAACTTCGACTATCTCGCCGGTTTCGTCCTGAGTTGCTTCATCTTCAACTTCTGTCGCTTCTACATTTAACGCTTCTGCTTGTCGTCTTGCCGCTTCTTCCTGCGCGATGGCCAGATCGTGTTGGTATTGGCTGCGGCTGCGGATATCGAGCTTGTAGCCGGTTAGTTTGGCCGCCAGCCGAACGTTTTGCCCTTCGCGGCCAATGGCCAGGCTTAGTTGATCATCGGGGACCACGACCAGGGCCCGTTTAAAGTCTTCGTCGGGGGCGACGTGGACTTCGGGTTTTTTGGCAGGCGCCAGCGCGGCGGCAATAAATTGCGCTGGATCTTCGGACCATTTAATAATGTCGATTTTTTCGTTCTTCAGTTCGTTCACAATAGCCTGAATCCGGCTACCGCGCGAACCGATACACGCGCCTTGCGGATCGACATCCGGATCGCTTGAATGCACGGCGACCTTGGTGCGGTAGCCCGCCTCGCGTGAGATGGCCTTGAGCTCGACAATGCCGTCTTCGATTTCGGGAACTTCGAGTTCAAACACCTCGCGCACCATGGCTTCGTGGCTTTGCGAGACGATAATTTGTGGTACACGGCCTGATTCGCGCAATTCGAGTACATACACGCGCAGTTTATTACCCACACGGTAGTATTCGCCCGGCAGTTGCTGACGAGATGGCAGGACGGCCTCGGTTTTACCGATGCTGACAATGACGTTGTTGCCCTCGATTCGCTGAACGATGGCCGTCATCACGCTGCCTTGCTTGTCTTCAAATTCGCGCTGAATCAGGCCTTTTTCGGCCTCGCGGATGCGCTGCATAATCACTTGTTTGGCGGCTTGCGCGGCAATGCGGCCAAATTCGCTGGGGGTCACTTCGATTTCGAGAATTTCGCCGATTTCAACGTCGGGTTTAATTTTGCGCGCATCGTGCAGGCTAATTTGCGCAAGCTGAATTTCGGGTTCTTCCTCTTCTTGTACTTCTGCTTGCTCAGTCGCGGGGTCGGGTTCAATCAGGTTGCCGGCTTCGTCGTATTGCGGCTCTGCGGGCGCTGCGCCCTCGGCTAAAGGTGCCTCGCCGGTGTTATCGTTTTCGTCTGCATCTTGCACGTCTTCGTCAGGGTCAGGGAGTTTGACCTCTTTAACGATTTCGAGCTGCTGAAAAACGCCAATCTCGCCGGTGCGTTCAATCAGTTTGCAGATGATGCCTTCGGCATCGGGCAATTTTGCGTAACGTTTGTAAGCAGCCACCATGGCCTCTTGCAACGAGCTGATGACAACGTCTTTCGGGATGCCGCGCTCGCGTTCGAGCTGCTCGGCGTGTTCCATCAGGGCGGGGCCAACTTTAAGCATGGGGTAAATGTCTCCTTTAAAAACAATGATTGATTCAATACAAAAATGATGCTGTGCAAAAGAATAAAAACACCCTTTTGAAAGCGGGCTTGCACTTATTCTATGGGCTGCAGTTTGCGAATGACGGGGTTAAGGGTTACAAGCGTGCCGGGCTCCAGATTGACAGCAATGCCTGCGTTACAGTTTGCTTCTGCAGAGGGCGCGTCGGCTGCAATGATAATACGTTGCGTTGCGTCATCGTACGCCGACAAAATACCGGTAATGGGTTGTGGTTTTTTTAATCCTTTTTGTTTTTTTGTTGCACTATTGGTTTGCTTTTTGACGGTGATTTTAACGGGGCTGCCCACGTAAAATGTTAGCTCGCGCGGCGTTTTGAGTTCCCGAAACAACCCCGGTGAGCCGACTTCGACCTGGAAGTCCAGAAGGGCCAGTTCGGCATCCTGCTCAATGGCGTCGAGCAGTTTTTCGGTGGCCCCGTAGCAGTCATCGAGACTAATGCCTTCGGGGCTGTTTTTGTCAGATTTATCAATGTCAAACACCAGTGTCAGCGCTTCGGCCTGATACTCTGCGCGAACGCCCACCAGAAAAAACCCGAGCGTCGTAAAAAACGCGTCATAACGCGTCAAAACCGCCTGGGCCAGGGTTTGGCGCTCGGTAGGTTTAAGTTTTTTTGGGGTGGGTGTTGCCTGCATAAACGGTTCAATCAGCGCGAATTACTGTTAGGATTGCCCTGTGGACGAAGACGAACGAAATCCACTTTTTACAAGGCTTTCTCGCCTGGATTTCGGGCCTTGATTGCGGCATTTGCCGGGGTGGCGTAGGGGCCTAAAAAGCTAAAAACGAGAGTATGCTTGCGCATGCTCTCGTTATCACGATTTATACAATCGCGTATAATGCTATTATGCGTGCAGACAAGGCGATTTGCAAGGACTCTTCGAGATGGCTTTGCCTTGAGGTAAACTCGATTTTAGTTTGACTATCTTGGCCTGGTGACTCTACCGGCTAAGCATTAATTAGTAGCGTGCCAAGCGTTGCGAAATCCGAAAAATCAATGTTCTGTGCGCTTACAACAAAAATACGCTTCACGAAAAAGTGGGATTCATATTTTTACTAAATTGTTTGCCCAATGCCGAGGTCTGAATTTTGAGACCCGCCGAAATGATAATTTTTTTGGTATTGCTAAGTAATTAAGATATACTAATCTTCAAAGCAGAAATTGTTTTGGAGAGTCAGTATGCAATGCCCTCAATGTGGTTCTGAGAAACAGGTTAAAGCCGGATTTCAAAGTCAAAAGC
>JAYKHY010000026.1:0-21757 GCA_035285025.1 Vampirovibrionales bacterium | reverse complement strand
CTGGTGACCACACGCTTTACATTTGAACCGCTGAACGCCGCTTTGAAAGCCATTCTTAACGGCCAGAGTATTACATTTTAGGCAATTCATTTGAAGCTCTCCTCAGCAAACCTGAATGAGAAGAGTATATCACTTAAAAACTAACACTCTCCTTTTTTTAGTGGGCTGTTCTCAGTTTTGAACCAACCGGGGCCGCGTATTGCTCTTTGATGGATTGCGGCAACTGCGCGTAATATACAATCAGGGCGTGGTGGTAGGCAAATAACTTCATGGCGTTTAACAGCAAATAAAACACCAGCGTGGCAAACGAGACGGCTAGCACCGGCAACCATGCCCCGTTAAGGGCCAGCAAATCGGTGATTTCGTAATTCATTAACAGCCAGATAAACGCGCCCGCGCACCACAAAAAATACAGCGCATAGAGCGGTAAAAACAAAAACGAGGACGGCGAACACCAGGCCAAACGCCGGGCCCGCTCAAACGCTAGCCGCACATCAAGCCAGGGTTCGGTAATCACGATGACCTCGCCAAAGCCGGTGGATAACCAGCTCCAGATGGCGCGCACGCCCAAAATCACGGCGGCAAGGCCCAGCATCATCATGGCAAACAGGCCCAGCGTAAAAATAAACGGTAAAATCAGCGCCGGCACGCCCACCAACCAACTAAAAATAAAAAGTCCAAACACGCCTAAGCCAATGCTAAGCGCCGCGCAAATGCCCGGCGGTAGCGCAACCCGAAACAGTCGATACGCGCCCCACTGCAGCAGGCTGGCCATCGATTCAATGGCATCGGGGGCGTAGGCCACATGCAGCGGATGCGGCCTGGGGAATGTTTGCGCCCATTGCATGTAATACGTCAGCGTTAACCGAAACCCCAGCATCAGCAGGCCAGCCCAGCCTAGAATAATAAACCCGATGAGTTTAAGCAGCAGCAACACTGGTACGTTCTCGACGTTACCGGTTGTGAGCGTCTGGACCCAATCGATTAAGGGCCACACCAGGCTTTTAGCGGTTAATACCGATAATGGCAGCAAGCACAGCAAAAGCAATAGCAACGGTACCGCCGTAGGCGGCAACAGCAGGCCCAGCCAGCCAAACCCTTTAATCTGCAGATTAACCTCGTCGTGGAGCCAACCGGCCGCGCGTGCTACGCCAACCGATGGGCCGCCAGCGGGCATCGCCTCGAAGTGTTCGTCCGAATCTCTGTTCATGGCGTCTCGATTTATGCCGTGGCTATTAAGAGCATGACTACTGCTTGCATGATACTGTTTTACTTGAATTGCGCGTTAGGGGAAAGGTCATCATTAATGAGTCTTTTTAACTCGAATTGCGCGTTAGCTGACTTATGCAAGGCTGAGCGCCTGAAAACTTTTAAAGCGCGTGAACGCTATTTGACGTAAAAGCGTAGCCCTCCACCACAAAAACGTTCTGAGAAAATTTTCTGAGGGCCACTCGCTCAACCCGCTTGGAAAAGGCTGTTTATCATTGACTTTCACCTAACTAGCAATTCGCATTAATTAGAGATTATGCCACGATGCTGGGGCGCGTATAGCCTGCGGCCGGTTGGCCTTAACACCAGCGCGTTACGGGCATGGGTATGTATATTCGTCGTGGATGGCCTCGATACCCGCCAGCACCTCGGGGCTGAGTTGAACGTTAACGCTCAGCACGTTCTCCTGCAGTTGCGCCATGGTGGTTGCGCCAATAATGGTGCTGGTAACAAACGGCTGTTGATTCACGTAAGCCAGCGCCATCTGCGCGAGGTTTAGGCCGTGAGCTTCGGCCAGGGCCACATATTTTTGCACGGCTGCAAGCGCGTGCGGGCTACTGTAGCGGCTAAAATGGCCCCCAAACTGGTTTAGGCGCGCGTCTGCCGTAGCAGGCGTTTTAGCCGTGGGCAAATACTTACCCGCCAATTGCCCAAACGCCAAAGGCGAATATGCCAAGAGGCCAACCTGCTCGCGCAAGGCGACCTCTGCCAGGCCAACCTCGAAGCTGCGATTGAGCAGACTGTATGGATTTTGCGTGCTGGCAATGCGGGGCAGATTTTTCTGTTCGGCCAGCTTCAGGTGCTGCATAAGCCCCCAAGGCGTTTCGTTAGAGACGCCCACATGGCGAACCTTACCCGCCTGAATCAGCGCTTGCAAAGCCTCCAGGGTGGCTTCGGGGGGCGTCAAGGTTTCATCCGGGCGGTGCTTAAACCCAAGCTCGCCAAAGCAGTTCGCGTTGCGGTCCGGCCAATGCGTCTGGTACAAGTCGATGGTTTCGATTTGCAAACGCTTAAGGCTGGCTTCGCACGCCGCGCTGATATTGTCGGCATCCAGACGCTGATCGCCATCGCGAATCCAGACCAGACGAGGACTAGGACCCGCCACTTTTGTGGCCACAATCACGCGCTCTCGGTTTTTGGCCTTTTTTAGCCAGGTACCTAAGTATGCCTCGGTTTTACCGTAGGTTTCGGCGCGCGGCGGCACCGCGTAAAGCTCTGCGGTATCAATAAAATTAACGCCGTTATCCACCGCCCAATCTAGCTGCGCGTGGGCTTCGGCCTCGGTGTTTTGCTGGCCCCAGGTCATTGTGCCCAGGCAAATTAAACTCACGTTTAAACCCGTCTGTCCCAGGGCGCGCATGGGCATGGTGTTCACATCGCATAAAGCAGCCATAAGCAAGGGGTTTCCATCAACACAAATAGGGGAAGACAAAAATAAATTTTAAAAATTTTTGAGGACAGGGGTTGGCATAAAACGCAGATGCAAGCCAGAAAAATTCCAGAAATCAGAAAAATTTTGGGCAGACTGCTGGCAACGTTATAGCGCCATTATGCCCTAAATCATAACCTATGCGCGCAATGTCGTTTAACTCCATAAAACCCCAAACTCAAAAAAGCGCGTCAGGCTCAACTATATCCGCATCTCACCCCATGATATTTTTTGATTAAATCACCCTGCAGCGGCCGCTTGAGCGCTTAAAAACGCCTAAAACGCTATCGATGGAAAGTGCTAGTGGGTCAGTTTAGTGGGTTCAACATCCTGAAGCGAGGGCCGTTCCCTCCCTCGCGCTCCCTCCCCAAACCTTACGGACCCAATACCAAAAAAATAACAGCCTGGGCACGGCAGCGCTAAACAGTTAACGCTTAACCTGCGCACGCCTAGGCTGTGGTTAGGGCAGTTGGTACCGTGCCTGATGCACGGTTAGGGGTTGGAACTTTTAAAATTTGTTTGGCGTAAAAGCTTGATTTTTTTGCCACTGGCGCTTGGGCAAGCACCCGCTAAAAAGGCTTCGCTAAAAAAGCTTACTGGTAAAATAAAATGCTATTCGAGTGCCGTGTTAAGCGCCGAAGAGGCCCGCACGCTAACAAACTGGAACGCCTGCCGTGTGCTGAGACTTTGGCAACGATTCAAAAACGATTGCACCGCCGATAAATCATCACGCAGGGCTTCGCTCATCCGTTTTTGATCTTCCAGAAAATAATCCGTCGTCCGGATAGGCCGCGCAATCGCGTTAAGCCGGTGCGTTGTATACTGATGCGCCGCTTCTGCGGGCGCTGAAGATGAAGCTGATGAATATGATGACGTTTGAGGGTGTTGCTGGGCGTGCGACACAGGCACACCTCCTCTCGGCTGGTTAAACGTAACAACGAATACAAGATTAAATCAGGTGATGCAACAGCCAGACGTAAAACGATTACGGTAGGCCTGCGTTAGCAAGCCTGTGCGTTGATGCCTAGTACGTATTAAATCAAGCCTAGCCCGCAGGTGCCTTATTTTTTAGGATTAAATAACATTTTTGATGACGATAATCCTGATTAATCCTAGTTTAGTGCGCGTTTTCTATAGCCTTGGCCAACTGTGCGAGACGCAAAGCATAACAGCATAAAGCGCGTTTAAATCAGGTGATAATTTTCTGGCGTTCATCTCTCGGTTTTTTACTGTTTTTTTGCAATTTTATAGATTTTTTGACTTAAAAATTGATTTGAATCAACTTCACTTAGACGCGCTCTTAATAAGGTGGTTTATATTCAAGGATTTTTCTTACTAGCCTTAAACCTTAGCCTATAAAGTCCAAGATGATGCTTTTGAAAAAACAAAAAACGTTTAGACAAAAAATAATAATTTTATAATAGTTTCTCTCTCTATAGAATAAAAGTAAAACTTTGTGTAAAGGTGCCAGTTTGTCTTAATTTGTTACATCAACCGTTGCGTTATACCTAAGCCAGATATACATCCGCATACGCGGTATATATACAAGCAGTTTATGGTTAAAACCCTGCTTGGCGCTACCGTTTGTAGTCATCCTGCAACCGGACAATATCATCCTCGCCAAAATAATCGCCAAGCTGTACTTCGATGAGTTCTGCCAAGGTTTGCGTCAGATTGGCCAGACGGTGTTGCGCTGCCTTGGGAATAAAAATGTATTCGCCCGGTTTGGCTTGCCAGGTTTTGTCGCCCACGGTAATTTCCGGAGTCCCGCGCGTCACAAGCCAGTGCTCTTCTCGCTGATGATGCAATTGCAGGCTGAGGCGTTGCCCCGGGAGCACCTGCAACTGTTTTAACTTGTAATGCGGCTCATCGCGCAGCACCAGAAAGTTACCCCAAGGGCGTTGTTCACCTGTAAACGGACCTTCCTGAATTAGCACCGGCGCGGTTTGCGCGGGACTTACAGCGGGGGTGTTCAGCGCTTCTGTCATAAAAGGGGTTCCTGTCGATTGCATTGTGAGCCGTATCGTATCTATGTGAGACAAATGTGAGGCAAAAAAGTACTGAGTATTTATTGACACTAAAGTATTAATTTACTAAGAGCCTATTTGGCGCTTTTATACGCATAAACGTGTTGTTTTGGCATCGGCTTTAGGTTGGTTTATGCTTTAAGGCAAATGGGTTGCACTGGTTTATACGCACTACCTTACATATGCCACATGACATGATGGCTTATAGGGCGATCAAGTCAACGCTTTCGTCGTTTCTTTACGTCGTTACTTTATTTTCTTTAGTCGTTCATCCCCTGCAAGAGGTTCCCGAAACATGTCTACGCCCGAAGTTTCCGAACGCACCGCACTGGTTACCGGTGGCTCGCGTGGGATTGGCAAGGCTTGCGCACTCGAGCTTGCGCGCGCCGGTTACCACGTTGCGGTTACGTATGTAAGTAAACCCGACGCCGCGCAGCAAACGGTTGCCGCAATCGAAGCCCACGGACAAAAAAGTATGGCCGTTGCGCTGGATGTTGCTGATGCCGCGCAGTGCCAGGCTGCGCTGGATTCGGTTATGGCTGCCTGGGGCCGGATTGATGTGCTGGTTAACAACGCCGGCCTAACCAAAGATACCCTGATTGTGCGCATGACGGATGATGACTGGCAGCGCGTCATTAACGCCAACTTGAGCGGCGCGTTTTATTTGTGCCGTGGTAGCGCCAAACTTATGATGAAACAACGCACCGGCTGCATAATTAACATTACCAGTGTTTCTGGGTTGTACGGCAACGCGGGCCAGGCCAATTATGCGGCCAGTAAGGCGGGGTTAATTGGCCTAACCAAAACGCTCGCCAAAGAACTCGCCGGACGAGGTATTCGGGCAAACGCAGTTGCCCCCGGGTTTATCGCAACCGATATGACGGCCGATTTACCCCAGGAAAAAATCCAGGCAATGATCCCGTTGGGACGCCTTGGCACCCCGGAAGACATTGCCAAAACCGTGGCGTTTTTAGCCGACCCACAAAGCTACATTACCGGCCAGGTCATTGAGGTTTCGGGCGGACTAGTGCTTTAACTGGTCTTATAACTGGTGCTTTAAGTTAGTACGTTTGTTGATTAAGTGACTGGCAGCGACCCAAAAAACCAAAACCGACTGCAGTATGTTAAACTGATGTTTTACCATTTTTATACAAAGCACTACTGGCACAGATGCGGCACTACTGGCCAAATCGCAACAGCTTGCCTCTTGCCCGTATTCCAGCTATGAATATGTGGTATTAGTGCCCAATTTTTTAATCACACACTCACAGGAGCATTTTGACAATGACCGCCGATACGCAACTCTCCATTATGGATCGTGTAAAAAAAGTCGTTATGGAACAACTGAGCGTTGAGCCTGCGCAAATTGTGCCCACGGCAAGCTTTACCCAGGATTTAGGCGCAGATTCGTTAGATACCGTGGAACTAGTGATGGCACTTGAAGAAGAGTTTGGCCTCGAGATTCCGGAAGAAGAAGCCGAAAAAATCCAGACCATTCAGCAAGCAGTTGATTACATTGAAAAAGTAGCCAAGTAAGTTTACGCAAATTATTGAATTACAGATGATATGACTATTCTGCTTCAGCGTGTTGTTTTTAGTGGAATGCCTAAGTAATACACTACAGGCCAAAACCAAGCGCTTGAAAACGCTATAGAAACCGACCTGAAGCAGAATTCATCTTTAACCTGAAGCTGAACGTAAACAGCCAACACTCAAAGAGCTTACCAAAACCACGGAAGTCGAGCTTGGTTGCCACTATGATCTTGCCAGACGCCATTTAGGTGGCAGACACGCGATAGATATTTTTAAACGTTACAACCTCAAACCACCTCATACCAGTTGTTAAGCATTTAAAATCACAATAGCGCCCCAAAGTTTCTTAGATTGAACCTGCCATCGCCAGACTTATGCCGATTTCTCACACTCAAAAACCCGATGAACAACGCGTCGTAATTACCGGCATGGGAGCCCTTACGCCGCTTGGCATGAGCGTTGAAGCACTCTGGCAAAACGTTTGCCAAGGCAAAAGCGGTATTAAATACATTACCCGTGTCGATGAAGCTGAACGCACCTGCAAAATCGGCGGCGAAATCCCGGAGTTTAATCCCGAGCTTTACATTGACAAAAAAGAAGCCCGGCGCATGGATCGCTTTACCCAGTTTGCCGTAGGCGCAGCTACCGAAGCCTTTAAACAGGCTAAACTCGCCGACGAAAACGGTGCCCTGACCATTGACCCTACCCGCTTTGGCGTGGTTGTTGGCAGTGGCGCTGGCGGCATTACCACGATTGATGATCAGATTCGTGCATGCCTGAACAAAGGGTTCAACCGTTGCAGCCCGTTTTTAGTGCCAATGATGATTACGGATATGGCCTCGGGACGGTTATCGATTTTATTTGGCGCCAAGGGCCCTAATTTTGCGGTTGTTACCGCTTGCGCCACCGGCACCGATGCTATTGGCGAAGGCATGCGGATGATCCAACTGGGCGAAGTTGATGTGGTGATGGCCGGAGGTGCAGAAGCGCCTCTGAATGCCGTCTCGATCGCAGGTTTTGCCGCCGCAAGAACCCTCTCGATGCGCGCCGACGATCCCACGCTGGCCTCGCGGCCCTTTGATGAGTCGCGCGACGGCTTTGTGATGTCTGAAGGCGCTGGTATTGTCGTGCTCGAATCGCTCGCGCACGCTAAAGCCCGAAGCGCTACAATTTTGGCCGAAGTTGCAGGCTACGGTCGCTCTTCGGATGCTAACGATGTGGTTGCCCCGTGCGCCGATGGCGAGGGCGCGAGCCGCGCCATGGTGCTTGCGCTGCGCAACGCTGGCATCGAAGCCTCGGCGATTGGCAGCATTAACGCGCACGCCACCAGTACCAAGTTAGGCGATATTGCAGAAACCAAAGCAATGAAGCGCGTATTCGCCGAATCCTCTCAGGCGGTTCCGCCCGTGAGCGCAACCAAAAGCATGCACGGGCACATGCTGGGCGCCACTGGTGCGGTCGAAGGCATATTAGCCATCTGTTCGTTAAATCATCAGATTTTACCGCCCACCATCAACCTGGATAACGCGGATCCAGAGTGCGACCTGGATTACGTGCCCAACGTCGCGCGCCACTTAACGCCGCAACAACGCCTAAACTACGCCATGAGCAACTCTTTTGGGTTTGGTGGTCATAACGCTTCGCTTATTTTTACCCACGCGCCCAATTAACCATGGTGGGGGTTACAGCATGAGTTTTGCTGGCTGGAAGCTCCGTAAGGCCACCACGCTCGCCCCGATTCTGGTATTGTGCCTGTTACTGCTTATCATCGCAGTGTTTGTGCTGCTCTCGCATGCCACAGAGTACAATTCGCCCTCGTTTATAAGCTCGACGCCGGTGGTGCTTGCGCTGACGATGGCGAGTTTGGGCATTATTTTAACCGTTGTTTCGGTCGTAGATATTTCTCGACTGTTTAACGCGCTGCAATTATCTCAGCAGCATCGTCTCTCGAGCCAGGAAAACGAGCGCCGCCTCCTTGCCCAGGATTTACACGACGACGTGCTGCAGCAAATGATTGACCTTAAGCGCAATTACACGCCCGAAAAAGTGGATCAGATTATTATTGCGCTGCGCCGTAACTGCCAGCATTTAAAACCCCTGATGCTTGAGGAATTAGGGCTCAGCGCCAGCCTGCATTACCTGATTGAAGACTTCAAGTCTCAGAATCCTCAAACGCAAATCCATTACATTGCCGATGATTTAGCATTAAACACGCTCGAGAACGCTTATCAGATTTCGTTATTCAGGATTCTTCAGGAAGCCTTACAAAACATTAAACGCCACGCGCAGGCCAATCAGGTTAACGTGATTATTAGTTACTCGCCCCAGGAATCGCACTGGCTGCGCGTAAAAATCTCGGATAACGGGTGCGGCGTAGACGTTAAAACGCTGGAGCACCAAAAGTCCAAAGGGCATTTAGGGTTTGTGGGGATTCAGGAACGCGTACACGATTTGGGTGGCAAATTTGAATGGGTCAGTCGTCCCAAGTTTCTGGGCACCCAAATTAACGCGATGATTCCCACGAAACGAAAATTTGGCTAAAAAATTTTTTCAAAGAAAAAGCCCTTCTTTGTTAACGAACCAGAAAAAAATCTGATACAGCTAACTCAGGAAGGGCGGGGGTACCACTTTGAAGGAGGAGAGAAATTAAGCTTAAGGTATGGTTTTATTAAAGCGCTTCAAGCGTTAATGTCTATTGGTTTTGGGCTAAATGATAATAATATTCACAAATTTTTACGCTGGCTCGGTTTTACTTGCCGCTACATTTGCCGTAATCTGAACGCAGTATCACGCGTTTCAATGCTTTTCTCTGCGGTTTTTCTCCTACTATGATGCGGCTCGCCATTATTTGTCTGATTCTGTTTAGCCTGGCGCTTGCAGCCTGGGGCTGGTTTGTTGCCAACCCCCTTTTTACAGGCATCGACGCGGCACAAATCGGTGCAATCGGTAGCGGATTGCTGCTGGTTTTTACAACCGGACTGAGCGGCGGCTGGGTATGGGGCTATTTAAGCCGGAAAAAAATTAACCAGAATACGTTTATCCTTGAAACCAAAACCCAGCAAGCGCAACTTGGCCAAAGCCTGGCCGAAGACCGGGTGCAAGTGCTCGAAGCCAAAATCCAGACGCTCGAGCTGGCCCTGAATCAGGCGCTAAAGCGTTAGGGGCAAAAGCATTTTAATAATCAACGCCGGTTGTGGTTTAATCTATAACAACTAAATCACCTGTTTTTTCTTTTTCTATGGGCGGGTGGCGGAATGGTAGACGCGCTGGTCTTAGGAGCCAGTGGAGTAATCCGTGGGGGTTCAAGTCCCTTCCCGCCCATTTTTTGTTTTAAGCGGTTGCGCATTTTTTAAACTTTTTTCACTTTTCTCTTAAGACTTCATTAGCGATAGTCATTCGCTTATCGCTGAAGCCCATGCTTAACCTACACAGCATCGTTATACTATATTTAAAAAAGTGAATCATCTTCTATAGGTTATTAAAACGCTTTCCCTGACTCTATTTTGAGTATCAAAGTATCCTGACCTAAAGTTGATTTACGCTATTTAGCCCATGAATGCTGAACAGTTTATTGAGTCCATTGATCAGCTGCCGCAATTGCCGCAAGCTGTCATTCGACTGACGCAACGCATGGAAGACCCGGACGTCAGCGCGGATGATCTGGCAGAAATTATTCGCATTGATCCCAACCTGACGGCCCAGATGCTCAGGCTGTGTAATTCGGCTGCGTACGGGTTATCGCGTAAGATTGATACCGTCAAAGATGCCGTTGCGATTCTAGGCTTTAACACCCTAAAAAGCATGGCCTACACCATCATTTCGCATTTATCGCTTAAACGCGATTTACCGGGCTATTTTTTAAAAAGCGGCGATTTATGGCTCCACGGCGTAACAGGTGCGTTTTACGCCAGGCACATTGCGCAAAAACATTTGCCTAAGCCTCAAAAACTTGATCCCGAGCTGGCGTTTACCGCAGCCCTGCTGCGCGATATTGGCAAAATCGTGTTGGCCAACCAGGTGGGCACTAATTATGCCGTGATTGACCGTTACGCGGCGCATCATCAGGTGGGATTTGACGAAGCCGAAAAAGAGATCATTGGCGTAAGTCATACCGAAGTGGGTATGGCCATTGCTCGTAAATGGCAACTGCCCGAGCGCATGGTGCTGGTCATCGGTTATCATCACAACCCCGAAAACATCCCCGCCGAGACGCCCGATAGCGATAAACGCCTGTTGGCCTGCGTACATCTGGCCGACGGCCTGGCAACCTTACTGGGAAACGGCATTGGCGGCGATGGCATGATGTACCAGTTGCATTATCCTTCGATCATTGAGGCTGGCCTAGCGCTGGATAAAGGCTTGCTGGAAGTTTTAATGAGCGAACTCATTGACCTGCAATCGCAGATTGAAACCCTGACCGCCTCGATACATTTACCCCCTAAACCCTGATGCCTTAATATGCCCATCCAAACGACAGAAGTGATTAACCTGGGCGATGTGATTATCAACGATAATCGCACGCGTGTTTTTGTCGTGAACCAGTTGGCCAGCGGGTTGCTTGTTTGCGTCCAGGATAAAGGCTTGAACCTAATGGGGCTTGCCCTGATTGCGTTACCCGATAGCACCCTGGTGGGCGATAATCAGGACAGTTTACCGGGCAAATACGCCGATAAAGCCATGCCGCAATTGTTAATGGCTTACGAAAACAAGGGCGGCAAACTCAACGAATCCTCGGTAAAAATGGTGGGCGGCGCGCAATTATTTAGTTTTGGCGGCGGCGGCGGCAATATTTTAAACATTGGCTCACGCAATGCGATTGCTGTACGCGCATCACTCAGTAAATACGGCTTAACCGTCGAAAAGGCCGATATTGGAGGGAATAAGGGCCGCAGCGTTAAAATAGTGGCCGCAACCGGCCAGGTGTTTGTACAGCTTTTAGGCGGCCGCGAGTATTTGCTCTAGCCGGTATACGGTCACGTCAATCACGTTTACGTGAGTAAGTGATTGAGTGAGTGAGTCTATTTGACTTTGGACGCACGACGCGCGCGATAGAGAGAGAACGCAAAGCTGAAAACGGCTCAAGCTTTGAGATGTTATAAACACCTAAACACCAAACGGATAGACTCCCTTAAGTAAGGACGGGTTGATTTTTTGCATACAGTCTGGTTAGGCGTTTTATGCTTACCCTGTGCCAAATCGCTATGCGAACCCCTCTGCATGAAGGCAGGTTAAGCCATGTTTTTTTTTTGGGGGGGGTAAACGTGTAATTTTTTCGTCATTGATACTTGCATATAATTTTTTTGGTACATAAAAAAGGCCACCAGACTGCCTTTTGGGGCGCCTACGTCTCGTGTATTAAATTTAATTCGATCCAAAAGTCAACGTCGCATTGTTAGATTGGATCAATTCTTAAGTGCAAAAAACGTTCAGGATGCGATCAAAACACCAGGTTTTTATTTGATACGACGTTTAAAGGTGGCCGCGATTTGCGTTCAAAACAGTTCACGGTTTTTGCGCCTGAAGTACGACGTTTAAAACGCTGTAAACTTTGATCGGTTTTTTAACGAAGGATTCAACTGGCTTTTGAACTAATTTTGAACCAAGCTTTTTTCGGCCCGTATTGCATTACGACGAGTTTTGAACCAGTATTAAGCGCCTCTATGATTACGGTTATTAAATATAAATATTATTTTTACTTAAATCTTATAACGCATGCTTTTTACCAATAACGCGTTGATTCAATCTTCTGAATTGCTCAAAACGTTAAATCTTTTTTGTGCAGAAAAAAATTTAACGCTCTTTTGCGTGGGCGGTTTTCCCAGAGATGTTTTGTTAAGCGGTTTAAAAAAGAATTTAGCGGAAATCGTTTTGCCAGAATTTGCGCTAAATGCAGAATTGGATTTTACAGTCGAAGCCAATGCCCTTGCCGTGGCGCAAGCGCTTTGCCAGTGGCGTACCGAGTTTGAATGTGTACAGACGTATCCTGCGTTTGGTACCGCCACGCTGCGCTTTAAGCACAAGCTGCAGTTTGATTTGGCGTCAACACGCACCGAACGGTATGCGTATCCGGGGGCTTTACCCACCGTAGAACAGTTGGGCGTACCGCTGGCACAAGATGCGCTGCGGCGAGATTTTACGATGAATACATTGGCGTTGCGTTTGCCTGTTGCAGAAGCGTTACCTGAAGCGCGCGAGGCCTGGGTGGATCCGACCGGGTTGGGCCTGAATGATTTAAATGCACGGCAATTGCGCGTGTTACATGCGGATTCATTCGTGGAAGATCCCTCGCGCATAGTGCGAGGCTTTGGGTTTTGCAGTCGGTTTGCGTTTAAATTTGAGCCGCAAACCTGGCTATGGCTTAAGCGCTGTTTAAGCACGTTTCCCGAGCCTAACGCGCCTTACACCGGCGGCGGAGAGCGAATGCGGGTGGCGCTTTACAAATGGCTGGCAAGCGACGCAGCGGCGCATCAAACTCAAAAAAAACTCGAAGACTGGATGTTGTTTTTGAACACGGGCGGTGCCGTGTTGTTAGGCGGTCCAGATCTGAAAACGTTCGTGCCAAACAGTGCGGATAACTCAATCCGAGCGGTGTTTGAGCGATTATTTTTTTATCATCAGCAACTGGTCTCGGGCGAGATTGGCGCGCCAGAAGCGAATGCGTGTGAGGTAAGCTTGCCTGAGTTATGCACACCTGAATCTGACGCAGCCACAATGGAACTTGGGGATTGGGTTGCGCAGGAGTCAAACAGCCAAGGTGGGCATTTTCTTGATAAAAATAACCTTGATAAACCCAGCCGCGCTGAGCTGCGCCAAACGTTGTTTATGGCTTGCGTATTAGCGCTTGGAGCCTGTGTTACACCAGAACAACAGTGTGCGTTGCAAAACGGTTTAGCGCTGCGCCGCGATGAACGTCAGCAGGTTAATCAGCTAGCGGGATTCAACACGCCCGAAAATCGGGTTGCCCTGCAACAGGCGTTGGCCAAAAAAAACGCGGCGGCAGTGTGCGCCTTGCTGGATGCTGTGCGGTTGCCAGTGGCGTTGGCGTGTTTTGTGCATTTGCCGTTGTTTGAACGATTTGAGTTAAAGGCTGATAGACCTGATGAACCCGACGCAGCAGCGCAGGCGTGTTGGCTAACGTTTTTGACGTACTGGCGGCACTGGCGACGGGTTGCTTCGCCCTTGCAGCCAGCAGATTTACTGGCTTTGGGCGTGCCCCAAGGGCCAGAAATTCAGCGTTTACAAACACAGTTACGGTTGCTGCACCTGGAAGGAAAAATTACCGACGCAACGGCTGCAAAAGCGTGGCTTCAGGCGCAGTTGCGCTAAGCCGTTACGGTTGTTTTGGTGTATCGGGCCTTAAAATCCGCGGGCTAAACGAATAAGTGCAAAACATGCGGTTACAATCCATTGCATCTATTACTACAATTGTTAAATAGTAAGTATTAGTTTGTGTCCATAAAAATAGTGGTGTTTTTATCTTAAACGCTTGTTAGGTGTTTACTCCGGCGTTTCATCAGTGTTTTAATAAAGGCATCTGTCTTTTAATTTAACTTGCCGCCCTCTTTTTTAATTTTGATTTGAAGGTTTCTGCAATGTCGCAACAGCACATGTTCGAACAACAGCAAGGGGTCAATCGTATGCGCGCCAATATCAAGGTGGTGGGTGTAGGCGGTGCCGGCGGCAACGCGGTTAACCGAATGATTGCCCACGGCTTAAGCGGCATTGATTTTTGGGTCACCAACACCGACGCCCAAGTGCTCGACATGGCACTGACCGAAAAGCGCATCCAGCTGGGGAATAAAATTACCCGCGGATTAGGCGCTGGCGGTAACCCTGCCATTGGCCAAAAAGCCGCCGAAGAAAGTCGCGAAGATATTCTAAACGTGCTCGAAGGCGCAGACATGGTGTTTATTACCGCCGGTATGGGCGGGGGCACCGGCACGGGTGCTGCACCGGTGGTCGCTAGCATTGCTCGCGATATGGGCGCGCTGACGGTTGGCGTTGTGACGCGTCCGTTTGCGTTTGAAGGGCGTCGCCGTCAACAGCAGGCAATTCAGGGTCTCGAAGCGCTTAAAGACGCGGTGGATACCCTGATTGTGATCCCTAACGACAAGCTTTTACAGGTGGTCGAGCGTCGTACGTCTATGCAAGAAGCGTTCCGCATTGCTGATGATGTGCTTCTGCGCGGGGTGCAGGGCATCTCGGATATTATTACCGTACCCGGCCTGATTAACGTTGACTTTGCCGATGTTAAAGCCGTGATGAGTATGGCGGGTTCTGCTATTATGGGGATTGGTCGCGGGACGGGCGAGGGCCGTGCGCTTGAAGCCGCCCGGATGGCCGTGAATTCGCCCTTGCTTGAAACCTCGATTGAAGGCGCCAGTGGCGTGATCTTTAACGTGACCGGCGGGCCGGATATGACGTTGTTTGAAGTGAACGAAGCGGCAGATATAGTTTACGAATGCGTAGACAAAGATGCCAACATTATTTTTGGCTCCGTAATTGACGATCGGATTCAGGGCGAAATACAGATTACGGTGATTGCCACCGGGTTTGAATTGAAGCAGCCTGGTTTGTTTGGCGATGCTGCTGGCGCGGTTCGGACCGCGGGTGCGGGTAACACGGTACGCAGCCCGTTTGAATCGTTAGAGCGTATGGCGGGCGAACGCGGCTCGATGAACCCCGCGGATGCTTCTTCGGCCAAGGCGCCAATGGGCACGTCAGACGCGTGGCAAAACGCCCCGGTTCAAAAGCCAGTGGGCCCAAAAGCCTCGTTGTTGAATAAAGGCAATAATGGCTTGCAAGAAACCGCAAAAAAACTCCTCGATTTGAATCTGCCTGATTTTTTAAATAACCCCAGAAAATAACGAATGGTTTGCAAGGTACGTGTAAGTGTTTAAACGTTTAGGCTAAGGCAAGCGCGCGTGTAAGCAGAAAATTCAGGCCAGGCTTTAAATTTTTTATATAAAAAAAAAGATCTCAAAACGAGGGCGTTATGCTATAGTGTTTTTTACTTTAGCGCATGGTTTACTCGTAAGTTATTCGTTTTTTGTTCGCTGCTGTCTTGTTTAGCTGTACGGTGGAGGTATAAATATTATGGTGCAATTACTGCTACATTGGGTTTTATCGTCTTTAATTCTATTTGCGATTGCCTATTTTTTACCGGGCATTAGCATCGTCAATTTTGGTGCGGCGCTTGTGGCAACACTGGTCTTGAGCATTGTTAACCTGATAGTTAAACCAATTTTAAGCCTGCTAACTCTGCCCATTAACTTGCTCACGCTGGGGTTATTCTCGTTTATCATTAACGCGCTAATGTTTATGCTGGCTGCCTCGTTGGTGCCGGGCTTTGAGGTGAGTAACCTGCTCATGGCGTTGGTTGGTTCGATTCTGCTGGCGATTGTGACGGGCACCGTGTTTAAAGCACCGATGCTTAGCAACTCCAATTAGGGCTCATCAGCATCATCGTTAAATCATTAAACGCGCTTACGGTACTCGCAAGCGCGTTTAAATTTTAAAGGCGTTTTTTAAATTAGCCTAAAACTCGACTTGCGCCGCGCTGGGTTTTGCGGGAAGCAGGCGGTTGATCCAATTAAGCAAGGGCAGTAGCTCGAACGGTTTAGGCATGTATAAATCTGCGCCCACCATCATGGCTTTATCGCGGTCGTGCAACGTCGAGATTAAAATGACCAGTGTGTGCGGATTATCGTGTTTAAGCTCCTGGCATAAATTCCAGCCCACGGGTTCGCCTAATATGAGCGAATCCATCACCACAAGCCTGATGGCTTTTGTTTTGGTCAGTTCACGCACTTCGGCCGGGTTGTTAGCGGTTTCGACTTTATAGCCGCCCATTTCGAGGGTGGTTTTAAGTAAAAATGCCAGGGCTGCATCGCTTTCGACCACAAGTACTGTGGGCGGTTTATTCAGGGTTTCGGCAATATCGGCTGCCTGGCTGGTGGCTTGTGTTCCGCCGGTGAGTTTAAAGCGATCACTAATCCAGGTGCTTTGCGGCAGTTGGCTAGCCAGCAGACGCATCTGGTTAGCTTCGGTAAAGGCAATTTTATAATTGGTATAGGGTTGCACTTGGCTATTGGCAATGCCGATGGATAAATTGAGCAGTCCGACGCGTCGACTGGTCCGGCTTTCGCCTTCGACCATCATATAACCCTGTTTACGATCCGATTCCGAGTAAAAATTGGGCACGACTTGATCAAATTGTCGGCACAAAATCGCAGCAATTTTTTCGGCCCGGTCGGGGTGCGTAATAATCATAAACGTGTCGGCTTCGGTGTGGCCCACAAAATCCGGCGGCCGAATGAGTGTGGTGAGCATGGCGCCAAACGTCCGAATGGCTTGCTCTGCGGGTACCGGGCCGTAGCGCTCGGTGTAAAGGCCCAAGGTATCCAGACCCATCAGCATCAGCGCCCACGGGGCGGTGTTATCGGTGTTGGTTTCTTCGGCCAGGCGGTTTTGTAAAATATAGCGCTGCATAATGCGCGCGGCTACATCGAGGCCGGGCAGGCGGGTAATTTTGTGCGACAGTAGCGATAAATTGCGGCGCAGGTGGGCTAGCAGGCGCACGCGCAGTTCTTCGGGGCCCATGCCGCTGGTGAGAATATCATCCGCCCCGTTAATCAGGTACTCAATGCGTTCTTCCTCGTTTTGCGCCTCGGTTTGAATCACCAGGACGGGGCGATGATCAAGGTTAGGCGTTTCGCGGCATTCGCGGCAAAAATCGATGATGATGTTTGCGGACTGGTTGGGGTAAAGGGCTTCTGGCGGTGGAGTGGCTTGTTTTAGCAGGTTGTCTGCCATCACAAACACCAGGTCGGGCAGTAAATGCTCAATAGCCAGCATCGCGTTTTCGAGCGTATCCAGAAAAAACGCGTTTATCAGGTGGCTTTCGCGACCCATGGTTTCTTTGAGCGCGGCCATGTGGTCAGGGGTGCTGGTGCCAATGACGAGAACAACCTGAAGGCTCATGCGGCGTTACATCCTTTTGCGGAGCTATCCGCCCCGCACCTGAGGGGCAAGCCCCTCAACGCTCCCCTCTCAGGGGCTACGCTCCTAGAGATACCCCAATTTGGTTGACTTGCGCCGGCAACGCCTAGCCTGGCTTTTGACAACGGCGCGCTGCTACGCGCTACAGCGCTTGCACGCGAGTCGTCTGCGAGGCCGTGTTTAAGTTTACGGCCTCGCATCAAAGCCAGGTTGGCTGATTTAAAATGACGGTGTAAAAGCATTTATAAAGATACCTCTAGCCTCTGAACAGAAGTATCGGCCACAGTTTTGTTTGATTGGTACTCGTAAGAGTCTATTAAAAATTCTGTCAAAGTAATGCTTGCATTAACAGCCAATCGGGCGTGATGAGGCTGTGGATTATAACGGCGCGCATGTCTGTCGCTGCCTTTGTTTGCGAGTTGATAAAGGCCAGAAATTTGATGTTTGAGTCCTTGTAGAATCATTTTTAAATGATTTTCAAGGTGATCACCTTGAGGTTCAAGTTTTAATGCTTCAGAGACTAATTTATAAAGTTGTCGAATATCTCCTTCGTCTTCGTTAAAAGAAATATTGCAAATCCTAAGTAGCTCTTTTAAAACAGCTTCTACAAGGGTGTAAGCATTAGTAATAGCTGTCGGGTAATGGCAGCTTTCTATGTTGATCCTTACTTTTTTGAATTCTTCTTGGACTAATCCTTTATCTAATAAACTTAGTTTTACGCTGTCTAAGCTTGAAGTACTCGATAGAATAATTTTTTGCTTTGTATAAATAAATCCTTCTTTTTCTAAAGAAGCGATTAAAAAAGGCAAAATTTTATTAGATGGAGCGCACTTTAACTTTAATAAAAACTCTTCGTAAACATAAATTAATTTATTTACTTCCTCTAAGCAATCAAAATGGATACTTGCATAATATTGTTCAATAAGTGCACGCTTTAGACTGATGTTTTTCGGTCTATAGTCAGTAACTGGTTTTAATCCGCCTAGTTCAAAAAGAGCTTCTATTTCTTTCCAGCTCAATTGAGCCATTGCATCTCTGAATTTATTTCTTAAAGACAAACTAATTATGTCTTCACTCATTGCCATCCTCCTCAGTTTGCCCCGCAAGGAGCAACTTACGGCGGTAGCCCTCCTGGCGCTCGGCGGTGGCGGCCGGCAACGTGACGCTAAACGTGGTCGTCTCGTTGGGCGTGCTTTCCACGGTAATATCGCCACCCAGGGCCAATGCCAGCGATTTGGTAATGTACAGCCCCAGCCCGGTGCCTTCCACGTCGCGCGTCAGCGGGTTCTCGATTCGGGAAAACTGCGAAAAAATTCGGGGCAGTTTATCTGCCGGAATGCCCACACCGGTGTTGGTCACGTTCACGCGTACAGCGTCGTTGTCGTTAACGGCTTCTGCCGTTAAAACCACCGTCGAATCCGCAAACGAATACTTGGCGCCGTTATCGATAAGATTCAGTAAAATCTGCTCGTATTTGTCCAAATCCGCCCAGGCATCGGGCAATTTGGTTTTAAAGTCGATTTTAAACTCGCGTTTTACGCGTGGATCCTGTACGCCTTTGGCTTTAAGTTGCTCCACGATTTTTTCGACCAGCGGCTGAACCTGCACCGGCTGATACACCATTTTGACCTTGCCCGCACCGAGCTTTGAGACCGCCAACAGGTTCTCGACCAGGCGTGTCAGGCGATCGGCTTGATCCTTGATAATCGTCACAAAACGTTTACGCTGATCGTCTTGCAATTGCCCGCCGTAGCGCAGCATCGTATCGGCAAAGCCCTTGATGCTGGTGAGTGGCGTTCTGAATTCGTGGCTTACGGTGCTCACAAACTCGTTATGGGCCTGCGTTAGCGAGACGTCTTCGGCAAACGCATCCAGTTGACACAGCACCAAGTGTTCGCAACCGGCTAATTGGGTCAGGGGGTGATATTTAATCTTGAGTTTAGTGCCTTGTTGCGGCCCTAATTTAAGTGTAACAACCTGCGGCATCCATTTTTGGTCGGCTGCCGGGGGTTGAACGCCCGGTTTAAGCGTTCCAACCGGGAATCCGCCTTTCGCCAGGCCAAGTAGGGCATCAAGCGTGGTTGGGCATTCATCTGGATTAAGCCAGTCTTTTAAAATACCGTTGCAAAAAACGATTTCGGCGGTTTTGGCTTCTGTAAGTAACAAGGCCGAGGTAAAGGCCTCGAGCATTGGGAGTAACGCTTGCTGCGCAGGGGTAAGGGTACTCGAAAGCGCGCGAGCTTGTGGGCTTTCGGCGGAACCCTTTGGTTGGGGTTGGAGTGATTTGGTTCGGGTTGTTTTTGCCACGATGCGCCTTTATGGTTTGGCTCTTAAAGCCCGGATTTGTAGCAGGAATAGCGGAAAAAATCGTTGTAAAGCAACGATGGATAAAATATTCAGCACAATTAACACGGTGGCACAGCCGCAGCTGTTGTAAAACAGGGTGTGTAACAGGTTATTTTGGATCAGTACGCCGCATGTCGGGATGCCGTGGGATAGGACGGGGAGCCCCTTCCACAGGCTGACTATGGCAACGGTTAGTGCAGCGCTGATGACAAACGCGCTAAAGAATAGCGATAACATTTGACGAAAGGTGGGCATGGGCGACTCGTCAGATGAATACTTTGGCGGGGCGATTAGGCCGAAACCTTTTCCCAGTCTGCTTTAAACTGGGCAATACCGCTTGTGGTAAGCGGGTGCCCGTACATTTGTTTAAGCACTTTAAACGGAATTGTGGCGATGTGCGCGCCGGCCGCCACCGATTGGGTGACGTGCAGCGGGTGACGAATGCTTGCGGCTAAAATTTGCGCATCAAAACCGTAATTATGCACCATATCGACGCATTGCTCGATAACCTGCAGGCCATCAAAGCCAATATCGTCCAGGCGTCCGACAAAGCTGCTAATCAGGGTTGCGCCGGCGTTTGCGGCTAGCAAAGCCTGATTAAGCGAAAACACCAGGGTAACGTTGGTTGATATGTTCTCTTGGCTAAAGGCGTAAACAGCCTTGACGCCTTCGGTGCAGAACGGGACTTTAACATAGACATCTTTGCCCCAGGTGGCGAATTTACGGCCTTCGGCAATCATGCCCTCGGCGTCATCGCTGACGCATTCCATGCTAACCGGGCCGCCGGGCACCAGCGCGCAGATTTCTTCGATGATGGCTTGAACGGGTTTGCCGCCTGCGGATTTAGCCAGTAGCGTGGGGTTGGTGGTTACGCCCGAGATGACGCCCAGGCTTGCAGCCTCGCGGATTTCGGTGAGGTCGGCGGAATCAAGGAAAAGTTTCATAGCGGGCATTTTTTGGGGGTAAAACGCGGGTACAGGGCATTATTATCGCACGAGGCTTGCAGGACAACCACCCGGGCCCAAGCACCCTTGCAGACAGGATTAAACTGGGGCCAATAAAGGCTTAAACGCAGTGCTGGACTTAAAAAAGGATTTGTTAAGCTGCGTTTTTAAAGCCGAATTTGTTTTTAAAAAAAATTTATAAAAATAAACACAATTAAATAAATTATAAAGTTTTTATTAATATATAAAATTTTTAAAATAAGCTCGTATGTTTGCTTACTTAGCTTAGAAAGGACCTGTTATGGCAAATATTTTAATTAACACGAATCGTGGCCCAAATTACACGGTACGCGGGACTGCTGCCAGCGATACGGTAACGATTAACCCAGGTACATACACTGGCTTATCTCATCAAGACACTATAGTCGGCAGTGTGCTTCTTGGCCAAGGAAACAATACGTTACGCGTCAATAAGCTTGATATTTACGGCGATCCATTTCTTTCTGCCGAGGCTATAACAGGTAATGTTACCGCTGGCTCAGGGAATGATACTTTATTAATCAAGGGCAGAACCAATCACATTAATGCTGGGGCTGGCGCAAATCGAGTTTATGTTTACGAAGGTGCCCAAACAGGCAATATTACGACAGGTAGTGGTAAAGATTCTGTAGTCATTGGCGCTGAATTTTCTCCTTATATAGATAGTAATTATACTTCTACCGGGAATATATCACTGGGCGCTGGCGATGATGTTGCGAATGTAAGGATTACCGCAAGAGGTTTTACTCCTTTTTTTCCTGGCTCGGAAGCATTCGCATTGCCTAGGACAGGTGTTATAGACGGCGGTAGTGGCCGAGATGTGTTTGTACTCAGTGGTGTTCCAGAAGGCTCCACTGGCTTTAAAGTGATAAATGTTGATGCCACAACTAAGAAAATTCAAATGCTCACAGCAGTTGGCGAGCAAAAGGAGATTACGCTTAAAAACTTTGAAGCGGTGCGCTTTAGACCCTAACAAACAGCGCTACACGACACAGTTGTTCTAACGTATACCCGTTGGCCTTAGCGCCGGCGGGTATACTTGTTTTGGTATTGCTAAGTAATTAAGATATACTAATCTTCAAAGCAGAAATTGTTTTGGAGAGTCAGTATGCAATGCCCTCAATGTGGTTCTGAGAAACAGGTTAAAGCCGGATTTCAAAGTCAAAAGC
>JAYKHY010000025.1:0-36856 GCA_035285025.1 Vampirovibrionales bacterium | reverse complement strand
CTCGGCAAGCGTATACCCTGTAGCCTGTTTTTGAAGGCGTGTACCTACCAACATTGCCATAATCCCTGCATCTGTAAAGCGCAAACGACTTTACGTTACTTCTAACTATATCGTATCGACACAGTTTTAAAAAGCATTAAATTTTTATAAATACAGACGTTGTTACGGTTTGGTTGCAACGGGCGGCGCAGGCAGTTGCCAACGCATGTGCAATTCGGCCAGTTGCGCCTCGGTGGGGGCGGTGGGGGCTTCGCTCAGAGGGCACTCAGCACGGTTGTTTTTAGGGAAGGCAATGACTTCGCGAATGCTGTCGGCACCGGCCAGCAGCGCCACCAGACGATCCAGCCCTAACGCCAAGCCAGCGTGGGGTGGGGCGCCGTATTCAAGCGCTTCGAGTAAAAAGCCAAACTGGCTTTGGGCCGTGGCTTCATCAATACCTAAAAGCGTTAAAATTTGTCGCTGCACATCGGGCCGGTGAATCCGCACCGAGCCGCCGCCAATTTCGGTGCCGTTGTACACTAGATCGTAGGCCAGGGAGCGGGCTTTTTCCGGGGTTTCAGACGTTAGCAGCTCAACATCTTCGGGCATGGGCGAGGTAAACGGGTGGTGGTTTGCGGCTAAGCCCACAGGTGCGCCGGATTCGTCTAAAATCCGCTCAAACATCGGGAAGTTTACCACCCACAGCAGTTCGTGGCGGCTTTCGTCAATCAGCTTGAGTGTTTTACCAAAATGCAGACGAATACGGCCCATCACGTCGCAGGTCAGGTTAAATTTATCGGCCATAAAAAACACGGCATCGCCGGGTTTTGCACCGGTTTTAGTCTGGATCTCGGTTTGTTCTTGCTCGCTTAAAAACTTGAGAATCGGCGATTTGGGCCCTTCTTCTGCCGAGTACAAAATATAGGCCATGCCTTTAGCTCCAAAGCTTTTGGCAATCCCTTGCAAATCATCAAGTTCCTTGCGGCTAAAATTCGCGCCGCCCGGTACGCAAAGGGCTTTAACCACGCCGCCCGCTTCAACGGCGGCTTTAAACGTGGCAAACGCGCTGTTGGCAAACGTATCTGTCAAGTCGGCAAGGGGTAAGTCAAATCTTAAGTCAGGTTTGTCGCAGCCATACAGGTTCATGGCCTCGGACCAGTCCATTTGCCTTAGAGGCGTTTTAATTTGAATGCCCGCTTCGGCAAAAATGGCGTCCACCAAGCCTTCAACCAGTGCCATGACCTCGGGTTGGCGGACAAACGCCATTTCTAGGTCGATTTGTGTAAATTCAGGCTGGCGGTCGGCACGCAGGTCTTCATCGCGGAAGCAGCGCGCCACCTGATAGTAGCGCTCAAAGCCGCTCATCATTAAAATCTGTTTAAACAACTGCGGCGATTGCGGCAGGGCGTAGCACGCCCCAGCGGTGACACGGCTGGGCACCAGGTAATCGCGCGCGCCCTCGGGGGTGGCTTTAATTAATACGGGTGTTTCGACTTCCAAAAACCCGTTTTCGTTCAAAAACCGGCGCGTGGCTTGCGCAATGTTGTGCCGTAGCAAAAAATTGGCGTACATGCTGGGGCGGCGCAAATCTAAAAAGCGATATTTAAGCCGCATGCCCTCGTTGACTTCGGCGTCGGGGTGTTCGCGGTTGGGGCCCGCCCAATCCAGGGCAAACGGCGGCGTTTTACTCCGGTTAAGTAGCGTCACGCTGCTTGGAAACATCTCGATAGCACCGGTGGGCAGTTTGCTGTTTTGGGTTTCCGGCGAGCGCAACGAGACGGTGCCGGTCACGCTAATTACATCCTCGGTTTTCAGGGCGCTCATGACGCGGTGTGCATCGGGGTTTTTTTGTGGATCTGCCACCAACTGAAAATACCCGCTACGATCCCGCAATTCGATAAACACCAGGCCGCCTAAATCACGATTAACGGCCACCCAGCCGTTGAGCGTGACTGTTTTATCGGCGTCGGTTTCTCTCAGCTCACCCGCCCAGCGATCGCGCGGGGTAAATGTTAGTTCGGGCTGCAAGGTATTTAAGGTAGGGGCGGGGGTGGTCATTTCTTCGGAACCTTTAATCGCATTGGGTAAGAATTGGGAAAGCAAAAAAACTATGGCAGACTGATATTAAAACGCGATTGGTTGTTTGCGCGCAAACACCAAACGGCTTAAACGTCTAGCTTACTACAGATATAATTTAACAAGACGATTATCCCGTTAAGACAAGTGAAGCGAATTTTAGTCAGTGCAGTCAACAGTCTTGGTCACTTCAATTGTCGTCGTGGTATAGTCGCGTTTAATAATGGATGTTCACCTCGCCCAGTCCTCCATCGATGTTCTTGAAACCAAACTAGTCGGGTTGCTTACGCCGGTTGCGGGGTCAAAATCCGCTGCAGCCGCCGAGGCGCGCTGGATGCTCGAAGCGCTGTTGGCTTGCTCTCGCGCGCAGCTGCTGATGATGCCGCCCGCCCAGCGATTATCGCCGCGTCAGGCGCAGGTGCTAACAGGTTGGCTGGCGCAGCGCGTTTTGGGCCGAAAACCCTTGCAATACATTCTGGGCGAAGCGCCGTTCTTATCGAGCGTGTTGGCCGTTAGCCCTGCGGTGCTCATTCCGCGCCCAGAAACCGAGGGGCTGGCGCAGTTGGTGATAAATGCGTTTAAAAATAATTCGCTTCAATCGTGCTCGCAAGGCCTAAAAGCGCCTTCATCGCGCTTGTGTTATACCATAGCCGATGTCTGCACTGGCTCGGGCGTGTTGGCGATTGCCTTAAAGCAATCTCTGGGCGAGCGTGCGCAGGTTTACGCAACAGATTTAAGCGCGCCCGCCTTGTGCATTGCGCGCCAAAATTCCGAAAAATACAAGTTGGATATTCAGTTCAGGCTGGGCAACATGCTCTGGGCGCTACCACAAGATAAAAAATTCGATACGATTGTCTGCAATCCGCCCTATATTGGCTTAGATGAGGCTTTATTGCCAGAAGTACATTGGCACGAACCCGCGATGGCCTTGTTCTCAGATGATCCCTTGGCCTATTACCGCCATTTGGCGTATCGTGCGACTGATTTTTTGCTGCCAGGTGGGCAGCTTTGGCTTGAATTAAATGCAGCGAATGCGCAAGCAATCAAAACCCTGTTTGTTACGCAGCCCGGGTGGCATACAAGCGACGTTTTACCAGACATGTACGCGATGCCCCGCTATTTGCGCGCGGTCCGCGCGACACATTCCTAAAGCCCGAGCCGTGGGCTGTTATTTTTTATAAATTTTGCACGGTCTGGTCGCAAGAGTGCTAACGATTATGCGCGGGGTGTTTTAGACTTACCGCGCGCCATGCGTCTGCGCTGGCGGGCAATTTGGTGATAAACGCGGTTGCGAAGCCGGTTAATCAGACGAGGCACAATGTTTGCTGCGCGGGCAGGCTGGAGCAACGTTAGCGCCTGTATAACATCAAGATATGGCGCAGAAATAGGGTTTTCGGGTAAAAACGTAGCCGCAACCTTAACCTGTTCGGCTTGTTTCGCCTCAAGCTGTTCCAGCTGTTTAACTAGCCGTGCAAGTTGGCTGGGCGTCAACCCAGATTGACCTTCGGCCAGAATATGCCGGTTAACGGCAGCCAACTCAAGTAAAATAACGGGTAACCTAATTTGTTGCAGTAGCGCCTGCGCCCAATGCTGCATCGTTTTGCCAGAGGCGGCTGCTGCATCGTTGCAATCAACTTGCGATGAGCGCGAGTTGGTTGCGTTTTGCTCAGCTTGGCTTGATTGATTATGTTGACTAGCTTGCACAGTGCTTGCAGCGGTGTTAAACAAGGCGTTTAAGCGCGCTTTGATTGTTAGGGGCGTGGCTGTTTGCGTCTGTTCTTGCTCTAGCTGGGCTTCAGTCGAATAAACAGCTTCGGGCAAATCGTAAGCCTCATTTAGAGCTTGAGGACTAAATTGGGTTAGATCGGTCATGGCGGTTCAATAAAAATCAGGGCGGATAATCTGGACGCTAAATTTAGGGCGTCCAATGCGCCGACACGGGAGTTGCTAAAATCGCCATAACGCTAAGAAGTGGTTTAATTAAGTATAAAACGCTTGCGCTTATTGGCGATTACGGTTCTGTCGGTCTCCAAAATCTCTGGACACTAAATCATGTAAAGTTGTAAATCGAACATTTTAAAATTGGCCTAACCGCTTAGTCATTCGAAGTTTTTTTACGAACTTTAACTTGTTGGTTGGCAATCGCGTCGATGTATCAAGCGTACTCGACTTTTAGGCTCGGGCTATCCATCGATCGGTTAATTTTAATCTTTTTTTAGTCTTAAAAAACGGCTGATTTCCGAAAATCCTGCTTGGGCGTCGGGTTGCGCGAACCCGAGGCGAAAATATTGTGCATAGGGCAGACCATACACTGACCCAGGAACCACAAACACGCCCGTTTGATGAAGTAACGCAAGTCCCCAGGAGGATAAATCTTGCTCATCGTCAAGCAGAGGCTTTACATCACAGTCAGACGCTATTTTTACCCACGCAGAGCAGCCCGAAATCGGTAACTGACAATTTAGCTCGGGCTGATTTTCTTGCAGAAAACTTTCAAGCGACGGTTTGCGAGTTAAAATCGTCTCGACGTTTTGCTGCCAGATGGTTTCGGTGTGACTCAGAGCTAATTGGGCCAAAAACTCGCTGACCGGGCTGCTGGTTAGGCTTAGGTACGGCTTGGCTTGCGTTGCAAGCGCTAAAATATCGAGCGATTGCGCCGCCACCCAGCCAATACGCAGCCCAGGCATGCCGAAGGCCTTGCTTAAACCGCCCACGCTGATGCCGCGTTCGTAAACGCTGGCCAGCGCGGGTAAACGGTGGTTGGGTTCGTGTTCCAGCCCGCGGTAAACCTCGTCAAACAGCAGCCAGAGGTCGTGTTTTCGAGCCAGCGCAATGAGGGCTTCAAACTGCGAGCGTGAAAACATCTGGCCCGTCGGGCTGTTGGGCGTATTAGCAATAATCACGCGTGTTTCGGGCGTTAGTGAAGCGGTAATTTCGTCCAGGTCAGGTCGCCAGGCGTTTGAGGCCTGCAACTCAATGCGGTTGACGCGCGCGCCCAGGGATTCAAACACGCTGTAGAGCGACTGGTAGCAAGGCGTAAGTGCAATTGCGTGCGGATGCGACTGGCCTTGGGCCTCGAAGCGACGCATCAGCGCGTGCGCGGCGCAATAAATGGCCTCGGAGGTGCCTGATGTTACGGTGATGTTTTGCGGGGTGAGCGTGCGATGCGGCCCGTTTAAATGGCTTGTCACAGCGCTGCGCGTTTCGGGTAAGCCTGGCACCACGCTGTAGCCCAGGCTTAGTGCGTTAAACGCATCTTGCTGGGCCGGGCTAGCAAGCGCAAGCAGGCGTTGTAGAGGCCAAGGCGGCACGCCGGAGGCGGCCATGTATATTTTTGCCTTAGCCTCGTGCGCCAGAAAATAATCTTCGAGTGTAAAAGGCGCTAGCATTTAAGTTTTTTAGGCGGGCTAGGCCATTGCAGGCGCTTTGGTATGGGCTTGCGATTCCAGGTATTTTTCTGCATCCATCGCAGCCATACAGCCGCTGCCTGCGGCCGTAATGGCCTGGCGGTAGCGGTGGTCTTGTGCATCGCCGCAAGCAAACACGCCCGGAATTTTAGTCAGCGAGGTCCCCGGCGTTACAATAATATAGCCTGTAGGGTCAAGGTCTAACTGACCTTGAAACAGTTTGGTGTTAGGCTCGTGGCCGATGGCTACAAATAAGCCCTGCGTTTCAAACTCGCGGGTTTCGCCGGTGGGTTTGCCGTCTTTAAGGGTTTCTAGCACCAGCGCGCGCACGCCAGATTCTTTGTCGCCCAGGATATCCTTGACGCCCGCGTTGTACACAAATTCTATTTTAGGATTTGCCATGGCGCGCTCTTGCATGATTTTACTGGCGCGTAGCGTCTCGCGGCGATGAATGACGGTGACTTTATCGCAAAAGCGCGTTAAAAAGTTGGCTTCTTCCATGGCGCTATCGCCGCCGCCCACGATGGCGACTTGCTTGCCTCTAAAAAAGAACCCGTCGCAGGTGGCGCACGCCGAAACACCGTGACCCATCAAGCGTTTTTCGGCCTCTAAGCCGAGCAGTTTGGCCGAAGCCCCCGTCGAGATAATGACGGTATCGGCTGTGTAGGCACCATTGTCGGTTTTAAGGGTAAACGGACGGGCGCTTAAATCGACTTCGTTGACGGTTTCAAAGAGCACCTTGGTTTCAAAGCGCTCGGCCTGCTTTTTCATCATTTCCATCAAGTCAGGGCCCAAAATGCCCTCGGGGAAGCCCGGAAAATTTTCGACATCGGTGGTAATGGTGAGTTGGCCGCCGGGTTGTAACCCCTGAAACATCACGGGGCTTAAGTTCGCGCGCGCGGCGTAAATAGCTGCGGTGTAACCGGCGGGGCCGGAGCCAATAATGGCAACTTGTGTGTGGGTTTGGGGATTAGACATAAAAAATAATGCCTTTAAAAAAATGGTCAGTATCACCAGATAACAAGTTAATTTAAAAACGTCATTCCGGCGAACGCCGGAATCCAGGCAAGGAAACGCTGAAAGAGGGAATCCACTTACGCAAGTAAATGGACTGGAACTCTAAAATGACTTACCTGAAAAGCTGCTTCAAGCCTATTTTAGCCTAACACAGAGCTGCTTGCCATGGCGACGCCTTTCAGGCAAATTTAATGGATGATGCCTCTCCCAACCCTTCGTATTGGCCAAGGCTTTGATTTGCACCGGCTCGCGCCGGGCATTCCGCTCAAGCTTGCGGGCCTGACAATCCCGTTTGATAAGGGCAGCGTGGGCCACAGCGATGGCGACGTGGTGCTGCACGCCCTGATTGACGCCCTGTTGGGCGCGACGGGTTACGGGGATATTGGTGAGCTCTTCCCGGATAGCGATCCGGCGTTTAAAGGCGCGCTTGGCCCCGATTTATTGGCGCAGGCCCTTGCGTTGATTAAGTCGCTTTACCCTGACCTGCAAATTTTAAACATCGATGTCACGATTTTTCTGGAGGCCCCCAAACTTCGGCCGCACAAAGAAGCTATGCGTGAGGCGCTGGCGAGCTTGCTAGGCATCGGGAGCCATCAGGTGAGCGTTAAGGCCAAAACCGCCGAGCAGTTCGCGCCCGTGGGCACCAGCGAAGCGCTGGCCGCCAGCGTGGTGTGCCTGCTTGATTTAGGCGCTCACAAATCCTGACGTTAAATAAGCCAGAGTAACAGTCGCTTTATGCATGCTTGTGCGAGGCTAGCCGCTTGGCTTTTAATACTTTGATGATTCACTCTATCAAACCGATTTTGCCTGCATTTGGCTCTAAAAAGCCTCTCTTAACTAAAAATACGCCAGATAAGGCACATCAATTGCCTCAGTCACATATTAACGCACGCAAGCTTGTGCAAGGCGTCGCTGCGCGCGCTAAACAAACAAATAGCCTTCTAAAAGTCCTTAACCACGCTGCTAATGCAGCCTATTTGCCTGCCAGTTTTAGAAAGGTTTTTAGCAATTTGCATCAGGCTGTCCTTCGTAAATATTTTTAGATCGAGTCAAGATTTAAGTCGAATCAAAACATTTATTACAAATTGTTAAGCGCTGTGCCAGTAAGCATGCCGTGCCAGACTTGACAACGCCAAAAAATATGTAGGCTTGGTAACAGGATGTAGGCAAATCACTCCAATATCATTCAGTTGCAGTAAATTTTGCCGTTGATCTTGATATGCCCGAAGCCAAGTTCTATCGCCAAGTTTGGGCGTTAACTGTTATTTAGCCAAACAGCCAGGTATTAAGCCAGATCTAAAAGCAACGCTGAATTGAGCAATCTTCGGCCGAGCCTTAATGCGTTATTCGTTAACTGTGTAAACCAACTCAAACCTTGTTGGGTGAGGGAGTCCTTTGATTATGGCCACGCGTAAACTTGCCTCAAGCCGACCTTCGCAAGCTGTTGTTGCGGGTAAAGCGGGCAAAGGTGCCCCTCGGCTTAAAGAACGTTTAAACGATGCAACGTTTTACGGCGGCGATGACCCGGCGTTAGAGACGCTCTTTAGCGATGGCCAGGACGCCAACGAGCTGATTGACGCAAGCGCCCTGTTTGAAGACGAGGAATCGGGCGCCGAGGTGGACGCCGCCGAGGTGAAGAAAACCGCCTACGTGCAAGAAGCGATAGGCAACGCGGATGATTCGGTAAAGCTGTATCTGCAACAAATCGGGCGGGTTAAGTTGCTTAGCGCGCAAGAAGAACTTGCGCTGGCCAAGCAAATTGCCGAAGATGGCGACGAGAAAGCCAAGCGCCGCCTGATTCAGGCCAATTTGCGCCTTGTTGTTAGCATTGCTAAAAAATACATTGGTCGCGGGCTCTCGTTTCTGGATTTAATCCAGGAAGGCAACCTGGGATTGATTCGGGCCGCCGAAAAGTTTGATTACAAACGTGGCTTTAAATTCTCGACTTACGCTACGTGGTGGATTCAGCAATCGATTACGCGCGGCGTGGCCGATAAATCGCGGATGATTCGCTTGCCCGTGCATATGATTGAAACCATTGGTCGCTTAAAACGCGTGACGCGCGATTTGAGCAACGAGCTGGGTCGAGCGCCCACCCGGGAAGAACTGGCCAATAAAATGCAAATCTCGATGGCAAAGCTGCGCCTGGTTTTAAAAGCAACGCAAACCACGATTAGCCTGGAAGCGCCCATGCACAACCAGGATGACGTGAGCAAAATCGGCGATTTTCTGGTCGATGAATCCGCGGAAACGCCCGATTCTGCGGTGAGCCACGAGAATTTGCTCGAGGTTTTGCAGCAGCTGCTCGAAACATTGCGCCCGCGCGAAAAAGACGTGCTGGTGCTGCGCTTTGGCCTGCTGGATGGCAATAAAAAAACGCTGGAAGAAGTGGGCCAAAAATTTGAGATTTCTCGCGAACGCGTGCGGCAGATTGAGACGCGCGCGATTAATAAGCTGCGCAAGCTCTGTAAGGCCAGCAAGAGCGTCAAGGGGCTCAAGCATTATTTTGGGTAATCCAGGCGTTTAAGTTAATCGTTGCCAAAATAATCGTTAAACGTTGCAATTTTTTCGGGAATTTTGAGCGCATTTAAAAATGCTTCCAAGTCTTTGTCCTCGATATTGTTATGCATTATGTTAGGTGAAAACAGGCCGGGGTTTTCTGGTTCCAAGGCTTTAATCCGGCGTTGTGCTTCGTTGTAATACGCTTTTAGTTCGTCTGGATGTGTTATGTGATATATAGAAGATCGCTTTGTCGGTTCTCTTTGGTAAATGCCACGCCAATGATTTGCTTTGGCCGTTAATGTCTCCTCGGGCGCTAGCGTATAGACGTTTCCTAAGTCTTGATAAAATTGCTCAAATGGCTCTAATCTACCGAACTGGACTTTGTATTCGATCATTTTCTGAAACAAATCAACAAACATTTCTCCTTTAACTGATTTAGGGTAAGCGCCGGCCAATTGGTGCATCAGATCGTGCTTGGGATCGACCACTTGCTCAGCGTTAGCTGGGTTAAATTCTGGAAAGTGTTTATAAAAAGTCTCTAGCGCCTTATGGCCATTTACGGTGCTTTTGGATTGTAGCACTTTTCCAATCCCATACCCCACAACGCTGCCAGCGGTGCCCAAAACAGCCGCTTGCCCAATGCCTTTGTCAAAGCGCTCGCCGTGCGCAATGTTATTAACGCCATTGCCCAGTATATTGCCAGTGGCACCCAAGCCGGCATCCAATGCGCCAATGCCCAGCGCACTCAGTCTACTTTTACCCGCCATCTTGCTGCCTAAGGCCACGCTCACCGCAACCGAAACGCCATTGATAGCCGATTGCGTCACGATATTTTGAAGCTCTTTACCCTCAATCTTACCATCGGCGTTGGCTCTTCCGGCTTCGCTTAGGGCGGTAAACACGGCCGAGCCGGCACCCGCCACCGCTGCGGCGGGCAGACGCATTTTTTTAGGCAACAATTTTTGACTGGCTAATCCAACAGCCCCTTGTGTGGCTAAATTGCCAGCCAATGCGCCAAAAACATTACCTACTGTTGAACTAACCGTTTGCTGCTTGTTAAGCTGCTTTTGACTGGTCAGACCCGTGCTAATCCCCAGACCATCTGAAAAGTTTGCGCGATTGGATGTTAGCTCGTTCATGGGCAGAAAATCTTTTGAGTATTAATATTCGGTACGCTTTATTTATTATTATAAAAACAATTATTTAATTTTTTGTGCGAGATGTTTATACTGTTAACATGCAAAAAACTGCCTTTAAACTCCCACAAAAACAGCTCATCGCGGGCGTCAGAACCAAAGCGCTCAAGCCTATCGTAGATGAGCGCGGCTTTTTAATGGAAATGCTGCGCGAAGACGACGAGCTGTTTGTGGGCTTTGGCCAAACTTACGTGACCAGCGTTAATTTTGGCGTCACCAAGGCGTGGCACTACCACGAGCACCAAACCGACAACTTTGTGTGCCTGGTGGGGCATATTAAGCTGGTACTCTACGATTGCCGTGAAACTTCGGACACGCACGGGGCGATTAACGAGTTTTTTATTGGCGAGCGTAACCCAATGCTCGTGCAGATTCCGCCTGGGGTGCTCCACGGGTTTAAGGGTATTAGCCAGCCGCACGCGCTGGTGCTAAACGTGCCCGATAAACCTTACTGCTATGCAAACCCCGATGAATACCGCGTGGATGCCCACAGCACCGATGTGCCATACGACTGGGCGTGTCACGACGGTTAATTGAGTGTTTGCTTAGGCCGCATTTTGCTTTTTGGTAGATTTGTTGGCCTTACGGTCGTTCGTTTCTTCGTCCAGATCGAGCGCGCTGTCGGTTGTGTTAGCGGCATTGTCTAGCGGGGCCTGCACCCAACACTCGGTTCGGTAAAACGCTTCTGCAGAGGTAGAAGTATGGCTAATTTGCCCGGATTCAAACGCCTCGGGCAGCACAATATGCGCGCTAGCGGCGGCTTCCAGGAATAAAAACGATAAAAACGCCTCGACTCTGTCGGTGTTGACTGCTTCTGCGACTTGGCTAACCGAAAGATGCGCGTCGGGTGTTTCGCGCCAGATTTGCCCCAGATACCGCGCAATGGCCTCGGTGGTGGTTTCCAGATCTTCGTCGTGGGCCAGCTCGGTAATGGCCTCGGTCGTCAGTTTGCTTAAATCTCTCACGCGTTGGCGCGAATGAATATGGCGCTCAATGACGGCTTTATTCTGGCGTTCCTGCTCTATAACCTCGTAGCGCTTAAGCTCCCGAATCAAATCATCGAGCGTAACTGGCCGAATCCGGGGTTGTTTGGCGCTGCGCCGGCGTTGCAACACTTCATCCAGCGAGATGACCTTGGCGCTGCTGCTGGCCTGCGTACCAATCCATTCGTAGTCTGGGGCGGGGTCGTCAAAGCCACCCTCGGCGTCGCCAAACTCTGCGTCTTCTATCACGGGCGCAAACGGGTCTAATCCGCTAAGCAGATCGCTCTTCATGCGCAGCAAAATGGCTAGATAAAGCAACGTTTTGCCGGTCAGCACCAGCACCTGTTTATCCGCTTTTTCGGTTTCTAAAAGGATATTTTGGCTTAATTGCCGCGTTTTTTCGGAGACCGTTGCCAGGTAAGCTTCGGTCAGGGCAACAATATCCACGTTCCACGGGTCAATTTGCCCCGTTTTAGCCGATTGCACCAAAAGCTGCAAGCTTTCGTCGCCCGTAGCCAGTTGATCAATAACGCCCAACTGTTGCACAGTCGTGACTGCCGCATTTTTTGCCGCTGCATGCGCCAAGGCCAAAACCCGATCCTCTCTGTAGACTGGTTACATTATGGTTGTTTGCCTGCAAGCGCAGGGTTAAACCATACTATAGCACAGGTTACGCTTTACACCGCTGGGCGGCGGCTGCAGCGTGCGCAGTTAGCCCTTCGAGCTGCGCCAGATTTTGGGTAAGCGCCAGGGTGTTTTGCGCGCTCCCAGGCGCCTCGCTGACGCGAACAACGCCTTGCACGCGCATAAACGATATCGGGTTGAGCGCGCCCGAAAATCGTGCCGTGCCCATTGTGGGCAAGGTATGGTTAGGGCCGGCGGCGTAATCGCCCAAAGGCACGGTTGCGCGTGCGCCCACAAAGACGGTACCCGCGTTTAGCACTTTAGGCAGCACAGCATCGGCGTTTTGCACCTGTAAATGCACGTGCTCTGCGGCTAGCTGATTCAGCGCATGCAGGCAGGCTTCTTGGGTCGGCAAAATTACCAGTGCGCTGTTTTTCAGGCTTTGCTGAACAAAATCAGGGAGATCAAGCGTGGATAATTGCGTTTTTAGGCTATTAGCCACAGCTTCGGCCAGCGATTGACTTGTCGTGAGCAAAAACGCGCGCGCATCGGGGTCATGTTCGGCTTGTGCCAGCAAATCCAGCGCAATCCAGTCCGGGTTAGCGGTTTCGTCCGCCAGCACTGCCACCTCGCTGGGGCCGGCCAGCATGTCAATGCCGCATAAGTTTAAAGCGCGTGCCTGTTTTTTCGCCTCGGTGACGTAGGCGTTGCCTGGCCCTGCGATGATATCGACCTGAGGGCAGCGGGCGGTGCCCACGGCAAACGCGCCAATGGCGTGCGCTCCGCCGAGCCTGAAAAACCGTGTTGCCCCGGCAATAACGCCCGCCGCAACGATGCTGGGGTGCATGTTGGGGCTGGTTAAATAAATCTCGGGCACGCCCGCGGCTTTAGCGGTGCAAACGGTCATTAGCGCCGTAGAAGGCAATGGATACCGCCCGCCGGGTGCGTAGCAAAGTGCACGCTCTACAGGTATTACGCGTAAACCTGCGTCCAGCCCTGCCTCGGGGCTGAGCATCAGCGGCTCGGTTAGGCGTTGCGTAAACGCGGCGGCAAGGGTACTAATGTTTTTGGCGGCGGCTTTAAGCTGGGCTTGGGTTTCGGGCGAGACTGTTTTAAGGGCGGCCTCGATTTCGTCTGGGGTGAGTTCAAATGCCTGCCCAGGGGGCACCTCGTTAAAGCGCTCGGCCCATAGGGCTACTAAGTTATCGCGGTTATCGCGGGTATCACGGATGTCTCGGCTGGCATTACCACCGCCTAAGAGAGATTCAAATAAACCGCTCACAACACTTTCTACCGTCTGCAATCCCGGATTGGCACACGCAGTCGGCTTGGCCAAAGTACCCATCGAAAGCTGCTCGCACCATTGCTGCGCTGAAGCGTGGTTTAAAGGTTGAATCATGCGTTATATTCTACACAGTATGATTTCTGAAATCGACTTAAGTTAAGCAATATGGCTTATCGCCTGTAAGGCGTGCAAAACGTTTGCCCCATCACAGGCCCGGTGGCTTGAGACGCATGGTACAATGCCCCTAGAGCCTTATCTGAATGGTGAGCTGCAAGCGACCCTAATAGTTGTTTGACAGGAGTACTTGCAAGTAAAAACTTTGTACTGTTGCGCCCAAAAAATAATCCCTGCTTAGATAACGCCATTTTGCACAATAGCGATGGAAGCCCCATAATAAACCCCTGCTTTTAACGGCCTAACCTGACTTGCCTACTTGCATGATAGTTATGTCTCATGTGGATTAAACCGAATGTTAAAAAAAAAGTGCGATTTAAGCCGTATTTAGCCTATGAGATGGGCTATATACGCTTATTTTTGCGCATCAGGTTTACCGGTGGCGGCCGCCCAGTTCATTAACAATGTCGTGCCAGGCAATGCCTTCGTCTACGGCGAGCACGCTCATCATGTAAAACAAATCGGCGACTTCCCAGACCAGCTCATCGCGGTTTTCTGCGGTGGCCACCTCAAAGGCTTCTTCCAGAATTTTGCGCAGCAGCTTTTTGCGGTTGCTAAATAGTTGCGCCGAAAACGAACTGGGCGGCAAATTGGCTTTACGATGCGCGAGCGTCGCGTAAAGTTTATCGATGTTAAAGCTGGCATCGGCAAAACACGTGGCCTGGCCGGTGTGGCACGTGGCCCCGGTTTGAATCACCTGAAACAGCAAGGCGTCGTTGTCGCAATCCAGCCGGCAGCTGATAAGCTGTTGCGTGTTGCCCGAAGTCAGGCCTTTTTCCCAGATTTCGTTGCGAGATCGACTGTAGTAAATGCCTTTGCCTTGCGTCAGCGCCAGCCGCAACGATTCAGGCGAGCTGTAGGCAAGCATCAGGATTTGTCGGGTCACGGCGTCTTGCACGATGGTGGGTAAAAGCCCGTTTTCGCCCTTGGTAAAGTTTGCGGTGTTTACAACAACATCGTTTAAATCAAGCTGGCCGGTATAAAGCGCCATGCCCACCTGGGCATCCACGCCGGTTTTTAGCACGTCTACAGCGTTTTGGGTGGTATTTATGCCGCCTGCCACTGTAATTGGCCGGGGCATGGTTTGTTTAAGGGTTTTAACGGCGTCGGTAGCCATGCCGCTCATGGTGCCTTCGTCGTCCACAAACGTCAGTAAAAACCCGCTGCAATAGGGGGCAAGGCGCTCCGCACGGTCGTTCAGCGTATCGCCGGTTTCGCGCGTCCAGCCGCTATCAACAATCTCACCGGTTTTCAGGTGATCGAGCGCAACAATGACGCGCTCAGGCGGAAAATGCATTAAAAATTCGGGTTCGGCGCTGGTGCCAATAATAATTTTGGCGGCACCTGCGCGCAGGTATGCCTTGCCACGCTCTACGGTTCTAATCCCACCGCCAACACGGATTTCGGCCTGGCTGCAAAGTTGTTTAATCAGCGCAATATTATCTTTGGGCGGTTCGTTTTTTTTGGTAATCGCGGCATCCAAGTCAATGACCGCAACCTGGCCGTAGCGATTAAATTTAGACAAGAGCGCTGCGGGCGATTCTGAGGCGGTCAGGACTTTTTCTTTGCCCTGTTTTAGCTGAACCGCTTCGCCGTTCATTAAATCAATACTAGGAATAATCACCGTACAAATCGAGCCTTTATGCTTGGATTAAATGGTATTTTTCAATCAATTTGCAAATTATAACCGCTAGCCCGCGTAAAGTCTTTCCTGTTGGGCGGATTCGTTAAGTTGCATCGCGACGTATTTAAAGTCTTGGCTGTAGAAGCTTAATGATAAATATACTTCGCCACGGGTGCTGGCTTGCGTGCGTATTAGCTTACGGCAAATGTCGCAAAAGCAAAATATTTATCGCACAAAACGCGCGTAAAGCCACGTCGACTCCTTAAAGGAGGTTGCGTGCGCCTTAATGCCCTATACTTGCAGGATGCCTCACTTAGCCAGGCACTATTTGCCCCGTTCGGGCTGATTTTTAAAGTTCGCAGACTCAAATTGGGCGCTTTAAACGCAACTTATGCCAGCTTGGCCCGTAAGGGGTATCAAAAACATAGGCAAGGCAGGCGTTTTGGCCCTAAAAATGCCCTAATCTGATTTTAAGATAGATTCGTCGCGCCTGACAAAAACTTGCCCTAATATTGGTGCCGAGCCTTTACACGAGAATGGCAGAGTTTTTATAAGGATTGGGCAGGAGATATAGCCGTATGAGAAATATCGATATGAAGCCTAACAGCACGGACCCCAGACATTATTTAGAGTCGATTTTTAGGGCAGGCAACGTGACACTCTGGATTGTTGGGGCGTTGGCGTTGCTGATTGTGTTTAATCAGTTTTTTGTGATTATTCCGCCCGGATTTAGAGGCGTGAGCGTGACGCTGGGTAAAGTGGACAGTCGCTTTCGGGGAGAAGGGCTTAATTTTAAGCTGCCGTTTATCGAGAACATTGAGCGGTTGCCGGTGCGCCAGCAAACCGTCTCGGGCGAAGCGCCCTGTTTTAGTAGCGATTTGCAGACGGTTACCGTCTCGTTTAAAGCTTTAATTCGTATTCCCGAACAAAAAGTGGTTGAGCTGTACCAAAAATTCCAAGGCGACCCGTACGATACGCTGGTTGAGCCCCAGATTCAGGATGCGCTCAAGCAGGTGACCGCGCGTTACCGAGCAGAAAATCTGGTAAAAAACCGCGAAAAAGTAAAGCTCGAAGCCCTTGCGCTGGTGCAAAACAAGCTTCGGTCGGCTTCCAAGGCCTTTTCGGATGCGCCTGATACCCGCCAGAAGCTCAACGCGGTGCCCTTGGTGTATGTCTCTGATTTGCCGATTAGCAACATTGATTTAAGCCCAGAGCTAACGCGGGCCATTGAGCAAAAGCAAATCACCGAACAGCAAGCGCTGGCCAAAAATTACGAGCTTGAAAAAGCCAAAAAAGAGGCCGAAATTACCCGCGTGCAAGCACAGGCCGAAGCCGAAGCGGTACGCATTAAAGGGCAGGCCTTAAAATCATCCCCTGAGGTTGTGGATCTAGAAATCGCCAAAAAATGGGATGGCCACTCGCCCAGCACCGTGGTGGTGGGTAAGGGCGGTGGCAACGTGCTACTGCCACTCAAATAAGGGTTGCGTTTTATACAAATTAATCCCCCGGTGTAGATGGACTCTGCTGCCGGGGGATTGGTTACGTTTGCGTTAAGTTACGACGATTGTTGCGCTTACTGGGGCATTAACACGCTGTCGATTACGTGAATCACGCCGTTTTTCGCGCTGATGTCGGTTTTAATCACATCAGCGTCGTTAATTTTAACCGCATCGTCTTTCACCATAATGCTGACGGTTTGGCCTTCGGCGGTGGCGGCTTTGTTCAGCTTAACCACGTCTTGCGCCATAACACGACCCGGCACAATGTGGTAGCTCAGCAATTTAATCAGCTCGATTTTGTTCTCGGGCTTCAGCAGGTTGTCGAGCGTTCCTTCGGGTAGGGCTGCAAAGGCGGCATCCGTTGGGGCAAACACAGTAAAGTCACGGCCGCTTCTCAGGGTTTCAGATAATCCTGCAGCATCGATGGCTTTGACCAGGGTTTTGAACGAACCATTATCGGTCGCGATGTCAACGAGATCTTCCGACGCGGACATAGCTGGCTTGTTGGCTTCGGTCGCCATCATCATGGTTTGTTCGCTGGTGCGGGTTTCAACCATTTGCGTGGCCGAAGAAGCGGTTTGAATCTGCTCGGGCATGACAGTTTGCAGGTTAGAAACTTTTTTAATGTCAGTTTCGGGGCTGCGTTCTTTGCTGCAAGCCAATGCAGGGCTAGCGGCCAAAGTGGTGGCAAGTACAACAAGCGAGAGGGCCAAGGAATATTGACGCATGGTAGGAAATATCTCCTAGATTAGACTATGACAAGATAAATACGGGTGCCGTGTATGCGGCGGTGTAAAGCGCGACTTACAAGCAGGGCCCGTAAGCTTTTAAATTTGCTTTAAAAGCATGGTAATGCTCTCAAGATCGATCTGCCCAGATGAAAGTTCCTGATTTAAGAATGTCTTTATAGTCTTGCCGCTTACTAGTTTGATTTAAATGTGCTTAACCCCATGCGCCGCATGCGTTTGACGTTTTGGTGCGGGTATCGGTGTGATGTTACAACTACAATGATAGAAATTTATGGCTTGTATAAAAGAGACCTGCCATTGAATTCGATTCAACTTTTAATCTCTGATCTATCCCATGGTATCAAGCCCGCAAGAACGGTGTTATTGCGGGCGTATTAAGGCTAAGATAGTGCTGGGTGTTATTTTGAGTCTTACTTTAAAAAATGTCCTGAATGACCGAATCCAGCCAAGTCTTTTGCGTTTTAAGCCATTTTCAGCCGATCAATCAACGCTTTTACGCCGATTTATTTAATGAACTAAACGCTTTCTGACCTAATTTTTAAGTCAACTTTATGAACACACTAGCTTTAAGTTTCGATAATCGTGTCGATGGTGTTAACGCGGTCGATGTGATTGATTACGGCGGTGGCAACACCGGCAGCCTGCTGCGCGCACTTGAGCGCCTGGGCATGGCGTACCAGTTAAAAGCTGGCGGCACCCCCGAGCAAACGCCCAGTGGCGAGCGCCCGGTGATTCTGCCTGGGGTGGGAGCCTTTGGTGCCGTAATGGCAGCGCTGAACGCGCGCCAGCTTAGCCAACCCCTAAAGCAATTGATCACGCAAGGCACACCTTTTTTAGGCGTGTGCGTGGGGCAACAGGTTTTGTTTGAAGGCAGCGAAGAATCCCCGGACGTTGCAGGGCTGGGCTTGCTTAAGGGCCGAGTATTCAAATTTAACACGCAGGCGGGGCTTAAAATTCCGCAAATGGGCTGGAATCAAATTACCTTGCGGCAGCCTGGGCATCCTAGGTTTGCACGCCACGCGCACGGCGCGGTTTATTTTGTAAATTCCTACGTGGCGCACCCCGAAGACCCCGAAGATACCCTGTACAGCGCAATTTATGGCGAGCCGTTTTGCGCGGCGGTGTGCCGCAAAAATCAAGGACAAAACATAACTGCGTTTCAGTTTCATCCCGAAAAAAGCGGCGCTTTGGGCCATTTGCTTTTGGCCGACTGGTTTGCCTCGGTTTTTGAGGCGTACCAAGCGCCGCAAACCATGCAAATGCTCGGATGCCTCTAATCGTCCTCATCGTAAATTAATGATTTTATATAAATAAGCAAATGGATCAGCAGGTCTAAAAAACGCGTACCCGGGCTGTATTTTGGAAGCTTTTGCGTTCTCTGTACCAGACCCTGAATTAGACCTTGAAGTTGATTAACTTTAAATTTGCGTTTGTTTACCTTAATTCGTTCAATTTTTGGACAGCCTCATGATTTTTGAAAGTTTTAGCTTGTATGACGCTTTGTAAACGCATTATTCCCTGCCTGGATGTTGATAGTAACGGACGCACCGTCAAGGGCATCCAGTTTCAGGGTCTGCGAGACATGGGCGATCCTGTAGCGATGGCCGATGTGTACCAGCAGCAGGGCGCAGATGAGCTGGTTTTTCTGGATATTTCGGCCTCTCACGAAGGCCGAAACACCATGTTATCGGTTGCAGAGCAGGTGGCCCGGGTGTTGATGATTCCGTTTACGGTAGGCGGCGGTATTTCGAGTCTGGATCATGTCAAAGCCTTGCTCGCGGCTGGCGCCGACAAGGTTTCGGTCAATTCATCGGCGGTGCAAAATCCTGCGCTCATCGGGCAGATTGCGCAACATTGCGGTAGCCAGTGCTGCGTACTGGCCATTGACGCGCGTAAGGGCGCTGAGGGGCGGGATACACCGGGCCTGGAGCTAAGCGGATACGATGTACTCACGCACGGCGGTCGAAAAACCTCGGGCAAAGACGTTTTGGCTTGGGCGCAAGAGGCGGTAGCACTTGGTGCTGGCGAAATTTTGCTAACCAGTTGGGATCAGGATGGCACCCGCGCCGGTTTTGACTTGCCTTTAACACGTTTGCTCAGTCAGGCCCTGCCGGTGCCTGTGATTGCCTCTGGCGGCGCCTCTGGTCCACAGAGTTTTATAGATGTTTTTGGCCCAGCGGGCTGTGCAGATGCCGCGCTGGCGGCCAGTATCTTCCACGAAGGGCAATGGACCGTTCATCAGCTTAAAACGCAACTGGCGCAAGCGGGCATATGCGTCCGTCAGTCCTAAAGTGCTACGGGCGGTAACGTTTAGCAGTTGCGTACATATTCAGCCTTGCTGAAGCTTGTTTTGAGCTTTAACTAAGCATACAGGCAGTTAATTGATGAGCATAAAGCTCTGATTTAACGTTGACTTGCCTGAGTGCCATGGCCTGGGCATTAAACAATGCTGTATGTTTTAAATCTAACAAATTGTTTAATAAGTGTAAAAGATTTTAATGTGAGCGTTTAAGAATTGCGCTCATGTGTCGATACGTGCAGAGAGCATTTAAAAATAAAAAGCGGTTGTTGTTGGGTTCTCGCCTGTAATAGTCCGATGGAGCTCAACGTATTTTATTCAGTTTGTTTGATTGACGTTTTAATTTTAGTAATTGTTGACCGTATCGTCATCGTCTGTTTACAACCCGAATGTTCGTAAAGGTTTAAAACATCTCCCGGAGTAATATTTCAGGTTCTACTTGAAACTTATTAATACAGGAAGGGTCTGCAGTGGGTTATTTTAACGTTTACCGGTTGCCATCGCTAGCTAAAGGCTTCACGCTGGTCGAACTCGCGATCACTATGTTACTGCTGTCTGTCGCGCTTGCGCCTGTAATTGCGCTAACAGCGGGTAAACTCGAAAATGAGCAGGCGCTTTCGACCATTGGGGGCGAAATCAGAAGCCAGAACAAGGGCGATGCCATTGCCAACAGTTTAATGCAGCGCGCGTTGCTGGGTAGTTTACCCACAGGTAGCAGTCTGGAAAGTACACTGGATTTAACGACGCTATTAAACCGGGGCGATTACTTTAGAACCGGAAAATTTAACTACCCCGGTGATGGGGGCCGCTACCAATACGATTGGGAAGTCCACGATGCATCATACCCCTACCTGGTTAATCAAGGCACGCATGTTTGGGGTGCAATCCCCGATGCAACGATACCGTCCGAGATGGCACTTGGTAACCGCCTGGTGCTGGCAAAAGTGAACGTTTACGATAGCCGCACCAACGTGCTGGTGTCTAAACTGTCTTCTATGATTAACGTGAACACGCCCGCAGATATTTCTCCGTTGCCAGAGTTTAAAGGTATTGCGATTGATATTCTGGTGGATACCTCGTTAAGCATGACGGATACGATTCAAGAATCTACTGCTATGTATCGTTCACGCTTAGACTTAACGGGGATTGCAGATCTTGATGATCACACTGCAATGGGATCCCCTTTTTATCACGACCGCTATTTTCAGGACTCAACTAGCCCTGCCCATTTGAATTACCTGAATGATAGCCAGCTGGATATTGCCGGATTTTTTACTCAGGATAATCCGCCGCAAAACCAAACCTCCAAATATCCCGATAATTATGGCGCCTCGGGCGTGTTAGGCATGCCCAACGAATGTAACCCGGCACACGCGGACTACGATATGAACTCTGCGGCGTTGAACAATTTTTTTGTGCCGTTATGGCGTACTGGCGGAGTCGCCGCAAATGTTCCCGGCGGCTTTAGCACGACCATTGCGAACAGGCGCGCAAAAATTATTGAATACACCTGTGCAAAATCGAATGCGACGCCGTTAAGAACCATGTCAGATTATCTTAATAAAGACCTCAGTCGTCTGGAATTGGCCCGTGCTACGTTACTCTCGTTGATGTTGCGACTGGAAGAACGCCCCGAAATTTATGACAACGTTAAAATCGGTTTAAGCCTGTTTAACGCAAAGGTCGAAGATACCGTGCCCATTCAGGAAACCGTCTCGTTAACAAACCCAGTGACCGGTAACCCGAAGGAGTATTACAATGCGCTGCGGCAAGAGCTATTGTGGCTTAACCGCTATGATGCCCTCTCGCCCGGTGGTAAATTTAGAGGTAATCTGACGCATCCAGGAACAAATTTGTATCTTGCAATTTCAACATCCAGAAATAAGCTAAACGCGACTCAGTTTGATGGCTATAAAAAAATTATTGTGCTAATAACCGATGGTGAAGCCACGGTGGGTACAACTGGCGTAACACCTTTACGAACGTTAATTAAGAATTTGGGTCAGGATGACCAGATTGCCCTGCACATTGTGGATATGTCCGGCGGCTACCGTCCAGAGTTAAAAGTCTGGTCCGAGCTGACCCCAGGCGGCCTGTACGCCAGTGCCACGCCAACGGGAATGACGCTGATGGGCGATGCGCTGTCTACACAGGTTGCATTCAGCATGTACGAGCCTGAGCTGATGCGAAGTCTGTTAAGATACGGTTTGGATATAACACGCCGCCTCTCACCGATAACAGTCCCATAAGCGTAAGTGATGTATCGCAGGCAAGATAAAGTTTAACTTGAGTTTGGGTGTTTGTCTTTTTGGAATCCTGACTATCATCGTCAGGACGCCGTAATTCTGCAGGGTCGAAAGCGATGCTTTGGCCCTGCATTAATTTTTGCAGACGCAGTTCATCTGTTAAGACAAGCACCGGAAGCCCGAGCAGATTCTTGGGCGAAACAGGGTTAAGTATATATTGGGTCAGATGCTCTGATGCGGCAAGGGTATCGAGTGTTATCGCGTCCTGCAATTCAAAATTGCCGTGGCGCGTGCGAACCAACTGGCTTAAATGCGCTGGGCAGTCGGCCATGGCGGCACCCAAATCTCTGGCCAGAGAACGAATATAGGTACCAGAACTGCAGCTCACGTCAATTTCGGCACTGGGGTAGGGATTCTCTTGGGTTGCGGGCTCAAAATTAACTACACTTAGCGCGCTAATGGTTACGGTTTTTTGCGGCAACGTGGTCATGGGCGGCACTTTGCCCGCGTGCGCGTAATGATACAGCTTTTTACCGCCCACTTTAACGGCCGAAAACAAGGGCACTGTCTGCTGGAACGTGCCGGTATAATCCAGGCAGGCTTGCGCTAAAGCGTCTCGGGTTACGCCCGGGGGGTTGGGGCGATCCTGATTCACGATACCGTCGCAATCCAGCGTGTTGGTGCCTTTACCAAAAACAATCCGGGCGCTGTAACGCTTGGTATCGCTAAAATACTGGATGAGTCGGGTGTGCGCGCCCAACGCCACGGGGAGCACGCCGGTAGCAAACGGATCCAGCGTACCCATGTGGCCAATGCGCTTGATGCCATATATTTTTCGCAGGCGCGCAATCACGTCGTGACTCGTCATGCCGCGCGGCTTATCTATAAGCAGCACGCCTGCCGGTAATGCGCAAGAAGGGTCTGATGAGGACATGAACGAATGAGCGCTTTTTTTAAGAATTAAAAAAGTAAATTCTTGGGTTCGGCGGCTTAAAACTCGCCAAACGCTTTAAACGGCCTGATGCTCGCCCAGTTGCGCAAGTTTGGCCTGCTCGTCGGCGTGCATCAGGGCGGTAATGACAGGCTCAAGGTCGCCCTCAATCACAGGGCTTAGGGCAAAGTTTTGCCCAATACGGTGATCCGTCAGACGATCTTGCGGAAAGTTATACGTCCGAATCCGCTCACTGCGATCACCGGTGCCCACTTGCGATTTGCGCAAATCTGAGCGCTCTTGCTGTACTTTTTGCAGTTGTAAATCGTACAGCTTGGTCTTTAGTAGCTGCATGGCCAGCACGCGGTTCTGGTGTTGGCTGCGTTCTTGCGTGCAATGCACCTGAATACCACTGGGCTTGTGGAATAGCCGCACGGCGGTTTCGACCTTGTTGACGTTCTGGCCGCCCGCGCCGCCGCTGCGAATGGTTTGAATCTCAATGTCCGATTCTTTAATCTCGATATCTACCGTTTCGGCCTCGGGCATCACCGCCACGGTGGCCGTAGAGGTATGCACCCGCCCCTGAGATTCAGTTACCGGCACGCGCTGCACGCGGTGCACGCCGGATTCGTACTTGAGCTTGCGAAACACCTGGTGGCCCTTGATGCTAATCACCACCTCGCTCACGCCGCCTAAATCGGCATCCGATTGGCTCATAATCTGCGTTTGCCAGCCTTGCGTGCTGGCGTAGCGCAGGTACATGCGCATTAAATCGGCGGCAAAAATGTTGGCCTCGTCGCCGCCGGCGCTACCGCGAATTTCGAGCAGAATATCTTTATCGTCGTCCGGGTCGCGCGGTAAAAGCATAATGTGCAGTTTGGCCTGCAGCGCCTCTTGCTCGGCTTCAAGGCGCGAGACTTCATCGTTAAAAAACTGGCGCATTTCGGGGTCTTTTTCTTGTTGCCCCAATGATTTGCTATCCGCCAAATCCGCGCTGATTTGCTGATATTGATGGAACACCGTAATGGTGTCCTCTAGCGCGGCGCGCTGCTTGCCAATGTCGCGCATTTTGCCGGCATCGCTTAGCACGGCAGGGTCGCTCAGCGATTCGCCAAGCTGGTTGTAGGTGTCTTCCAGGGTCTGGAGTTGGGCAATAAGCTTTTGCATAGTGCCCCTAGCATAGGCCAAACCGATTCAAAAATCAGTAGCGCCTGGCCTAAGCTGCTAGCCTGCACAGTTGTGTTTAAAATCCAGCCTGGGTCGCAGGACTTAACGGCTTAATACGTCTCGTAGCCGTTGCCCTTGTATTTTTTCATCTGGCGCTCGCTAAACCCTGGCGCACTCGGCTGATTAGATTCGGGCTCGCCTGATTCCAGCGCTTTGGCGCGTTCACGTCTTGCGGCGGCTTTGGCGTATTCTTGCTGAAACCCTGGGGTGTAATATCGTTCAGAATCGGCCCAGCGAAACATCGCCACCAGGATAATTACGGCAAAAATGCCCGCAATCGTCACCCCCGCAATTTGCTTGGGCGTAAGGTGCTGTTTCGAGGAGGCTTTGGGCGTCATAGCCTGTTAAGTATCGGTTTAAAGTGTTTTTTGTTGAGTCATACTCGTTCAATTCACCTTTTAGACGTAGATAAACCAGGCGAAGCTGTATTAACGCGAGGCTTGCCCAGCGGTGTATTGAGTATCATTCACGGCCGCCTTGCAGGCGGGTGTGTAATCACGCGCGCCTAGCTGAAAGCAAGCAGCTTATATATGTGTCTCGGTTAAAGAACGCAAGGCCTCAGATGCTTTTTTGAAACGCGCTTATTGCAAGCGATTGAGCACCCTAAACAGGCTCATTGCCTTAACTCCTGCTCGTAAAATAGCCGCTAGCAGGTAGGCTAGGCGTTGAGTTTTTGCTGTACGCTCGCGATTTTATCGTCCATGGATTGCGTTCGATCGGTGCGGGTACCCAATTTAATGGTTGTGGTAATGCGTGGGGCGCCCATCTGATGAATCTTCTGGTGGCAGGCCTCGATGGCTTTAAATACGGTGTCCCAATCGCCTTCGATGTTAGTGCCGTAGGCGTGCAAGTGCGTTTTAAGGCCAGCTTGCGCCAGGATTTTTTCGCATTCGGCAACATAGGCCGAAACCGAAACGCCCACGCCGAGCGGGACGACGCATAAATCAACAATCACGTGCATCAATGTATTTCCTTTATTAGGCGGCTACTGATAACTTTGGGCGAATATTCCGTAACTTTTAAGGCGTATAAATAAGCAGTGAGACGATTAAAATCGGATTTTTGGTGCAAAATCAATCATTTTTAAAGAACAAAGTAGCATTTTTAAAAACTAAAACCCGTGGCCTGTCACCGCAGGTTGGGGTAGAGCTTATTGCAGAGCGTATTTAGAACGAAACGTCCTGGCTTTCTGCATGCGCTTATCCCTGTGGGTCTGTAGTTGCAAGCAAAGAATCATTTGGCGTCAATTTTTAGGGTACGCATCTCTGACCTCACAAAAATAAAGCGGGAAAATACTTTGCCCTAAAAAATGCTTTCATTCGTTCGCCACGTGCTTACGCAGCTTACCTGGATTTACGCAGCAGGGATTTAATCAGCGCGTGGCCCGCGTAAAGCACCGGGGTGAGTAGCACCGCGATTAAAAACTTCCAGATGTAATTACTAAGTGCAATATGACCAATTGTGTGCAGTGTTTGCGAGCCCCAAAACGCGATACTGGTGACCAGAATTGAATCAAACAACTGCGAAATAACCGTCGAGCCCGTGGCGCGCAGCCAGAGCAAGCCGCCCACAAGCGATTTTAGCCAGCCAAAAAGCTGAATATCCAGCAATTGCCCCACTAAATAAGCAGTCAGCGAGGCGGCAAACATGCCCGTGTACAGCGTCGAAAATTTGATAAACTCGGGCTTGGTAAACGCCGAAACTGAATCGACCGGCAGTTGCATGCCAAGCCACAGCAGTACAAAAACTAGAATCGACATGGCAAAGCCCACCATGGTAATGCGTTGCGCGCCAGCTTTGCCGTAAAACTCATTCAGTAAATCGGTCAGAATAAACGTGACCGGAAACGGAATAATCCCCGCCGAGAGCAACACTTTATTGCCCGTAAACGGCAGGCTAAACGGCAACGAAAACGAGAACAACATGGCCCCGGTTAAGTTTGCGACCAGCAGGCAGGTTAAAAAAATGGCGCAAAGCCACAGATAAACCTGATGCCGTTGTTCGGCATTAAGCTGATCTTGAGCGGCTGTCTCGCCGGAAAACTCTGTCATAGCGTTAATAAATCCGTGTCAAAACAATATCGGCCATCGCCAGCAGAGGCTCAAGGGTATACTTTGGGCCGAGCGTGTTAATGGCGTGCTTCGCCTCGTATATATGGGCTTCGGCCTCTTTTTTGGCGCCTTCTGCGCCATACAGTGCCGGGTACGTTGCTTTTTGCTGTTGTTTATCTTTGCCTGCGGTTTTGCCCAGCACGCTGCTGCACGAGGTCTCATCGAGCAAATCATCCACCACCTGAAACGCCAGCCCTAAATGCTCGCCGTAGGCTGTTAACGCCGCCAGCACATTCTCGGGCGCTTGGGCCAGTAACGCGCCTGCCCGCACCGTAAACTTAAATAGCGCAGCGGTTTTATAGGTATGAATATACCGCAGCGCCTCGGCGGTATACGGCTGCCCTTCGGCGCAAATGTCGGCGTACTGGCCATTGACGAGTCCCTGCAAACTGGCCACATCCGAGAGCTCATCGGTAAGTTGCACCAGCACCTCGGGTAAGACCGTGCGAGGTGTAAAACGAACAATCCAGCCAAAGGCCATGGCCAACATCGCATCGCCAGCCAGCACGGCGGTGGCCTCGGTGGTGGCCTTGTGCAGTGTGGGCTTGCCGCGTCGCAGGTCGTCGTTGTCCATGCAAGGCAAATCATCGTGAATCAGGCTTTGGGTGTGTAAAAGCTCGATGGCACAAGCGGTGGGCAGGGCAATGCTGCTGTCTGCACCACAGGCTTGGCAGGTCAGCACCGTGAGCAATGGCCTCAGGCGCTTTCCGCCCGCTTGTAACGCGTAGGCAATCGCCCACCAGAGCTGTTCGGAGTGAGCGTCTTCGACGCGGGGGCTGATTTGCGCGCTTTTAAGGGTTGCTCGCGCTTGCTCCTGCTTGAGCAGCGTCGTGAGCGTTGTTTCTATCTGGTTGAGCGTGGGGTCAAAGCGGTCTAGCATAGGTTTGACTATAACAAATCCACTCAAAAATTTTCGAAAAAAGGTTCATTCTGCGGGTAATACCAGCGAATTCTTGAACATTAACTATTGCGATGAGCTGAAGGGGCCATCACATCATAGTTGCTTATAAATAGCGCTAAAAGTGTTTAAAAACGCGTTAAAAACAGGATTAAAGCGCACTGTTTAAGCCCAAGGGGTGTTTTCATCTATACTGTTATACCGTCTTTAAGGTATACCGTCTTTAAGGCGTTGTCGGTCACGCGCAGTAAACAGGGTTTAGCCTTGTTCTGGGTTCTGCCTAAAAATAGAGCGTTTACCAGGCGCTACTTGCCAACGGATGTTTATAAAGCGAGTTTGTACTTCAACGGGGCCCGGTTCAATCTTAAGTGCGTTGATGTTAAGAATAAGGCGACATGCTGATCTTGCCCGAACTGTACGCCCAAAGCCCGGCGATTGACTTTTACCGAGCCGCTGTTAGGTTTGAACGGTTGGTGCACGCCTATGCATGGATGGGGTCAGACACGCAGGCCCTGTACCAAAGCGCTTTATGGCTTGCGGCCGGGTTAAATTGCGAGCAATCTCCCGAAGCCGCGCGCGATAAACCGCCGCTTACCCCGTGTGGCGCGTGTAGGCCATGCAAATGGATTGCCAATAACGCGCATCCGCAAGTAATGACCTTAAGCCCGCTCACGTACCCGGATCCGGACGCAAAGCCGTCATCGTCGGCTAAAAAACAGTCCGTCAGCGCCTCGGCAACCTCAATCAAGGTCGGCCAAGTTAATCGCCTGCTTGGGGAGTTGGGGACGCGAGCCAAGGCAGGCCAGTGGCGCGTGGTGATTGTGACCCACGCCAGCGCGCTTAAAGAGCCGGATGATTCTGAAGAATCACATCAACACCTTGATCAAGGTTTAAATTCAGCAGTGCAAACGGAATTCAACCTGGAAGCTTTGGGCTCTGGCCGGTCGATCGCGAATCCGCCAGAATTTAACGCGCCCGAGGGCACGCGTTTTTGCGCACTGCCGTTAACGCGTTCGGTGCTTAAAGATGATTCTGCCAACCGTTTGCTCAAAACGCTCGAAGAACCTGGCGCGTATACGCTATTTTTGTTCTTGACCGATGCCGAGCAAAGTTTACTGCCCACGATTGCTTCGCGATGCCAGTGGGTTCGTTTCCAGGCGGGGAATTCGGCTGCTCAAAATGCTCCAGAGACTACTTCGAGCTTTCATGCGCCTACGCAAGTCTCTCAAAACCTTTTGGCGGCTCAAGCTCAGTTTTTGCCTGCACTGTTGCGGCCGATGCCTGATTACGAATCGCGGGTGATGCAGTGGTTTCGGGCGCTACCGGCTAATGCCGCAGGCTCCGAAACGCGCGCGCTGCTACAAGGCCTTAAAGCGCAGCTTTGGCACCCCGAAGCCATTGCGCATCGTGCGGCGTATGCCGAGCAAAAAAGCACGCTTATGCGCCTAAATGCCGCAGAGCAGCAGCTTAAGGCCAATGTTTCGGCAGAATTGGTATTGTGTAACCTGTTTGCAGGGGCGCCTTAGGTGCTTGCCGCGCCGTTGCCGCAGGCGTTTTATGCTGCCAATACAGTGCATGTTGCACGCGCGCTGCTGGGGCAGCTGCTTGTGCGTCAGTGGGTGAATCCTGACGGCGCGCCTGAGACGTGGCGTTACCGGATTGTAGAAACCGAGGCTTACACGCAGGACGATCCAGCTTGCCATGCCTATGGTAAAACGCCCGCGTTTAATGGCCTGGCCGCAACGCTGTTTAAAGCGCCGGGCCTGGCGTACGTGTATTTTACGTATGGCATGCATTATTGCCTAAATGTTATTACCGAAGCTGAAGGTTCGGCGGGTGCGGTTCTGATTCGGGCCCTTGAGCCGCTTGATGCGACGTTTCCGCAACAGACGCAAGGCCCTGCCCGGCTGTGTAAGGCATTGGCGATTGATAAGCAGGGCTTTAACGAGCATCCGCTGTGGGAGCCGCATCGGGCGCTTTATATTGCGCAGGCCCCAGGCTATAACCCTCTTAGCGAAGCCGTTTGTGCTGCTAGGCCGCCGCTTTTGCTGCCAGAAGATCAGATTGTAGCCACGCCGCGCATTGGTATTAGTAAAGCGCAAGAAGCGCTCTGGCGCTTTTGCGAGGTGGACAACCGCTGGGTGTCTCGGCCGGTGGGCAAAGGCATGCGCTAGTAATCTGGTTACGGAGCAAATTTGAATATTGAGAAATTTGTCTGGTAGTGTATTTGATTGACGCGCTTTATTTGTAAGCGAAAGCCGACCAATTTTACGATTGAAACGGGACTGCTCGCGAAATGTATACCGATTAACAAGGAACGCCTTAGGCTGCTTTGGCTAGTGCGTTAGAAGGTTTGTTTATGCTCGGATTTACCGAGTGCGCTAGAGTTAGCCTTGGTTTTTTGCACACGACGCAATGGAATCGGTGCATAAGAGCTGAAAGCCTAATGTAGAAGTATTAAAAGCCAGAATCAGAAGCATCCTAAAATTCTCCTCTCGTTTTGATAAACAGGGGTTTAAAAATAGGGTGCTGACCCTCTAATAATAGGTAATGAAAAATTTTTTACGTATAAAATTAAAAAAAAATATGCCGTAATGAGTTGCTATAGAGAGCTTGAGACCATGTGTAAGAAGTTGGCACATTATAACTGCCAATAAAACATGGCCCAAACGCTGTAATTTAGCGCCTGGGCTTATGTTTAAAGTTTAAGGCCTGGGTTAATCCAGATAGAACCGTGTCACAATTTTGCGCGATTCGTCGGCGTATTCGGTCGCTTTGTGCAGGGTGTGGCTATCGCGGAACAAGAAGATAATCAACTGGTCGCAGGCGTCAATAATTTCGCGGTTACACAGCCGGCTTGCGTCGCTCAGGGTCATCATGGCGCGCTCAGGATGCTCGGTAATATGCGGCACGCCAATCAGTTTGTTTTGCACATCGGGTGGTTGCTGCCCAATGGTTTGCGGTAAAATCACGCGTAACTGTTCGGGGTTCACGCGCATAGCGCCCGTAATGGCCGCTGCGTTGGTGCCCATGGCGCCGCCACTGGTTACAATCACGTTGCCTTCGCGCACCAGGTTCATCGCCAGGCTTTCGATGAGTTTTTGATGCGGCAGCGGAATATTGCGACTCCCGATAATGCCGATGGTTTTTTCTTGACGGTTCAGGGTTGTTAGCTCAGAGGCTAACATGTCGTAGGGATCAGGGGCGTCCTGTTCGGCGTCCGGTTTTTCGACGGGGGATTTGGGAGCAATGAGTTGTCTGCGGCTGGAGTCTCCGCCATCACCATAATTGTTGTAGCCCTTGAGCAGGGCAAAAGGGTCAAACCAAAGCGAAGAAGGCGTTTTAGGCGTGGCTGGCATTGTAATCAAATCAACCTTTCAGCAAGCGGACATCAAGAAAAAGCGTTGTTGTTTTTTATGCAATACGAGTTAAGTTTAGCCGGGGCAAAAATGCCTAACCATTTTTATTTGGCTTGTAGTAGTTGAATGTTAGAGAGGTAAAACCGAGGCAATCTGTAAAAGTGCGCTTTGAATGTATGCCCAGATAATTTGGTGCCAAGGCACTCTGAGGAAGGGGTGGGTAGCCCCGATTAATTTTGGTTAAAAATACAGATACAATAAAAGCGTTTTTAAACGCTTTTTTAAGTTTAAAAATTAAAGGGTCTTTTATTATAGAGGAAAGATACCGGGTGATTGCTAGCGCAAACACGCTCGTGTATCAAAAGTGTTAACTTCGCACGAAATCGTTTTGGCGTCGTCGCCAACAAGCGTTGCCTAAACCGCCAAAAAGTGCTTAAAAACGCCGCGCGAGCTTTACGCTATTTGCCCTAGTTAACGGGTATTGCCTTAGTTATAAAAATGATTGGGTCTGCAAAATTAGGCACTAAAGCGTTAAGGCAAAACCTTTGTTTGGTCAGTCGATCTGTTTATGGCAACATAAATTCTGGATATTGATAGCGCGTCGTTTATTTTTTTAAAATCTGGATTTAGAGGCAGTATAGTTTATGACACATTCGGGGGCGGTTTTGGCGCAGCATTACGGGCATCAGGCAAGTCTAGACGCTTTATTGGCCGGGTTGAACCCGCCGCAGCAACAATCGGTGACCTACGGCGCTGGACCGCTGCTGGTGCTGGCTGGCGCGGGTAGCGGTAAAACCAAGGTGCTCACGCAACGTATTGCGTACTTGCTGCAGCACGCTTCACCCGACTCTAACCTGGGCGGCCCTGCGGCACCGGCTCAGATTTTGGCGGTGACCTTTACCAACAAGGCGGCCAAAGAGATGCGCCTGCGCGTAGATTCTCTGGTGGGGGCCGATGCGACGCAGGGCTTGTGGATGGGCACGTTCCATAGTATTTGCGGCCGCTTGTTGCGCCGCGAAATGCTGCATTACGAGAACGCCTCGGGGCGTAAATGGAGCACCAGCTATGTGATTTACGACACGGATGAATCCGTCAGTATTATTAAGCAGTGCCTAAAGGCCTTAAATCGCGACGATAAACTTTACCCGCCCAAGGTGCAATTAGCGCAAATTAGCGCAATTAAAAACGAGGGCATGGACGCTTATGCCTACGCCAGCAGCGCGCGCAATTTTAGAGAACAGCAACTGGCCGAGCTTTACGATGCTTACGAGGCAATGCTGTCTGAGAACAATGCACTGGATTTTGATGATTTATTGCTAGTGTGTACGCTGTTGTTTAAACAGCGGCCCGATGTACTGGAAAGATACCACCGGCAGTTTCGGCATATTCTGACCGATGAGTTCCAGGACACCAACAACCTACAATACGATTGGTTGCGCATGCTGGTGCTCGGTGAGCTTGCAAAGCCGGATGCCGAAAAGCCTGCGCCAGATTTTTGGCATGGGCGTAGTTTAACCGTTGTCGGTGATGTGGATCAATCAATTTATAGCTGGCGAGGCGCAAACTTCAGGATTATTCTTGGGTTTCAGCAGGATTTTCCGTCGGCGGAGATGATTAAGCTCGAAACCAACTACCGATCGACCGGAAGCATCCTAGAGTTGGCCAATACTTTAATCGAGAACAACACTGAGCGGATGCCGAAAACGCTCATTGCGCATAAAGGCCAGGGCGTGCCGGTAGAATGCATGGAAGCCGAAGACGACCGTGACGAGGCCTATAAACTTGTGCGCTGGATTACGCTAACCGCCAAGGCCACGGGTAAAACGCTCAAGGATTGCGCTGTGTTATATCGCACCAACGTGCAAAGCCGTGCGCTGGAAGAAGTGTTATTGGCCAAGGGCATTCCGTACACCTTGATTGGCGGCGTAAAATTTTACGAGCGCAAGGAAGTGCGTGATGTTTTATCCTATTTGGTTACGTTATACAACCCGTACGATGCGCAAAGCGTAAAACGGAGCCTCAATGCGCCCAAGCGCGGTATTGGCAAAGTCACCCTCGAGGCGATTGAGCAATACGCGCGCCAGCAAGGCGTCTCGTTCTACGAGGCCTTGACGCTGGGCGACCGCATTGAGGGTGTTCGTGGTGCCGCTAAAACCGGGATTGCGGCCTATGTTGCGCTGATTGAAGACTTGCGCCACAAAATGCTGTTGGTGCCTTTAAACGAGCTAATGGCCGAAATTGTGCAAAGCAGCGGCTATTTAAAAAGCCTCAAGGAAGACGATCCGGATGACAATGACGGCCGGGTTGCTAACCTGGAAGAGCTGATGCGCGTGGCCTCTAATTACAAAGCCGACACGCTTTCGTCGCTTCGCGACGGCGCATCGGCGATAGAAACAGGCTCGCAAAATAACGCCTCTGATACAAATTTTTATGAAATATTAGGCGAGTTTTTAACGCACATGGCGTTGTTAAGCGATTTGGACACGGCCAACACGAACGATCCAAATCAAGAGAAGCTGGTGCTGATGACCGTCCACGCGGCCAAGGGGTTGGAATTCCCGATTGTGGCGCTGGCCGGCCTGGAAGAAGGACGATTCCCGCATTTTAGAAGCCTGGACAACGCCGAAGGCATTGAAGAAGAACGCCGGCTAATGTACGTTGCCGTAACGCGCGCCGAGCAGCATTTGCTGATGACCTACGCTCGCAGGCGCTACATTATGGGCGAAACGCAGCACGCCAGCCCCAGCCGTTTTTTGAAAGAACTACCCCTGCATTTGCTGGAAGGCGATTTTTCGCTTGACCGTAAAGGCTACAGCCGAGAAGGCTACGAAGAGTCGTTTGGCTCGGGCAATAGCGGCGGCGGGTATTCTCGATCGCGCAGTGATGATGGCTGGGCACCAAGCCGTTTGGGGGCAGGTAAAAAGCCAAGTGAGTCGGTTTCTCGAACGCTTAAAAAGCCTGTTTCTGCGGGGAATACCAGTAAAACCTTTGCCGCGGGCGATACGGTGACGCACCCGACGTTTGGCCGGGGTAAGGTGATTCAGGTGTTGGGCTCGGGCAGCACGACGCTGTATAGCATAGAGTTTGAGGGCGTGAAGGGCCGCAAGGTGTTTGACCCCAAATTCGTGAAGCTGGATTAATAAAAAATTGCGCCTAAGAGTCATGTTTAGTAAATTGTTTTCACTTACTGAGTCGTAAGTTGAGTAGTTTTTACAAGGAGTTCACCTTATGCGCGTTTCGAATACAAATTTTTCGGGGCTCAAAACTTCGCTTAAAGGCAAAGCAAACCAACTTAAAGCCTTATTTGTGTTGCCGTTATTGCCATTGGGTGCTTGTGCTGGCCAAGTCAGTTTGGCTAATAATCAAAAGAACCTTGAGAATACTAATAAGCACATTGCAATTATTCGTGCTTATACTCCTGGTTTCGGAGAAAAGCCTGTTGCATGTACCTTTGCATTGAGAAGTAAACCTTGGAGCCCTATCAACAAAGATAGATCAAATCATAGGGATTTCGAGAAAGCGGGCATAGATTATAAGTATGGGGACCTTATCGCTGTTTCAGAGTTCACAAGACCAGGTGAACTTAAGGCAGATGCTGCACGTCGGTTTAATTGCCCTATATAATCAAACGCCTTTCAAGTTATTTAATTCATATGCTGTTTATTTTTTAAAACCTTTACGAATGGCAAATGTCGCGGCGGCAAAGCGTGTCTCGATACCTTCAATAAATAATTTTCCAAACAAGCCCAACAGGGGTGTACGTATTGCCGCCGCGGTGCTTAGTACAACAGGCAGGGTGGCTACCGAAACGCGCGCATAATTGCTCAATAAACCAGCATTTAGCGTTGGTGCCTGGTGAGCGGTTATTTTTAACGCCTCGGCAACAGGCTGAAGCACCGGATGCACTGCAAACCCTAAAAATGGAAGCGTAATGAGCGCGCCGCCTACAATTTGTTTAGTGGAATCGAATGTCGGATGGGATTTTGGGTAGGTATCATTCAGGCTTCTAGCGTACTTAAATCCACCCGCGGTAAAGTCTCTGAACGATTTTATTGTGCTTTGATTATCAAAAATAAACTTAAACGGCGGCCTTAACGTCGTTTTCAAGTGTGCGAGCCTCATCCCAAAAACTATAACGCAGACTTTTTAACCAAGCTCGCTGCATAGCGCTTGAAAGTCTGTTTGTAAATTTATCTGCGCAAAGCAGTTAAATTTTAAAATGTTTAAACAGGGCGGTATTGTTTTTAGCCAATAGTTATTAAAACGCAAAACCCCGCCAGTCTGGAACTAGCGGGGTTAAATGCGTTACAAAACTTACGCAGCGCGGGTTTTTTCTGCGTTCAGTTCGGTGTATTTCGCCATGTCGGCCGGTACTTCGGCATCCATAAAAATAGCGTTTACAGGGCAAACCGGTTGGCAAGCGCCGCATTCAATACACTCATCGGGATGAATGTAGAGTTGCGGTTCGCCATCGTATTCATAAATACAATCCACTGGACACACGCCCACGCAGGCTTTGTCTTTAACGCCAACACACGGTTCGGTAATTACAAAAGGCATAGCACTTTAACCTCAATAACAGCGTTTTATAAAATAACGTAATCAAGCCATCTTTTAATTTTTTAAAACTAACATTCAGGGTGCACGAGACACGCCCTCGACACACGCCAAAATTAGGCCGACTTCGAGTTTGCATCCCTGTTATGATTTTAATACACCAATCTGGCGCTTAGGGCAAGTCAGGCAAATGGCTAATGTTATAACAGTTAAAAAAGTTGATTGATGCCGCAAACTTGCCCTGCTTGCGTTTAGCTAATCGAGGCGGGTTGTTTTAGGCCTAGCTCGGCGCGCTCGGCGTCGTAGCCGGGCTTGCCCATAAGTGCATCTGTATAACGTTTGGCGAGTTCCACGCCAGGTTGATCAAACGGATCAATTTCTAGCAGGGCCCCCATCAAGGCGGTTTGAATCTCGATGAGCATCAGCAGCTGCCCTACCGAGTAGGCATCCACCGCGGGCAGCGTAAGGGTAACGCTGGGGCGTTGGTTTTTCATCAAGCTGGTGCGGGTTCCTGCAAACTCGCTGGCCAGCAGTTTGCTAAACGGTTGATTGGCCAAGTGCTTTAATGCGTCAACTTGCGGCAGGCTGTCCGGGATCATGAGTTGGTGATCGTTGAAGCGTTCAACCTCGATAAACGTAACAATTTTATCGAACGGGCCTTCGTTATAAAGTTGGATTTGAGAATGTTGATCGGTAACACCCACGGCCTTGAGCGGGGTTGCGCCGGTATTAACAATTTGCCCATGCAGATTGGTTTTTTTACCCAGACTTTCGGCCCAGAGCTGCACGTACCAGTCTGCGACGCTGGCCAGACGCCAGCTATAGGGCATAAATACCGAAATGGGTTTACCCGAGGTTAGGGCAAGGTACTGAACAAGCGTGCCCATAATTGCCGGGTTTTGTTCGGCGGGTAGCGCCTGTACTTGCTCAGAAATATCGTGCACACCAGAGAGCATGCTGCGCACGTTAATGCCGCACAACGCTGCGGGCAACAAGCCCACGGCGCTAAATACCGAAAAGCGTCCGCCTACGTCGTCAGGCACTTCAAAGCTGTCGTATTGCATCTCGGTGCAAAGTTGGCGCAGGATGCCCTTGGATTTATCGGTTGTGGCCACAATGTGCTTGCGCGCGGCTTCTGGGCCCAGTTCGGCTTCCAGCTTTGATTTAATGAGCATAAACGCCGCCATGGTCTCGGCGGTGGTGCCCGATTTTGAAATGACATTAACCAGTGTGCGCTTTAAGTCCACAACATCTAGCAACGCCTGCACCTGATCGGGGTCTACGTTTTCGATAAAGTGAAACCGGGGGAATCCGTTGCGTTGCTGCGGGCTGAGCAAATTCCAGTTTGGGTGCAGCAGGGCGCGCAACACGGCATAGCCGCCCAGCGACGATCCGCCAATGCCAAGAATTACCAGGTCATCAAACTGGTTTTTGACGCGTCCGCAGTAGGCGTCAAAATCATTCAGCAGGCCAGGGTTCTCGCCTAAGGTTAACCACCGAAGCCAGGCGCCCGACTCGTTTTTTTTAGCGTAAATGGTTTTGAGTGCGTTTTGTAGTGCGCTGCCGTAGCGCGCGAGTCCGGTGGATAAGTCCAGGCCGTGTTCTGGGCCAATTTTGGCCGCGGTGGCGTATTCGGCAGAAAATTTAAGGGTCATGGCATAAGCTCCGGTATTTTTCTGTTAATCATCAAGCCCAGATTAACGCTTGAGGTGGATGCTGTTTATTGTCCCTAATTTATGCGGCGCAAACAATCTTTTTGCAAGTCAGGTTTGCACAGGGCGTCGGCGAATTGAACCTTAGGCGCGAGTAGGCCCTTGAGTTGGGTAAACAATAGGGGTTTAATGGTCTAGGTTGCCTATTAATGCCTAAGAAGCCTAAGAAGCCCAGACGTTAAACGTGTTTTAAAAAGCGTTCAGTCACAAATTCATACATATTTACAAGCTTGGCGATTATGCCACGGCTAACTGGTTGCACATGAAAACGCGCTGGCATTGCTAAGCAAATGAGAGTTTTTGAAATAGCAAGGCCAAACTCAGTTTGAGCATTTCAAGGGATTTTGAATAGCAAAAGCTCTTTCGCTTGCACCGTGCTAAATAGTGTCGTATTTGAGCGT
>JAYKHY010000024.1:0-28259 GCA_035285025.1 Vampirovibrionales bacterium | reverse complement strand
TCAGACATTACTTTGCTCGTTTTTCACGTCGTTGCAAGTCATTTTCTCGTGCATTGGACATGGTTGAGATTACAGTGGGGCTTTTTGCGACACTAAACAACAAATCACTCAAAAACTAACACTCTCATAACAATTTGCCCATTTGGTCAATTTACTATTTACCAAGACGCCCTGCAGCCCACTCACCAACGCCTGAACCTGTTCGGGCGCATGCCGTGCAGACAAACTTATGCGCAACATGGCCTGCCCCGGCTTAACAGTGGGCGGACGAATCGCATGCACCCAAAGCCCCTTGGCTTGTAAAACGGCTTGCGCCATAAGCGCGGCTGTGTTCGATCCGCACATTACCGGCACTATATGGCTGCGCGTTGCGCCGATTTTTGGCAGCACTAGGCCACAAGATTCAGACGCGGCAGAAGCGCCTAAATTTTCTGACGCAGACAACGCCGCATTAAACGAATCGATCACGTTAAAAAGGCGATTCTGCAAGGCATCCGAGGTTAAAACAAGCTCAAGCGCCGCCTGAGAAGCCGCAATGACACCCGGCGGTAATGCAGTGCTGTACACAAACCCACGCGCCGACTGGACAAGCCAATCGATTAACTCCTGCGGAGCCGCCACAAATGCGCCCTGGCTGCCAAGCGCCTTGCCAAACGTGCCTATCACCAGCGCAATGGTACCGCGCAGGGGGTTCGGCACCGTGTTGGCAAACCCCGAAAACCGGTTTTGTGACCCGCCATAAAGCCCCACGGCGTGGGCTTCGTCCAGAATGATTCTGCCCTGAAACTGCGCCGCAAGCGTGCAAAGGTCGGGCAACCTGGTCACGTCTCCACCCATCGAGAACAGACTTTCGGTCACAATCCAGCGCTGGCCTTTAACCGGCGTCTGCGCAAGCAGGCGCGCTAAATGCGCAAAATCCTGATGCTGGAACCGTTTAAACGTGACCTCACGCGTTTTTGCGCAGGCAAGTATTACGCCATCAACCAAACTGGCGTGGCAGGCTTTATCCATAAAAAAAACATCACCCGGCTGCGCAAGCGCGCTGGGCAGGCAACAATTGAGCTGATACCCACTGTTAAATACCAATGCGGCCTCGGTCTTTTGCCAGCGGGCCACAGTGGTTTCTAGCGATCGAATGCGCGTCGAGCTGCCCAAGATCAATCGAGACGAAGCACTACTGGTGCCCTCGCTTTGCGTCGCAGCAACCGCTGCATGCATTAAGGCTGGGTGATGCGCCAATCCCAACGAATCATTACTCGAAAAATCGATGTATGGCTTGCCGTCTATGATGATTGCGCCATCAGCATCCGGCGACGTAGGCGCGGTAAAAACCAGTTTTCGTAAGCCATCTTGCGCCTTAAGCACCTCAGTCGCGCGCGCAAAACATTCAGAGGTTTCTTCTTGAGAATCCGCTGAAGCATTCAGGGCGTTTAGAGGCTCGAGAGCGGTCACGTGAATAAAAGCTTTACGTATAAATGCGATTTTAAAACCCGGCAATAGCATTCAAGTACAAACCGGTTTTGGGCATAATAAGGCACATGTCCAGCCTACATCTACCCCCCACGCATACCACTGGCCTGGGCACGCTTTGGGCCAAAGCACGCACCGCAACGCAAAGCGCGCCCGTCGTGGTCATTGGCGCCTCAAAGACAGGCCTTGCAACAACACGGTTTTTATTGGCACAAGGTATCCCGTGCCTGCTTAGCGATGGCGCCAGCCAAGCCAATGACACAAACCCGCAATCGCTTGTTGTAAATCTGGCCGAATCCGGCACGGGTGAAGCGAACCCGTTAAGCCTGTTAGCGCAGGAATCCGGCACCCATGCTAAAGCGCTTGCGCAATCGAACGCCCTGGTTGTGATGAGCCCAGGCATCAAGCCTTCATCGGCGCTGGTGCAGCAACTCATTGCACAAAACTGCACCCTAACCAGCGATGTGATGCTGGCGCTGGATTACATTGCCGCAAATCAGCTTCCAATCGAGACGATAGGCATTACAGGCACTAACGGCAAAACCACCACCACGCTGCTCACGCAGCATTTACTCAGCCAAGCTGGGCTAAACGCCATTGCCTGTGGCAACGTAGGTACGCCTGTATTCGAGGCATTACTTTACGACGCGCAACACAAGCCCAACGTACTAATCGTCGAGGCCAGCTCGTACCAGCTGTATTACGGGAATTTGGCAGCGCCTCAAGGTTGGCCATGGTGCGCGGCCGCATTAACCGGATTCGAAGCCGATCACCTGGACTGGCACGGCAACCTGCAAGCATACGCCGACGCCAAATTGACACTTTTTAAACAAGCGCGCTCTATCATCTCGCTTAAATCGTGCGCCCTGCATGATGCTCTGAAACATGCCCTGCAAAAACGCTTACCCGAAGGCGCATTTTGGCAAACGTTTTCGGCCGATGCGTACTGCGGCCAACAAGCCGCTGAACATCTGACGATTGCGCTTTCGCCCAAAGATGAGCTGAAGCTCCCACTGGCAGAATTTAAACTGCCCGGCGCGCATAACCTACAAAACCTGGCCATGGCGGCGTTTTGCGCAGGGGTTGTGTTAAAACAAGCAGGGCAAACCAACGAACAAATCGCGCAAGCGTTTACGCGGGCAATGGGCCTGTTTAACGGCGTCGAACACCGGCTTGAGCCGATCGAATTACCTGCGGCAGTAATCAGGCCTTCGGGCAAGCCGGCTTTGCGCGTGTTCAACGATTCCAAATCCACCACCCCTGGGGCAACCATTACGGCGCTCAACGCGCTGCAAACAGTCGAAGCTGGCAGCCCGCTGATTCTGTTGATGGGCGGACGCGACAAACTAACGCCGCTTGCCGAGCTTAACCAACGCCTGATTGAACTTTCTAAACTACGCCCGGTGGCTGTAATTGCCTACGGCGAGGCCGCCGAACGGTTTATGCAAGAACTCTCGCCGCCGCAAAGCAGCTATACGCTAACCCAAAGTCAGGATTTATTCAGCGCGACGCAAAGCGGGCTTAAACTCGCATTAACGCCATCCTCGATCGAAAGCGCTCAAAACCCAGGCACTCCTTGCCCAGTTTTAGTGCTTTCTCCAGCGTGTGCCAGTTTTGATGCCTTCAAGAACTTTGAAGACCGCGGCACGCAGTTTAAAGCCCAGATTCAGGCCGTGTTGAATCAAGCGCAAGGTAAGTTCTAGCCAAAAAACTCGTGATTCAACGCCCCAGCGCCTGCCCGGTCACCGAATCCGAACACCGGGAGAGCGCCTCGGGAGGGCCTGCAAAAACCACACGGCCGCCCGCCTCGCCCGCACCCGGCCCCATATCGATACACCAGTCGGCAGCCCGAATGACATCCAGGTGATGTTCTATCACCAGCACCGTGTTTCCGGCATCCACAAGCTGCTGCATAATCGCCAGCAACTTTTTCAGGTCGCTGCCGTGCAACCCGGTCGAAGGTTCATCCATAATATAGAGCGTCTGGCCAGTGCCTTTTTTAACCAGTTCTGCGGCCAATCGCATTCGCTGGGCTTCTCCGCCAGAGAGCGTGGTTGCAGGCTGCCCAAGCGTCAGGTAATCCAGGCCAATTTCGCAAAGCACTTGCAGCATACGGGTAATTCCCGTCTGGAACTCAAACACATGACACGCCTCGCCAATGGGCATGCTTAAAATATCTGCAATACTGTAAGCGCCGTTGTATTTTACACGCAACGTATCCGCGTTATACCTTAGGCCGTGGCAATCCGGGCAATCGGTGTAGGCATCAGGTAAAAAACTCATGGTCAGGGTCAAGCGACCTGCGCCTTTACAGGTCTCGCATCGTCCGCCGCCTTTATTGGCAGACGTGTTAAAGCTAAAGCGCCCTGGGCCGTAGCCATAAAGCTTCGCGTCTTCGGTGGCGGCAAACACCTTGCGGATGCTATCCATAATGCCCACATAAGTTGCCGGATTGCTGCGCGGCGTGCGCCCGACAGGCGATTGATCAATTTCAATCACCCGATCAAGATGCGATAAGCCAGAAATGTTGGCCGCGCCAATAAACTCCGTCAGCTCGGGCATGGGGTCATCGCGCCGCTTTTTTTGCAGCGCGCGCGTGTAAGCCTCGGCCGCAGATCCCAGGACATCAAACACCAACGTGCTTTTACCCGAGCCGCTTAGCCCGCAAACAACGGTCATCACGCCCAGCGGAATCTCGACATTAACCTGCTTTAAATTATGCAGATTCGCCGCCTCGATTTTGACGTGCGCCTTGGGCACGCGCGGCGTTTTAAACTCAGGCGGCTGGGTTCGTGCTTGCAATAACTGCGCCGTCTCCGATGGGCCCACCTCCGGGTAGCACCGCAAGGCATCCGGCGGGCCTTCGGCAACAATCTGGCCGCCGTTTTTACCCGCCCCAGGACCGATATCCACCAGCCAGTCCGCCGCGCTCAGGGTTTCTTCGTCGTGTTCAACCACAAGCACCGTGTTTCCCTCGTCACGTAACTGCTTGAGCGTTTCGATAAGCTGTTGCGTGTTTGCCGGATGCAGCCCGATGCTCGGCTCATCCAGCACGTACAACACTCCAGAAAGCTCGGAGCCGATTTGCGTGGCCAGTCGCACGCGCTGCGCCTCGCCGCCAGAGAGCGACACCATCGCGCGGTCCAAGGCAATATAACCCACCCCAACGCGATTGAGAATTTTAAGCCGTCTGAGAATCGCCTGAATCCCCTGGCTGGCAATAAGCTGCTGGCGCTCGTTTAACTGCTCAGGCAATGCCTCGAACCACGGCACTAATTGCGCCATACTTTTCTGGCAGACTTTATCAATCGGCAGCCCGCCCAGCGTGACCGCGCGGCTGAGCGGCTTTAACCGGGCACCGTTGCACGCGCCGCAACAGCGTTGCAGCATCAAGGATTCCAGCGCGCTTTTCGCGGCGCCTTCGGCGTGCCGAAGCTTACGATTCAACATGGGCACCAGACCATCAAACCCTGCAACCAGACCAAACCAGTCATCCTCGTCGCCATCGTTATCACCCGAAGCACCTAAATCACGCACGCGTTCAGAGTCGCCAGGACGATTCGGCCCATATAAAAGCAGTTGTTTCTGCGACTCGGGTAAATCCTGATAAGCAACTTGCGTATCTATAGCGTGTTTTTTAGCAAGCAGCGTAATAAAGCGTTCGTAATAGCTACCCATAGCGCCTTTTAAAAGCACCAAAGCGCCTTGCTTGAGCGATTTTGATTGATCCGGTACCAGTTTTTCAGGATCAAGTTCAAACTTAACCCCCAGACCATCACAATCTGGGCAAGCGCCGTAACGACTATTAAAACTGAACAAACGCGGAGCCATTTCTTCAAACCCAACATCACACTGCGGGCAGGCCATGTGTCGCGAAAAAAAGGCCTCCGTCGTCTGCGATAAATCCCGTGAACCGTTAAGCGTATCAGTGTCTTTAAAGCGATTCTTGGGCGGCTTGGAATCGCTGGGTAAAGGCAGTACCTGAGCAATCACGTAACCTTTAGATTTTCTCAAGGCGGTTTGTATCGCAGTCATTACGCGCGCGCGCACAGCCTCGGTATCTTTAAACAGAATACGGTCAATCACCGCCTCTATGGTGTGCTTGTGCGTTTTGCTTAAAGTTGGCAGCGGCGCATCCGGGTCATCAAGCAGAACCGTTTCGCCATCGATCCGCACCCGAACCACACCCTCCTTCTGGAGCTGCTCGAGTAACGCGCCATAGCTGCCCTTACGCCCGCGCACAATCGGTGCCAAAATCTGCAAGCGGGAATTCTCGGGGACTTTACAAACCGACTCCAGAATATCCTTGGCGCTTTGGCTACCAATACGATGCCCGCAGTCGGGGCAATGCGGTAACCCCACGCGCGCATAAAGCACCCTCAAAAAGTCATAAATCTCGGTCACCGTCCCCACGGTCGATCGCGGACTATTGCCGGTGGTTTTCTGATCAATGGCAATCGCCGGAGAGAGCCCCTCAATAAGCGTAACATCGGGCTTTTTAAACTGCCCCACAAACTGCCGGGCATACGTATTCAGGCTTTCTACGTAACGGCGCTGGCCTTCCGCAAAAATGGTATCAAAGGCAAGCGTGCTTTTACCCGAGCCCGAGACGCCCGAAAACGCAATCAGGCGATTGCGCGGTAACGCCAGGGACACCTGCTTTAAATTATGGTCATTCGCCCCAATGATACGAATCTGATCAAGCCGGTGCGTCTTAAGCAGGGCCTGCCCCGAGGTATATGAGGCATCCAGAGCATTAAAAACAGCAGTATTTTCAGGGGGAGTTTGATCAGCCACAAGAGAAGAAACCAAAGAAGAAACCGACATTCAGCGCGATTAGAATCCCTAAGGAGCAAACATTTAAAAGCCACATTAACGCTAGTTATGGCGCCTACAAGGTGCCATTAAACAACGTTGAGCAGAGCAATCTGATACGTATTATTTTATGTATTTTTTTGCTCAACGTTATTGGCTTTATTTTGAATTTATATAGTATCGCTTAAAATTAACCGCCTAAATAGCCAAAAGGTATTTGTCATTAACGATAAATAACTCATCATACCCCCTTGCCCCCACCCCCGACTTACGCGTTTAGAACGAAATAAACACGAAAAATCATGAGCCGCATCTGACAATACAGGCTGTGTGTGGCAAAATAAAGGCGATTGATTATGTACTAATTGTTGCACGCGTTACATAACCCGCATTCAACCGCTTGATTCTCATCCTTTTTCTGGCTATCGTGTCGCTACGATTGCCTTGTGTGTCCTTAACCGTACAAGCGCTTTGCAAATTTAGATTTTAAATTTTTGAGTTTTTATAGAACGGATTTTTAACCTATGGCTCGCCTCGTTGGTATTGATCTCCCACGTGACAAACGCATTGAATACGCCCTGCCCTACATTTACGGCATCGGCCTGACTTTGGCCAGAAAAATCCTGACGGCCACTAAAATTGACTTCAGCACACGCGTCCGTGACCTTACCGACACGCAAATCGCCGCGCTTCGCGACGAAATTGAAACCAATTACCCGGTAGAAGGCCAACTGCGCACCCAAGAGCGCACCAACATCAAGCGCCTGATTGATATTGGCTGCTACCGCGGGCGTCGCCATCGCGCCGGATTGCCGGTACGTGGCCAACGCACCCACACCAATGCGCGCACGCGTCGCGGCAAGCGCAAGTCGGCTGTTAAGGTCAACCGCAAGTAAGTTTAACTTCGCTTAACACTCACTGTTTTGCAGAAAGATTTAAGCGACAAATCGCATTTACCAGTAAACACGTTTCTATTTGTGAGATTTTAATTTTTTATGGCAAAACCACGCATAAATACCAAGAAAAAGGTCAAAAAGAACGTCCCTTACGGCATTCTTCACGTCAACAGCAACTTTAACAACACCCTGGTTACCGCAACCGACAGCAAAGGCAACGTGATTGCCTGGTCGAGTTCGGGTACCGAAGGGTTTAAAGGCGTTCGTAAAGGCACGCCGTTTGCAGCGCAATCCGCCGCCGAAACCGTTGCCAAGCGTGCGAAAGAACAAGGGATGCGCTCCATGATCGTGCTGGTTAAAGGCCCTGGCGGCGGTCGCGAAACCGCAATTCGTGCCATGCAAACCGCCGGCATCGAAGTCACCCTTATCAAGGACTTAACGCCGATTCCGCACAACGGCTGTCGCCCCAAAAAGCGTCGTCGCGTGTAAACAGCGCTGCACCCAAGTTACCCCATTATTTTTACTTGCTCTCACCGGAGATTTTTAATCAGTGGCCAGATATCGTGATTCCAAATGCAAATTGTGCCGCAACGAAGGCGCAAAACTGTTTTTAAAAGGCGACCGTTGCTACACGCAAAAATGCGCGTTTGATCGCCGCCCATACGGCACCGGTCCGCACGGGCAGGCCCGCAAAAAAATGTCTGAATACGCCATCCAATTGCGCGAAAAACAAAAAGTCCGCAGAACCTATGGCGTCCTCGAAAAGCCTTTTTACAACACCTTTGTGGCCGCCACGCGCCAAAAAGGCGTTACCGGCACCATTCTGCTCCAGCGTCTCGAAACACGCCTGGACAACATTATCTACCGTAGCGGCTTAGCGCTCTCTCGCTCGCACGCACGTCAGCTAGTCATGCACGGTCACGTGTTGGTCAACGGCAAACGCGTCGATATTCCTTCTTATTTGGTCAGCCTCAACGACCAAATTACGTTTGCGCCCAAATCGCACAAAGATTTAAAGGCTCAACTAGAACTGCGCGCCAGCGCCGCGGTTATACCTGGGTGGCTCGAAGCGAATCTTGAGAAACTCGAGGCCAAAATGATTCTGATGCCTGAGCGCCAAGATGTGGATGCCACGCTGAAAGAAAACCTGATTATTGAATACTACTCGCGATAAATCGAGCGTTTTGGGGCTTGATGCGCTGCCTAAAAGTGGTATCGGCCCCAAACCCACTCAGCCCTCCAGATTCTTTTGTCTTGTAAACACTCATCCGTCTTTCGCAAGCTGGCTCCGCTTCACGGACGTTTAAATTGCCTCCCCCGCTCCGAGATCTCTTCTTTTTATTGCACCCCTATTACTGCTGAGACACTTTATGACCACTGAATTGCTGACCGACCTCGCCGCCTCGCTTAACGTCAAGTGCGTCAACACCACGACGGACTCCGATGGCTCTATCTACGGCAAATTTGTCCTTGAACCGCTTGCTCGCGGTTACGGCGCTACGCTTGGCAACGCCTTACGCCGCATTCTGCTTTCCAGCCTGCCCGGCTCTGCCATTACCTCGTTGCGTATCGAAGGCATCACGCACGAATTTACCGTCATTCCAGGCGTCGTAGAAGATGTCCTCGACATCATCCTGAACCTCAAAGGCGTCGTACTCAAGTCCACTGCCGAAGACGTGCAGTATCTGCGCGTCGATGCCGATAAACCCGGCGTCGTCACCGCAGGCGATCTTCAGCTCCCTGCAGACGTACGCGTGATTAACCCCGGCTGGCCCATCTGCACCTTGGGTGAAGGTGCCAGCTTCCATGCAGAATTGACCTGCGAAACAGGCACCGGCTACGTTCGCGCAAACCAATTGGTTGGCCCGGCCAGCCGCAGTGTCGACGTTCTGCCCATTGACGCAACCTATATGCCTATTCGTCGTGTGGCATACAACGTAGAAGACACCCGCGTAGGCCAAAAAACCGATTACGACAAACTTACCCTCGAAATCTGGTCCGACGGTAGCATCGACGTTAGTGTTGCACTCAGCCAAGCTGCCAACATGCTCATCGAGCACCTGGTACCAATTGCCTCGCTCGCAGGCACGCCTAGCATCATGACCACGATGAAAACCGAAGCCGAAGTGTCGGATGTACCCGAAACCTCGATTACCATCGAAGACCTTGACCTCTCGGTGCGTGCATTTAACTGCCTTAAGCGCGCTAACATACATAACATTCAAGAATTGTTGCTCAAATCCGAGGCGGATCTGGTCAACATCAAGAATTTTGGTAAAAAATCTGCCGAAGAAGTCGTAGAACGCCTAACTGCGTTCGGCTTATTGCTCAAGCCCAACCCTGCTGATTACGATCCCAGCAAATACGCTGACAAGTAACCTGCGCACCTGCGGCAATATTTTCTTATTCATCCGACAATCTAACGATTTTAAAACACTCAGGAGTCATTTCCCATGCGTCACCGCAACAGACTGGCCAAACTGGCCCGGCCAGCAGACCAACGCAAAGCGATTATTCGTAGCTTACTCACCAAACTGTTTTTGCACGATGAAATCGTCACGACCAAACAGCGCGCCCGCGTTGTTCGCTCCGAAGCCGATAAAATCATCACGCTTGCTAAACGTGGCGATCTAGCCGCGATTCGTTTGGTGTCGGGTCGCATTTACCGCGAGACAACTGGAAACACCATCGAAGATACACGCCGCAGCGATGGCAAAAGCCGTCAAATCCCCGAAACCGTCTTGCGTCGCATCTTCAGAACCGTAGCTGAGCGCGCCAAAGCCCGCACCAGCGGTTACACGCGCATTCTGCCGATGGCCCCCCGCCGTGGCGATAACGCCCCGATGGCACTGCTGCAACTGGTGGATGCGTTTGACTTGCCCGCAAGCAAACCCGGCGTAATTAAAACCGCGCCCATTGCAAGCAAAGCGAAAGCAACCGAAGCGCCGGAAGAAAAAAAGACCAGTGCGAAAAAGCCGGCTAAAGCGAAAGAAGCTGTAAAGACTGAACAACCAGAAGCAGAAGCCACTGAGAAAAAACCGGCTAAAAAATCGACTAAAAAAGCCGAAACGTCAGAAGCTGACGCCGAAACCGACGCTAAAGCCGAAGCGAAGTCTGACGCCGCAGAGGCCTAGTTACAAGCGCACGGCCTTACGCTCCCTTGAATTTCTCAAAGCCACCCGAGGCGCTTGAAGCGCTTGATGACACCATCATTCGGGTGGCTTTGTTGTTAAGCTACCGGGGCGACGCGTTTAACGGAAGTCAATACCAGCATCATCACGGGCGTGTTTTACCCACTGTCGAGTCTGCGCTTCGCAGCGCGCTTATACAGTTGGGATTCCCTCAAACCGTTCGGCCTATGTTTGCCTCTCGCACCGATGCGGGCGTTCACGCCTTAGGGCAAGTCGTTCGGCTCAATTTACCTCGCGCGCATTTTAATAAGTTCAAAGATTTTCGCCGCGCGCTAAATTCCGCTTTACCGGATGCCGCAGCCATCTTGAAGGTTGCGCAAAACGTCTCGCCCGCGTTTCACGTCAGGCACTCGCCCAAACTCCGGCGGTATCTCTACCAGGTTATCAACACGCCGGTTCGCCCGGTATTACTTAGCCCCAATGCGATATGGATTGAACCCAGGCACGGCTTACTTGATGTAGACTTGATGCAGACGGCGGCCAACGTGCTTGTGGGCGAGCATAAATTCACCAGCTTTAAAAATCCAGATACCGCCGTAATCGACGATATATGCAATATTCAAAGCTTCAGGGTTACGCAGGCAACCGATGGACTCATACGGTTTGACGCGGCAGGCACACGATTTTTATACCAAATGGTACGCATTATGGTCGGCACGATACTAAAACTAGCCGACCCCAAACATCCCAAGACGGCGGCAACCGCTGCCAAGCAAATGCAACAGATTCTTAACGCACAAAACCGGCAAGCAGCAGGTTTTACCGCGCCAGCACAAGGATTGACACTGATGGGCATTGATTATCCGCCGCCTTTTGAGTACTTTATAAAAGCCTAGCTAACATCGGCGTAGTGACTATGCTTAAATCAGCTTATTCTGCCTTACCGGGCAGCTTTTAAGGCTAAGTTTTAAATTTTTTAACTTGAAACGTTTCGCAGGAAATCTCTTATGCAAAAAACTTTTATGGCCAAACCGGAAGGCCACAAAGACGGCATTACCCGTAATTGGGTTGTTATCGACGCAACCGACATGGTGTTGGGCCGCTTATCTGCCCGCATTGCACAAATCTTATTGGGTAAACACAAACCGACGTACACACCGCACGTGGACTGCGGCGATTTTGTTGTTGTGATTAACGCCGAAAAAGTACGAGTGACGGGTAAAAAAGCCGAACAGAAAAAATACTATAAACACAGCGGCTACCCCGGTGGCTTAAAAACCACGTTGTATAAAGATCTCAAAGCCACGCGTCCCGAAAAAATCGTAGAAATGGCCGTTTGGCGTATGCTAAAGCACAACCGGTTGAACAATCAGTTGATTCGTCACCTGAATGTTTACGCCGGTAGCGAACACCCGCATACTGCGCAACAGCCGGTGCTGCTGGCGCCTGAGGCGTTTCCGCTTTCGATGTCGCAAACCGCCGCGGTGAGTGCGTAATTATGCCTACAACTCTTTTAGGTTTTGAACAAATAAATAAAGGTCTAAAAAGAGCTGCTAAACGTTTAGTTGCTTCAAACAACTTACCGGTAGAACAACAAGAACCTCTTCCTCAAGGTATACCCTCTATTGCCGCTTGGGCTGTTCAAGTGCCTATATTTTCTGAGCCTGTAGATATTTTTCCTGATGAAACATATAAGGGACGTATGCTCAGCGAAATAAGCCCTGAAGCTTTAAAGGCTTATTTTACGCTCACAGTTAATCAAAAAGGCATCCCTGTTTATTTAATAGGTTCAGACTCAGGTAATGTGCTTGCCAAAGGTAAAGTACGTATCCAGAGGCCTAACAGTAAAACGCCCTTTAACTGGCGTACAGGGAAGAAAGAACCCAAGTTTTTTTTAGATTACAGCCCTATTCAATAGCAAATTGAAGTGCAAAGGATTTAAAGCATGTCTGCAACCGCAAAATACCCTAAAACAGGCTACCGAGGCACCGGACGTCGCAAATGCGCGATTGCGCAAGTGCGTCTGCTCAGCGGCGGTAAAGGTCTGGTCCGTATTAACGGCAAATCTATGACGGAGTACCTGAGCAACCGTCCGTCGTTGCATAAAACCGCGCTGCTCCCGCTCGAAGTTGCCAACCTGGCCGATAAATTCACGGTTGTGGTTCGCGCCCGTGGCGGCGGTTTAAGCGGTCAGGCCGATGCGATTCAGTTAGGCGTCGCGCGCGCTTTGCTCGCGTATCAAGAATCGCTCAGAGAAGCCCTCAAGCCGGCCGGCCTGTTAACCCGGGATGCCCGCATTAAAGAGCGTAAAAAATACGGCCGCAAGCGTGCCCGCAAACGCTTCCAGTTCTCCAAACGCTAGATTATTCAGCACTTTTTACAAAAACAGGCTACTGCGATTCGGTGGTCTGTTTTTTGTTTATCAGCTTATCAGCTTATCAATGCAGCTCTGCCAACAAATATTGGCGATTATCCCGTAGCTGAGACTATGGCATTTTATTTCGTAGAGCTTAAGCATTTCAAAATGCATATCGATTTTGTTAGTCATGCCGTGATCGCAAAATTTATACAAGGCCAAACCTGAGCGCGTTCAGAACTGCTTTTGCAGGTTAACTTGTTCATTACGAGATTGCTGCGTAAAAAATTTTGTTGTTTATAACAGTAAACACTTAAAATCTGGTTTAATCCCAATATGCACTCCTACGCTCAAGCCGATTTACAAAAACGCCTGCAAGCCTCTCGGCGCGCAGTGCCCCCTAAGCCCGCAGGCATGACGGGCCTGGTGGATACCGTTGCGCAATCCATGGGACTAGAAACGCTCACAAAAACCATGGCCGTGTTAGCGCTTTGGCCTACCATTCTGCAACACACCGCACCCGAGTTTTTAGAATCCACGCGCGCCGTTCGCGTGCTAAGCAAGTCAAACAGCGGTCTGTGGCTCCAGGTTGCAGCAGAAGATGCCGCAACCGCTGCCGCGTTGGGGTTTTATGGCCATACCTTCCGCGATGCGCTTAATCAATACGCCCCGCAAACCGGCATCACGCTTGCAGGCGTGCAGCCCATCGTTCGCAAACAAGCCTAAAAACGCATAAGCTACTTTAATATTCAAGCCAGATTAAACGCAATGCTAGCCTAACACCCGCTTAAGCCAATCTGTTAAATCGGTCATCAAGGGCGGATAGTATTGCAACATATCTGTACCCTGGCCCGCGTCTTTCAGTAGACGGATTGATTTACTGCCCGGCACCATCTGATACAGCTTTTGCGCCGCATCAAACGCCTGTTTATCGCTCTGGCTGGCACTCAAAAACACGGCACCCGGGTATTCAACCGCCGCAATGGCAATCGATAAATCTTTATAGGCCAATCTTGGCGAGAGTAAACCAATAGCCTGCACCCGATGCGCATAGGTTTGCCCGGCAAGCATCGCCGCGTTAGCGCCGACACTAGCACCCAAAATGGCAACGTTTTTAGGGTCAATTCCCGGGTAATCCTTGCTGTGCGACACCAAATGCCGAAGCATCAGCACGGTATCGGCAGGTACTTTTTGCCATTCGGCTTCGGTCAGCAACCGCCAGGAGGTAAACCGCTTAGGGTGCGCCGTGGGCTTGTATCCGCGCGCCGCGCTTTTGCCGTGGCCGCGAATATCCATCGTTAACACGGCATAACCTGCCTGCTTTAAAGGCGAGATCATCGGCTCCCAGTCGCGCTGCGTCCCGCCTAAATTATGCAACAACACAATCACGGGCGCTTTTTTTGCCCCCGCGGGCCGGTACAGGGTTGCATTCAGTAAAAAACCATCCTCGGTAGGCACCACCAACGTTTGCGGTTTAAACGTTTTTGCCGGCGCGGGTGTCTCTGCGCTTGCTGGCTGATGCGCACCAATGTTATGCGTATTTGCAAACGCTACCGGACAGTGCCCAGCAAACACAAGACACATCGCTAAAATGTAACTTAAACGCCTACCCAAAGAAGCAACAAGGTTCAACATAAAATCCTAGCCCGTCATGAGTTTCTCAAAACGATAATCGTCATCTCTCGTAAGCAGTAGTCGTGCGTCTAGACGTCGTGCGATTAGGCCAAACACCTTTAAGGCGTAATACTAAAGCGCACTCCCTAGGCAACCTTAGAAAGTGACATTCTCAGGAATCGTGTAGTCGACCCAACGGGCAACTACCGTTAAGCGTATCGACCATTTGGTTCATTTCTGAATGGTTAAGCCGTGTAAGTCACGTTGCGTGGCATGCGCAAGCGCAAGACCAACCCTTGCCGGCAAAAATTAACGCTCTAAAAGCAAGAAGCGCGAGTAAGATACCGCCCTTTGCTTTAGGGTATGGAAAGTTTCAAATTGACCCACACTCTTAAACAGAGTTTATTTGCTTGCCCGAGAAACACCACAAGGCAAAAAAAGCCCTCTCGTTACAAGACATCATCACATCAGCCAAAAAGTTCGCTTCGGGCTATACTGTTGCTAACCTTATCTTCAGGTTGGAGGCATTGATGATGTTAAATCAAATTGCTCGCTTGCAGCAAACGCTTTGCGGCTATGCGCCGTTGTTTATCCGTTTGCCGTTGGGCATTATTATGATTGCGCACGGCATGGATAAAGCGTTTGGAACGTTCCACGGCGGCGGTTTTGCCGAAACCGTAAAGGGGTTTGCCGAAATGGGCATGCAGCCCGCAACCGTCACCGCTGGGCTTGCGGTTCTGGGCGAATTAGGTGGCGGAATCCTGGTGCTACTAGGGCTATTAACGCCAATCGGCGCATTTTTAATTGCAGCCACCATGGCCGTGGCCGTGTTTGCGGTGCATTTTAGCGCTGGCCTTTTTGCGCAAGATGGCGGCTACGAATACCCCTTGGCCTTGCTGGGCGCTGCGCTCTCGTTAATGTTCAGCGGCGGCGGTAAATGCTCGATTGATGCCCTTTTGATGGGCAAAAACGCCTGCGCAAATCATTATGACTCTTCAGGAGTCTGCAGTCTGTAGATGCATCCGGTTTTATTTTGGATTGGCCCTTACCCTGTCTATAGTTTTGGGGTACTCATCGCGATTGCCCTGCTATTAGCCTACAATTGGGGGAATCATCGGCTATTAAACGCAGGGCTTAGGCCAGAACAGTATCAATCGCTCTGGCTATGGCTGTTGATACCGGCTTTATTGGGTGCTAAAGCGTTTTACGCCATTTGGTTCTGGGAGCAATTTACGCTCGACCCACTCGGTACGCTACTCAACCGTGGGGGGTTGGTCTGGTACGGCGGCGTTGTTGGCGCGCTGCTGGGGTTATGGTTTTTCGCTAAGCGCGCATCCCTTTCGCTGCTCAATCTGCTTGATGCCCTCACGCTACCGGTGCTGGCTGGGCTTGCCTTGGGACGCATTGGCTGTTTGCTTGCCGGCTGCTGCTTTGGGGCTCCGTGTCTACTTAACGGCACGCCCCTGCCCTGGGCCGTTTATTACCCGCCGGGGCATCTAAGTCATCCGCACGGCGTGCATCCCTCACCCATTTACGAGGCTTTGGGGGCGATTGCGTTGCTCATTGTCTTAAAATTCAGGCAGCACCAGTTTTCACAGGGCATCTTGACCGCTTGCACACTAATAGGCCTGGGGGGGTTAAGATTTATCGTCGAAATGACCCGTGGCGACACCCTCAAGCTGCTAGCACTGTCAGTGTCGCAATGGCTCAGCCTGATGATGCTAGTGGCGGGCGTTATACTCTTTGTATCGCTGCGTCAAGCCGAGCAAACAGCCCCCCATGCTTTAGCCTCCAGAAAAAAGCCCGAAACAAGCCCCGGAGAGGCCCCCTGATGACGCCCGATTTAAAATTATTTGCCGCAAAAAGCGTTGCTAAACTGGCACAAACCGGATTAGCACTGTCTAAAACAGGTTCTGGCACTAGCCTACCCGGCAAACTGGCTTTAAAATGCAACCCAGATCTGCTTAAAACGCTCAACAATACGCTTCAACTTGGTTTTAGGCTTGGCATTACCGGCACTAATGGTAAAACAACCACCGCAGGCCTCACGGCTGCGCTGCTGAAAAGCCAGCTTGGACCTGACGCGATGCTAGTGCATAACCTGCTGGGCGCAAACATGAAGAACGGCCTGACCACAACGTTGCTCAACGCGCCAACCACCGCAAGCGCCGCGATTCTTGAACTTGATGAGGCCTCGCTGCAAGGGTTTGTCAACGATTTTAAGCTGGACGCCCTACTGGTAAGTAATCTGTTTCGGGATCAACTCGATCGCTACGGCGAACTGGATACCACGGCGCGCATGATTGCGGCGGGGTTTCCGGGCGTGGCGCAAACCCTGCTGCTGAATGCCGATGACCCCTTGGTAACACATCTGGCCGAAGCCGGACAAGCGACAGGCAAACAGTGCCTGTTTTACGGCATCGAAGCCGTAACCTTTCCGCAAGCCTCGCCCACCGAAACGCCTCTGACCCAAACCGTACCGTTTCCGTGCGAACGCATCAATTGTCCGGCCACAGGCGTGCCTTTAACCTACAGTCGGCAGTTTTACGGCCATTTAGGGCATTACGCCTCGCCGGGGCTAACGCGCCCGAGGCCTCAGATTATGGCCACGCAGGTCGCGTTGGGGATTACCGGCTCAGAACTTCAAATCAGCCTGCCCAACCAGACCCTGAGCCTTCAGCACCCACTGCCCGGCCTGTTTAACGTGTACAACCTACTGGCCGCGCTAGCTGCAGTACATACGGCGCTAGGTGGGCGCATGCTCGAGGTCCAGGCGCTGCAAAACGCGCTTAATGCGTATACAGGCGTTTTTGGGCGAGCAGAATGTCGAATCATCAATGGCAAAACCGTACGCGTATTTCTCATTAAAAATCCAGTCGGCGCCTCAGAAGTCATTCGACTGGTGGCGAGCGACCCCACAGCCCCGGTTGTGATTGCCATTAACGATCATTATGCCGATGGGCGTGATGTTTCGTGGCTATGGGATGCACCGTTTGAATGGTTTGCCGCAACCCAAGGCCCAATTTTTACCGCAGGCGAGCGCGCTACAGACATGAGCGTTCGGCTTAAATACGCAGGCGTCTCGCCGCAGCAACTACAGTGCCACCCGAACGTAATCGAGGCAATTAACGCGGCGCTTAATACATCAGCCCCCGGAGAAACCCTTTATGTGCTGCCTACGTACACGGTATTGCTACAACTTAAGCAGTGGCTAAGCCAGTTCCCCAGTGCTTAAGCAAAGCGTGTCTACTGCGCCTGATTAGACAATATTTGGGGCACTAAAGCGTTAGTTTGGCTCCGGATGGAGACACGAGAGCATGCACGAGTGAAAGAACGCCGCTCGCTTTTAAACAGCCTAACGCTTGGCGACGGTCTCAAAAAAGCGCTCAAACTCGCCTACAACCTCGTCTTGCTCGTAAAGCACGTGGTTCAAGGCCAGAATCTGCTCACTGGCTGCCTGCCTCGCCTCGGGCTGCGTAGCCAACATCACCGATTTTTGAACCATGTCCTCGACCGATGTGGCAATTAAGTCAGGGTAACCCATCCGCTGATAAAACCCGCTTGTCGGGCGACTGCGCATAAACTCGCCGGGCATGGTAACCACGGGACACCCCACCGAGAGCGCCTCGTAAGTCGTGTTCCCGCCGCCAAAATGGATGGGGTCCAGACACAGCTCGCTTGCGGCCATCAGTTGAATCAAACGCATCCGGGGCTGCTTCTCGATAAAAACAATGCGCTCTGCAAGCGATTGCCCCAGCACGGTTTCAAATCGCTGCTGTAGCAAGCCCGTCCAACGACGGTTATCGCCGCGAATAATCACAATTTTGCCGTGGGGGTCAGCATCTAAAATGCCTTTTAACAACGGATCATTATCGGGATGCATTTTAAAGAGCGTCTGCGGCACAAAATACAAATGGTCTTTTGCCGCAAAGCCAAATTGCGTTTTAAGCGCGGGATCAAACACCAGTGTTTTATTGAGCGTCTCAGGCACTTCGGGCCGGTAATAGCTCGATAACAAACTCTCGAGCATAAACAGCTGCTCGCTATAATGCGATTGCGCGTCCTCGGGTTCAAACAACCTGCTCGAGACAAAATATTGCATCGTTGGCAACCCAGTCGTATCCGGGTGACCCCAGGTTGTGGCCTGAACCGGCGCCAATTGGCCCATTGCCAGTAATAACGTGACCGGGTCCATTCCAAAATCGGTATAAAATAGCACATCCAGCCCAGCTTCGGTTATCATCCGGCGGCTGGTGTGTAAATCGCGCAACGGCAACTGGGTATAGGTTGTTTTAGCCGTGTTGGGGTGCGATTCATCGGGCGCGTACTCAAAGCCCACGCTAAACACCGTCACGTCAAACTTATCCCGATTAAGCATGGCAATCATGCGGCGATTTAGCTTGCCAATCGTGTGTTTTTGAGACAAAAACCGCGAGATAAACCCGACTTTAATCCGGCCATCAGCGCTCTGGCCAGAGGGCTTAATGCCGGCGGGTGGTGTTTGCAGCCAGGGGCAAGCCTTATAAAGCACTTGCGCAGTTTTTTGCTGAATCACCTTATTATTTTTAGCCTGATACGCCAAATAAAAATTAGTAGTATTAAAGTCGTTTAAAGGGTCCCGCATCGTAAGCGCTTTTTCCGAATTTAGCAGGGCATCCAGCCCAGACTCTATCCGGTTGCGCCACATATCAATCTCTTGGTGATCTTGATAAATCACCGGCAGCAATGTCGCTTTGCGCAGTAATAACCCATCCGAAGACTCAACGTCATAAATTGCCTGGTATTCATCCAGGGCATCCTGAACCAGGCCTTGTTTCTCGAGCACGTAGGCACGGCAACTACGGGCCTGTAAAAGGTTTGCATCCAGCTCGATAGATTTTTTATAGGCTTGTTCTGCCTTTTCGAACTGTTCTTTATCAACAAGCACATTGCCAAAATTCATCCAAAGGCGGGCGTTACCCGGCGATTGCTGCAACGCAAGCTGGTACGCCTCCTGAGACTCATCGAGCTTGCCCAACTGGCGCAGCGCACTGCCTAACATGGCATACGCCTGCGGAAAAGCCTGTCGGTAGGCCGCGGCCTTTAAAAAGCTGCTGCTGGCTTCGGCAAACTCGCCTTTTTCGTATAAAATCCGGCCCAGGTTATAATGCGCATCCGGAAAATCCAGCTTGAGCGCAAGCGCCTGCCGGTAGTATTTTTCAGCCTCAAAAAGCTCCGTCTTGCTCTGGTAGGCATTGCCCAGATTATTCAGCACATCCGGGGCATTCTGATTCAGCCTGAGTGCTTTTTTATACAATTTAATCGCCTGCTGCAAGTCATCCGGCTTGCCGGATTCTTGCAACAACGCGCCCAGATTCACCATCGCATCGGCGTAATCCGGATTCAGCTTTAAGGCAGCCTCAAATTGTTGCTTGGCGTCTTCTAAATGGCCTAAGCGCTGCAGTGCCAGAGCATAATTGTTATAAATCAGCCAATTTTTGGGGGCCAGCTTCAGGGCATCCTGCATTAACGGCACAGCGGCGGCTGCATCGCCGGTTTCTAGTTTCAGCAGACCCAGTAAATGCAAGGCATCCGCCCGAATCACCGAGGTTTCTGCAGCGTTATCGATAATCAGCCGATACGCGGCGGCGGCGGCCGTCCAATCGCAGGCTTCATGGCTTGCCATGGCCTGGCTAAGCACGGTTTGCAGCGAATCCTGAGTACTGTTGAGCATAACGCAATTAAAATCCTATTTTTAAAACCCATAAAGCACTTAAGGGGTAAAAACGACCTCCCTGGCTACAATTTAAAGGCCCGAAAATCAACAGGCGCCTCAGCCTAAAGTCGATTTGCATAACATAAAGCCGCCAAGGCTCATACCAGCGTAGCATTTTTTACCGCTGCAAGCCTCCACCAACTATGCGAACCCGTTACCGAAGGCGCAAGGGCTTTTAAATGCGTTTATTGCCGCAATAAGGCTCAAAAAAAGCACGACCCAAACAACATATCGGAGAATTAGTCCGAAAAAAATAGGCGCTTGAGCTCCTAGTTGAACGATTAACCGCACCGATGCTACTTAAAGGCAGATTCATAAACAGATTTGGTTGTTTTTTATTCAAAAAACCGCTAAGCTATTGGCTAACACCCTAAGCATCGCTATTTTTGAGCGAATTAAACTAGCGTCTGTCAGTCAATAGCATCTTAGAGAGAGCGCACGATAGAGCATGAAGTCATTCGGCAAGTCATCCGGACGTAAACTTTTCCGCAATAACGCGCTGCAGGCGCTTAGCCTACTGTCGGCAATCGCGGCACTCACGTTAACGCCTGCCAACTTAAAAGCATACGCCATAGCAGCTCCTGCGTCCGAGGCGGCAGCCACCAACACAACCACGCTCGCAACAACCGAAGCGCCGTTTATACAAGCCTCTAACGGCCAACCCTTAACCGAAGCCGCCGCACCCCAGACGAACTCGATCGATCAAACAACTCAAGCAAGTCAGGCCACGTATTTTACACCGCCCTCATCTTCAGATCCCAATCTGGCTAACACTGCGCCTGCGCCATTAAGCCAAACCAGCGCGCTGGAATCGCAGCCGCTTAAAGACGTTTTAAAATCCTCGGGCAGCCCCACGGCACCCGGCAACGAGGATAATTTAAACCATCTGCTCAGAACCGGCCTCAGCCTGGTGGGCGTTCTAGGGCTGTTCTGGCTGGTTGCGCAAAAATGGCTCCGGCCCATTGCCGCAACACGCGCTAACGCCTCAGGTCAGGGTCAAAGTCTGGGACAACCTCAAGCACAAACGACGCCGCCCGCCCGCAGCTGGAGTAAGCCCTTCTGGATGCCTGAACCCAGCGCCGCGCAAACGCAAGAGCCTTCGCTCATCCCTATCCAGCCGCATTTACCCGTGCCCAACAATGCAACCGGCCAGCGCATCCGGCCAGATAACGCGTTAATGAAGGTGCTCAGCCAACAAGAACTGGGAGCGGGGCGTACGTTGTATCTGGTGCAGGTTAAAAACAGATTGCTGGTGGTTGCCGGCACCGGCCAGATGATGACCCTGTTAAGCGAATTTGCCCTGGACGAAAATCTGGAGGCCGCGACGAACCCCGTGCACGACGCGACCAGCGAGGACGCCTACCCGGATTATGTTCCAGAAAATCCGTATCCGGGCCAAGCTGCTAAAGGTAAGGCACCGCTAGCAGCGCTGGCGGCCAGCACACGCCCGCACCCCACGGCTGCCCCCACAACGCGTAAGGCAAAAGCCGCAACCAAGTTTTCATCGGGTAAGCCGTTACCGCCCAAAGTCTTGCTCCCTGGGCATCATCACGATGCCGAACTTTACGCAGATTATCAGGAAGTTTTTTAGCCTACGCGTCCAGATAAATATGGGATTACAGGCTTTACAGGCCAACTTGATCCAGTCGCCTAACCCGCAATCACATAACAATTTCTACGGGCAGAATGACTAAACTCTGGCCAGTAAACTTGCATCAGGGCAAGCGACTTGCTTGGGCTAAAGCGCAGAATCTGCTTAAAGCCAGTAACACCAAACCCAGTAAACAAAAAAGGCGGCACCCAGATTCGAACTGGGGGTGAGAGTTTTGCAGACTCCTGCCTTACCACTTGGCCATGCCGCCAGAATTGTGTTAACGGTTATATCGTGCGGCAAACAGGCAAAATTCTCAAGACTCCCCAAACGCTTAAAACGCATTCAATGCAACGCTAACTGCGTCAACGCCAAGTTGATAGCGGGTCAGCTTACCGCAGGAAGGGAGCGCGCCAGAAACCGTTACGATTTTTAAGGGAACGGTCCTCGTTGTTAGCTATTGAACACGCAAAACTGACCCACGAACGACAAGTTTAAACATTTGCAAAGTAAATCCGGTTTGCGCAAATATGATGCAACCCGTTAGCTTTGCCAGAAACCAGGCAAGTGTTTATACGTCTCAACGTTTAAAACGTCTTGTTTTCATTTTTTTTCAGTAAACAAGTCAATCTGTTTAACGCCCGTAAGTTATTTGTCTTAGTTTATTTTATTCGTGCTGTAAGTAAGCCCTACAGCCCAGGAGCCTCAACACAATGCTGACCCTAAATAAAGCTTTTACCACGTGGCAACCTAAACTACTGCTTTTATGCATGGCAATCGGCTTACACCTTAATAACGCTAGCCAACCTGTATGGGCGCAAGAGGTGATTGCAGCAGGCGCAAGCACGGTAGCAATTCCGGTCTCTAAGGCCGATCACATCCAGTTACAGCTCGATAACGCGCAATTTGCTGACTGGCAAGTCAAAAAACTGGATCTTGACGCGCGCACCATTGATTTTCAGGCAGGTACGCTGCGCGGCGTGACCGTAAGATTTAACGATGGCGTTATTGAACGCTTACCTGTCGAACGATTCGAGCTGATTTCGCGCCCGCTCGCCTCAGGCGCCGCCGTCTCGTTCGATGCGTTCCAGCTGGTTAACTTTCAGCGGCTCATGCTGCGTCAACCCATCACCACCGATGTCCACGTGACCCTGAGCGAAGTTGGCCTAAATCAGTACTTTAGCAGCCCAGAAACCATCGCTAAACTAGAACAGGCCCTTACAAAACAAACCGGTACGGCACTGGCCCAGTTTCGCGATGTCAAAATCGGGCTCAGTCGCGGGAATCAGGTTCGGGTGGATTTAAACCTGGCGCTGGCCGGATTAATGCAAGCCCCAATGACGCTGCTTGGCAAGCTTGAGGCGCAAAACGGCACCATGGCAGTCAATCACCTACGGCTCGAAAGTAACGGCAACCCGTTCCCGTTTGATGTCTCGGGCATCCTGACCGAACAGTTTAATAAACTGGTGGACGTTAAGCGATTCACCAAAAAATCGGGCATTGCGCTGAACGTGCAGCAAGTGCATTTTACGGGCAGTACGCTTACGCTTAACGGCACAGCGCAAGTCAACAAACTCAGCTTTGGCAGTGGCGGCTAAAGGCTTCCAAACAAATGGATTCGCAGAGATAATCCCTTATGAATTTTGGCCGAAGTCTTGGGGCTTTTAGCAGGTCGCGCAAGCAAGTGCCCCCGCGAATAAAACTATGGCAGGAGCAACGTTTTTAATGATGCAAACAGGCTTCAGCCTTACTGACTACGATTACCCCCTGCCGCAGGCCCTCATTGCGCAATACCCGGCTAAACCGCGCGATGCTTCGCGAATGATGCACCTGCCTAAAACAGAAGGCGATATTTCGCACTATAGCTTCCTCGATTTACCCTCGTTGTTAAATCCCGGCGATTTACTCATCCTCAACGATGTTCGCGTTTCGCCATGTCGGTTGCTTGGACAAAAACAAAACGATAATCGCTCTTTAGGCGCACGGGCCGACGTTTTGCTCTTAGAGGCATTAAACGAGAGGCAAACCGAATGGCAAGCCTTTTTAAAACCGGCTAAACGCTTACCACCTGGTACGCGTGTGATTATCGACGATCCGCAAGCGCGCGGCGCAAGCCTGACCATTCTGGAAACGCCCCACAGCGAGGCCGAATCCGAAACACTGATGCCCGGCAAAGTGTCGCTAGATTTGGGCGCGTTTCAGTCTGTGCCGGAATGCCTGAGCGCGCTGGGACACATGCCGCTGCCACCCTATTTAGGCCGTTCGCCCGAAGCAAGTGATCAGCAAACGTATCAAACCACGTTCGCCCAGGGAACTGCTAAAGCCATGGCCGCGCCCACGGCCAGCTTGCACTTTACGCCGCGTGTTTTTGAAGCATTGGTAAAAAAAGGCGTCCAAACAGCCATGCTGACGCTAGAAGTTGGCGCGGGTACGTTTTTACCCGTAAAAGCGCAAGATATTCGCGCGCACCAATTGCACGCCGAACGCTATTTTGTGCCCGCAGCCACGCTTGCAAAAATTAACGCCACCAAAGCCGCTGGCAAACGCGTGATCGCCGTGGGCACCACCGTGACGCGAACGCTGGAGGCCATCGGTGCTTTAACAGCAGACACGCTTCGGGCTTCGCCCCCATATTTGCCCGAACGTGACCTGACGGGCGAGAGCAGTTTATTTATATATCCGGGCTTTACGTTTGGAGTAATTGACGGGCTGCTGACCAATTTCCATTTGCCGCAAAGCACGCTACTGATGCTGGTGAGTGCGCTGGCTGGGCGCAAGCGGGTGTTAAATGCCTACAATCAAGCTGTTCAAGATTCGTATCGATTTTTTAGCTACGGCGATTGCATGTTGATTCTGTAGCGCTTTTTTAGTGCAATAGAGTTGCAATAAAAAAGGAGCTGCATGACCTATGATTAATCGAACCCAAATGGCCTTGCCAAAGTTTGGCTACCAGCCAAAAACCGTAAAACAATGTAACGAAGACGACGGCTGCGGCGACCCTAATTGTCCTGGGATTGCGGAGCTCGAGGATTCAGCAAGCAAAGATTATGCCGTGGTTGTTAAGGTGCCAACGGCTGAAGAACAGGCCGCCATTGAAGCAACGGGTTTACACGCGGGCCCCGGCGAGGCTTACGGTCTGATTCCTAAAAACATCATCGAACAGTTTGTGAAAGCCCAAGGCCAGCCCGAGAAAAACGGCCAACGCCTGCTCATTACCGTATAAGCTTTCTAAAGAGTCTACTAAATAAAATCAAGCCCTGCCCGCGATTGCGGGCATTTTCTTAAGACTTAATGTCTTGATTCCTGTCGCAATCTGTGACTGCGCAGCCAGAAAAAAGAATGACAAAGAAGATGAATTTCTGTAGTTAAGGTATTTTTATCTGGAAGATTTTAGCTTTGCAACAGCCTGCTCGATTTGTTCGGGCGTCTGATTGCAGCAATCCTCGGTCGGCAGATAGACAAACTGGCTCAATATATCGTGATGCTCGCCCAAAATTTGCCTTTGAGCGGGCTTAATCGTGAATCCAGTCAACTCGTGCCCAAACCCCCGGATAATTTGCTCCCGTATGTCAACAGCATTTAAGGCATTCAAGGGCGCTTTAATGTAAACCCCGTCGAGCAAAGCTTTGGGGTTTAGCTCATTGAGCGTTTTCGGGATCGCAGCCAGGATTTTATCCTTCCCCGTGTTACCTGGAAGCTGCTTAAAAGGCAGCAAAGCGTAACGCCAGATTTTTTTTTCGGTGGGGTAAGTCAGCAAAGGCACCTGAAGCGTTTGAGGTGGAGTTCCGATTTTTAACTCAAGCGTACCTTGCCTCTTGGCGGCTTGACCAAATGTAACTTTAGAAGCAGCAACAAAAACAGGGCGAGTGGCAATCGGCATCATGGCTCAAGGCGCTTTCTGGAAAATGGGTCAAATACTTTAATGCAACTCTATTGCACTAAAAGCCTGAATTCAACCCAGAAAGGGGTTATTTAGGGTGTAATCGTTACATCTGGTTGACCCACGCGGGCAATTTAAAGCCGTTTTGGGTAAGTATCTCGTAAGCATCGCTGCTGATTTGTTCGGGTGGGAAGGGGGCAATTTTCTGTAGTTTGTTGGGTAGATCACTGGCTTTATTGATATCTTTAGGTTTTGAGTTTGAGTTCTTGAAAAAACTGCGCTGGGTAATGTTAATGCTCGTGACGATCGCAGCCAATTCCTCTTCCAGGTTAGATAATTCGTGCTTACCTCTTGCTTTATTCAAATAAGCGTGAGTTAGTTCGTGAGCAAGTGCAGTAGTATTGCCTGGTGCGCTGGAATGCGTAAAAAATACGATCTCGTTGTTTTTATGAGCATAGTGAGCGACACGGTTTTTGAATGTTTGTCGTTCACTCTTGGTTGCCTCGCGAATCTCACCAGAAAACGCGTTAGCCAGCCGTTGCCCCTCCGAGTCGCGTCTGACCACCTCAAGCGCATGCTGATATGCTAAACAGCTTTTACTGGGTTTGGGGTTAAACCACGTCGAGGGCTTAAACCAAGACCACTGTTTGGGACAATAAAGTGTTGCAACCATTATTCTTCATCCAAAAATCGAATCATTAAGGCGATTACCCACAGTTGCATTAAACCGAACCAAATCTTGTTTGTTTTATTTATGTATAAATGCTTAAAGCTTTGTAAAGCGCCTTACCTACGCGCGCGCTATGTTTACGGTTTAATTAAATAAATTTATTGCTTTTTTTGCGAGTTTTTTAAGCTCGCCCCGGAGATTTGCCACCATGCCTACTGCAATGACCGAATCCTTTACCTTGCCTACCCCCTCTAGCCGCCTCAGCAGCCTACCCGCCTACGTGTTTGCCGCGCTCGATGCCAAAAAGGCCGAGCTGGCCCCCAAACTCAAAGCCGAAAAAGGCTACGACGTGATCGATCTGGGCATCGGCAGCCCGGATGCGCAAACCCCGCAAGAGATTGTAGACGCCATTACCTCCGGCGCGCAAAACCCCGCGAATCATCGCTACCCTAACTTTAAGGGCAAACCCGAGTTTCGGCAGGCCATTGCCAATTGGGTCGAGCGTCGTTACGGCGTAACTTTAAACGCCGAAACCGAAGTGCTGCCCTTGATCGGCGCGAAAGAAGGCCTGGCGCATCTAACACTGGCCTACGTCGAGCCTGGCACGGTGAGCCTGGTGCCCTCGCCCTATTACCCCGTGCACGGCCGCGCCACCTGGATTGCCGGCGGCGAGCCTTACCCCTTGCCCCTGACCCCCGAGAACAACTTTTTGCCCGAACTCGATAAAGTTCCGGCCGACGTGCTTAAAAAAGCAAAGCTGTTATTCCTGAATTTTCCGCATAACCCAACCGCCGCCGTGGCCGATTTGACATATTACGAAAAAGCCGTTGCGTTTTGCAAACAACACAACCTGATCCTGGTCAGCGACTTAGCATACGCCGACATCGGGTTTGACGGCTACCAGCCCCCCAGTGTGCTGCAAGTGCCTGGCGCTAAAGATGTTGCAATTGAGTTCCACTCGTTCTCCAAGTCGTTTAACATGGCGGGCTGGCGTTTGGGCTACGTGGTCGGTAATCCGCAACTGATTGCCAATTTATACGCTGTTAAATCGAATATGGATTACGGCGTTTGTAACGCAATACAGGACGGCGGCACGTTTGCACTGAATAACGCCGAGCGTCTGATTCCGCCACAGGTGGCGATGTATCAGGAGCGCCGAGACATTGCAATGGCCGGTTTTGCCAAACTGGGCTGGCAAACGCCTGCCCCCAAGGCCAGCATGTACCTTTGGCTACCGATTCCGCGCTGCTGCGCTACAAGCTGGGATTGGACCAATAAACTGCTCGAGACCTGCGGCGTGATTGTCTCGCCTGGCAGCGCGTTTGGCGACGCGGGCGAAGGGTTTTTCAGGATTTCGTTGGTGGCTAGCCCCGAGGTATTACACGAGGTGTTACGCCGTATGGAACAAGCAGGCATTACGTTTTAGGTTCAATTAAGCGCGTTAATCACACAAAAAAGGATTTAGTATGGTTGGCATAAAAAAAGCTTATACAAAGCCAAAACTTAATCAAAATTATATAACTACTACGATGAAGCGTGTCAAAACGTTATTAAATGATCATCCAGAGCTAGCGCCTAACACATGTTGGGATTTTGCAGATGAAGAATCCACAACACTCAAAAAAGTTAAACCTTATTGGGATTTAGTCTGGCAGAATCCCAACTCAAAAGTCGAATATTTATATAAACTTCCAAAAACAGCAAATGATACTTTTGAAATGGCGGTGTCTGGAACTTTAGCCGATCAAAGAGTTAAAAACATGCTGCCCAGCTGGAGCACGACGAATTATGTATTTGACTGGAATACAAATGCTATAAGTGGCAAAAAAATAAGTGAATATGAAGATACCCTTTTAAAACTTATAGATACTGACCCTAAGCATGTGTTTCGGCTATTTAAAATGCTTAATCGGCTCTCTAACGCTACAAAAAAGCAAGCAAGTTAATTAAACATTTTGGTATTGCTAAGCAGATGAGATATAATATTCTCCAAATCACAGAAGACTGTTTTGGAGAGAGACAAGATGAATTGTCCTGGATGCGGCTCAGAAAAACAAGTTAAAGCAGGCTTTCAAAGTCAG
>JAYKHY010000023.1:0-7860 GCA_035285025.1 Vampirovibrionales bacterium | reverse complement strand
TTGCAATCAGGTAGTGCTCACAGGCCGCTTCGTCTGAAAAACGTGCTGAAAATTCAAGAAAATCCATTCCTTTTTTACTCCTCTACAATGAAACCATTGTAGCCTGCTTTGATCGGGGAGTCATTCAATATAATAATGTGCGTATTGATATGATATTTTTGTAAATTTCATTTCTCTGTCTGGATTGAGGCCAAGACGAATTTTTTCTTGTTTTAGTTTTAGGTTGATCTCAGACAATAAAGATTCTTTGAGGAAAGCACCACCATAAAAATTAGAAAAAAATTCTCCCTTCTGAATTGATTCATCGCAAAACAAAACAAATCTTTCAATATCCATAAAAAGCCCTACCCCTTGCGTAGCCCCGCAAACAACTTGAGCAAAAACGTCACAATCTCGTCGCCATCCATCACCCCCAGGCGCATTTGCAGCGTGGGCGTACTCCCCGCCTGACTGCTAACGCCCGCCACCCAGCGCAATTTATTGGCCAGCTTGCCGTCCATCTTGGCCTGGCGCTGCATCCACTCGGTCAGGTTATACGGCACGCTAATGCGTAAAAACTCGCCATCGGTGCGCACCTGCGGGAATTTAAGCTCGGTGGCCCAAATACGCAGCTTGACCAGATTCAGCAACTGCGCGGCCTCGGGCGGTATATCGCCAAATCGGTCTTGCCATTCGGCACGCACGGCGTCCAGCGCGCGCTCGGTGTAAATCGCCGCCAGCCGCTTGTACTCGGTCAGTTTAATATCGCGACTGCCCACCCATTTTTCGGGGATCAACGCCGTCACGTTAATATCAATAATCGCGCTTTCTGCTTTATCAGGCGACACGCTTTCCAGCCCTTTTGGGCTGGGCGCATCGCCACGGATTTTCATTCTTTCGCCGGGCGCCGCAGCGTTTTCCAAATCGGGTTCGAGGCCGGATTGAATGCGCTCAATGCAATCCTGGAGCATCTGGCAATACAGATCAAAACCAATCGCCACCATGTGCCCGTGCTGATCCGCGCCCAAAATGTTGCCCACCCCGCGGATTTCCATGTCGCGCTGCGCAATCTGGTATCCGCTGCCCAGCGCTGTATACTCCCGAATCGCGCGCAGGCGGTTGTTAGCATCTTCGGTCAAAATCTTTTCGGGCGCGTAATACAAAAACGCGTACGCCTGCCGGTCGCTACGCCCCACCCGGCCCCGAATCTGGTACAGCTGGGCCAACCCAAAACGGTCGCACTGGTCAATAATCATCGTGTTAGCGTTCGGAATATCCACGCCGCTTTCGATAATCGTGGTGCACAACAAAATATCGGCCTGGTGCTGCGCAAAATCAAGCATCGCGTTCTCAAGCTGCGTCTCGTTCATTTGCCCGTGCGCCACAATAATGCGCGCCTCAGGCACAAGGCCCTCTAAATGCCGCGCGGTTTCGTGAATCGTTTGTACACGGTTGTGTAAAAAGTATACCTGTCCGCCCCGGTCTAATTCGTGCAAAATGGCCATGCGCACCTGCGCCGGGTTGTACGGGCCCACATACGTTTGCACCGGCGCACGATTAGTCGGCGGCGTATTGATGAGCGACATCTCGCGCACGCCGGACAACGACATATAGAGCGTTCGCGGAATCGGCGTCGCAGAAAGCGTGAGGACATCGACGTGGGCGCGCAGGTGCTTGATTTTCTCTTTATGCGCAACCCCAAAGCGATGCTCTTCGTCAATCACAAGCAAGCCCAGGTCTTTAAACTGAATATCCTTTTGCAACAGCCGGTGCGTGCCAACAACAACGTCCAGTTCGCCTTTTTGTAGTCGTTGCACCGTCTCGCGTTGTTCTGCGGCGGTTCTGAACCGCGAAAGCAAGCCCACGCGAACGCTGTAGGGCGCAAATCGTTCGGCCAGCGTTTGGTAATGTTGCTGCGCCAGAATCGTCGTTGGCACCAGCACAGCCGCCTGCTTACCGCTTAAAATGGCCTTAAAAATACCACGAATTGCAACCTCTGTTTTGCCAAAGCCCACGTCGCCGCAAATCAGGCGGTCCATCGGCTTTTGCTGCTCCATGTCTTTTTTAACGTCTGTAATCGCCTGCCACTGGTCGGGCGTTTCGGTGTACGGGAACGCTTCTTCGAGCTCAATCTGCCACGGCGAATCCGGATCAAACGCGTAACCAGGCACCTGCGCACGTTTGGCGTACAACGCCACCAGCTCTTTTGCGATGCTTTCAATCGACGATTTAACCTTGCGTTTGGCGTTGCTCCATTCGGCCCCGCCCATTTTGTTGAGCTTGGGCGGGGCATCCCCTGCGCCCCGGTAGCGCGTGAGCAAATTAACCTGATCCACCGGTACGTGCAAGCGGTCGCCCTTGGCGTATTCGAGCGTCAGGTATTCGCGCGTCTCGCCATCAAGCTTCATTTGCGTCAGCGTCACAAACTGGCCGATGCCGTGTTTGGCATGCACCACGTAATCGCCAGGGCGTAATTCATCGACGTTTTGTAGCGCTTCTTCTTCGGCGTCGCGCTTTTTGCGGGCGGCTTGCGTGATACTTCGCTGGAGTCGCCGGTGGCTAAAAAGCTCGCCGTCGGTTATGTAAAGCAGTTGAACGCCAGTAAGCGATTTTTTTACGTCGTCATGCCCGCGAAGACCGGAATCCAGGCCAGTCTGTTTTTCGGGAGATGGAGCCGCTGATGTTTCAGACAGTAACGCGCCTGAGCTTAGCGAAGTTAGCGTGTTACCTGTTAAAAATTCATCGCCTGTTAAAGCAGAATGCGATACGCCCAGTCCGCTAGGGCTGGAAAGCGTGTCGCCTGTTAACAGAAACCCCTCGGGCGGGCCCTGCCGGCTAATCAGAATATCGCCCGGCGAAAACGCGTTTTCGCCATAAACCGCCGGCAAATCGGCCTCTCTGCACGCATCCAGCACGCGCTGCGGGTAATCCGTACTTACCAGCACTTGCGCGCCTGCCTTGCGATACGCGGCCATGTAGGCAACCGCCTTCGGCAAATCGGCCTGGAAGCGTTCCGGTGCCTGATACGCAAGAGGCAGCACGGTCGCCGACTGCGCAAAATCCTCGGCGTGTCCGGTTGCTCCGGTCATCTTGTAGGCTGTGCTATCGGGCAAGCCCAGGGGTTCTACAAGCAACCACTTGGGCGCGTGCTGCCGTAAAGTTCCCAAAGCCGCCTGCAACGAGACGTGATGCGACTGGCCCATCTCAAGCAAATGCCCGTGCCGGGTGCCATCTTTAAGCTGATTGTCCAGTTTGTCCTGAACGCCTTCCAGATGATTGAGCGTCATCGCCCAGTCTTCCAGAATCACGCAAGCGTTGGCCGGCAGTTGTGATGATAAAGATGCAAACACGTTGTTTTTTTCAGGCAATGCGCCCAATGCGTCAGCATTGGTAAGCGTGTTGCTTTTACGGGCATAACACAGCGGCGCTAGGTAATCCATCGCCTCGGGCAACACGCGATCGGTTTGTTGCAACAACTGCAAATACCCCTCGATAGTCACGCGCAACGCGTCTCCAGCGATGGGCTCCAGTTGCGGTAAATGCGCGTTTAGACATGCGTTTAGGTTTGTAATCAGCGTCTCGCGTTGTTCAGGAGTATCCAGAATGAGGTTACTTTTAGGCAAGATTGTCACGCTATCTGCCGTAGCAAGCGAACGCTGCGACTCGGCATCAATTAAGCGCAAGCTTTCGAGCTGTTCGCCAAAAAATACCGCTCTAAAAGGTGCTCCCAGGGTGGGGTAGACGTCTAAAATATCGCCGCGGCGGCTAAACTCGCCCGGCTGATGCACAAGCTGGCTGCTTAGATACCCCATCGCCTTGAGGCGCTGCACCAACGCATCCAGCGGATCCAGTTCAGGGCATGTGGGATAAATGGCATTATCAAGGAGCTGCCCAAGCTGTAGCTTAATGCTGCGCGATTGCAAATGCTTGAACGTGGGGTGCTTAAACAGCAATTGCCGGGCGCTAATAATATAAATGCCTGGCGTATTGTTGGCAGCAGCCTGAAGAAAATTTAAATGCGCACTTAAAACCGGCGGCGGCATTACGGCTAAATCATACGGAGAAAAGCCTTCATCCGGATAACGAAACACGCTTACGGACGCGAGCGCGTCCGGCGTGTTTTTGGGGTTTTTAACCGGCATCGCGCCCAATGCGGCAGCCTTGTAAACCGTGTTGCCAAGCGTGTTGCCATTAGATAAACACTGCTCCAGCACGCCCTGCCAGCGGTTGGCCGAGGGCGGATCGCTTGCGATAACAATTAACGGCTTTTGTTGTGCCTCGGCCAGCGCCAGCGCTAAAAACGCCTTAAGCGACCCATTGGCCAGGCCCGGAACAATAACATCTTTTTTACCCGGCGCAGCCAACGCATCGCGCACCGCGTTAAACCAGCCCGAGGCGCTAAACGTCGCGAGAATCTGTTGAATCATTGGGAGCGTTACCGACGGGGCCGCACCAGCAGCAGGCGTAAAAGCCGCGTTAGATTGATTGGATTGAGACGATGCAGAAGGCAATGGCATGCGCGATTCAGTCAACAGTTCCGGTAAAGTTAACCCTGTAAACTTAACAAGATGAACCTATCTAGCATACCGGAGATTTCGCCTCAAGTCTTTAAAGCACTATACCCACTTAAAAAATTCAACCGGAGAAGTTTGTATATCGTTTAAGATTTTACGTAGTAACGGGTAGGCTATGTCGCGGCCTGTATGATGCGGAACAGTCGTTACACGTTCATCTTCATGTTTATAAAAAACATGACTGCCTTTTTGCCGAATTTTCTTAAAACCAAGCCTCAGCAAAGCGCGCTCAACTTGTTTAGCATTCAATGTTGGGTATTGACTCATATGGTTGTTTCTTGGCTCTGCTTTGACTTTCTGTAAACGTTCTTCTTAGCTTTTTTGCTGTTAATTACTTCTATTGCAAGTGGCTTAAGTTTTTCAATTAATCCCTCTAAAATATAGATGTTAGTACTTCGGCCCTTATTGTCAGAATGCCAGCGTGGATTTTTTTTGATAAAGCCAGAATTTTCTAGCGCTGCAGTAATACGTTGTATTTGTCTGGGGCTTAATCCCATTCGCTCCCCAATTGTTTTAACCCCGGGATGCGGATAATTGTTGGGCTGCCACCAGTAATCGGCTAAATGTAATAACAGAATTAATTGATTTGAATTAAGACCAAGCTTATTCTGTGCTTTTAAAAGCAGGCTTGGGATTATGTTAAATCCTTCTGACTGAATCACATCCTTACCCCACTTTTGCTCAGATGTTCTTTGAATTTGTTTTTTTTCAGTCGGCATTTAAAAAATCCTTTTTATAAAGTACAATTTACTTTATTATTATTTGCATTCAGCCTTTTTTCAAGAATTTTAATAGTGACACTAATGACGTAGACCTATAGACGTTTACGACACCCCGCATCTGTCAAAATTTACACCCTAATCAGGACGTTTATAAGCTGCATAAGCCTAAGTATAACTAAGCTAGTATTATAAGCCCCCTGTCAAAAACGACATTGGCTCAGTTATTTTAGACAGGCATAATAGAAATGACCATCCTTAACGCCTACATCGAATATGATCCTGAGACCAATTTATATATTGGCCTAATTCCTAATGTTCCTGGCGCGCACACTCAAGCCGCCTCTTTGGATGAATTACACGAAAACCTCAAAGAAGTTGCTCAGCTGTGCCTCGAAGAAAACTCTACGCTTTTGCCGTTACCAAAATTTATTGGCATTCAGCAAATCGAGGTTGCCTAACCGGCGAAGTTACCCTTTACGCGCCTCGAGTTTTTGAATCAGCGCGGGCACAATCTCAAACACATCGCCTACAATGCCCAGGTCCGCCGACTTAAAAATCGGCGCATCCGGATCGCGATTAATGGCCACAATGTGCTGGCTATCGCGCATGCCCACCAAATGCTGAATCGCGCCAGAAATGCCTAGCGCTATATATACGTTTGGCCGTACGGCTTTGCCGGTTTGCCCTACTTGCTCTGCGTGCGGGCGCCACCCGGCATCCACCACAGCGCGAGACGCGCCAACTGCGGCGCCCATGGTTTCTGCAAGTTGCTCAACCAGTTTAAATTGCTCGGCGGCTTGCAACCCTCGGCCACCAGAAACTACAACCGAGGCATCTTCCAGTTTAGGGCCTGTGGCAGTAGCGGCCTGCGTAATACTCTGGCGCGTACCCAGTGCTGTTGGCACCGCGTGTATTTTAACGCTCGCGGGTGCGCCTGCTGCAGCGGCAGGCTCTGGCTGCGCAAAGGCTTTTTCTCGAATCGCAATCACGACACCGGCCTGCAATGCGGCATCGGCCAGCGCGTACCGCTGCGTGAGCATCCCACCGTAGAGCGAGCGCGAGACTTTACCCTCTACAAGACTCACCACACCCGAAAGCACCGGCACGTTTAACGCTGCCGCCACCCGCGCGGAAAGCTGCCTTGCGAGCATTCGCCCCGAAAACACCAACGCAAGCCCGCCTAGTGCCTCAGCATTCAACACCGAAACAAGCGCCTGCTCGAAGGCCTGAACGCTAACCCCTTGGGGCGCATCGGCCTCGGGCGCAACCACCTCGATGGACGCCAAGCCGTATCCGGCAAGCGACTGCGCTAACTGCTCGGCCTCGGCTTGTGCAACCGGCGACTCGCTGAGCACAAAAGCCCTGGCAGGCTGCGCGATTTGCCGTGCTGCGGTTAATGTTTCAAGCGATGCCGGCATCAATGCGCCTTGCGCGGCTTCTAAAACAACTATCGTCTGTGCCATGTAAGTTACACCCCTGCGTTAAAAAACTAAAAAACAGATCTTAAACCGCCTGCAGCGAGGCCAAATACTGCACAATTGCCTCGGCCGCCTCGGTCGCCGAAGCCGCATTAAGCGTTTGGCCCGATGGTTTAGCCTCACGCGGCAGGGTTTCGATGGGCCGCAGGGCGCCTATAGCTTCAGACAATCCGAGATCATTTATGCCCCAGACGGGAATCTCGGTTTTATTCGCGCGCATCACGCCCTTAATGTTACTACTACGAAGTTCTTTACCGCCTTTAATCGCGGTTAGGACGCAGGGTAGCGCCACCCTATGAGATTCTACGCCATCGCTATCCGCGCGTTTTGCTTGCACACATCCCGGATTCTCCGAATCCAGGGTAACATCTCGGACTTGCGCCAGGCTGGCAATGCCCTTTAGCGCGGCAAACGCGGGGCCTGTTTCGCCCGCGCCTGTATCTAGCGCCTGATTACCAAACAAAAACAGCGCCTGCGCCTCAGGCCCAATCAACGCCTTTTGCGCAAGGGTTGCAACCGCAGCCGAAAGTAACTTGGCCCGGCTCAATCCATCCAGCGCCAGAACACTTTCATCCGTAATTAAAACCGCCTGATCGGCCCCCGCTGCAATTGCTTTTTTGAGCATCTCTTTAGCGCCCGCATCCGCCGAAGCGCATACCACGGTTAATTTAAGCGAAGGGTCGGCATCCTTAAGGCCCAAAGCTTGCTCCAGCGCGTATTCATCCAGTGGATTCATCATTTTGGGCGAGCTGGGCGCAATTTGCCCCTGGGCATCAACGGTCATGCGCGTGTTATCAAACACTTGCTTTAAAAACACCACAACATCCATGGCGGCAAATCTCCCTGGCAAAACGCTCTGCAGTTGGTTACCGTACAGTTTAACGCAAGCCCACCCCAAAACGCCAACCCGCAAGGCCTGTTTTGCGCCTTAAAAACATTGCCCATTGAGCGCCAAAAAACGTGTTTTTTGATTAAAGTTTTGAGAGTGTTAGTTTTTGAGTGATTTGTTGTTTAGTGTCGCAAAAAGCCCCACTGTAATCTCAACCATGTCCAATGCACGAGAAAATGACTTGCAACGACGGGAAAAACGAGCAAAGTAATGCCTGA
>JAYKHY010000022.1:0-47842 GCA_035285025.1 Vampirovibrionales bacterium | reverse complement strand
ATGGCTATGCCCTGTGGGGCGAGGGCGTTGGCCTGATTACCGCAGTTTCAGGCGTGACATACCCAGAAGGCGGCGCGCAATGGGTTTCGGCCTCAGAGACTTGCGCCAGTAGCCCAGACGGGCGGTATTTATACAGCGCCATTACCATGGATAGGACCAACTCTAACAATGGGCGCATGGTGTTTAACATTGATACCAATAATATTAAACGCTACCAGCCGCTGGGCCAACTGGTGGCCAACGGCACCCCCATTAAAAGCACCAGCACCTTATACGGCTACGAAGATGCCGCACAGGTGAACGCCCTTGGGTTTGACATGGAGGGCCACGCCTATACCCACGGCCCCAACGGCACAATTGCCCAATACAATTACCAAGCCAACCGCAACCGCTTGCACTATACCGATAAACTAGACGTAAGCGCCACCACACCCACCGTAAGCGCCCTTGCGATAGACCCCGGCAGTAGCCGCATTGCCCTGCTGGATGGCACCAATTTACAGATAGACGTTTATAACGATCGTAATGCCTCCGGCAGCGCAAGCCCCAGCCAGCAAATTGGCACGGCGGCCACCACGCCCACCGGCCTGGCCATTAACGCCCGTACCGGCGATTACCTGGTGCTGGATTCGGCCTTAGTGGATAATAAAGTGCGCCTGTACGTGTATGATGCCACCAGCACCACGTTATTCCCGGTGTTAAACCGCACCATCAGTATTCCTGTTACCGCCGCAACGCTGGGCACCGATGAAACCGCCGAAACCAATTTTAAAATCGCCTATAACGAGCGCAATAACGTACTATTCCTGATTGCGCCCACCAGCAAGCGGGTTTACGCCTTAAGCCTGCCGGCATTGCTCTAACTAAATCCTTGGCTAGTGTCCAGGCACCCTTAGCTTAAAGCTTGGGCCACAAGCCATTGCGCATGAGCTTAATAAGCAAAATCAACGGGTAACCATCGCGCAAAAAGCCTGTGTAGCGCGGCACCTGGAACACATCGGATGCCGGATGCCAAACGCCCTTGTTCGTCGTTAAACCCAGCTTGTAAGGCGTATTCGACATTGCGACCAACACCTCGGACGAATATTTACCCCACGGGTAAGCCATGATTGGCAAAAACGCCTCGCCTAAATGCGTGGCTAAAATCTGGTACGACTCGTGCAGCTCCTGCTGCAGTAAATCGGGCGGAATCTGGGCCAAATGCCGGTGCTTGAGCCCATGGCTGCCAAACGTGACCCAGGGCGACTTTGCCATGGCCTGCATGTGCTCCAGCGTCATCAGCGCATCACGCTCGGATTCGGGTAAATTCGGGAAGTCCCATTCGTTCGTGCCGCCAAACGCGCCCGGCAGCACGAAAAACGTCGCTGGGCACGCCATTTTCTCGAGCACCGGCCACGCATACTCGTAGTTGTTTACGTAGCCATCGTCAAACGTAATCACGACTTTTCGGTCATGATCCGCCCAAAACGCTTCAGGAGTATCTAGCGCCGATTTTAACGAAACAAACGTAAACCCCAGCATCCTGAAGGTTTTAATAAAGCGCGCAAGGCCTTCCGGAGAAATGGTCAACCACGGGCGGCCCGCCTTATCGGCGTGCGCCTCGACGTGATGAAAATTAAACACCAGCATAGGCAATCGTTTCGGGGTCTAGAGGAACGCTAAGCCAATACTGCTGGCGTACCGGAGACCATGCAGTCTTGTTCAGGGCTATAAAAGCGGTTTGGTAAGCGTATCGGCTAAATTGCAGCACATTCAAGCCGGTTTTTAAACTTATCCAGCTTAAGAGTGATTTGGGGCGAGACAGCATTTTTAAAAAAGCGCCCATGCCTTCAGGCTCGGCCTGCTGGGCCAGTTGATAGTGTAAACGTCGCGCGTTATTAATAAACCCGTACATAATAAAACGATTAATCAGGAACCGCTGGTGCATTTGCCAGAGTTTAGCCACCGAAGCCTCATCGAGACTGCGCTTTAAGCTCTCGATAATCGAATATTCCGCTGCCAACGCAACGTCGTAATCACTTAAAATGCGCCGGCAACGCCCCGAAAGGCTTTGCTGGTAAACAACGCGCGTTTTACCCGTCGGGAAGGCTAAAAACTGGCGAGACGCCAATAAAAAGAACACGCGATCCTCGTGGTAACAATCCGTCGGGAATCCGCCAAGCTCCTCGTAAACCAACCGATGCACCACGGTATTGCTGGGCAGCAACAACCCTTCGGCCGAAAACACAATATCGCTAATCAATCCGCTGGCCTGTCGCTGAGACCCTTTGTGCGTCAGCCAGCCATCGTCATCCACTGCGTAATAACCGCCGTAAATCAGGCCCGCCAGACTCTCTTTAGCGGCATTACGACCCTGGATTAAGGCAGCATCAATGGCCAATTTATCGTCCAGCCAAACGTCATCGGCATCTAAAAAGCCAAAGTATTGCCCGCGCGCTTGCGCCATGGCCGTGTTACGCGCCACAGCCACCCCCTGGTTTGCTTGCTGGAGCAAACGCGTTTTTTCGGCAACCCCCAACGTGTTTACCAGCGCTTGCGCGTATGCAAACGACGCATCCGAGGAGCCATCGTCGATAATCAGTAATTCCCAATCCTTACAGGTTTGGCGCGCCACCGAAGTAATTGCGCGCCCGACAACCTGTTTGCCGTTATACACGGGCATAATAATGCTAAATAGCGGATTTGCAGACATACTAAAAGCTAGAGACTTAACAAAGACAGGTGAAGGAAGACGATGGTATCAAGCGCCAACAGCGCAGCCGATATGCGTCTCTGGATCATAGCCCGAGGCTAAACGCCAGATAATAATCCTATAAGTAAGATTTAAAGCGCCTTTGCTAGGGAGCAGACGGCTACCCCCTGACAGTAAACAACCGCAGGGCGATAAACGCAATCTGCTAAAGTTGTAAAAGTGCTCGCACTTTAAAAAAAACCAAAGGGTTTTAAAAAATGCGTATTATTTGAACTTATTTGAACTTGGTAAACTTTATTGAACAAGGGCCTGAGCTATATTACACTGTCTGAATCTATAAATTATGAATTTTTGGTATAAACGTTAACGATTGGCTAAATACAACCTTTAAAAAGCAGCCTATTTAATAGTGATTTGCTTACCCTCAGCTATCCACTGTTCAATGCCGTTGCCGCCCCAATCAGCCCGAGAGAGAGTCGTGCCCCTTCTATGGACATCGTGGATAGCGCAAATAGCCTGAATAACTCAGAAAAAAGTTTGGTACAGCAACAACAGCGTATGAAGCCGCGCAACAATACCCCCACTGGCTTAGATAATCGCGAAGCAATGGAGGCCCTGATGGAGCCCGTGATGGATACAGTCCGTTTATTGCTGGTCGAAGACCACCCCATGACGTTGATGGGCCTGAGACTTTTGCTACAGCAGGCTGGCGGATTCGAGATTGCTGCCGAGGCCACGACAGGCCGCTTGGCGGTATTAAAAGCCGCCGAGACTCAACCAGACTTGATTTTGATGGATATTGGCCTACCCGAAATGGATGGCATAGCCGCCACGCAGCAAATAAAGCAAGCGCACCCGCACATTAAAGTGCTAATGCTAACCAGTAAAGACGATGAGCAGGATGTGATGGCGGCCATGGCCGCCGGAGCGGACGGCTATTGCATGAAAGGGATCGCGACCGAGCCCCTGAGCGCCGCCATACGCTCCGTTGCGGGGGGAGCCGCTTGGCTAGACCCCGCTGTAGCCCGCATTGTTTTAAGCCGCTTTCAGGGGGTCTCCCCGGGTACGCTTAACGGTAACGGCGGCAACGGATTTTCGGCGGGCACAAGCAGCACCGCATTGGCTTCAGGTGCCAGCGCGCAAGTTTCTCAGGCAACGCAGAACACGCTACTCGATTGCCCCTTGACCCCGCGCGAACTGGAAGTGCTTCGGTTGATTGTTGACGGGCACTCGAACCCGCAGATTGCCGAAAAACTGGTGGTTACCAAAGCCACCGCCAAGGCGCACGTGCACAGCATTTTACAAAAGCTTTGCGTCGATGACCGCACGCAAGCCGCGGTTTTAGCCATGCGACAAGGGCTGGTTTAACGTTTTTAAGCTATTGCCTCAGCAAAAAAAACATCATCCTTTAAAGTCGGATTTTGCCAAGCAGATCAAGTACTTTGGAACCTATCCAGAGACTTATCCAGCAACTCTCTGTAAAGGACATTTTAGCCTAGCGCTGCTCGCCTGCCGCCTTTAAAACTGAACCACGCTAGCGATTAAGCTTTGCAGCCTCTTGTGAGCGTTTACTATTTTTTAAATCACGCCAGTAGTTGGTTGAAAAGCGCTTAAAACACAAAGGCTTATACGCAAATAACACGCATAAGCCTTAAGTTTTTTGATGCTTGCAAACGCGTTAGCTGAATAGTTTAAACGTCGATATTCTTGACCAGATGCGCGTTACCCTCGATAAACCTGCGGCGGGGTTCCACGCGCTCACCCATCAGAATATCAAACAGCTTATCGGCCTCAGCCGCGGTGTCGATTTCGACTTGCAGCAGCGTGCGCGTTTGCGGGTTCATTGTGGTATCCCACAGCTGCGCGGGCATCATTTCGCCCAGACCTTTAAACCGCTGCAAGCTGACGCCTTTTTGCCCGCGTTGCTCAACCAGGGTACGTAACTGCTGAATACTATGAATGCCAACTTGCTCTTTGTCGCCAATCATCAATTGCGGCAACGCTGGTGCTTGCTCGGCAGAAGGCGTATAGCCTTCCAGCCCTGGTTGCGGCGGCATAAACGCCTTGATTTGCGGATAAAGCGCCTTCATGCGCTCAAACTCCTTGGTATGCAGCATGTCTGCATCCAGGGTTGCTAGTGTCTCCGCCTCTTGCAAAATCACAATGGCAAACGGCTCGTTTGAGAGGACTTCGTCCGAAGCAGCCAGCGCCTCAAGTGCATACGCTTCCACCGAGGGCGCATCCCCCTGCGCGTCTGTTTCGCTCTGGGAGGCCGAAGCCTCGGCAGTAAGGTGTAATTGTTCTGAGACCGCAGCCTTGGACGACTTCAGCTGAATAGTGTAGCCCAACGCGCTCACCTGAGCGCTTAAAGCGTCAACCAGGGCTTGCGCTTCGGCCTCGCCGTGCAACTGCTCTGCGCTTGCGCCCATACGCGTCAGCGCCCGCAGCACCGCCAGCGGCGTCCCGTGGAACACCGGCGAGGCCATCATGGCATCAAACGTGCACAGCTCATCCAGTCGCGTCAGCAAATCGCCGCCAGAGAGCGACATATCCCGCCCGGCATTCCAAAGGGTCAGGCTGCCCAGACCCCGCTCGCGCAAAAATACCTCGAGCGCACGATCGTTATACAGGTATTTTTCTTCCTTGCCCACGGTTAACTTGTATAGGGGCGGCTGCGCAATGTACATGTACCCTTTTTCAATCAAGGGCCTTGCATACCTGAAGAAAAACGTCATCAGCAACGTGCGAATGTGCGCGCCATCCACATCGGCATCCGTCATGATGATAATCTTGTGATACCGCAGTTTGCTATCGTCAAAATCATCAGCGTTACGAGAAATCGTAATGCCCAGTGCCTGAATCAAGCTCTGAATCTCGGTGTTATTATAAATTTTATCGAGCCGGGCGCGCTCGACGTTTAAGATTTTACCGCGCAGGGGCAAAATAGCCTGAAACTCTCGATTTCGGCCTTGTTTTGCGCTCCCGCCTGCCGAGTCGCCTTCGACGATATAAATCTCGCAGCGCTCAGGGTCCCGGTTGGCGCAATCGGCCAGCTTGCCCGGCAAACTAGAGCTTTCAAGCGCGGTTTTACGGCGGGTCAGTTCGCGCGCCTTACGGGCGGCTTCTCGGGCTTGAGCCGCCATAACGCTTTTACTGACAATGGCCTTCGCCTGCTTGGGGTTAAGTTCCATCCAGTCCTGCAAAGTTTCGCCCACCAGCGCCTGCACCACGCCCTGCACCTCGCTGTTACCGAGCTTTTCCTTGGTTTGGCCCTCAAACTGCGGATTGGGGATTTTTACGCTAATAATCGCGGTCAGGCCTTCGCGGACGTCTTCGCCGCTTAGGTTGGGATCGCTGTCTTTTAAAATATTATTCTTGCGCGCGTACTCGTTAATAATGCGCGTTAACGCGTTACGGAAGCCCGTTAAGTGCGTGCCACCGTGGTGCGTATTGATGTTATTGGCAAAACTCATTACGGTTTCGCTGTAGCTATCGGTGTATTGCAGGCCGATTTCAACTTTTACGTCATCACGGTTCACATCGCAATAAAACGGCGGATCGAACATGACGGATTTAGATTCATTCAGGAAGGCAACGTAGCTGGCCACGCCCCCTTCGTAGTGAAAATCCTGCGTTTTGGACTGTTTTTTATCGTGGAATATAATCCGCAGGCCACGGGTTAAAAACGCGGTTTCCTGCAGCCGGGCGGCAATCACATCGCCATCAATTTCGGTGGTTTCAAAAATGGTTTCGTCGGCCCACCACGTGCTGGTGGTGCCTTTGCGCGTGGTCGGTTCGCCTTTTACCACATGGCCGGTGGGCACGCCGCGCTCATACGTCTGGCGCCACACAAACCCTTCGCGATGCACTTCGACCTTCATTTTGGTGGAGAGCGCGTTTACAACCGACGCGCCCACGCCGTGCAACCCGCCCGAAACTTTATACCCGCCATCGCCAAATTTACCGCCGGCGTGCAGCACCGTGTGCACAATCTCGAGCGCCGATTTTCCGGTATCGGCTTTGGCACCCACCGGAATCCCGCGACCGTCATCGCTGACCGTCACGCTGTCATCTTCGTGCACGGTTACGGTAATTGTGGTTGCGTGGCCCGCCAAAGCTTCGTCAACCGAGTTATCCACAATCTCGTACACCAGATGGTGCAGGCCGCGCTGGCTGGTGGTACCAATGTACATGCCGGGGCGCATGCGCACCGCTTCAAGCCCCTCCAGAACGCGAATCTGATCGGCACCGTAGTCGGGCGAAACTTGGGATTGTACGGGTTCAGACATAGTCGATATCGATGGGGTTTCAAGCATTTCGGTAGAAGTCATACGCACGCCTCTCTTGGCAACGGCTGTTGTGCCTATAGTTTACCGCGAAAGCGCGCAGAAACCCATCTTAAACTGCCGAAATTTACCACCCAAAGAACTGTTTTTATACGCGCACAAAGCCTTTTACGCCTTAATGATACCCCCGTGAATACCCCAATGCGTGCCGTAAAACCCAACCTGACCCATGCGCTTTACTGCGGCTAAAATCAACCCTTAGTCGCAATCGCCACGCGTGCCGCGCCTATTTAACCTCGACCAGTAACACGCTGATATCATCAGGTAGCGGCGCGCCATCGGCAAACTCAGAAAGTGCATTAATCAAGCCATCAAGCAAAGGTTCCTGCGGAGACACCTGCTCGGCTAACTGCAAAAACAGGGCTTCCAGGCGTTCTTCGCCGTAAAGCTCCTCGGCAAAATTCTTTAACTCGCTTACGCCATCGGTAAACAGCAGTACTTTATCGCCTGCGTTTAGCATAATGCTGCGGGTTTCGTAGGCCATACCGCTCATCCAGGCCAGCGGGAGGCCATTTTCTTGCAAGCGCTCAATGGTTCCGGTCTCGGCCTTGTAGCGCATCGGGTACGGATGCCCCGCACCAGCATAGGCCATCCAAAGGCCGCCCTGCTGAATATTCTGCTTAAGCTTGCAATACACCGACGTCACGTAATGACCGGTTTTAACCAGCTGGCACAGTTCCTGATTTACGTGATACAAAATATCACCCGGCTGATGATACGTATGCGTCGCTCGGTAACAGGTGGATTTATAAATCGCGGTAATAAAGCCAGCTGGCACGCCGTGGCCCGAAACATCGGCGACCGACACATCGATACTGCCATCGGGGAAGCTAATCACATCGTAAATATCGCCGCCCAGCGAATCACACGGCAAGTACACGCCCGTAATGCGCAGCCGCTTGTCATCGATATGGCATTTACTAAACTTGGGACGTTCTGGCTCAAACAGTTCAAAACCGTCAATCAACGCCTCATGCGGGGACTCACATGTTTGCTCGCACGATGCCAAAGACGAGGCATTCTGTTCGCACGCCTTGCGGTGCGGGTCATCTTCCAGGAACGGGGGCAGCAGGCTTTGCTGCAGCTGGCGCGCGGTGTAAAGCTCCTTCTCGACCTGCATGTTGCGCTCATAAAGCTCTTCGTTCAGTTGCCCGATTTGCTCGTTATACGTTTGAGCCTTTTTTAGCTCTTGCAACCAGGCACTCAGCGTTAACGCGCTCAGCATCACCCAGGCATCTTCCGAAGGCTGTTGCTGCGGCCCTGCAGACTGATGCGTCAAAGGCGTGGCGGCCGAGTTAAACCATTCTTGCGCGTCCTGCAGCACCACTTCGTTATTAAATTTGGCAATAAACGCAGGCAAGGCTTTCTGGGCTAGCGCATCGCTCATCAGCAGCGTAATGTAGCCATGGTCCGCCTTTTGGCCGACCTTTGCTGCCGCAGCCCTTATGTCTGAACGAAACGTCATGAAAACCGACTTAACCCATTTCAATTAACTGTCTAAATGGCATCGTGAAAAATGGCATCACCCTTGAGAGCGCTAGCCCGCCTGTTGCAGCGATTGGCGCAACCCAACAGGGCGTGCTTCAACCTATTCAAGACTCTCTGTTGCTGAATCGTCCTCAAATTAGTCCTCTAAAGCACGGTTAAAGCGCAAACGGGTAAAAGCTGCCTGCTATTATCCTGTTTTTAGGCGCAATCAATAACTTTTTTGAATAAATCCTCCTGTTTTGACCGGAAAATTCCAGTGCAACACGTGATATTCAAGCGTTGATTTGCGCTATTGTGCTTATCGGCACAGACGCTTAAAAATAAAGCGCGCCTCATTCGCGCAAGCAGATAAAAGCTGAATAGCGCTAATGCCTGGCGTTATCAGTCATCAAAGGTTTATAAAGCTTAAGCTTTGGGCGTTTTTAAATCCTGTTAGGTTAAAAAACAGCTTTAAAGCCTGCACGCCGCCTGCTGATGGCCAAAAATCGCCGCAGGATCTGTAAGCTTGCCCGTTAAGGCACTAAGCGCAGCCGTTGCCGGGCTGATTAGCAGGGTTCGGCCGCCTTTACCCTGGCGCCCTTTAAAATTACGGTTACTGGTGCTCGCGCACACCTGGCCAGGCTCGATCATGTCGCCGTTCATCGCAATGCACATGCTACAGCCCGGCTCGCGCCACTCAAAGCCAGCCTCGGTAAATAGCTTGTCGAGGCCTTCGGCTTCGGCCTGCCGCTTAACGGGCCCTGAACCGGGAACAATAAGCGCGCGAACGCGTTTTTGAGATCTCCCGGCCTGATCGGCCTGCTGAGACGTATAAAATCGCCCGGCCTGATCGGCCGGCTCAATGCCAAAAACTTTCGAAGCGACGCCGGCTTGTTGCGCAGCCTGAATCGTTTGGGCGGCCAGCCTTAAATCTTCGATGCGGCTGTTGGTACAGCTACCAATAAACACAACGTCTACCGGCGTCCCCGCAATCGGAGCGCCGGCGGTCAAGCCCATATACGCTAGCGCGTCATCCAGCTCACCCTGGGCAATATCGGCATAGGCCGTTGCCGGAATCGTCGCCGAAATCGGGATTGCCATTCCGGGATGCGTCCCGTAGGTTACCATGGGCTCAATCTCAGCGCCGTCCAGCGTCACGACGGTATCAAACGTCGCGCCGGGGTCACTTACAAACGTTTTCCAGCGCGCGACGGCCTGCGTCCAAGCCTCGCCTTTTGGCGCAAAGGGCTTATCTTTAAGATATTCAAACGTTTTTTCATCAGGGGCGACCATGCCCGCGCGTGCGCCCGCTTCTATCGACATATTACAGAGCGTCATGCGGCCTTCCATCGAAAGACTCTCAATGGCTTCGCCGCGATATTCAATCACGTAGCCGGTTCCGCCGCCCATCCCGATTTTGGCAATAATCGCCAAAATCACGTCTTTCGCCGTGACCCACGGCTTAAGTTGGCCCGTCACCTCAATGGCCATCGTTTTAGCGGGTGTTTGCAGCAGGCATTGTGTGGCCAGTACGTGCTCGACTTCGGAGGTACCAATGCCAAAGGCCAACGCGCCAAACGCGCCGTGCGTGGCCGTGTGACTGTCGCCACAAACAATCGTCATCCCGGGCTGCGTAAAGCCCTGTTCGGGGCCGATGACGTGAACAATGCCCTGATGCTCGGAATCCAGGCCAAACAGCCGAATTCCGTGTTCGGCGCAATTATCGTTAAGCGTTTGGATTTGCGCCGCCGCCTGCGCATCCTCGATGGGGCGCAAACGGTCTGTGGTGGGAATACTATGGTCAACCGTGGCGACGGTTTTGCCCGGCTGGCGCACCGGCAGGCCACGCGCTTTAAGACCCGCAAAGGCCTGCGGGCTGGTGACTTCGTGAATCAGGTGCAAATCAATATACAGCAGGGCGGGGTGCTCGGGGGATTCCTGATGCACGCAATGCGCCTGCCAGAGTTTTTGATAAAGCGTTAAAGACTGCATTGATATGACTCAAAAAATAATTAACGTTGGCTTACATTACTTGTAACAACCCATGCATAGTATTTTGGCAAATTTAAAGGCAATAATTCCTGAGATTGTTTAGGAAGTAATAAATATGGCGGCTGACCAGGAACACCCATCATGTCGTATCCCTCATTTGGTTTGGCCGCTTGTTTTGTGCCAAAACTTAACTTAGGGCGGCTTAATGATTGAGTGATAAGCATTTTTGGCTCCGACTAAAAAATTGACACGCGCTTAGCTGATAGCCTGCCTAAAACTTTGCAAGCATTTTTTTGCATAAATTTTAGCCCTAAGACTTTAGGCTATGCCAAACTAACAGAGAAAAAGTCGAGCTAATTTATAGGCCCAAATTTAGGCGTCTTTTCAGAACCTGGCAGCTTGAATCGGTCGGTAATTCTGTTGACATCATTGCTGCTAAGTTTAAAACGATCTTCTGAAGGATCTACAGGCACTAAAACTATCGAATACGTTAAACCATTTGAGCCGGACGTTTCGGACTTGGAGGCAACTCTGACAAGCTCCTGCTTACCGAGTTCATTAATGAAAAGATATTGCTGCCCAGATCGCACATGAAATTCGTCACTCCGTTTTGGTGTATTCCAAGTGCCCGTTTGTTTATAGCCTAAGCCTTGAACTAACATAGGTTAATATTCCTTATAAATCCCTAAGCCACACCACGGGCTTCCACGGTCAGGCGCGGTACATCCAGCTGAATACTCGGGCCCATCGTGGTGGTCAGGTAAACCGACTTGACGTAGGTACCTTTAACGGCGGCAGGCTTGGCGCGTACAATGGCATCAAACAGCGCCAGTACGTTGTTGCTCACCTGCTCGGGGGTAAACTTTAGGCGCCCCACGGCCACGTGAACGCTACCGTTTTTATCCGGGCGAATTTCGACTTGACCCGCTTTCACGTTTTTTACGGCACCGGCCACATCGGCCGTCACGGTACCCGCTTTGGGGTTAGGCATTAATCCTTTAGGGCCCAGAACTTTACCGAGTTTACCCAGTTGGGCCATCATGTCGGGCGTGGCCACGAGTACGTCAAAATCAAACCAGGCTTCTTTCTGGATTTTTTCAATCAGCTCTTCAGAGCCCGCAAAATCGGCGCCGGCCGCTTCGGCTTCCTTTACTTTTTCGCCTTTGGCAATCACCAGCACGCGCACGGTTTTGCCGGTGCCTTCGGGCAACACAACCGTGGTACGAACCTGCTGGTCGGCGTGCTTCATGTTAATGCCCAGGTTCACGTGCAGCTCATAGGCTTCATCAAACTTGGCGACGGGGGTTACAGCCGCTTTCAGGGCGTTGGTCGCCTCGGTTAAAGGGGCGGGGCTGGCCAGCGGGGCCAGGGCTTTGTCAAACGCTTGCTGGCGTTTGGTTTTTTTGGGGGTGTAGGTGGCTTGTGCCATAGGGTTAGGATCTCCGTTTCTGGAACGTGCGAACGATCGGGGATATTACGAATTTAATTATGATTTAAAGAATAGTTAGTAATTATAAAACTTAAAAACGCTTATTTTTAGGATGCGACTCCAAATATTGTACGTATTCAGCACGCAGGTTGTCATCCAAATTTTGATAAATACTAAAATTTAATAGTTCTTTTTGGCTAGCACCACGCGTAAAGATTATTGGTGCTTTTAAGCTGTGTAAACGTAAAATATTCAACTCAAAATCACCATTTCTTTTATGATTTACTGTAGGATTAGTGTCACCATCAACGGTAGGAACTACTAGTGCTAACTTGTTTCCATATTGGGTGTCATCATTTTTTTGTTGCTTTTGTGTCAAAGCAAAACTGAATGCTGCAGCTACCGCACTACTAATCGGGGTGCCTTCGGGCAAGAGCCTTCGGGCAAGAGCCTTCGGGCCATGCCAAAGCGTAATGGCTGAGGCCGAACTGACGCAGAGTTGGACGGACTGAAGTTAGAAATTCGCATAAAATTTAGGTATTAATGTTTAATTTTTTTGTATTGTCTGACTTTTGAGAAAGCGGCGTGTAGCCCGTATCATCAAACTTTAGCGCTTGAGCGGCTTGCTGGTTGACTTGAATATTACTAGGATCGCGTTGAGAAGCACCGTTCTGGTCAGAGAAATACGTGCCCATTAGCGTTTTGTTAACGTCTAGTAAAACCATAACTAATGTTCCTAAATCCTATTTACCACGTTTACCATCCCAAGGATTGTTTGGCCCTCTGGGTACGCCATGCGTTTCTTGAGTTAGCCTCTTCCAATCAGCAGTTTCGCCATTTTGAATTCTATTTATAAGAAGGTCTAACTTTCCACTCCCAGAATCGCCACCTTCTTTAGTAACGCCAAACTTGGGCAGTAATGGCGCTTTTTTTTGAGGGGCCATAAAGCTTGAATTATTTCGAGAAATAATCATAAAAACCCTTTCCGTTAAATGAGCGAAAATTTAAATTACAGAATAATTACTTGCAGATTTACGATGCAATCATGACGCCCATACTGCGGGCCGTGCCCAGCACCATGTTCACTGCGGCATCCAGGTCAATCGCATTCAAATCGCCCATTTTCTCTTCGGCAATCTTGCGTGCCTGATCCATCGTAAGGCTGCCCACTTTGTTGGCCTTCGGGCTGCCCGACCCTTTCGGGATGCCCGCGGCCTGGCAAATCATAAACGACATCGGCGGCGTTTTAAGCACAAACGTAAACGAGCGATCCTCGTAAACGGTAATTTCGACCGGAATAATCTGCCCAGCCTTGGCCTCGGTGGCGGCGTTGTATTCTTTACAGAAGCCAACAATGTTAACCCCGTGCTGGCCTAACGCAGGGCCAACCGGCGGCGCGGGGTTAGCTTTACCCGCGGGCAGTTGTAATTTGATTTTGGCGGTAATTTTTTTAGCCACAGGACACAATCCTTCTGAATCAACGCCAGCGAAACACTGGTCAAAAAATAAAACCGTTTAAAATGCTTTAAAGCTTTGTTTTTGTAAAAATCAAGGGCAATCCAGGGGCAAAACAGGAATCAAGCCTGCGTAGGCCCTTGGCATTCAGGCACGCGGGTCAGGCACCCTTTGGATTATTGTGCTTGGGGACCTTACGCGCCAGAATAATAATTCATCATAAAGACGCCTTAAACACAACCTAAGCCTTAAGCGTGTAACAAGGCATGTTAAAACGGCTTAACGGCGCTCGTCCTGGTACCACTCAAACGAGATAAATCCAGGCCGAAACACCAGCTGAATCGTGAGCAAAGCCATAAGCCAGAGCAAAACGCCCTGATAAAACTGAATTTGAGGCCCGCCAAACGTCTCAAAAACCAGCGCATTCCACACCACCATGGCCAACATGCTAGGCAGCGCTACAACCACACCTGCAGCCGCAAGCAGCGCAGTACTAAATAAAGCCCACCCTTTCCAGCCTTCTATAATCCACTCTGCAGAACGGTGCGCACGCGCTGCAGAACTGGGCTGGCCCGTTTGCTTGGGCATGGGCGTTGATTTACGCTTGGGTAATTTAGACAAACCGCTTACTAGGCCTCTCTGTGATGTAAAACGCTTAGAGACTCAACAAAGCTCAAGCTCTACCAAACCTAAACGCTACCGCAACTTTGCGTATTATACACAAATGTATCTGCCGTGCAAAAGCTTTCAAGAAACTTTGGCAACAGGTGCGTTGGTGGGATGAACATCCTTTAAGCCAGGGGCACCACCTCAACGCGCCCTCGCGCCCACTGTCAAACGATGATTGAACACAATTATTTGCTTTTAAAGCAGGCAAAAAAAGCACGCGAGTTATCGCGTGCAGCAGTAAAAGCCATTATTAACGTCCTGAAGATAGAGTGGGGCTAAAGTGTAGGTTAGTCTATGCGTTAAAAAAGCTTATAAGCGAGGTTTATTTAGCGTTAATTCGCCCCTAGCTGTAGGCAAACCATTGCAACAACGCGTTGCCTTGCTCCATTGCCAGCATGTCCGCCATACTCAGGCGAACGGGTGCGCCTGTCACCGGATTATTGACGCCTTCGAGCGGCGTTTTAGCGCCGGTTGCGTTATTGGCAGCATCGGCAACAACTTCTTCTATGTTTAAATCCAAATAAGCGGGCGTGGCGGAAGCCGCTTGGGCATCAGCGGATTCAGCTGCACGAACGGCGGCCGTAATCACGTATTGTCCGCTGGCAAACACCATTCTGCGCGTGGTTTGTCCTGCGCCACCATCGGGCGATTCATCAATCTTGACAATTGCACCCGAATCGCCCACGGCGGTTTCGTCTAACGATTCGGTAATCGAACCAAGCACGTCGCCATTAAGCACTAACTGCCCAGTGGCCGCATTAAACTGAACACGATCATCACCCAGTGCAATCTCGAGCAGGTTAATGGCAGTCTCTGGCGTCTCGGAATCGTCTAGCGCGACTCCGGTGGCGTTAACTGTCAGGCCGCCTTCATCCGGGTCGCTTAACAGAGTCAAGGTTTGGCCCGCATCAATTCCAAAATGGATATTCTGCATGGCCGCAGGGACCTGAAGCCCCTCGGTTTGCAAGCTTAAATAAGGGTCGCCGTATAAACCAACGGAGCCAAGCTTCTGGCTATCACCCGCAGGGCCAGCAGGCCCTTGGGGACCCTGGGGTCCGGCAGGCCCCGGGCGACCCCAGGGTGGACACCAGGCCGGCACTGGCCAGGGGTAATGCGGCTGTTGCGGGTAAGGCACAGGGCCGCCACGCAACGCAGAATACCAAATGACGCCCGGGCCAAACCCAGCTGAATTTGTATTGCCATAAGGCAAAGCACTTGCCGGCACGCGGGCTACGCCACCATCCAGCGTGTAGCGCGTGTAATATTGGCCGCCAAATTGCCCGTTAAACTGGCCCGGCATGTGCCAGGCGCCCATCGGGGCGTACCCCGGAAACGACGCCGCCTGAAACGGGTTAGGAAACCCTGCCTGCGGGCTGGGCAGCGTGTTTAAAGCACCGGTTGGGTACAACGTGTTAAAAAAAGCTGGTCGAGACGACATCATAAATAACGCTTCTCACTCCTAAAGTTGGCTACATGGGGGGGGGTAGCCAGATTGGGCAGAACGAATTCGGTTTGGCTTGTACGGCTTGGCTTGTACGGCTTGGGCTTAATCCGCACGGTTTACTGCAAAGTTCGGCGATCAGGGATTATTTGTCAGCGTATTTTAGTCATTCTTCAAATTTTCCGGCTCAAACGCGAGCGCATACAGTAAGCACGCAGCATTTAAACCTCTAAAGCTTGTTTAAGCTAAAATCTGGTCAGCTTGGGATCATCAGTTGGCGTGAAGCAGTTTGTTGGCTGTATTAATAAAAACAAATATAAGTTTATTATTGCTTCGGGATATGCATTCCGTAGCAAAACTTAACAATTTAACACGTCTGCAAGACGCAAAACCGCGCGCAACGAACGTCCTGCTTGCTTTAAACGTCCCAAATAAAGACTGAGGCGTTACAGCTCCTCAACTCAAATTTGCTTAAAATGAGAATTTTTGCTATACTAGTCGTGCCTGAGTTTAAAGTAATGGTTTACCGCTTGCACAGTTTGCAACAGCGGTGCCTGACTTAACCCCGCTACACGCGTTTAATTTCTGTTTGGTTCAAGTTTCTGTTGATCGCTTCTTGGTTGGTCTGCGAGTCTTTACGCTTTATGATGCCTATTAAACCACCCTTTATGCCTAAGTTGGCGCAAACGCAGCCTTCTCAACACACACAAGGGCGTCTAAATGTGCATATAAACACCCCGCCAAACAAGCCCATTGGCGCATCCGAGCTTTCGGCGGTGCGTTTTTCGGGTCAGCCCAATCGCGCTCCTTTTGGCCAAGGTCATAAACTCAATATTCTGGGGTAATTGGGGTAATTGGGGTAATTGGCCTTTTTCGGCCTTACCGCGGTACAGCCGTTTTTCTTGTGTAACGCTTTGCAAGCCGAACCGTTTCATACCGTTCGTAGGCATGGCTAGCACATTATACTGTTGATGCGCGTTTAAGCAGACATCTGGCTAAGCTGATCAAGCAGGCCAAATCCGTTTGACTGAAACGCTGCAGGTTTGGTTTGAACGGTTAACTGTATTACTGGCGCGTTCATAGCACTTGATTGATAAGGATCTGGCCATGTCGACCCTTAATTTACTGCCCAAAGACGAAGTGTTTCTGGCGAAGATATCGGCATTGTCGTTGGCGGCTCGGCACAGCGCGCAATTGTTATGCGCCGCGCTCAATAAGCTATCGCAGCAACACACCGGAGCCGAAACGTCCGAAGCAACACCAGGGACTAACGCCGAAGCGTATGGCGATACCTTAATTCGCGTGCCAGACGCCCTGCCTGCAACGCAAACGATTCGAGACATAGCCACGCTGAACGAGCAAATTCAGGCAGCCCGACTGCAGGCGCGCCAAACGTTTGATGCGATGAGCGAAAGCCTGTGTAACACGTTTATTACCCCCTTCGATCGCGAAGATTTGCAAGAGCTTGCAAGCGTTTTGTACCGGGTACCCAAATTATCCGAAAAACTCTTGCACCGGCTGTACATCTCGCAATTACCGCCCATGCATCAAGAGTGGCAAACGTTTTCGCGGCTGATTCTCGAAATTTCTGCCGAAGCCGAAACCGTGGCTGGCGCTTTAATTGCCGGTAGCGGTAAACGCTATAAAGGTATCCCCGAGGCCGTAAAACGCATTGACGAACTCGAAGCCCAGGCAGATGCTTTGCTTGGTAGTCTGTTAACCGAATTATTCTCGGTCGATCTCGCGCCAGAATTCGCGGACTGCCGGCAATTTGTAATGCGTAAGGACGTTTACGGCATGCTTGAAAAAGTAACCGATGTTTACAGAGATTTTGGCCACATTGCGCTGCGCCTCATGCTCAAGCACGCTTAAATTTGTCCTTATATTTTAAGTTTTAGGGTTTTTTAGGGTTTAGGTTATTTAAGCTCGTCTATGCAGATCTTTCACAGGGATACCCATCGGCTGCTATCTTTTATAGCGCTTGCGATTGCGGGCATTTTGGCCGTTAACTTATCCCATTTTGCAGCGTCTTCGGTGCTGGCAGCAACTAGCGCGCCCGCAACGCAACAAAACGCTTCGCAAAACTCAAAAAAAGCTGCCGCAAAAACACTTCAGGGCATCAAGCCCGCCGCGCCCAAATCCGTACTAGTCGCCCTGCCGCAGGCAAAATCCAATCCCGTAGTGCTGATGTTTAAAACCCAGTTTTGCAGCGATTGTAAGCACCTAAAGCCCAAACTCGAGGCGCTCCAAAAAGCAAAACACCCGAAAGTCACGCTGGTTTTTGTGGACATCAACCGCGATAAAACCCCGCAGGCGCAAAAGCTAATGGCGCTGTTTAAACCCATCACAGTGCCCACCACCGTGTTTATTCAACCCGGCGGTCAGCTAGCAGCCAGCTTTGTGGGCGATTTAGCGCCAGCACAACTGACCCAGGCTTTTAACGCACTGCCTGCTGTGCGTTAATACAGTTATGGCAGATTTATTCCAAGTGCTGGAGCGTGCGTTAAGCACGCTCGATACCGCTGGCCCGGCAGGCTTGTTATTAGGCATTGGGCTTGCGTTTCTGGGGGGTGTTGTTAGCTCTTTGCTGCCGTGTACGCTGGCCATGGTGCCGGTACTGGCGGGCTATATGGGCGCGTTTAGCCAGCACAGCTTAAAACAACGCTTGCTGCAGGTTAGCCTGTTTGTGATTGGCATTGCCAGCGTTATGGCGCTGCTTGGGGTGTTGGCGGGCGTGTTGGGCTGGGCGTTTGGGGCATGGCTTGGTGCCTGGAGTTACGCCTTGGTCGGCGTGATTTTACTGCTAATGGGTGCTTATCTGGCGGGTTGGGTCCCAAAAGGGCCGCTGTCTGCGCTGACCGACCGATTGGGTAAACTGGGCCTGATGCGACTGCCTAAAAGCGCAACCGATAGCAACAATGTCTTACAGCCATTCATCTTGGGCGCATGCATGGGGTTAATTGCCTCGCCCTGCGGCACGCCTTACCTGGCCGCGATTCTGGCGATGATTAGCTACCAACAACAATGGCTCACCGGCGGCCTGTATCTGTTTGCGTATGCGCTGGGGCAAGGCGTACTGCTGATTTTTGTCGGGCTTGGCATTGGCTGGCTCAGGCATTTACCCGTACTACGGCCGGCGGGCGCGTGGCTTCAAAAACTGAGCGGGTTACTTTTTATCGCGCTTGGGGCTGTAATCATGCTTAAGGGTGTACTGGGGCTTTAACAGCATCAAGAAAGAGGCAATCACAAGTCGTGCATCAATGGCTTTTGCAATGGCAACACGCCCTAAGCAGCTTGCTCCATCGTTGCGATTTACGTTTTGCGCACATGGGCAAAGCCGCACAGACGCCTCAAGCCAGCACCGAAAAGCAGGGGCTGCATTATATTCGCACTGGCGCGTGCCATTCTTGCGGGCAATGCTGTAGCAACATTCATCTGGTCTCGGGGCTGGCCACGGTGCAAGACGCTGAGCAGCTTGAGCGCCTTAAAGTCAGCATCCCTGAATATCGCTACTTTACCCCCGTCGAGCAAACCGAAGACGGCGTCGCGGTCAAGTGCATCCATTTACTTCCCAACAAACGCTGCGCCATTTACGAGCATCGGCCCCAGTTTTGTCGAGATTATCCATCAGAGCTTGGCATGCGGCTGGGCGCAAAACTGGCACCAGAATGCGGCTATGCTTTTAAGCCCAAACGCTCGTTTCAATCTGTCCTCAACCAGATCAACCAACAAAACCTTACGCGACCCAAGCTGACGTTTGTGCAACGAGTGGCACAATTTTTAAAAAAACCTTAAAAGCCAAGCACGATGTTCAAAATCGGGTAAAAATAAAATCTTATCAAGACGCGATACGACGCCATACAAAAATTTAAAATTTTAAAACGCCCGCGTGTAAAATGTTTCTCGTTTACGCTTTTATGCCAGAAACTTAAAGTGCAAACGATTCGTCTGTTATATATAGCGATTGCGCCATATGTGACAGATTGAGGGCTAAAGCGCATATTTCGCTTTACGGAAAATTGCCATATTATGCGCTACAGACTCATTCGCTAACTTATAGAGCGTTCGTTGTTTTTTAGCTTTTTTAACAACTGCGCAAGGCATAATTAAAAACTTAGTGGGTTTAACGTTTGTCCGTATTAACTTTACTGCTCAGGTTTAATTATTGTTTATGGTTTGTCTCGCCAAACGCGCATTAAAAAGGGTGTTTACCCCGTTTTTTCTGGCTAAAACGCTTGCTTTGGCTATTGCGCTTACCCCAATTATTACCGCGTCGCATTCGCAAGCAGGCACTGTTGCCCCGCCGCCGCCAGGCTCATCTGCAGGCAACGGCTCTGGCAACGCCCCTAACCAACCTGTTTTAGATGCGCAAGGCTGCCCCCTCACGATTGTCAGTGGGCCCTTTGCAGGCGAACCCGTTTGGGCCGCAGGAACGCAACAAGCGCGCGCTTTAACTCAGCAATTACTGCAACGTAACCAGCTTGCGCCCAATACCGTCTCGTGTGTGTACGCGTTTACCTCCGACGATTTAAACGCGTCTACCGATGGCCGTAACCTGTACGTTACCCAGGCGCTGTGGCAACTGCTCGATTCCCCGTCAGAGCGCGCGTTTGTCGTTGGGCACGAGCTTTCGCATATTACGCGGCATCATATTCCGCAAACCGCAGGCAGGCGCATTGGCATTGCCGCAACGCAATCCTTGGTGGGTTGGCTCACACGCGGCAACGCGCCCGCTACAGCCGCAACCGTTAAAAAGGCGAGTCAGGTTGGCCTGGCACTGCTTGATTTACGCTACAGCCGAGAAGCTGAATACGAAGCGGATCACTACGGCTTAATGTTAATGCAACAAGCGGGCTATTCGCCGCAAGGCGCGGTTACCGCTTTGCAACGCCTCGAAGATGCTTCGGGCGCAACCACCCCGGAATTTTTACGGAGCCATCCACTAAACACGGCGCGAATTCAGGCACTGGCAAACCAGATGCGTTAATAGCGCCAAAAGCGATGGTATTAGACGCGAGTACTTTGGTGGCAACTAAGCCAAACATAAGCCAGACAACGCTTGATTTGACTTTGCTCGATCAACAGCCTCTAAACCAGACGATTGATTGACGTTGACCCATTGCGCTGGCTGTATTCTGCCGCCCTGCCAACCGCGCGCGGCACACAGGGCAAGGCCAAGGGCATCCGCGGCATCATCCGGCTTTGGGAGTCTGGGTAAATCTAGCCAACGACGCGTGTATTCCTGAATCTCTTTTTTTACGGCCTTGCCGTGCCCTGCGATGGTTTGTTTTACCTGCATGGGGGTAAATTCTAATATCTGAACGCCACTTTGCTGCAAGGCCATCAATAACACCCCACGCGCTTGCGCGACCGGCACCAGGGTTTTTGCGTTTTTGCAGAAAAAGATTTGCTCAATCCCTGCGTACCTTGGCTGGTGCTGGCGAATAAGTGCGCAAATATCGGTATAAATTTCGGCCAGGCGCTCAGCGTCCGGCATCCCGGCCTCGGTTTTAATGGCGCCCCATTGCCTTGCGGTAAAGCGCCCAGCGTCGCAAACTTCTATCACGCCAAAGCCCACCGTTGCCAGGCCAGGGTCAATGCCTAAAATCACCGTCGGGCGCTTGGGCTGCTGGGGGTGCGTTGTATTTAGGGTCATTTTCAGGCTTTACTCAGGCAAAAATCAGTCCATTAAGGGCCGCTAGCGCAACTGGATTATTTAATTTGCATAGAATACAGTTATGACTCAGAACAACTTCTCTTCTGGCCACGAAAGCACGGCTCCAGAACGTCTGATGCTAAAGTTAATTTGCGGTAAGCCACTTTAGAAAGGGCTGTGGCCTCGTCTCTCAGAAATATCGCGTTTTTTAATAAGCCACGCGTTAAAAGTAACTTTTAAAACAGTATAGCACTCACGCTAGCATTTACGCCTGGCTTGAGCGCGCAACACGAATCCAGCGATTTTTGCCACACCCCGCCGCTTATTTGGCCTGCTGTATTTTAAGCAGGTTATCCGAAGGTCTTAAAGCTCATCTCGATGTTTTTATCAATGACCTTGCGGACCGCCTCGATTTCGGTTTGAACGCCCTCGTGTTGCGTATCGACCCGCCGAAGCTGAAGCTCAAGCGATTTATCGAGCGTTTGCAACGCGTTAACCCTTAACTGTAATTGAATCGCCTCGGTAGAATCCGGCTCAAGGTTACTCAGGACGGTAAAAAGCTGGTTGGTAATATTAGCAATCTGAATCCGGGATTGGTTAATCTGCTGGCCTGTCAATTCCAGGTCGCTTTTGCGCGCGGTTAGCATCAGCAACCGACCCTGACTTGCCGCAAGACCCACAACAATACTCCCCCGGTTTTTTACAGGACAAACAGACACGTTACAGTCTGCTCGTCCTGATTGACAGAGGCATTGACCGTGACGCGGTAGATGATGGTTTTAAGACAACTGTTTAAAAGCGTTCGATTAAACTAAAAAAGTATCAACAGGGCCGAAGCGCTTTAATACAGCCTAAAGTCAATTTTTTTACGTCTAAACCTTGTAACGCCTTAAAAATAACGCATTTGCCATTGCTAAGGTGTCGAGATACTAGAAGTGTAATCGGTTTAGCGAAAAAGAAACTGAAACGTAACATTTGTAATGTAAACGAATCGTTAATTTTGCATGGTCACTTGACGACAAGGACTATAATAAATCTATAGATCAATGAAATGGTTGCGTCAGGGTATTTTTAGGCCTTTTGCCCGGTAGACCAAACTGGCCTTTGGACTTAAGCCCTTCTGCTGGCCTAATTGCCTAAATTTTAACCCCTGCAAACGCCAACTAGACACCTTTTTGAATCGTTTCTTCTGTAGTAAGCATCACCCTAACGAGTGTTTTAGCCCTTAAGCAGGTTTAAATGCGGGCTAATTTGGGCATAATCCGGTTAGCCACGACTATCTGTTACCGCAACGAAACTCCAGGCCTAACGCACCGCGTTTAAATTCTTTAGCCTGTTTATGCTCATTTCCATATTATCTATTTACTCGCGCTGGTTTTAAGGAGCACGTCGCCATGAATAAGCACATGAATCCGCACACCGCCACCAAAACCTATTCTTCTACGGTTAAACCGCAGCTTAAACATTTTGATAAAACCGACACCAAGTTTAGCGCCTACACCACCGAGCACGAGGCGCTGATTCCGGTTTACGAAGAGCTGCACTACCTGAATGAATTCGGGTTTTTAAAGCTTCCCTGCAAACGCATTCTCATTCATCCGGCTTAATCGAATGATGGATGAAATTTGCCTTTGGCGATACTGGTTCAATGCGTCAGGTTCGCTTGGTGCGCATCATTTTAAACAAAGCACGCTTGACACAAAGCACGCTTAACTAGGGTACAGCGCTCGCTAAAATAACGTTTTTAAATTAGCGCTTCGTCTGGCACCTTCGTTAATCACTCACGCATCTAAAAAAGTAAGTCATGCACGTTAGCTAAGCATTAGCCAGCCCAGCGTGCTTGATTTTCTTTATTAATCCCCTGAATCAGCAAGCTGGAGCGCAACGACAGCACCTACTGAAGTCAGCGCAGGCGCCTTAATGGACTTGCGTGAACTATCAAACGCCTCCGCCGTCAGCGCAACCTCGACCGCAGGCGCATCGCCACCCGTTAGCCAAACTTCTGGCATTCGCTCAGAAGTTTTAAAATCTTGCGCCATAAAGTCTAAATTTGCCTTTGATTGCTCATTTAACAGAACAGCTTCATGTCGCTTGATAACCTGATTAAACAGATTGGTGAACGCGGCGCGTATCGTACCTTGCCACATTGAGCGCATGCCTAGCGATAAACTGGCTTGTGTGTCGCAAACCGGCATTGAATTATCAAACGAGAAATAATCCAAAAAGTTGCCAGAAACACGATTCATCAAGTGATGCTCAGGATCTTTCTCGTGAAAGCATTCTGTAAATAACGAAGGCCACAGTGCGGCCGTCAAATTGCGCAAGCGATTTAACGACGCGCTAACAGGTTTAAATTGCCACGCGGTACCCATTTGCGCTAAGCCGGGCAAAATCGCGCCCGCAATAAAATCCACGCCACCCTCAGGCTTTACAAATAAAGCGTCCATCTTAATCGCCGTCCCCGCATCAATCATCACGGCATAACGCCGCGAATTCGGGAAATATGCCTTGCCATACCCAGACAACGGCCCAGGGTAATCCCTAATACTTGCCAGCACGCCCAACGCATTCAATAAACGGTCCAGGCCAAGTTGCTGCGGATCATAATTCAGGGTTAAACCGCATTGCTGCGCGGCAAACAAGGCGTGCTCGCGGGTAAGCAGGTGCCAGTGCTGCACTTTTTCGCTCAAAACTTGCGCCTTCAAATGCTTCAAACACGATTCGGCCAATTCGGGCGATAACGATCCAGGCACCAGGAGAATTCTTAAGGGGGGAGCATTCAATTGCTGGCAGTGCGTTTGCAACAGGCCGAGCATCGCCCCAGCGAGCTGAGGCAATGACTCCTTAAACGCTGCAAGGTCAAGCTTCACCCGCACAGGCGGCGCAATCGCCGCGACTTTATCATTTACAGCGTCATTCGCCCTATAAAACGCGGGCACAAGCGTCAATTTTGCCGCAGTGTGCCCAAACTCAAGCACTAAAAACGTTAAACTATCGCGGCTCATTAGCGTTTAAGATTATCACTTGCGCGTTACAGCAAACTTAGCGCGCAGTAGCTTCATTTGAGTCCGTCACTGCCGCCGAAGCATGCTTAGGCACCGTCTGATAGGACGTTAAGACCACGCGATTCGCTGGTTTAGGCTGCTCAAGCCCAGAATTTGCCTGCATGCGCTCAGGCATAATGCGCGGGAGCGAGGCGGGCAAAGCGGCACGCATCATCAAATCGTAAAACGGCCCCGAGACAAAGCCGAGTACCAACGTAACAACCGTGCATAGCGTTAACGCCAACATCAAGCCACCGGTTGCAAACGGCGCCTGATGGGCTTGCACGTTAGCCGGTTGCTTGTCGGGCAAGGCCGCAACCGCTACAGAAGGCTCTGCGACAACCATTAGGCGAATAATATTGATGTAGTAATAAAGCGAAATCGTGCTGTTGAGCAGGGCAAACACCACGAGCCAAACGTTCGCAGCGCCCGCTTCTGCAACAGCTTTAAACAGGTAAAACTTGGCAAAAAAGCCGCTGGTCACAGGAATCCCAGCCAAAGAGAGTAACGCGATGCTAAACATCAGCACCAACATAGGGCGCTTGGTAAACAGGCCTGCATAATCAGCCGTTTTCTCCGAACCCAGCATGTTGGCAATCGCCATAGCAGATGCAAACGCGCCCAGATTCATGACCATGTAGGTCACCAGGTAAAACATCAGGCTACCAATGCCTGATTGCGAACCAACATAAAGACCCAGCAGCATGTATCCTGCGTGCGCAATGGTACTGTAAGCCAGTAGCCGCTTCAGATTGGTTTGCACCAGGGCCAGCACGTTACCAATCGTCATCGACAGCACCGCCATCACCAGAATGGGCATACTGATTAACGATTGCAACGGCATTAACAAGTTACCCAGCAAACGCACCGCAAACGCGAACGCGGCCACCTTAGACACCACCGATAAAAACGCGGTCACGGGCAACGGCGAGCCTTCGTACACATCGGGCGTCCACATGTGGAACGGCGCAGCAGACAGCTTGAACCCAACGCCCACCATGGTTAACACGCTTGCAAACGCCAATAAAAGCATCGATTCGGGTGCCCCCGAAAGCATCATTTGCTGTAGGCTCGCCGACACGTGGGCAAAATCGGTGTAGCCGCCCGATAAGCCGTAAAACAGCGCAAAGCCCATCAAAACGCACGCCGAACTCGCACCGCCATACACCAGGTACTTTAAACCGCCTTCAGCCGAGGCAACATTCCCCCGCATTGAGCTAGCCAACACATAGCTGGCAATGCCGAGCGTTTCTAACGAGACAAACACCGTAATCAAATCCGAGGCGCTGGCCAAAATCATGCCGCCTAGTAGCGCCGTCATCAACGTAATGTAAAATTCGGCGGGCAAAACAGATTTATTGCGCTCGACGGCAGGGCGAACCGCAAATAGCAGCAAGCCAGCGCCGCTCACCAGGAGCATGCGCATGATTAACCCGAACAGATCGGCCTGAACCGCTCCGTATAACACCGGCGCAGCAAACCAATCCATGCGGGTGAGTTGCATTAAATCCGAACCAGTTTGCGGCCAGTAGATGTTAAACAGGTGCCAAAACAGACAGCTTAAGGCAATGGCCAGGTAAACAATGGCCACCCACCACGCACTATTGCGATGTTTCTCTTCGCGACTAAGCGAGATAAAAAACATGAACACGATGGCCGTTAAAATAATGGCCTCTGGCGCAAGCAGACTCAGATTCTGCTCAAGCATCCATTGAAAAAAACCGTTGGAATTGCCTGTAAGCGGCACGGCTGTGGTCATTTCAAACGACATTTTAAATTAATCCTTTAGCGCTTTTGCCATAACAGGAGTCGACGCTTGAGACGCGGGCGTCGAGGAAACAGGGGTTTGAGATAAAAGATTACGCGAGAGCGCAAGCTCGACCGGGCGTGCCAGGTTCTGCAACGCAAGGCTGTAACGCTCGGTCAGCAGATTGGGCGCAAAGCCAAACAGCAAGGTTAAGGCCGTGAGCGTACCCAACACAAACAACTCGGGTTTATTGGCATCCTGCAACGCGGCCCACTTCTCGGGGAACACACCGCCAAACACACGCTTAATCATCCACAGCAGGTACGCCGCACCCAACACCACGCCAAGGCCCGATAACGCCGTAATCAACTGAATCGACCACTTAAGCGTAAAGCCGGGCAACACAATTTGTTGGAACGCGTGACTGAGGTACGCACCGTAGAACACAAGACTTTCGCCCGCAAAACTGATTAAAAGTGGTAGGCCAAGGCTTGCCATTGCCGTAAACAAAAAGAAATAAAACAGCACGGGCGTTTTTGCCGCAAACCCGCCGTAATCAGCAATGGCGCGGCTGTGCGTACGGATATAAAGCGTGCCAACGCACATAAACAAGGCAGCACTGACAATCCCGTGGCTAATCATCACAAACGTCGCCCCGGAAAGCCCCACCGCGTTTAAAGACGCCAAACCAAGTAATACAAAGCCCATGTGGCTCACGCTAGAATAAGCCACGAGCTTTTTCATGTCGGTTTGTACCAGCGCAACCGCAGCGGCATACACAATGTTAACTAATGCCAGCAGGCCAATGTAAGGCGCCATAAAGGCCGCCGCCGCAGGCAGCAAGCCAAAACAAAGGCGCAGCATACCGTACGCGCCCAACTTTAACAAAATGCCCGCAAGCAACATGCTAATCGGCGTGGGTGCCTCAACGTGCGCATCCGGAAGCCAGGTGTGCAAGGGCACCACCGGCAGCTTGACGCAAAAGCCGATAAACAGCAGCGAGAACACAAGCAACTGCGCTGGCAGGGCCATCAGGCCGCCTTGCGCCATAACTTCTAGGGTACTAAACAGGAACGTTTGAGACGTTGCAATCGCGTTGCTTTGCTGCGCAAAATAGGCCGCGGCCAAAATGCCCGCAAACAAAAATACCGAACCAAACAGCGTATAAAGCACGAACTTGGTTGCCGCAAACTGACGACGCGGGCCGCCCCAGATGGCGATGAGCAGATACATCGGAATCAATTCAAGTTCGTAGAATAAAAAGAACACAAACGTGTCGCGGGCCACAAAAACGCCCATCAGCGAGGCGATGAGCAAAAACAGCATGCTGTAATACAGCTTAAGTCGGTGTTGTATCGCATCGTAACTTGCGACCACCGCCATTAACATCAACACCGCCGTTAATGCCACCATGGTTTGAGAAATGCCATCGGTGGCCAACGAGAAATGAATCCCGATTTGCGGCAGCCACGTCCAGTCCACGTTAAACACCGGGTATTGGTCGGCGTATGCAAACCCGAACAACGACAAAATCACTAAAAACACGCTGGCTACCGTTGCGATGCCGTGCATGCTTTTCTCGAACCGCTTGGGCAACAGCGCAATAATAATGCTCATCAGGATCGGAAAAAGAATCAGTTTGAGCAGGTAGGTCTGGTGCATCAACTTGGCAAACGGTGAGCCAGGCGGCAATAAAGTATCAAGAAACATAAAATAACCTTTTATCCAAAACCCTTATTGTTGGTTCAAATTGATATAAAGCATTCGGTGCAACAAAGAACGAGTTAATAAAGCCGCTTATCGCCCCAGCAGCGCAAACAGCGTCAAAATCACAACGCCAAAGGCAATCACAGCAACGTAGGCCTGCACGCGACCACCTTGTAACTGACGCACCGTTGCGCCCGCCTGCTTCAAGCTAAAGCCGGTGCCATTGGCAATGCCATCAATCACGTTACGGTCAAACCGCGACCACGCAGACGATATCGCAAGCCAGACTTTATCAACAGATTTGGCGTAAAGCTCATCAAAGAACCACTTGGCCGCCAAGAAATGGTACACAGGTTTTAGGCGATCCTTAACCCAGGTTGGGTTCAGTAGCTGCACCGGGCCGTAATACAACAGGGCCAATACAAAGCCAATCAGCCCGATAATCATTGAGAGATTACCTACAGGTGAGAAAAAGCCAACTTCGTGGTGACCCGCGTGAGCCCTCGCATGGCTTGCCGCCATGCCCAGCTCGGGCGCGTGAATGATGGCGCTAAAGGTGGGTAAACCCTTAAACACACCCGATAACAAGGCCCCAATAAACAACGAAGGCACCGCAAGCACCAGCAACGGCGTCACCATAACCGGATCCTCGTGATGCACGTGCGCGTTACCACGGTAACCGCCTGTAAACGTCATAAAGAACGTGCGGAACATGTAGAACGTGGTAAAGCCGGCGGCAATCGCAAGCGTCCAGAAAATCACCGGCGAGGCGGCTTGCGCACCCACTAGGATTTCGTCCTTCGACCAGAAGCCACTCGTCCAGAGCATCCCGGAAATCGCCACGGTGCCAATCAGGTACGTCCAAGCGGTCACAGGGAGCTTAGACCAAAGCCCGCCCATCGCGCGCATGTCCTGCTCGCCATCTACCGCGTGAATCACGCTGCCGGAGCCCAGGAACAGCATCGCCTTGAAAAACGCGTGCGTAAACAGATGGAACAACGCCGCGCTAAACGCGCCAACGCCCATCGCGGCCATCATAAACCCAAGCTGAGAGACCGTAGAATAGGCCAGCGCCTTTTTAATATCGGTTTGCACCAGCGCTATGCTTGCGCCCAGTATCGCAGTTAAGCAACCGATTACCGCAACAAACTGCATTGCAAACGGCGAAAACTCAAAAATCGGGAATACCCGGCCCACCAGAAAAATCCCAGCCGCCACCATCGTAGCCGCATGAATCAGGGCGCTAATCGGGGTTGGGCCTTCCATCGCATCCGGCAGCCAGGTGTGCAAGGGCATTTGCGCGCTTTTAGCCATAGGCCCCATAAAAATCAACATCGGTATCACGGCCGCAACTACGCCGCCGCCAATGCCGGTTAGCACAGGTGCCATTTGCGCAAAGCCCCTAAACGAGAGCATCGCCTGCTCGGGGTGCATCAGCAAATATTGCTGCCACCAGCCAAACGTAAAGTAAAGCAAGGCCAGCGTTCCCACCAGTAGGCCCAAATCGCCCACACGGTTCATCAAGAACGCTTTTAAATTGGCCGCCGCTGCACTGGGCTTATGGAACCAGAAGCCAATCAGCAGGTAACTGCTCACGCCCACCAGCTCCCAGAAAATGTACATCTGGAACAAGTTGGTGCTCAGCACCAGACCCAGCATCGAAAAATTAAATAGCGCCAAATAAGCGTAAAACTTCGCGTAGCCTTTGTCGTGGCCCATGTAGCCGTGCGTGTAAATTTGCACCAGCAAGCTAACGACGCAAACCACCAGCAGCATCATCGCGCTCATATTATCAATCAGGTAGCCAACCGAGAGCGTGAGCGGCCCTGCGGTGAGCCAGGCAAAGTTATGCTCAACGGGCGTTAGCTGCCACCCCTGACTTGCCATTTGCAGCAGTAAGGCCAGCGTATGCAGCCCGCCCAAAACAGTCGCGCCAATGGTCAGCATCGAGGCGATTTCTCGTTTTTGCACCAAGGGGCCCATCACTTTAACCGAAGGGTCCGCCTCGCTTGGGCGCGCAACCTGTATGCCCCGCAGCAGCGTAATCAACAGAAAAGCCAGTAGCGGATAAATCGGCACAAGCCAAATGGTTTTGAGTAGAGCTTCCATAAACAGTAAAACCTTAGCCGAAGCAGAAAAAGAACTTTAAAAAGCTAATTCAGTAATGTATTCAAGCCGTCAATCATTCAAATGTAAAATTCAAAAACTAGAACGCCAGATTGCAAATAACGCCGCACGCGAGACTAACTACCCCCTTAGGGTGGTAAACGCGTTCATGTCTACGGTGGCTTTTGCGCGATACAGCGCAATCACCAGCGCTAAGCCCACAGCCGCCTCGGCTGCAGAAATGGTGAGCACAAAAATCGAAAACACCTGGCCCGAAAGCTCGTTGGGCTGCACCGCATTATTAAACGCTACCAACGCAATATTTACCGCGTTTAGCATCAGCTCCACGCTCATCAGCACCCTAATAATATGGCGCGAGCCGATTACGCCGAGCAGACCAATCGCAAACAGCGTAAACGAAACCGTCAGGTAATGACCAAGCCCAATGCTGGTCAGCCAGTTAGCAGCGGGCATCATCTCAATCATCGCAGTCATCAGTTATCGCACGCCTCCGGCAATCAATTCTTTGGGTTCTGTTGTGGCATTCAGATCAATCGGCATCGCCGTAGTCGCATCATCGGTTAGTAAAGCAGTGCCAGCCTCGGCATAAGCCGCCTTGGTCTGGACGTACCCAGGACGTAAATGCGTCTCGACGATGTCGTCATCAAGCTCGCGCTTGGCAATTAAAATCGCACCCAACATAGCCACCAGTAACAACACCGAGGCAAGCTCAAAGGGTAGAACATAGCGGCTAAACAGTAACGTGCCAAGCATTTGGGTGCTGCCTTGCGCCTTAAGCACAGCGGCGGTTTGCGGTAACAGTTCGCCAAGGGCAAACGGACCCATTTGACCAAACGAGGCCACGCCCACCACCAGTAACAACAGCAGCAGCATGCCTGCGGCCACAAACGGGGCAAACCGTTCGGTTTTAGAGCGCTTGCGCGGCGCAAATGCCTGTTGGCCTGTGAACATAATGCCAAACAGCATCACAATGGTTAGGCCGACCACGTAGACTATGGTTTGTGCCACCGCCAGAAAATCTGCGTTGTTCAGGACAAAAAAGCCCGCGATGGACAAAAACGTAACAATCAGGAACAGCGCGCTGTAGAGAATACTCTTGTGTAAAACCACGCCTATGGCCCCGCCAATCGCCATTAGGGCAAACGTCCAAAAAATCACCGCTTCGATCATAAGCTTTACCTGTAAGTAAAAAAAAGGCTTTTAAGCTTTTATACCACGTCTAGAAGGCTGAGGAATACCGTTTTGACTCATGTAGGTCTCTACAGACATTCCGTAGTCATGAATTTTCTCAAGTAAGTGCTCCATACCTTGGTTAAACCATTTAGGCAGGCGAGATTCTATTTTATTGAGTTGTTCATTAGTTAAGATGAAGGGCAAACGATTTTCCGAAACATAAGTGTGCGTGTCTACAGTACCAATTAAGACGTCTCGCCAAGGAGCAAGTAAATTAAGCCCTCTTAATGTCCAAATGTTTTTTAGTCCGGTCACAACGGCTGCATCAAGCCAAGCTTCATGACCATCCGAGCTCAATCGACGAGATGGGCCATTTTTCACAAAACCCGCCAACGAGCGTGGAAAAAACTTGGGTGGATCAAACATTGTGGTCGACACGATTTTGCATGGAACGCCTTCTAAATGACGTTTTAACCAGATAGCACGAAGCTCCTTTTTAAATGCTTTGCGAGCTTCCTCAATTGAAGATTTATCTCGTAAATAGACGCCTTTTGTAACAACTTGTACGCCAGTTCGATTCAGCTGAACCATTGGAAAGCCTTTCTACGCTACCGTCTTGGCTAGGCCGTGCTGCACGCGCCACGCGTCAGACTCTTCGCCCGAGAGCGTCAGGCCTTTCTTATCCAGCACCAACGCCTCACGGCTGTAATCCGCCAACTCAAAATCACTCAGCATCTTGATGCAATCGACGGGGCAAACCTCGGTGCAGTTACCGCAAAAAATGCAGCGCCCCATGTCAATCGTAAATTGATCAATGACCGGTTTTTTGTCAGCATCGCGGTGCATCTCAATCTGAATCAAATCATTACAGGGGCAAACACGCGCGCACGCTTTGCAACCAATGCACAAATCGGTGCCGTCGCTTTTGGTTAACAGGGTTAAACGCCCGTGGAACCGATCGCTTAAGCTGGGCATCACCTCGGGGTATTCAAGCGTCACCGGCGGCCGAAAATGATGACTCAGCACCGTGCCCATACCTTTGCCAATAGCCAGCAAGCCATCGAGCACAATGTTACCGCCCATAACCGAAGTATCGGCTTTAGCGCGTTCCGGAGTTTGTTCTGTAACCGTCATCTTAGAATATCCTTTAGCATTACTTTAAAAACAAGGCACCGATCGATCGTTAGGCCACAGGTTTAACCTGGAACCGTTTACGCAACGATGCGTTAAACATCCGACCCGTAAACCAGATAAACCCGCCTAGGCCGAGCACCAGCACGGCAATCCCCAGCACCAGATAACCCAAGGCGTGTGTTTTAACATACATTTTTTGCGCAGACACCAGGAGCACATTCAACAGGCTGACCGGAATCAGAAACTTCCAGCAGAAGCTCATCAACTCATCAGGCTTTAAGCGTGGCAGCGTACCGCGTATCCACATGGCAATAAAGATAAAGATGTACGTTTTCGCCATCAGCCAGGTCAGCATTTCGGCCTGTCGCAGCAGGCTACCCAATTGAATCGGTGCGCCCAGGCCCGTATTAAGAGCCTCAACCATACCTAGCTTTTCAATCAACAATCCACCCAGTGGCGAAGTATAACCGCCAAAGAACAGCGTCGCCATCAACACCGACATGCCAAACAGCGCGGCATATTCGGCCAGAAAGAACATGGCGAACTTCATCCCGGAGTATTCGGTGTTATACCCGCTTACCAGTTCGCTTTCGGCTTCGGGTAAGTCAAATGGTACGCGGTTCACTTCGGCAATCGCCGAGATAAAAAACACAATAAAGCTAATCGGCAACATTAGGCCGTACCAGCCAAAAGCGCCCCAACCCGACGATTGCAGCTCGACGATATCGCGCAGGTTCATGGTGCCTGCAAAAATTACGACCGCAAGCATGCTCATACCCAGCGGAATTTCGTAACTGATGGCTTGCGCCGCGCTCCGCATCCCGCCAATCAGCGAATATTTGTTGTTACTTGCCCAGCCGGCCAGCACCACACCAATCACGCTGATGCTTGAGAGGGCCAGAAACAGTAACGCGCCCACAGGCAGCGCAATGGCCATCAGCACATCGGTAAACGGCAACAGCGCCAGCAACACAAACGCCGGCAGAAAGAAAATCACCGGCGCAAGGGTAAACAGCCATTTATCTTGCGCGGCAGCCATAATATCCTCTTTAAACAAGAGTTTTACGCCATCGGCAACGGTTTGCAGCAAGCCAAACGGGCCCACGCGGTTGGGGCCTTTACGCTGCGTTAGCCATGCAAGCACTTTGCGTTCCATGAGCACCATGAACACGACCGCTGCCTGGCCCAGGGTGGCGATACCGCCAAACAAAAACACGGCCCAGAGTAATAGCTGAACCAGCTCTGGGAGCGATTGCCAGAAGACAATAAGGGATTGAATCAGTTGAGACAGCATAAAAATAATTAGGCTTCTAAAAGTATGCTATTAACCGCTTTTGTAATTTTTGGATTTGGACGCAAATCATGGGTAAAAAGCATCCAATAATTAACGGGCAAAGATTCTTGCATTATGGGGCGTTGTACTTTTTTAGGAATGATGAGCCCATCGCCTATCGGAGCGCCATCGGCAGCTAAGATTTCTACCGGTTTTTGAAGTGCTTGAGACGAGGTAGGCTTTGCAACCACTTTTAAGGCTTTCTCGTCATTTGTGAGTGCAGACTCTAATTTTAAATGCGTAGCAGGTGTACTTACTCTAAACAAATCAAGACCATTTTTGGCCTTACCACTTGGGAAGACAAATAAGCCAGCCTGCTTTTTAAATAGAAAATCTAAGTTCATATTCAAGACAAAGTGAAGCGTTTACCTGTCCACTTCCGGCATAATCACGTCCAGGCTGCCAAAAATCGCCATCAAATCGGGGTATAAATTCCCAATCATCGCCTTGGGCAAAATGGATAAATTACTAAACGACGCCCCGCGCCACTTGACCCGCTGCGGCTTCGGCGTACCATCGGCCTGCATGTAGCAGCCCAAAATACCGCGCGGCGATTCCACCTGCGTATAGGCTTCTCCCGCCTGAAGCTTAAACGTGAGCAAGTTCACTTTTTGACCCCAAATTTCAAACTCGGGGTTCAGTTTTTCTTCGACGAACTTTGCGCCTTCCGTCTTGGCGGCCTCGGCTTTGGCTTGGGCGTTTTTCTCGGCCAGTGCAGCTTTAATGCGGTTCAGCTCACTCGTATCGCCCCCAGGCATTTGCTTGCACGCCTGCCGAATAATGCGCAACGACTCACGAAACTCGGCAATGCGCACCAGATACCGCGCGTAAACGTCGGCGCTGGTTTGCGTGGGCACATCAAATTCAATTTCATCGTAACTGCAATACGGATTGGTTTTGCGTAAATCCTGCGCCACACCCGCCGCGCGCATGTTTGGCCCTGTTACGCCGTAATCCAGGCAATCCTGGTACGTCATAATCCCGTGGCCCACGGTACGGTCAAGCACAATCGGGTTTTTGGTCACGATGGCTTCGTACTCATCGACACGTTTTGCAAACGTGTCGGTAAATTTTAAAACGCGACCAATCCAGCCTTCGGGCAGATCGGCGTTGACGCCGCCAAAGCGATAATAGTTGTACATCATGCGCGCACCAGTGACGTCTTCAAACAGTTTAAAGACGTCTTCACGGTCGCGAAACGCGTAAAAGAACGGACTGGACGCGCCCAAATCGAGCAAGAACGTTCCAAACCAAAGCAAATGCGAGGTAATCCGGTTCAGTTCCATGGTAATCATCCGGATGTATTGCACGCGCTTGGGTACTTTCATGTTGGCAATTGCCTCGACACAGCCAACATAAGCGTAATGATCGTAGAACGAGGACAGATACTCAACACGGTCGATGGTGGGTTGATACTGAAAATAACTGCGAGCCTCGGCCATTTTCTCTTTGCTGCGGTGCAGGTAGCCAATCACTGGCTCCATGTCTTTCACAACTTCGCCGTTGAGCGTGGTAATGAGCCGCAAAACGCCGTGCGTACTGGGGTGCTGCGGGCCAATGTTGACGACCATGTCGTCGGTGTCCAGATCACGCTCGTAGGTCACGCCTTCGGGCAGTGCTGGCGACTCGGAGAGATTCAAGTCCATGGAGGGACGATCTAGGGTAGTGGTGTCCATAGAAATTTGGCCTTCAGTAAAAAGAGATTGGCTTCAAGCTGACTTTCCGTTCTGGCGGCCGACAACGGCTGCAAGATGATGGTTAAACTGAACAGATATTACCGTCTGTTCCAGACCAAACGCGGGTCTTCTTCTTTATAGTTTTTGCGCAACGGGTAGCCCATCCACGCATCGGGCATTAAAATGCGCCGTAAATTCGGATGGCCTTCGTAAATAATGCCCATCAAGTCAAACGCTTCGCGCTCGTGCCAATCCGCGGCCGGATACACCGGCATTAAGCTGGGCACCTTGCTTACGTCGTAGCCGTCGGCATCTTGCCCGGCAGGCGTTGCGGCTGTTTTTAATACCACCGTCAGCGGTTTGGCCTCCGGGACTTGCGCCACGGTTTGCATCAAATGCACCATCGAGGCGCGCGACGCGCCCAAATCCAGTGCCGTAACGCACACCAGCAAATCAAACTTCAGCTCGGTCTTGAGCTTTTGGGCAACCGCCGGTAACTGTTCGGGCGGCACGTCAATCATCTCGTGGCCGGTGGCATCGTTGCCCAAGGGCGTAATCGCCAAGCCCGCCGCTTGCAATTGCTGACCGATTGGGCCAGGCGGAATGACTTTCGGCTCAGGCGGCGCGGCTTTTTCAGTCGCCGCAGGCGCTTTTTCGGGTGGGGTAGGTGTTTCAGACATGTTAGTGCTCAAGCAAAAGCAATTATACTGTCGTTTCGAATAGGAAGAGGGGTAACCGTAAATTTGTTACTCGAAGCAAGTTTTTTAAAATCAGCTATTTCCTTCGCAGGCAAAATAATATTTCCAGAGGTTATTAACTTAACTTCCTTGCCTCCACCCACTGAAGAATAAATGGATTTATTCACTCGCGGCCCATATGCTGTCAAGTCGAATGAAAGCTTGGAATAATCTTTAAAAGCTTCTTGAAATGCCTTCAAAAGCTCAACTCTTTCCTTTTCGCTTACTTCAGCACCAGGCTTAAAGAAAAACCCTAGACGCTTAGCAGGGATAGTGCTGTTAATTATTGGCAAATAAGAACGATTAAGTGCATTCATTTTTCTAGCCTACTTTCAGAATCTCGCGCACACGGGCCTCACGGGCTTCGGCGCGCTCGTGCCGGCGGCTAATATTCCCCCGGAACAGCTTACCTTTTTCACGAATTTCCTGCTCGGTATACCCTTGGGTCTGCACACCCCAGTGGACAAAATCTTCTTCCGTCTGCCCTTCAAGCGGCAATAAAATATCGCCCGGCCCAAACGCCACCTTGGGCACGTGCCGTTTGCCCCACTCACGACGATCGCGTAAAGATTCTGTACGGATTTTTTTCTGCAGCTGAATCACGGCATCAATTAAAGCTTCCGGGCGAGGCGGGCACCCCGGCACGTATAAATCCACCGGAATCAAGCGATCAACGCCACGAACAACGGAATAAGAATCATTCTCGTACATGCCGCCCGTCACCGTGCACGCCCCCATGGCAATCACGTACTTGGGCTCGGGCATTTGCGCGTAGAGCTTAACCAGCGCGGGCGCCATTTTATGCGTGATGGTACCGGCAGTAATAATTAAATCGCTTTGGCGCGGCGTGGCCCGAAACACCTCGGAGCCAAAACGGGCCAAATCGTAATTCGAGGCCGAAGCGGACATCATCTCGATACCGCAGCACGAGGTTGCAAAAGTAAGCGGCCAGACGGAGTTAGAACGTGCCCAGTTGTAAACGCTATCCAGCGTCGTCACGATAATTCCGCTTGCTTCTAAAAAATTCTGAACCGCATCTTGCAATTTGCCCATAGCGTATAAATCCTCTATCAGGGAGTATGACCTGAACTAAAAGCATTATACGCAAAAACACCTCGGCCGGTGCAACCGGTTCGGCAGATTGGGCACAATCGCCTTAATTTTGAACGACACGCCTTAAGCCAAAACAACACGCGCCCAAAAACAAGCCCAGACCTTTAACGCCTTCGCCGGGCTGGCTTAGGCGCACACGCAAACGCGCCGAAGCAAAATGCCTGAACAAAATGCCAGAGAAAATGATGAATGCGTGTTTACACTTTAATACTCACGATTTTAAACAGCACGCCAATGCCGCACGCCATCCAGAGACCCGCCAAAATCAGCAGAATAATCCCAATCGGGTGCGTGCTGAATTCAATCGTGGGCTCGGGCAAAAACATAAACATCATGGCCATCAGCAAAAACGGCACGCTGCCCACCACCCCGGCAGAAAGCTTACCCTGCGCCGAAATGGCACTGACTTTACGAAACAATTTGTAACGATCTCGACATGTATTGCTCAGGTTCCCAAGCAACTCGGCCAAATTACCGCCGGTTTCGCGCTGAATCACCATCGCAGTCACAAACAGATCCACATCGGGCAGCGGCACCCGGTCCGCCAGGTTGTTCAGCACGTCTTCGGTCTGCGCACCCAGGCTGATTTCGGCGGCCATTTTGCCAAATTCTGTTTTCCATGGGTCGTCAAACTGATCGGCCACTTGTTGCACGGCGCGGCTAAACCCGTAGCCCGTTTTAAAACAGTTCACCAACGAATCGAGCACCTCGGCAAATTGTTCGGCGGCTTTTTTAAGCCGCAGCCAGCCCCGAAGTTTAAGATAAAGCCCTGCGCCATAAAACAGGCCAAACCCACCCAAAAGGGCGAGAATAAACGGCTGCCCAAACAGCCATAGCAACACAAAACCACCCACGCCCAGCCCAATCGAAATCATCATGAATTCTTCGACCCGCAGGAGCATGTTGGCCCGCTCCAGGTCAAATTCAATCCGTTCGGCCCAGCTTAGCTTGCGTTTTTTGCCGGTAGCATCGGCGTCATCTTGCGCTTTTTTGGTTTTACGCTTCCGGATCAATTCTTCGGTTTTTTTACGATATTTTAGGGCGTTTTCGGTCGCTTTGGCCGCGTTGCCGCCCACCAAATCGGTGACGTTCTCTTGCGCCTGAACTTTTTTCTCGAAGCCTAGTTTGTACACCGCCATCAAAAACAAAAATAGGGCCGCAGCCGGCAGGGCAATCATTAAAAAATCCGGCGAGAGGAGCCAGGAGGTGCTTGGATTGCTTGTAGTACTCATACAGTCAACGTCTCTCTGTTTGTGGATGAAAGGCTTTCAAGGGTGTCTTCAAAAACAGCTGCTTTCTGTCCGCAATTTCGGCGAAAGCCAGAAAAGACTTTTAAACGTTGGATTCCGTTGTATTTTCGATTAAAAAAATTTTCAAATTAAAGTAACCAAAGCGGTTTTGGAGCAAAGTCCTAAATTTAGATTATGGTCTCGCAGCAAAGTCTCATTGGCTGTAAGCAATAAGCAAGCTGTTAAAAGCCTTTTTTGTCGTTTCCAATGTGTTTGAGCGCGGCGAGTTACAACAGTGCGCCGCCGAATCTCCCAGAAAGTTTTTTGCGTCGGCGGCGCTTCCAAAAAAGAGTTCGTAGCCGCGTGAGTTTTGGAAACGACGCCGCGGGGTGCAGGGGGCTCAGGCGACGAGCCCCCTGCCGCGAGTACGGGCCGCGCAGGCCCGGATAAAAAACAAAGCTTCATTGAAACAACCCTAAATCCACGTCCACACCGGCAGAGAGCATCGTATCCAGAAACTTGGGCCGAATACCCGTGTACTCAAAACTGCCAATCACCTTGCGGTTCTCGTCCACGCCCGTCTGCCGAAACACAAAAATATCCTGCAGCAACACCACGTCGCCTTCCATGCCCACCACCTCGGTGATGTTCATCACGCGACGGCTCCCGTCGCTCAGGCGCGAAGCCTGAATAATCACGTTGACGGCGGACGCAATCTGCTCGCGAATCGCGCGTGCGGGCAAATCGTACCCCGCCATCATCACCATCGTCTCCAAACGCCGAATCGCGTCGCGTGGCGTGTTGGCGTGCAGCGTCGTCAACGATCCGTCGTGGCCGGTGTTCATCGCCTGCAACATATCCAGCGATTCGCCGCCGCGGCATTCCCCCAGCACAATCCGCTCCGGGCGCATCCGCAGGGAGTTTTTTACCAGTTCGCGCTGGCTGATTTCGCCCTTGCCCTCAATGTTAGAAGGGCGGGTTTCCATGCGCGCCACGTGCGGCTGCTGAAGTTGCAATTCGGCCGCATCTTCAATCGTGACTATCCGCTCATCGTGCGGAATAAAGCTTGAAAGCACGTTTAAAAGCGTGGTTTTACCCGAACCCGTACCCCCCGAAATGACGATATTAAGCCGCGCCTGCACAAACCCGTTGAGCAAATTAGCCGCCGCCTCGCTCAACGTGCCAAACTTGACCAAGTCGTGCACCTTGTAAGGATCTTTGGAAAACTTACGAATCGAGACCAGCGGCCCATCGAGTGCCAAGGGTGGAATCACGCAGTTAAAGCGTGAGCCGTCTGCCAGACGCGCGTCGCACAGGGGCTGGGTTTCATCGACCCGGCGGCCCACCGCCGACACAATCCGGTCGATAATCTGAAGCAGGTGCGCGTTATCTTTAAACGTAACCGCTGTTTGCTCCAGCTTGCCCTTGCGCTCTACAAATACGCGTTTAGGGCCGTTAATCAAAATATCGTTGACTGTAGGGTCTTTAAGCAATGGCTCCAGCGGCCCCAGGCCCAGCGTTTCATCAAGAATATCCTCGATCACCTGATCGCGCTCGGCGCTAGTGAGCAGGGTTTCTTCTTCCGCCAGCAGCTGGACAATCACCTGTTTAATCTGCGCGCGAATTTGCGCATCAGATTTTTTCTCGCCGCCGCTGCTTTTTAAAATTGGCGTCAAATCCACTTCGTCAATCAGCCGTTTATGGATATTGCTCTTAAGCTCGGCCGTTTTGTGCGCCCGTGCGTCAAGCTCCTGCCTTTTAGCCAGCTCTTCAGCGTCAGTCTGGCTACGCACCTGATGCGCTGGCTTGCTGGCCAGAGTACTGGCATCGTTAAACCGAGAAAAACGCTGCTCTGCAGGGTTTTGAGTCATTACGCCGTTAGCTGCAAGCAGCGGCTCGGCCAAATCGGTATGGTCAAACCGGGGCGGCTCGGGTAAGGCCGCAAACGCACCTGCTACAGCCTCAAGCGTTTCTGGCTTGCGCGGCACATCACTTAAGCCTTCAGATAAGCCATCGGGGCAAAATGAGTCAGAATCTGGCCGTTCGGTGTTGGCAGCCTCTGAACTCGTTTTAGCGTCGGGTGTTGCAGGCGTTTTTGACTCTGATTGCGCGTCGGCAGAAGCGGATTGCCCCAATAACCCCGTCAGTTTATCCCATTGCGTTTTCGAGAGTGCCATAACGATTCAGCAATTCCTTGTAATAAAAGGTGTTTTTAAGTGTTGCGGGTGCCCAGACTCCCAGCGGATTCAGGCAAAATCATCGGGTTAAGGCCTAAAAAACGTTACAGATTAAAACACCTGGCCGGGTGCGCAAGCGCGCTTTCAGATAGAAAGCACTCAAAAAGCGTCGGGCCGCCGGGGCAACACCGGCATGTAAAGGCATTTAAACGCGACGCACTTCAGGTATGGTTTCGCCCAAACTGTCGCAAACTTAAATCGCCCCGCCGCTTGGCTTAAGATAGCCAAGCACTCAAAAAGTTGCTTCCAAAAAAATGGCACCCCTAAAACAGATCAGCCGGGTGTGTTCTGCTGTTTTAAATAGTATAGTGTCACAAGCCTGCCCGCTTAACGTGCTGGCCCCGCCAAATAAACGGCCAATTTTGCTCAAAAAAGCGTGTTTTTTGGTCTAAAAAGTGTGGTTTTTATACCGTTTTAAGGCGTTTTTAGCGCGTTTTTTTGTACATTTTTTTGAATGCCGCTCTGACCTAACGCTTCACCTTCTTTTTTGATTCTGAATCATTTTTTTAGCGAGTAACCTATCCCAATGCCCCCCATGCCTCTCATAACCGACCCCAACGCCCTGCAAACCATCGCAAACCGCCTGCGCGGCGATATTCTGGACATGATTTACACCGCCCAATCCGGACACCCCGGCACGTCGCTTTCGTGTATCGATATTGTAACAACGCTCTGGCTAGGGCACATGCGCCACGACAGCCAGCAACCAGACTGGGCGAACCGCGACCGTTTTGTGCTTAGCAAAGGCCACGGCGCGCCGGCCCTATATGCGGTGCTGATGGAGGCGGGGTATATTCCTAGAGCCGAAATTACAACGCTGCGCGCCATTAACAGTAATTTACAGGGCCATCCGGCGTCTAAATACGTGCAAGGCGTCGATGTTTCAACCGGTTCGCTGGGGCAAGGGCTCAGCGCGGCCGTGGGCATGGCGCTTGGCTTACGGCTCGATAAAAGCCCAGCTCGTGTTTACGCCCTTTTGGGCGATGGCGAATGCCAGGAAGGCAACACCTGGGAGGCCGTTATGAGCGCAGCGCACCACAAAGTGAGCCGGTTAACCGCCATTGTAGATCGCAACGGCCTGCAGATTGATGGCGACACCGAAAAAATCAAGGCGCTGGGCGATTTAGGCCAGAAATTTGAGGCGTTTGGCTGGCGCGTGCTACACGTAGAGGGCCACGATATTGCCGGGCTCCTGGCTGCCCTCAAGCAAGCAGACGACAACGCGGCACAAATCGCGACGCCAGACGCGTTTGGCGTGGGCCAGCCGACTGCGATTATCGCCCGCTGCACAAAAGGCAAAGGCGTCAGCTTTATGGAGAATCAAGCCGGCTGGCACGGCAAGGCGCCTAACGCAGAGCAATACCAGGCCGCAAAAACAGAGCTGGCCGCACTGTAAACTTAAAATCACACAACAAACGCTAGATCAGGATTTAATTTGCTGTTTTAAATCGTGTTGGACTGAACGCTACCCACCCCATGCTTGAACTTTTGACTCAGCCTCAAACGTATGTCAGTTTGCTCAGCCTTACGTTGCTCGAAATCGTACTGGGCATCGACAACATTATTTTTATCTCGATTCTGGCCGGAAAGCTGCCAGAATCGCAACGCGAGAAAGCACGCGTCTGGGGGCTGATGATTGCCCTGCTTGGCCGCCTGGTTCTGGTCGCCTCGATTTTCTGGCTCATTAAACTCACGCAACCCCTGGTTGTGATTAAGCCCTGGGTCGCGTTATCGGCCAAAGACCTGATTATGCTTTTTGGCGGCCTGTTTTTAGTGGCCAAAAGCGCAAAAGAAATCTACGAAAAGGTCGAGGCTGTGCCGCACGCACAAGAAACGCTCTCGGCCAAAGCCAAAACCACGTTTATGGGCGTGGTGGTACAAATTATGCTGATTGACCTGGTGTTTTCGGTCGATTCTATTTTAACGGCAGTGGGGTTGGTTTCTGAGGTTGCCATTATGATTATGGCAATTTTAGTCTCGATGGGTGTTATGTTGGCCTCGGCTGGCGGGATTGGCGCGTTTATTGAGCGGCACCCCTCTATTAAGGTACTGGCGTTAAGCTTTTTGCTTATGATTGGCACCTTACTTGTAGCCGAAGCATTCCACGCGCATATTCCCAAAGGGTACGTTTACTTCTCGTTGGCGTTTGCGCTGGCTGTGGAGTGGCTCAATATTAAAGCGAACCAGAAAGCTTTGCTTAACACGGCTGTTACGTCGGGGCATTAAGGTTTGATTTTTGGGTAAACGCTTGCGCGCACGGATTACAGCGGCCTTTACCTGCTGCGCCCGGGGTAAAGCATGCGTAAGGCGCATAAGGCTGCAGCTTTATGCCGTGTTTGACGCATAATGACGTGGTGACTCCCTCATTTAACGCATCTGCCGTCCAGCAATTCCAGAACACGTTACCGCACGCCCTGGATGATTTTCAGCTTGAAGCCATTGAGCATATTGCCAGCGGCGCAAGCGTTGTGGTGTGCGCGCCCACGGGCGCGGGTAAAACCGTCATTGCCGAATTTGCCGCGCACCAGGCGATTGATAAAGGCGTCAAGCTGTTTTACACGACGCCCTTAAAAGCCCTGAGCAACCAGAAATATCACGATTTTAAAAAGCTTTACGGCGACGATAACGTGGGCATGCTGACCGGCGATTTGAGCGTGAACCGCCACGGCCGCATTGTGGTGATGACCACCGAAGTTTATCGCAATATGCTATACGGCATTGCCGCCGATAGCGATTTGCTGGATGGCGTGGGCTATGTGGTGCTGGACGAATGCCATTACATGAACGACGCCCAGCGCGGCACCGTGTGGGAAGAGAGCATTATTTACTGCCCGCGCCACGTGCAGATTATCGCGCTCAGCGCGACCGTCTCGAACGCCAAGCTGCTGACGCGCTGGATAGACCACGTGCACCGCAAAACAATGCTGGTGGAGAGCGATTTTAGACCGGTACCACTTAGATTTAGCTACTGGACGCAAGGCGAGCATTTACTGCCCCTGTTTGAAGCGCCCGGGCGCATGAATAAAAAACTCAAGCTAGAAGGCATAGGCCACGTGGGCCTGAATAAAGGCCGCCACAAGCCTAAAGGGTCTAAAGCAGATAAAAAAGCGCCAGCGGGCAAGTTTCGGGTGATTCCGATGCTGGAGGCGTTGCACGAGCGCAACATGCTGCCCGCCATTATGTTTGCCTTTAGCCGTGCCGATTGCGACCGGTATCTGCGCGAAACGGGTAATCTGAGTTTTTTAAGCACCGCCGATAAATTACGCCTAAAGCACGAGGTGGACAGCTTTTTAGAGCAAAATCCGGTGATCAATAATCACCCGTTGCTACCCTATATTCGTAACGGGTTTGCCAGCCACCACGCCGGGCTATTGCCGGCGCTCAAAATGCTCGTAGAGCATTTGTTCCAGCAAGGCTTGATTCGGGCCGTGTTTGCGACCGAAACGCTGGCCGCCGGCATTAACATGCCCGCGCGTACCACGGTGATTACGGCCATCAGCAAGCGCACGGACTCTGGGCACCGAATGCTGACCGCCAGCGAGTTTTTGCAAATGTCGGGGCGGGCCGGGCGCCGTGGTATGGATGAAACCGGCTACGTGGTGGTGGTGTATTCGGCATACGAGAGCGCGCAAGACGCCGCGATGCTGGCCAGTAGCCCGGCCAACGCGCTAAGCAGCCAGTTTACGCCCACTTACGGCATGGTGCTTAATTTGCTCCAGCAGCACAGCCTGGACGAAGCGCAGTTTTTAATCCGGAAAAGCTTTGGGCAGTTTACCGCCGCCGAGCGCGCCAAGCCCTATTTAGACGAACTGGCCGCCAAACGCAAGGAACTAGAGGCCTGTATTGAGTTTGATTGCCCTGTTGAGCTTGAGCGTGGCGATTTTAGGCGCTATCTCAAAATCGAAATGATGCACAAGCTTGGGCACAAGCATAAGCACACGCTGCACGATCAGCTGGATAAATTCGGGAAGCTGGAAGGCAACGAGCGCGCGCTGGCGACCGCGATTAAAACGCAAAACGACGAAATCAACACCCTGAAGCGTCAAATGCAGGATCACCCCTGCCACCGCTGCAAAGTACTGCATAAACACCGCCGCGCCGAAGAAAAAATCCACAAGCTCAAACGTCAGGTGCACGGACTCGAAGAAGAAGCGCACCGGCAAGAGAATCAGTACTGGCTTGATTTTTACAGCCTGTATAAGCTGCTCGCCGCAACTGGTTACGTGGATAAAACCACGCACAAACCTACGGCCTGGGGCCAGCTTACGGCGCAACTACGCACCGAAAACGAATGGTTTTTGGGCGAGGTGATTCAATCGGGTATTTGGGAGGGACTCCCGCAGGCGGCATTGGCCGGGTTTGTGTGTGCGCTGGTGAACGATAGTAACCGCAAAATCGACGAACGGCTTCGGGCCTTGCACCCCTCGCCCGAGTTGCGCGGCGTGTTGCGCGAAGGGTTCCGGCTCCAGCGGCGGGCCAGCTTAAAGCAGGCCGATTTTGGCATAGAAACACCCGTGATTTTTAGTGTACAAGCCTGCGGACTGGTGGAGAGCTGGGCACAAGGGCTCGATTGGGCCGAACTAATGGCGTTTGGCGCGTTAGCCGAAGGTGATACGGTTCGGTTAGTGCGCCGCACAGCGGATGTACTGCGCCAGTTGGCGTATACGCCTGGCGTACCCGACAAGTTGGCCGAAACCGCCAAGTGGGCGCACGATGCCATTTACCGCGACCCCGTCACCGAAGTCGAGATGACGCCGCCAACCGCGACGTAGAGGCTTGACGGGTATAGTAAATCAACTTTAGGTTAGGAACCTTTGATATTCAGACATACAGTCAGGGAAAGCGTTTTCATAACCTAAAGTATATGATTTACTTTTTTAAATAGTATAAAAGGCCTGCGTTTTAGTGCTTAATAACGCTGCTTGAGCTGAGCGATATCGCCGTTTGAAAGCACCGTATTGCGCCACCCGCGGTGATGCATCACATCGTAGGGGCTGTGACTATGCTCCAAACCTAACGCATGGCCCAACTCGTGCAAAATTGTCGCGTGGATTCTGCGTTTCTGCTGTTGCACTCCTAGTTGCCTATCGATAACCGGTTGATGCAACAAACTAATGCGCGCGCTGTAGATTATCCCCTCGGGATTGACCTTAAGCTGGGTATAGCCCACCTCGTAAGGCCGATTGGCAATGGGGTCTGCATGCCAATCCAGCACAATGGCCTGCGGCATCCAGGGTTGTTGCGCGGCCTCGAACTCGCTAATCCATCGGATTTGCAAGCCAATGCGCCCCGCGCTGGCCCAAGTCCACTCCTGGGTGGCGCCTAAAATCGAGGATTCTGTGCCGTTGTAGGCCACCGCGTGCACCGTAATGGGCATTTTGGACTTGTCCCAGTGCAGCAGGGGCGGCGAGACCGGCTTTGCATAAAGCCCACCCCCCGGCATAATCGCCCGTGGAGAATTAAGATAGGCCTTTGCAGCAATTGAGGCAGAATCCATAACGTTTAAATCGTATTCAGATCGAGTTGATTGGCCACATCGGGCATCAAAGCAGTAAAAAACAGCTCCAGCATGTTGCCAAGCTCGGCGGCTTGCGTGGCACCCGATCCGGCCGGGGGCATTGGTGGCAAATGCTGAGCGGCGCCAGGCGCGTATTGAGTCCCTGCTAGGTCTGGTTGCGATAGCGACGAACGCTGAACACGCATCGATAGAGATCGCATAGGGTAGGAGTTTCCTGACAAGTAAACCGGATGAATCACCCGGGGCAATACGCCGCAAGTGCAAGCCAAAACAAACGGAGCATAAAACCAGAAAGCACAATGTTTAAAAAAGTAGTAGCGGGTTGGTTTGGCACAGGGAGCGCAAGCGCGAGGGAGGGAACGGCCCTCGATTTAAGATGCTGGACCCACCAAACTGGTCCGTAACTAAAGTTGAATTTGATTGGCTTAAACGCTTAGCGCAACCCAACGCACGCTAACACGCCAATGGAGGCATTCACGTGACGCACAGGCTACGGTTATTTAATTTTTGTACTTTCTATACTCTCTATCGTCGGGACGGGGTAAAACTTCAGTTTAAAGAGTAAACGCCCACGCAACGCTGGCCCAGCCTAGTTAAAGAATCATTTAGGCACAATTTAATTATCAAAAAACGCGATTAAGTTCTGCGCCCGCGCGGAGACAGGCCATTTAATAAGATCCATACTCGCCTTCGAAGGTATAACTGATTTGATAAAGAACTCGTTGACCCCAAATTGAAAGAGGACCTGCATGAATCGCTTACGCAATTTTAGAAGCGCCGTTTGCTGCTGCAAACCCGGGTCATTTAAAAAGCTTAAGGCTCGTCTTCTTCTGTCGTGGGCTTAGCCGAGTCGGATTTTGGCGAAATCGGCGGGCGCTTAACAGGCTGGGTCGCCATCAAAAACTTGCCTTGCTGACTTAACAACTTTTGTTGTGCATCCAAATCCAACCCAGAAGTATCTTTTTCTGAGTGACCCTCTAAAGTCTGGCTATTCTGATCCACATATGAACCAACAGGCGAATCTTCGGGTCGCACGGTTAACGGTTGAGGGCCGGTTGGCGCTGTCGAAATTTGACGTTCTTGATGCTTCAGATGACTCTTAACCTGGGCCTGTGCGTTTGCTTGCGCTTGCCCGTCAGGGTGCTGATTGACTATTGCGTTTAGAACATCGTTAAAGCCAAACGGCGCCCGAAGCTTGAACGTGGCCGCCTTTTGAATGTAATTAAATGCGGGCGGCAGTTTATAAAGCCAGGCCAGTGTGGCTTTATCGCGCGCCGAGAGACTAAAGACGCCAAATTGATGCGGCACATACATAATGTCGTCACTGGCATCGCTATGGCCCACCAAACCCAACGCGTGGCCAAACTCATGCAGAATCGTATGCCTGACTTCTTCAGGGTCGTCGTACTCGGCGTGTAAAAAGCGATCGGAGACCCCGATTTCGATTTCTGCCGAATAGAGCAGGCCCTGCTTGTTAACCAGATACTTGCAATGCCCGAGTGACTTCCGATCGACGCGCCGCCAGGAGAGATCAATTTGCGAATCGTAAGCGTTTGCCACGAGCCGAAACGAAATGCGCCCCTGACTCGCCGATTGCCAGGCCGACATGGCATCGAGCACCATCTGCCGGTAACGATCCGCTTGATTCTGCTTATCGGATTCGTACCACCGAAACGGCGCAATATACACCGCAAGCGGCATAAGATGATTTGGCCAACGCGCACACAACCCTTGATACAAACAAGCCTGAAGATAAGTATCTGTAGGTGGAAAATGGTGCATGATTTTAAAAATCGGCATTGCTAAGCAAATGAGAGTTTTTGAAATAGCAAGGCCAAACTCAGTTTGAGCATTTCAAGGGATTTTGAATAGCAAAAGCTCTTTCGCTTGCACCGTGCTAAATAGTGTCGTATTTGAGCG
>JAYKHY010000021.1:0-7909 GCA_035285025.1 Vampirovibrionales bacterium | reverse complement strand
CCTGTTGCAAGCCGCACTTATCCGACTGCAAACAGTATAGCGCACCCCTGTTTAAATCAATTTGCCCACGTTTGCCCACAGGTGTTTTTTGTTACTGTCGTAATCGCCTGAATCCCGCTCTATGTCTCAAATAAAATTACCCCCAAGGGAATTCGAATCCCTGTCGCCTCCGTGAAAGGGAGGTGTCCTAGGCCTCTAGACGATGGGGGCATCACTTGTTTAGCTTACTTTAATGTTGAACAAACATTTTGAACGCTTGTTTCTGAACACTCTTATACACTACGAAAACCGGCTCTTGACGTCAAGCAGTGTGACCAAAGCTTTGCGCGTTTATGCGGCGGTAATACCTAACGCAACGCTTCTGCGCCGCTCACCACCTCAAGAATCTCTTGCGTAATGCTGCTCTGCCGCGCCTTGTTATACACCAGCGTTAAACGGTTTAGCATATCGCTTGCGTTGCTGCTGGCGTTCGCCATGGCCGTCATCCGGGCGGCTAGTTCGCTGGTGGCAGCCTCTAGCAACATACCGTAGAGCGTCTGCTGCAAATACATCGGCATCAAGCCATCTAGCACGGCTTGCGGCGAGGGCTCGAGCAGCAATTCGGCCGTCGTCGCCCGCTTCTCGGGGGCCGCAGCGGCGGCCGAAACCGGCTGTGTCGGAATCAAGCTGGTTTGCTCGACCTGATAGGAGATGAGCGATTTAAACAACGTTGAATGCACAACCACCTGATCGATCAGGCCAGTCTGGTACGCTTCAATCAGATTATCGGTAACTAGCCGGGCATCGGCCACGCTGGGCGCAGCCGTCATGTTGGCCATACGGCCTATAAGGTCGGTTTCCTGCACGCCCAGGCGTGCAAAAGTCTGGATGGCCTTGTTGCCCACCAGGTAAAGCTTCACCGTTACGCCTTGCGCCTCGTAGGTTTTTTTCTGGTGGAGCGCGGCCCGAATCACGTTAGTATTGTAAGCGCCGCATAACCCACGATCGGAACTGATGACCACCATCCCTATGGTTTTAACCGCACGGGCCGCCGAGCCGCTAAGCATGGCACCATACTTGGCCTTGGCCAGCAAATCCGGCGCTTGCGCCAACCGTTCAGAGACATCTGACACCAGCGCGCGCAACGTTTGCAGGTAGGGCTTGGCAGCTTTTAGCCGGCCTTCGGCGCGTTTTACCTTGGCCGCAGAAACCATGCGCATGGCTTGCGTGATTTTCTGGGTACTTTTAACGCTTTTAATGCGACGACGAATATCTTTAAGGTTGGGCATATCAATCCAAATCCAAGTAGGACTGCAGTAGTCAAGTAAAATCGTACTAATTACTATAGCTTCAATATAAATCGGGCTCAAGATGACCTGAAAAGCGGTAACGGGTCACTTTGAGGTGTTCAACTCGTAATTCGAGGCCGTAAAACGAGGGCAGTTCTCGCCCTCGCGCTTTCTCCACGAGTCAAACAGGGCCAAACTGAGCCACGGCGCTTAACGCGGCTAATTTGCTCATTTAATGATTCTAGTTGAACAGTTCCGTCTGCGGCAGCGTGGTTTGTTGGCCTGTGGTCAGGTTTTTAAGAAGCCAATCGCCTTGCTCGGCTTCATCTTGCCCTTGCAAATAGGCGCTGACCGCGCCCTGCTTGTTGGCTTGATCGAGCCATTTACCAATCGTTTTGGGCTCAAGTGCAACCAGCACCGAGCGCCCAGGGGTTTGCTTACGCAAGGCCTGCGCAAGTTTTAGCGCATTTTCGGGTTGTACACTTGCCACAAAAGCGGTGTCTTGAGCGAATTTCGACTCGCAACCGTCTGGCATCAGCAGCAAAAGACGCTCCAGCCCAAACGCCAGGCCCACAGCAGGCGTTTCGGGGCCACCCAAGGCACTGACCAGATTGTTATAGCGGCCGCCGCCACAAAACGTGCTTTGCGCACCCAGTTTTGTAGCGGCGGAGGGACTCACAGTAAACTCAAATACAAAGCGAGTATAATAATCCAGGCCGCGTACCAGCCGAGGATTACGCTCAAACGGAATTTTAAGCGCGCTGAGCAGCGCCAGCGTTGCTTCGTATTGTTCTGCAGCAGGCTTACCGTTCAGGCTGGTTTGCAATTGCTCGGGTAACGCCAACCGGGTATGTAATGCAGCGCAATTGGGGTGCTTGCAATCCAGCACGCGCAGGGCGTTTTTTTGGAGTCTTAGCTGGCAATCCTCGCAGAGCGTCTCGGCGTGCGGCGCCAGTGCCTCACGAATAATGCCGCTAAAACGTTCGCGCGTCGCGGCATCGCCAACATTATTAACGTGCAACGTGTACAGGTCTGGCGTAACACCTAAAGCGTCCAACACGTTTTTAGCTAGAATGACTAGCTCGGCGTCTGCACTGGGACTATCAACGCCAAAAAGCTCAAAGCCTGCCTGATGAAACTGCCGTTGACGCCCCGCCTGAGGTCGCTCATAGCGGAACATGGGCCCGGTATAATACAATCTAAGCGGTTTGGGCTGACGACTTAAGCCATGCTCGATGAACGCGCGCACTACGCCTGCAGTGCCTTCCGGGCGAAGCGTCAGGCGCTTGGCAGATTCAGCGTCGGCTGATTTGCTGAACGTGAACATTTCCTTGCTTACAATGTCCGTGCCGTCGCCCACGCCGCGCTCGAATAACTCGGTGCGCTCCATTAAGGCGGTGCGGATTTCTCGGTAACCGCTGCCTGCGGCCACTTGACGAATCGCTTGCTCAAGCGCCTGCCAGCGTTCACTTACGCCTGGCAGAATATCGGGCATGCCTTTTACGGCTTTTGTGGCTTGAGGGCGTGGCGTCGGTTTGAGTTCGGGCATAAGCTGCTTTTAAAATTGCTCGTGTAAACGGTAACTTGCGTAAATCATCCTTCATAAGGCAGTCAGGGCAAACGTTTTACAGCCCTAGCACGGATGATTGATGGTTTGAATAAAGGATGAGGGCGCCTAAAAGTTTTCTCGCGTTGCCCAATGGGGGTTAATCCGATAATTTACGATTAAACCAAACAACCGCAAAGTAAAACCCTGCGACGGCAAACGCCCAAACCAGCCACAAATAATGCGCGTAGGGGATTTCTCCGGTTAATAGCGCTTGCCGTCCGCCATCAAACAGGGCAGTTGTGGGCAGCCATCTTAAATAGGGCTGTAAGCCTTCGGGCAATTGTTTGAGCGGGAAGAACAGCCCGCTCATGTATAACAGCGGCGTAATCCCCAGCACAACACTGTTGGCAATGTGGTCGGGTTTACGGAAGGACACGCCCACCGCGCTACCCAGCGCCGTAAACATCACGCTGCCCGGAAACACCAACGCAAAGTACGGAATCAGGTTGCTGAGTTTAAACGTCACGCCCGCAAACGGAATCATCAGCGCAGCCACTATGCATCCCTTAATCAGGGCCATGGTAAAGCCCCCTAACAGGTTGCCAGCCAGAATGCTCGCGGTTCCCACCGGCTTAATGCGGTATTCGTCAATCATGCCCGTATGCCATTTGTCCAGCCATAGGCCCCAAGCACCCGTTCTATAGGCTTCTAACACAATGGTTAAGGTAATCAGGCCGGGCGTTAAAAACGCCAGATAACTAACGCCCTCAATGGTGCCAATGTAGCTGCGCAACCCCAGGCCAAACGCAACAAAGTAAGTTATCGGCACAGCGGCGGTGGTTAAAATCTCAAGCCACCAGTCCTGGGTTTCTTGCTGAATGATTTTAACAAACAGCGGCCAGACGCCCTGGCGCCATTCCTGCTTTAAATTAAATCCATCGTGCATAAGTTTGGGTCATCATCTTGCTTGCGGGCATAAATCCTGGCTGCCGCGTTTGGCATTAAGCGCACTTTGCTCTAGAGCATCTTACCGAAAACAAGACGGGCTTCTGCAAGCGCTTGTTCAACTAAATGAGTAATCAATCCGTAGTAGGCACGTTTTTTACATGCAAGTCCGTTTTTCAATCTAGTCGCCAAAGGGTAAATTTTTTAACTTCGTGATGCGCATGCAGGCCAGAAGGCAAGAAGGCAAGAACCCTCCTGAAAAAGTGCCCGTAACTGCAATCCGGCCATTGCTTGCCCGCGGATACACGGACAGACGCGACGCGCTTATTGTTTTAAGTCCTGCGCTAAACGCACCTCTATCATTAAATGGATAGCGTCAGCCTGGAGGAATAAGCCTGATTTGGTAGTGGGTCAGTTTGGTTCGGGGAGCGGGCGCGAGGGAGGGAACGGCCCTCGCTTCAGGATGTTCAACCCAACATACTGACCCACTACCCCTCATTGCGCCTGTTCAAGCGGGGTTTTAAAGCCCATTTTTAACGATTGCAAAACGCCCACGGCCTCGTAGTAATTCTGAACGTGAATAACCTGGCTTAGCGCAGCCTGTGCTTGCGGCATAAACGCGTTAAGTGCCTCTGAGGTGACGTTGAGCACGGTTGAATTACTATGCACAGCAATAACGCGTGTTTTGCCGTGCTGCAACACCGAGAGCAGCCCCGGCCCGCCCAGGCAATTATAGGGCGTAATCAGGGCATCAAGGGCCTCGGCGCGTAAATCCTGCGCGTGGGCCTTAGTAATTAAAACGGGCTGCGGCGCTTGCGCCAGCCCTTGCAAAACGCACGGCAAAAACGTGGGCGTAATAAATTCTGCGGCTACTTTGCCGGGCAGGTGCTTTTCGGTCTCAGGTTGGGCGGTCTGTAAGCTTAGCACTGGGGCGTTGGCGCACGGGAGATTCAGCGTTTGCGTGACACTGTGCGAGAGAATCGCTTCCAGCCCGCCGATTGGGTCTACCCCAGTACCCGCTTGATACGCGTGTTCCGCGTCTCCCGCTGCTTGAATCATCGGATCCAGCCAACTGCAAATCGCGATTGCGCTTGCGCCCATTGCTTGGCAGGTTTGTGCGGCTTCAATCAGCACATTGGGGTTGTTTAAACTCCCGCCAGAAGCGGTTTGACTGTTCAGCGGCGTGCAAGCCAGCGCAAGAGGTTCTCGCGTGATTACGGGCGCAAGAATATCTAACCCGTAGACATTTTGACAGGCAGCAATCACGTTTCGATGCAACACGCGCTCTGGTTCGGGCATGGCGGCATCAAAAATCACGCCTATAGTTTGGGTTCGCACTGGCCGCAGCGCTATTTTTTGCCGAAGCCACGCATCAAGCATGGCGCCTTCGGTATAAAGCACATTGGGCGGAAGCGAGATAAACGCTGCAGCGTTGCAGACGTTAGGATGGGTTATGACGGCATCGCTAATGCTCGCGATGAGCTTTAAATACACGCCGGCATCGCCGGCAAAGCCGCCCTGCGCTGCACCTACGCCAGTAGGAATTAAAACCGCAGTCGTAAATGGCTTACAAAGAGACTCTGGCACGGGCGGAAAACTTTCGGCGTAAAAAAACGTTTGATAAAAAACGGCGAGTAAGCGCTGTCATTTCAACAGAATAGGCTCGATATAAAATTATCCTGTACACAACCATATGGCTAATTTTTGGGCCGTTGGTTAGTGCGGGTTAGGGAGGCAGCACGAAAAAGGGAGTAGCTGTCACGTTAGTCGCGTTACGCGTTACATGTTAAGCGCAATAATGCAGGTAAACGCAATAATCTGGCCCAATGCCAATTTTCGTCCAGCAGAGTATGCGCTTGAGACTCCATACTGTCAATGGTGACAAGAGCACTCGAATTATAAATATTGCGGCACTCTCAAGCAATGCGTGCAGGTTGTTCAAAATCATGTGTCATTGAGGCTGTTTTTGAATTTGATAGGCAATTTAAAATGGCCATAAGATTCAGGCTTGAGATTTTAGTGCCTCTTGCGCATAATCATACCCAGATTATGCCACGGGTGCCAGGGAGCTTTTTTCAGGGTGCGTGCGGTTGATAACCAGTTAAAATCGGGATGTAGCTCAGCTTGGTAGAGCACTACGTTCGGGACGTAGGGGCCGCAGGTTCAAATCCTGTCATCCCGACCATTCAAAAAGCCCGGAAAGCAAAGACCAAGCCAGCGTTTCAGCCTTATAAGCTCACTCAAAAAAGCTATTCAAAAAGCACAGAAAATAGAAAAACTTCCGCATTTACGACGCTAAGTTCCGCAAAAGTTCCGCATTTTTCATCGGGCTTTTTAACCGTTGCGGAAGTCGCCCAAACGCTGGATAAGTCTGTTGATGCCATTACCCGATGGTGTCAATCCGGCAAGCTTTCTGCCATTCCAAAAGCTTACGGCCATAAAATCCAGTGGCTCATCAGCCCTCAGGCGGTTGAAGCGCTTCAAGTTAAAGCGCGGCATTCCGCTACTGAAGAAAGAGCCGCCAAAACCAAGCCTCACCATGATTATCTCGCCCTATGGCTCAAAGCACTCGCTCAAGGTGGCTTGGGCGGCAAGGCTTACAGTCCACGCACTGTCGCCATTTATCGATTTTACGGCGAAGGTTTTTTCAAGAAACACGCGGCTCTGGATGCCAGCACGCTCAAACACGCCTTAATGAGCATCCCCGCCGAAAACTTCTGCAAGCGGCTTAAACTCTATGAAGCGTTGGTCTGTTTTGCAAAATACCTCATTCAAGAATGTTGGCTTGACGAAACGCTTTTGAGTGAGATTAAACCGCTGCGACCCATTCGACACAAGCCGCCTAAGCGCTTCACGGTCAATGAATTGGGTTTGGAGGCTATGCTCTCTGTCTGCCAAAGCCCGTTAGATCGAGCCTTGCTGACACTCTTGGCATCAACCGGCTTGAGAGCGTCTGAGTGCTGTCAATTACGCGTGTCGGATATTGATTTTCAAGACAGATGCCTACGTGTTCGGCTGGCCAAAGGGGGCAAAACGCGCCGCGTAGGGTTGCCTGATCGGGTGATTGAAGCCGTGCAAGTATGGCTTGAAAGTCACCCTGACCCTAGCCCAGAAGCGTGGTTATTCCGTAACCGCCTTGGGGAGTCCTTGGATCGCCATGGCCTTTACAAGCGTCTCGAACGTCTAGGCAAGATGGCCGGGGTAAAAGTCAGCCCTCACGCCTTGCGCCGTGCGTTTGTGACGATTAACGCCGGTAAGGGGAGGCCGTTGGTTTACCTGCAAAAGGCGTGCGGCCATAGCGACATCAAAACCACGATGGGCTATTGCCTGACAACCGAGGCCGAAACCGTCGAAGCCATGAAGCACTGGTAGCGCGTGATGAAACACTCAGCGTTACTGGGGCTTCAAGCCCTGATTCTTACCGACTTTTTGTATCAACTGCTGCATCGTCTGCGATTGCGCAATGCGCTCAGCCGCAATCTGCCCGCCCGCCAAGTTAAGTGCGTTTGGCCCCACCACGTGCTCAGCCAGCGGCCCCATCACAAACAATCCTTGACGCCATTCACAGTTTGGAGATAGGGCAGGGTAGCCGTCTTCATAAACGGGTAGATTTGCTTTAGTCTTTAATGAAGCAAATGCCTTCCCTCCTGGCACCACGCCCGGTGTATAACCTGTAGCGAGTAAAACTTGGTCAAAGCCTTTCAATCGCTGTCCATCCATCAATTGGATATCAACTTTTCCTTCTATAGGCATCGCTTTATCAATGTTAGCAATGATAAAGTTTAGTTTTCCAGATTTTTGAAGTTCTTCGAGGGTGCGAACATAATTGGCTGTTAAGACACCCTGAGGGCGCTCTTTATTCAAGACCAGCCGACGCACTTTTTCAGATTTGGCCTCTTTTTGGAAGGCATCTAAAACATGAAGCCCGTTATAACCGTCGGGCGTATAAAAGGGGTTAATCACACCTGTCCAATCATTCTGCCGCCGGGCATCCAAAAAAGACCGCTTGATAAGAGTGACTTTTCTGCCCTCGTTGATGAGCCTGATCGCCAATGACTCCCCGATCAAAGCAGGCTACAATGGTTTCATTGTAGAGGAGTAAAAAAGGAATGGATTTTCTTGAATTTTCAGCACGTTTTTCAGACGA
>JAYKHY010000020.1:0-22225 GCA_035285025.1 Vampirovibrionales bacterium | reverse complement strand
CTTGCAGAGCCCACGCTGGTGCTTTTAAGCGGCGAAAAGGCCAGCTTTTTGGCGGGTGGCGAAGTGCCGATTCCGGTGATTGGCGGCAACGGCCAGGTGAACGTTGAATATAAAGAGTTCGGGATTCGGCTGAACCTGATTGCAACCGTGAACGATGATGGCAAGGTCCATTTGCAGGTCGCGCCAGAAGTCAGCGCGACGGATCCGGCCAATTCGGTCTCGACGGCTTCGGTAAGCGTGCCGGGCTTTAGAACGCGCCGTATGCAAACCACGCTTGAGTTAAATCCGGGCGAAAGCTTTGTTTTGGCCGGTCTGTTTAACTCCGAAGATTCTGAAACCGTCAGCAAATTACCCGGGTTAGGCAATATTCCGGTGCTGGGCGCGTTGTTCCGTAACCGGACGCGCGATCAGCGTGATAACGAGCTGATGGTGATTATCCAGCCCGAAGTGGTGATGGTGCCCAACGGGTAAGCACAGGCTTAAATGCGCTTATAACGCTTGGCAAAGCCCTTAGAACTGAGCAGACCAGGCTGAAGCCAAACGGCGCGTTTTAAGGCCTCGGCCGCGCCGGGCTTGTCGCCGGTTTTCTCGAGTGCTTCGGCCAGTTTGAGCTGCGTGCTGCTGTTAAACGGATTCAGGCGCGTTGCAGTTAAGTATGCTTGTATCGCCTGCGGACGGGATTTGCGTTTGGCCATTAGCGCATCGCCTTCGTTTAGTTTTTGTTCGGCTTGCGCTTTTTGTTGCGCTACAGCCAGCTTGGCCTGCTGCATTTGGCCTTTTGTTGCTGTGTCCTGTGAGGGTAACGATTGCCCCCTAAGGATTAGGCTTTCGGCGGCGTCTAGCGCGCTAAGCTTATTTAGTATGAGCGCGGCTTGAAGGTAATCTTCGGCCCAGTCACCCTGGAATCGTTCGATTGCAGCCGTGAGTGTCTCGTAACTTAATTGGGGCGATTTTGCCAAACCTAGCGCGAGCGCTTCGGTTAACGGGTCATCGACCCCTGGGTTGGGCCATAACAATGCGTAATCGGGAACGGCTGGCGCGTTACTGCCCAGGCGTTGGCTTACCAGCGTTAGCGCGAGCGTGCGGGCTGGCGTTTCCGGCGTTAACTGTAATGCTGCTTGCTGATACGTTAGTGTATTGGGCGATAACGGCCCCGCTGCGCTGGCGTTGCTTTGCCATACAAGCAATCCAAGCATCAGGGCTGCTTGAGATTGTGCGGCCCCTGTGCTGGTGACCAGTTGCCGCTGCCATAGGTTCAGGGCGGCTTGATGCGTTTCTCGGGTTTGCTGCAGCGCAGCGTTGCGCCAGTGCGTTTTTAATTCGGGCTGCACTTGCAGGGCGCGTAACCAGTAATGCTGCGCTTGGCCAGCGTCTCCCTGGGCTTGTGCGGCTTCGGCCAGGCGCAACAAGCTTGGCACGTGGGTGGGTGCCTGAATAATCAGCGCTTGCGTGGCTTCTAGCACATTTTCTGGCTGCCCTATAGCATCATAGGCCTGCGCGAGGAGAATAAGTGCTTCTGGGGCAGGGGTTAGCGCTTTAAGTGTACTAATAACTTGCCGTGCTTGGCCGTTGGCCAGTAAAAACCTAGCTAACAAAAGTTTGGCGTTGGGATTTTGAGGGTCTCTATCAAGAGCTTCTGCGAGCAAAACTTGTGCGCGTTTTAAATTAGGCGGCTGGGTGCTCAGCAGTAATTCCGCGTAAACCTGTGGTAATAACGGGGCATCTATCGCGGGCAACTGGGTCGGATCCACCGAGAGCGCCTGAAGGCTATGGTACGCTTGCGGATAGCGCCCTGACTTTAAGAAAAGCCAAGCGTTAAACAGTTGCTCTGGGCCGGTTAGGGCTGCAGTGCTTGTAGGTAATGCCGAAGCAGGCATTTGCGCAGCTATAGGCAGCGCAGCCTCGGCCGATCCCCAGGGTGGAAGGATTCGGGCCTGTTTGTAGAATTGCCATTCTGCTGTAATCGCGGGCGATAACGTGGCGCCTGCTTGTTGCGCGGCGAGTTTAAAGGCGGCATCGGCCTGCGTCCAATCGTGCATCCAAGCCGCTTGACGCGCTTGTTTAAGACTGCTTTCGTAAGAGGTTGCCGCAAGGGCCAGCGGGCTGCTCAGCGCAATCAGGCTTACCAACACAAAGCATAAACGAGCGGGACGTGATCTCCAGGTGCGATTCATAGCAGGAGCAAACCTTAGAACATGGCGAATATCGTAATTCGACGCTGGGATTAGGGTTACTTTGGCGTTTAAAATACAGTCAGGGAATATGTTTGTCGAAAATCTGCCTGACAAACAGTTACAGATAGTTACAGGATAATCGCCTAATTTGCAAAGTAGCAGTGCTTTTTAAACACCCACCATGCGTTTATTATGTGTTGTTCACGCAAGCGCTTATTTCAGGTCGCTGATGCGATCCAGCGGCCAAATTCTGGCAACGGCCCGACCAATTACGCGGTCTTGCGGTACAAGCCCCCAAAAGCGGCTGTCTGCACTGTAGTTTCGGTTGTCACCCATCATAAAATAATAGCCTTGCGGGATTTTAACCGGGCCGCATAGCGGCACAGGGCGCACCAGGGTGCAACTTTCGGCGAGTTCTGCGGTGTAGGGTTCCTTGAGTTTTTCGTCGTTAATATAAACGCCGTCGTTGGGCTTTACGTTAAGCGTGTCGCCCGGCTTGCCGATTAAACGCTTGATGTAGGCAACGTCAATGTTGTCTTCTTTCTGGTAAATAAGCCCAGAAAACCCGGTTGCCCGCAAAAACACGCCCCAAGGATCGTTTGGCAGGCGAGTTGTGGGCGGGTAAAACACCAGCACGTCGCCGCGTTCGTAAGGACGCCACCAGCGCGTGATTTTTTCGATAACCACACGATCTTCGATTTGAAGCAGTGGCACCATGGACTCTGACGGAATGAGTCGCACTTCGCCCAGGGCTTCTTTAATCAGCACCAGAAAAATCAACACCATGGCAATGGTTTCGAGGGTTTCTTTGCCAAAGAGCATCATTTGGCGGGTGCTGCGACCCTGGTGCATGGCCTCGACGGCGGCGTGGATTTTTTGGCTGGTCAGGCCATAGGGCTCAAGGGCTTGCGCAACGTTGGGTTCGGTCGAATCCGTTAGCGCCTTCATCACGTCTGCAAAGTCTACGCGCGTGCTATGCACCTCGTGCGGGTCGGCTTTTGCCCACTGCCGCGCACGATTAAGCAAGTCGCATTCTGGCGCGGGTTTTGCCGCGGCGGCAGCCGTAGAAGCCTGATTAAGAATGACGAGGCGCTTGCGCAAGGCTTTAGGTGGAATATCGAGCGCTTTAAAGGCAGCTTCAAGGTCTGAAAATTTGCTGCTGCACGCGAGAAGTGCTTCAAGATAGTCTGCATCCAGCACGCTGCTGTGTTTTCGCTCTGTTGCCAGTTGGCGCGCCAAGGCAACAGCCTCTTGCAGCATGGGGTTGACGCCCAGTTTTTGCTCGGGTTGCTGGTGGTTATTATGTTCTGGCTGTCCCGCGAGCTTAGGGTTTGCATCAGGCGGAAGCATGTTTAACGAACGTTCCATGGGGGTTAAGGGCTTTCGGGAGGGGGCAAGGCTTTGGCTTAGGCAGGTTGCCTGATTAAGCCGGATGAGGGCCAGGTTGCGCCGTTGCCTGGTTTTGAGGGGGTAACGGCATTGCGTTGCGCTGGCTGCATTCTAATGCGTTTGCGAGTCGATTAAAAGATATCTATTTTATATTTATTAACATTTTATAAAAACAAGCAATAGTGCGCCAAAAAATGTTTTTAAAAGAGAGTAGGGGTTACAAGATTTTGAGTCGCTGATAAAGCGAGGGAGAGCTTTGCTATGACCGAAACTACTTTAGGCTTAACGTTAGGTTTTTTACCCGATCCAGTTTGCAACCGCGTGGTGTATTCGCCCGATGATGCAAATAACATCCGCAGCTTGATGAGCGTTTTAGCCGATGCGAACCAACAACGCAGCAGCTATGGCAGCATTAACCAGGACATCTGGTACGAGTTTTTACCCTGGCACAGTTTAAACTAGGCTTATGGCCTGTAGACCAAAAGCCGATAAATCGTTTAAACACTAAGCCGGGTTAGCATAAACAAGCTTTACCAGAAAAAGTTTTTTTAACTGAGTTTGATTTAGATTTGGGTAGATAGTGAGTGAGTCCAATTTGATATAAGTGGCGCGGGGAGTGTTCTGCGCCAAGTAACCGCCGAGCCAGTATTAAAGCCAGTTTAATGAGCGTGAGTGTTGTAAGCCAGTTAGTGTTTTTAAAGCGTGCGTGTTTAGGTTGTTTTAGCCAGTGCTTTAAAAATGCCGGATCCACATACCAGGTTAGGGCAGAAAGTGATCGATAGAGACAGAGCGCGTTAGGCAAGCAGCGCAACAGTTTGTGCTGCTATCTGGGCGAACGCCTCAGGCCGGGCAAGGGAGCTTGCAGAGTGGATGTTTACTAATCTTCAGAAGTCAGATAATAAAAGGTTGTTGATATGAATAAGCCATTTAACACCAAGCTGACAAAAGAAGAACCGTAAAATACCATTAACTGGAATGGATTTAACTCTGTACTGTCAACAAATGCTTGTCCATATGTAAATATGGCATCAAGTTCAAGTTTTAGGCAATCCCAAATGTCTGGTTGCTTGTTGCCCAATATCCATAATAAAACCCAACCGACAATGAAAATGGCATACCAGCACAAAACCCTGAGTGGATCTTGTCCAAATCCAATTACGTAATAATTAATCCAGCTCATGGGGTCTTTGAACAAAACTGTAAAAAACAGTTCTGCTCTTAAGGCAAAAGTTTCTAGTTCATTAACAGTATTATTTTGGTTGCTGACTTCGGGTAAAAAGTTTTTGAGCTTGTTAAAAAAGAACTTTGCGCGGTTTAAAAAACTTTCGATTACGCTTGGAGCTTTCGAGGGCGGTTTCAAATAGTCTTTCTCTAGGAACTGGCTATATAAAGCATATTTTTTTGAAAGATAGTGGTACTTCCTAGACTCCGAAGAGTCAAGAGAAGCTTTATAGCCTTTTGAAAGTTGTTCATATAATGCACGTACAGAATTATAAACTCTCGCCGTAGTGTAGTCTAATTTAAAGTTAGGAATATCTTTGAATTCAGGCCAAAAGCAATCTCTTATTCTGCAATTCCAAAACGTACCCCCTGGCATGTCCGTTGTATTTGAAAAATCGCAATCGCTGAAAACACAATTCTGAAAAATGGCCCATTCGTAAGGCTTTGCTGCTAAAACACAGTCTTGAAAAACTACATTGTAGAAGTGGCAATTTTTAAATTGATATCGCTTAAAGGTACACGATGCGAATATTGTATTAACAAATGAAGCTCCTTTGATATAAAGAGTGTTTTCTGAACTAAAGTTTATGTCATCGAACTTAAAGTCTATAAATTCACAATAAGAAAAATTCAAATTGTCAATTTGCTCGTCATATTCTTGACTGTAAAAGCAGTGGCCGTAACAAGAGTACATACCCTCTTCAAAATCGCCATATACGCACTCTGGGGTATCTGTCGCAGTTTTGTTATAGGCAGCCAAAGTTTGAGCCAAATGTGGGGCATAGTTCGGCCAATAAAAATGGGTATATTGGCAGCTTGCTATGGATCCTTCACTCTCAACCTCTGAGAACTCCGCTGTATTTTTGGTTTTTGGATTCAATAAATTATGTTTTTTGAGTTTTGCTTTTAGTTCCTTTTGAAAGTCTTCTCTTTGCTTGACTTCATTCTGAAACTCAAATTCTGAAAACATACTTATTTAGCCTCATCGCACATCAAAGTAATGCGCTTGCGGGTGGTGCAGAATCAGCGCGCTTGTGGTTTGCTCGGGCTCAAACAAAAAGTTTTCGGTAATCACCACGCCCACGCGCTCCGGGTGCAGCAACGTGGCCTGCACCAGCTGATCTTCCAGATCCGGGCACGCCGGATACCCGGCACTAAAGCGCTCGCCCTGATAATGGCTGCCCAGAATCTTTTGCGGATCGGGGTCGTCTTGCCCGGCAATGCCCCACATGGCGCGAATTTCTTTGTGCCAGTACTCGGCCAGCGCCTCCGCCATCTCCACGCTAAAACCGTGGAATAAAAAATACTCGCTAAACTGGCCGTCTTTAAACAACTGGCGCTCGTGTAGCGTTGGGTTGGGGCCCATCGTCACGAGTTGCATGGCCAGGTTATCCATACGGCCACTTTGTTTGCTGGCAAAAAAGTCGGCTAAACACAGGCGCTGCTTGCCGCCGCGCGGAAACGTCATCCGAAGGCGCTCGGTTTTGGCATCGTCTTCGTAAAGTATCAGGCTGTTGCCCTCGCTTTGGCACGGAAAAAACCCGTACACCAGCTTGGGCGCGAGTAAATTCTCACGTAACGCCCGGTCTTTGAGTTCTTCGAGTATCGGGTAGGCTTGCTCGCGCAAGAGCGCCTCGTGTTCGGTTTTGGTTTTGCTGCCGCGCTTAAACTGCCAATGCCCCGTGACCAGTGCGCGGTGGTTCACAAACGGATAAATCTTTTCGAGCGCAATCTCTTCGACAATGCGCGTGCCGTAAAACGGCGGCTCGGGGATGGGGTTGGATTCATCGACGTGTTCGCTGCGTTTTTTATCGAGAACTTCCAGGGCTTGTTTGGCATTCAACAGGGGGTCGCCCACGTCATCAAATATTTTTTCTTCAGGCAACACGCTTTCTTCGCTATTTTTTTTAGAACCGTCTCCGGCTAGCGCCTCGCCTTGAGGCGCATTGCCATCTTTAGTTTGAGGCAGAAAGAAAGCGTCATCTTTATTGGCCTTGGCCTGCATAATCGCATCCAGCGTGTGCAGCGTACTAAAGGCATCGCGCCCGTAAAACAGCCGCCCTGGGTAGACGCTCTGGCAATCCTCGGCCACAAACCGGGGCGTCAGCGCCGCGCCGCCCAATACGACCGGCGTTTTCAGCCCCCGTTCGGCCATTGCGATCAGGTTTTCGCGCATAATCACGGTGGATTTAACCAGCAAACCGCTCATGGCGATAAGATCCGCGTTATGCTCGCGTGTGGCCTCTAGAATCGGCTCCAGCGGCTGTTTAATGCCCAGGTTAATGACTTTATAACCGTTATTGCTCACCAGAATATCGACCAGGTTTTTGCCGATATCGTGCACGTCGCCTTTGACGGTAGCGATGACCATAACGCCTTTGTGAGAAGATTCCCCCTCAATCTTTTCCATAAACGGCTCTAAATAGGCCACCGCGGCTTTCATGACTTCCGCCGATTGCAGTACGAAGGGGAGTTGCAAGTCGCCCGCGCCAAAGAGTTCGCCTACGACGCGCATACCGTCGAGCAAAATCTCGTTGATAATTGCCAGTGGCGCGTGCGTTTTGAGCGCCTCTGCCAAATCCTCATTCAGGCCCGTTTTTTCGCCCTGAATAATGCGCTGTTTTAATCGCTCTTCCAGTTGGACAGGCAACGCGCTTTCCGACCTTCGGCCGGGCGCATTGCCCTGGTCAGCCTGCTCAAAATGCGCCATTAAAGCGTGGAGCGGGTCTTGATCATTTACCCATTGATTGCGAATCAAATTCAGGCATAGCTCGCGTTCAAGTTCCGGGATTTGCGCGTACGGCATCAGGTGCGCGCTGTTGATAATTGCGGTATCCAGTCCGGCCTGCACCGCCTCGTGCAAAAACACGCTATTTAGCACGTGCCGCGCCGCAGGGCTCAGTCCAAAGCTGATATTGCTGACACCCAGCGTGGTTTTCACGCCCGGCAATTGCGCCTTAATCTGCCGAATTGCCTCAATGGTCGCGACGCCCGCATCTCTAAATTCTGCGTCGCCGCTGCCGAGCGTAAACGTGAGCGGATCAAAAATCAAATCTTCGGCGCTCAGGCCGTGCCGCTGGGTCACTAAGTCATAAATGCGCTGGGCGACGGCCAGTTTATGCTCAACGGTTTTGGCCATGCCGGTTTCGTCAATCGTGAGTGCAACCACTGCTGCGCCAAACGCTTTGCACAGCGCGCAAATGGCGTCGAGCTTGGCTTCGCCGTCTTCCAGATTAATGGAGTTTACTATGGCGCGGCCGCCAATCAGTTTGAGCGCTTCGCGAATCACGGGAATCTCTGTTGAATCAATTACCAGTGGCGCATCGACTTGTTGCGTATAGCGTGCGATGGTTTCGCGCATGTCGCGCACTTCATCGCGCCCGACGTAGGCCGTGCAAACATCAAGCCAGTGCGCGCCCTGGCGCAGTTGCCCGCGTGCTATGCCCACCAGTCCGTCGTAGTCATCCTGAGACAATAAATTGCGAAACTTCAGGCTGCCGTTGGCGTTGGTACGTTCGCCAATTAAAATCGGTGGCGGATTGATGGTCAAATCCGTACGAGAAAAAAGGCTACTCGCGCCATTTTGAACAAGCAACATGCTTGCCTCACTGCGTTCGGGCATGTTGCGCGCCGCTTCAAACGCTCGTTTGGCAGGCGTTACGCCCTTGAGCGCTTCTTTCACGGCCTTGATATGCTCCGGCCCACTGCCACAGCAGGCACCGACAATTGAGACCCCAAGTTCGGTGACAAACCGGTAATGATACTTGGCCAAGACTTCTGGCGTAAGGGGGTAATGCGCCTTGCCGCCAATGTTTTCGGGAATCCCCGCGTTGGGCTGCACGCTAACAGGTACCGGCGAGTGCTGGCACAAATACCGCACGTGCTCGAGCATCTCTTGCGGGCCGGTGGCGCAATTGAGGCCGATTGCGGCGATGCCTGCGTGTTCGATGTAGGGCATCAGTACCGTAAGCGCAACGTCGATTCCGGAGCCGACCAGCAGCGTGCCAGTGGTTTCGACCGTGACTTGTACAATTACAGGCGGGAAGGGGTTCTCTAAGCCGTCATGCCCGCGAAGGCGGGCATCCATCTTTAGGGTTGCCTGGCCTGGATTCCGGCGTTCGCCGGAATGACGATCTTGTTTGACATCCATAATCGCCGCGAGGGCCGCCTTGATTTGCAGCGGGTCCTGACAGGTTTCCACCAGCAGGCAATCCACGCCGCCATCAATCAGGCCCCGTGCCTGATCCGTGTAGGCGGCCTTAAGGGTGTCGTAATCAATATGCCCCAGGCTGGGCAGTTTGGTGCCCGGCCCAATGCTGCCGGCTACGTATTTTTTAAGAGCCGACGCGTTTTCCTCGCGTTGCTCGGACGCATCGGCGGAACTCAACATTTTTGCGTTAAATTCGTCTGCGACTTTTTTGGCCAACTGCGCCGAGGCTTTGTTGAGCTCGTAGGCCACTCGTGCGCAATCGGCTTCGGGCAGGTATTCGGCCAGCACAATGGCGTTGGCGCCAAAGGTGTTGGTTTCTACAATATCGCTGCCTGCTTCAAAGTACGCCCGGTGAATGTCCGCAATCACGTCCGGCCGCGTCAGGCTTAAAAGTTCATTACACCCTTCTAAAGAGTCGGCGCTACGAGGTTCAGACAAAGTGATTTGTGGGCACGGCAATGCGCCTGAGCGCAGCGAAGCAAGCGTGTTGCCTGTTATATCAAAATCCTGCGCCGTCAGGTGCCGCAGTTGTAACTGCGTGCCCATGCCGCCATCAAACAGGAGGACTTGGTTGGGGGATAAGGTGAGCATTATTGATATTTCACTTCAGAAATAAGATTGCTATCAATATAATATTTTATGAATTTTGAAATGGCGTCTATAGATATTCCGCCTAAATGTTTGAGAATTGCTTTTAAAAGTATGGCAGAAACGTATGTGTAAATGTTTTCAAACAAAAATTCGTTTTGTATTATTTTCCAATATTTTTTTTTGTCATTTTCCTGAATCGCAGCATTTGGATGCTCGATAGCATCTCTTATTTTAGAAAGGTTCTTGGGAACATCTTTTTTTTCGCCAAAGCCTATTAGCTTTAAAATTTCTTGATTCCACACATCGTCATCTAGGGTGTATTTTTCAATGAACTTTTCAAGGTTTAAGTCTCTATCTAAGATTCCAGAAAAATATTTCATAGTTGAAACCAAATTTACATACCGCATGGCGACATGTGAAGAATGTCTGTTTTTCAGAGATAAAATCCAATATTTTAAAGGAGCCATTCTGGGGTTGTGATTTACATCAATCCATTTCAAAAGGCTCTTGTTAAAATTTTCGATTGTTTCAAAGCTTTTTATATTAACAGGAAGCATACATTGAACAGTATTTCCTTGTTTGCGTTTTAAAGCACTTCTCAGGTTGGCAAGAACGGGCTTAGCGAGGCTTTGTGTTTTACGCTTTCCTTCAAATTTATACTCCACCAAAAGCCATATTTTTTTTGGATGAAAGTTTTTAAGCATTAAGAACTCTATAAACTCTCTGAACATGCGCTCTTTTTCAAAAAGTTCTAAGAAAAAACTTCTTTTTTGCTTGTAATTAAAAACCGTTAGATCTGTAGCTTTCACACGCAGATATTTTTTACTCTTATTAAGTTTTAAAAAAGTGCTTTTTAGGCTGTTTAATTTTCTTTTGTCTTGCCAATAAAAATTGGCATCAAAATCGTGTTCGTCATAGACAAGCTGAAAACTAGACCGGTCTACTATGGTAAGCCAAGAATTATCTATTAAAAACGACTGGCATGAATATTCTCTTATTTCTTTATTTCTTTGGTGGTGCGATAAGAAAAAATTTTCTAACTGTTCTTCGTATTCAATTTTTAAATTTTGGACGTTTTCGCTTGCCTCAATATGACTGTCCAATATTAAATAGCTAGCTGAACACCTAAGCGTTTTGATAGTATTCTCTGCCCACCGAACAGATTGACCACTAAAAAAGACATTAATAAGGCTGATGCTTTCTGTGTTTGATTCCAAATCAATTACTGAGCCATGTAGTATTTTTGCATGCTCAGGCCTATTAATAGGAGAAAAGTCATCACTTACAGACGGATTTGTAGAGTCTGCTATTAACAGTAATTCTACTTTTATGCCTTCATCTGGAGAATATCTAACTTTGCCAGAAAACTTTTTGTCAGGTTTTTCTGGAAACCAAAAAAAACCTGTCCATTCATACGTTCCAAAATGGTCTAAAGCGTCAAGTCCCATTATCAATCTCATTCGTTTTCTTTAATATGAAATTAAATTCGCATATTCTTCAGCCTAAACGCGAATACTATGCAGGTATTATAGGGCCATGTCTCTCCCAATTACCACATTGCCCTCGTTTCCGATGCCTCAAATTTTGGTGCAACTGCTGGCCGGTGCCTTGTTGGTCGGCACAACCGTGGTCATTCACGCCGTGGTGCTAGACAACGCCTTGCGCATGCTGACTTTTTTAATGCGCTCGCTCAAGCGCCACTTGAGTGGCGGCCTCTGGGAAATCGCCGCCTCCGTGCTGATGGTCTATGTGGTGCTGATTGCCATTACGGTTGAGGTTTGGTTGTGGGCGACTTTTTTTTACCTAATGGGCGAGCCCGTGCTGCACAGCGCGGAGACGGCACTTTATTTTTCGACCGCGACGTTTACCACACTGGGCTTTGGCGATATAACGCTCTCACCCAATTGGCGCCTACTGGCCAGTTTTGAGGCCGCAAACGGCCTGCTGGTGTTTGGCTGGAGCACAGCGTTTTTACTAGAAGCGCTGGGTAAAATCCACAGCAAGGAAGACTAAAACCCAAACGGATTGAGTGGGGCGCTGCGTTGCGGCGCAGGTTTTTCGGGCACATTTTGCGCATACAAGGCTTGCGCCGTGGCTACGTCTCTCGCCGAAAGCGCATCGACATTGGGGTGCGTGTACATCATGTCTGCCGGGCTTGCGCTGTGGCCCCAAATGCCAATGGCGTGGCCAAGTTCGTGCATGGCCAGGCGTTTAACCTGGCGCTTACGTAGCTTTAGGGCCTCGTTGGGGTTGCCGATGTTTAGCGTAATTTGCACCCGGTTTGGGCTGCTGGGGGCTTTATGCAAATGCTGCCTAAACGATAATGGGCCCGCCTCGCCTTGCAGTTGCCAGCTGTCCGGGGCTTCGAATCGTGCGTGCGCAACATCTAAAAACGGGTGCGCCAGCGTGCCGGGTTGCACGGTTATCCAGATGCCGGGCGCTTTAGGGGGTAGGGGTGCGTTGACTTCCTGAAATTGCACGCGTTGATGCGTCGCCTGCTCCCAGGCCAACATGGCCTCGCGCACCTCGGGCAAGAACAGCATCGCTTCTTGCGTCTCAAACGCGATGAACACGGGCACCGGCAGTTGCGCTTGGGCCCAAAGCACTAATCGCCCGCCCGAAGCCGCCGTCGCTTGATCAAGGTAATCTTTCTGGGTGCGGGCCTGTGCAATGTTTAGTCGGTAATTTTGCACCAACTGCGCAATTTTAGGTTCGGGCGTATGCGAAACCGATAAATAAGACTCATAGGCGCGCATGGCTTGCTCGATTTGGCCATTGCGCTCCAGGGTAACGGCAAGGTTGCGGTACAGCGCCGCGTTGTTGGGGCTCAGCTGCACGGCCCGCTGGTAAAGCTGCGTAGCTTCGTCCAGTTTACCCAAAGATACCAGCACGTCGGCCAGATTGTTATAGGCTGCAATAAAGGCTGGATCTGCTTTTAGGGCGTCGCGGTAGGCGGTTTCTGCCGCCAGAACATTACCAGCTTCGGCTGCTTGAATGCCAGTGTTGTAAGCGTTCACTGCCGCAGGCACGGGGCTTGCGCTTTGGCTTTGCTGGTGCCGTTGCATCAGGCGTTGTATGCGCAGCGCCTCGGAGCCGGTGGACGGCATGCCAAGCCGTTGCTCAAGTTGTAACAGGCGCGTGCCTTGCGGCAAGTTAGGATAGGCTTGGCCCAGAAGGCCTTGCTCTAGGGTTTGTATTGCTGCAGGTACAGGCGTTAGGGACGCGTTTGGCTGTTGTGGCTGCGCTGCAGGGGCGGCATAAACGCGCGCAACAGGTGCTAAAGCTATGATGCCAAAGTCTGCAACCAGACTGCCAAATAGCGCGAGTAAGGCAAATAACGTAAAGTGCTTTAAGTACATGCGTCTATTGTCGCAGAAAAGTTGTTGATGCGTGATCGGAGTGCTTGGTTGGCGCACCAATACTTTAGACGTTATTTGAGCTTAGAGGCTGCCGCCGAAGGGAGCATTAAGGCAGGTTTGGGCGTAAGGGGCTGTGTGCTGCCAGCAGGCTTGGCCTGAGACTTTATAGCGTCATCCTGAGGACTAACTTGTTTAGCGGGGCTGGCGATGGCTGCTTGCGGGCGAACGGACTGGGGGGCAGGTTTTGAGAGCCAGTAAACGTCAACAATATCGAGCAGTTTGTAACCGGGCTGCTCCCGAATGCGTCTTGGTGCGTTGGCAACAGGCGTTTGCAGTTTGTTTTCAAGCACATCAAAATCAAGCGCGGCTAACGCTTTAAGCATATCGGTAGACTTTGAGAGCTTATCTTGCCGCTTATAGAGCATGGCAAGGCTCATGTAGGCATCCGGGTAGGTTGTATCGGCTGCAACAGCGCTTTTGTAAGCTTGTTCTGCCTTACTGTCCTGCTCGTTCAGCTCGTATACAAATCCCAGTTTTTGCCATAGTTCTGCTTTGGTGCGCGGCGTATTGGTTTGCTTGAGCAATTTGGTGTAGGTCGCAATAGCGTCTTTATACTGGTCAGATTTTTGTTGCGTATAGGCCAAATTTATCTGAATTTTTTGTTTAAGCTGCGCCGCTTGTTGTTTTTGCGCCGAGGTTTTGGGCTGCAATTGGGTCGCAATCTCAAGCGCGCGTTCAAAGGCAAAGCGGCTTTTTGTGTTGTTATCGCCTTGTTCAAGCACGTAGCCAAGCTGGTTATACAAGCCTGCCTTATGGAAATCACTGTTGCTTTGCGAGACCATGCCAATTGCGCGCCGGGTGTTTAGCTCGGCTTGGCGGGTATCGCCTGCCGCCAGGTCAATCAAGGCCTTTGCGGCGTACATAGGCCAGCCTATGCCGCGTTTCCCTTGCAATTGCATGTACACCTGCATGGCATGGTCCCAATCGCCTGCCAAAAGTGCCGCGAGCGCTGCGTTATTGATGAGTTTGATATCGTTGGCTTCGTACGCAATGACAAGATCAAATCGTTGGCTTGCGGCGGCGTAATCCTGAGCGTCGGTGGCTTGCCAAGCCTGTTTAAGCATGGTTTGCGCGGTTTTTTTTAACGATTGTTGTACTTGTCTGCGGCGGTAAGGTGGCAGATTGGGGACCATGGATTTAAGCTGTAAAAAAATCGTGTCCGCAAGCGGAAACTCTGCGAGCGCTTGTTCGTATAATTCAGTGGCCCGAATCCACTGGCCATGGCTGGTCATCAGCTCGCCCAGTTTGCTATAAAGCGGTAGTCGGTTTTCGTTGGGCGGGCGCAGTTGGCTTAGCGCTTCTTGCAATACCAGTTCGGCCTCCTGTTTTGCGCCGGTTTGGTCTAGTGCTTGCGCCAAGCCAAGCCATGCCTCGGTGCGCACAGATGAGTTTGAAGGTGATTCTTCGAGCAGGAGACGCCAGGCGTATGCCGCGTAATCCCACTGTTGCGCTTGCGCATAGCGACGCGCGGCGTTTAGTTGGTCCTCCTGACGAGGGTCTGCAGCAAGGCTGCTAGGTGTGCATAATATCAGCACGCCCGAGAGCAAGCATAGGGTGGCAGAAGCGAGCCGGTTCATAGGCTTATTATGTTAGCCGAAACAGGCAAATGCTGCGGCAAAATTTGTGATTGGTTGCGTAAAGCAACTATATGTTGCTTTACGCTAAAACTTTGAGGCTTACAAAAAACAGTTTGGGTAATCGTTTTAGAGGCCCAAATTAAATCGTGTGCTTAACGTAATCCTAGCCATTCTGGACTGGTTAAATAAGGCAGAGAGGGATAAAAGCCTAGGTAGCCTGCGTTCAAGTCCCGATTTAACGAGCGATCGCCGTTTTCCTGAAGCATAAATGTAATGTCAGTCAGTTGTTTTTGGGCAGTCATAAAATACATACCAGCCAGTAGCCCGCCTTCAAATACAAACACCGTTGCCGGGGCATTTGTATCTTGATTGTCGTGGTAGTAGTAATTCTCGATGACCGGAAACATCCATTCGGCTTTGACGATGTTGTCGGGTGCGCGACCAAGCGCACGTGTAACATCTAGCGGGCTAGACGCGCCATAAACCAGCTCGCCAACGCCGGCGTACTGGTTACCATCGGCGGGCGAAAAGTTTGAGAGGGCGCTGGCTTTTAAGGCTGTTGTTGAAAACAGCAGGGCTAGGATTAAAAGCAGTTGCCTCAAATGGTTCATACCCTAAAGCCGTTTGATGAAGAAATTGTTCCTTCAAGTAAAGTTTGTCATTCCCGCGAAAGCGGGAATCCATCATATTGTAGATGAGAAAAAGATGGATGCCAGCCTAAGCGGGCATGACGTCCTTGAAAACTAGCTGTTTATGACGCTTTTTTAATGATTGAGGGGGCCAGGCTGGCTGCGGGCAGCACGTGTATGTTGTTGCTGGCGTTCATGACGGCGGCTGTCGGCAGTTTGTTGCTTGTTGCTTGCTGGGGTTTGCCCGAGGGTAAGGTCGCGGTTAATGTATCCAACTCGGTGTAGTCATTTTTCAGGTATTCAAACTGGGTTTGCGTCCAACCGGTTTCGCCGGTGGGGAGCAAAACTTTAACCCACCCCGATTGAATATGACCTAGGTAGGGATATTCTTTACCCACTTCGACCAGACCAATTTTAGCGCCCATGCTTAGCGGCTGAGAAAAAACCTCTGCAGGGGCCAGTGCCAGCACTTTGCCCTGTTGCGGCACGTGTGCGCCTGCAACGCTGGGGAGCAAGGATGCGCCAAGTTGTTGCATCAATGCCTGATCGGTTAAGCCAGGGGCCTGAATAGGGGCAAGATTATAAGCACTTAAGCCCACCACTTTGCCCGAAACCTCTTTTGCGCCGTTATCAAGTGGGCTGTAGCGATTTTGCGGACGGTTCTGGTTGTTGCCAAACACGTTGCGCTGCGCCTCTTGGGCTTGCTGGCGTTGGCGCTGCATTTGCGAGGCACCCTGATTTTTCAGTACATCGGGAATTTTGCCAAACGGAATGGTTACGCCACCTTGAGCAAACCAGCTCATTGCGCTGCTGCCACCGGTAATGGCGGAAAGGGCAGGGTTGTTTTGTACGCCAAACTGGAATCCCAAATTCGAGCGGCCTAACGTAGCGTTATTAAGGTTCAAAGGGTTGCGCGGACTCACGATGACGGAATTACCGCCGCCGCCGCTTTGCACAGTATTGCTAGGTAAAATGTAGTTAATATTCTGGTTCGCGTTGCGGCTACTTAGGTTGTTTTGGTTGTTACTAATGTTGCCATCGTTAGTGCTGTTGTTAAGCGCCACGCCCGCTCCATTAGCAGTTTGGCTACCGTTGCCCACCGTGGAGTTATCGATAGTGCCGGTGTTGGCAATAATCGTGCCTGCGCCGGTTGCTTCATCTGCGTGAACAGTTAGCCCGCTTAACGGCGCTGCCGAGAGGAGTGCAACCAGGGTTAGCGTTGCCTGCAACTGTCTGAGTGTTGTGCCTTGAAAAATCATAAAAGTGTTTACCGTGTTGGGTTTAAACAAAAGCTTTTAGAAAAGAGTCCAGGGTTAAACTGTTTTTTGAAAGCTTTTTAGAAGGGTGGCAGGACTCCCGTGAAGGAGCCCTGCCGATTAGCATTGAGCCGGAAAACTAGTTGCCGACGTTGCCGTTTACGTTGGTGTTGCTGAAGCTGACGCCGGTTTGGTTGTTGTTGATCGAACCGAGGTCGCCGCTGCCAGCGCCGTTGATGGCTACACCGGCGTAGTTGGCGGTTTGCGAATCATCGCCGAACACGCTGGCGCTGATGCTACCCGTGTTGGAGTAGCTGTCGCCGCTGCCAGAACCGATGCCTTCGATGTTGATGTTGTTGTCACCGTAGATGAGGTCATCAGTGGTGATGGTGCTCGAGTCATCGGCGTTCAGCAGACCATGTTGCGTGGTGTTGAAGCTGTTGATGACTTTGAAGCTATCGTTGATCGAGTTGTCGGTGCTGTTGTCGTTGGTGCTGTTGTCGTTGAACGAATCTTCGACAGCAACTTCGATATCAGTGTTGACGCTGTTATCGCTGTTGTCGCTGTTGTCGTTGAACGAATCAGTTGCGGTGTTGTTGAACGAATCATCAGCGTTGTAGCTATCGTTGGTGCTGTTGTCGCTGTTATCGCTGTTGTCGTTGAACGAATCTTCGACGGTCACATCAACGTCAGTATCGGTGTTGTTGCTGTCGTTGGTGCTGTTGTCGGAGTTGTCGCTGTTGTCGCTGTTGTCGTTGAACGAATCTTCGACGGCCACGTCAACATCGGTGCTGTTGTCGCTGTTGTCGCTGTTGTCGTTGAACGAATCGGTCGCGGTGTTGGTGCTGTTGTTGCTGTTGTCGGAGTTATCTGAGTTGTCCGAGTTGTTGCTGTTGTCGTTGAACGAATCTTCAACTTCAACATCAACATCCGTATCGGTGTTGTTGCTGTCGTTGGTGCTGTTGTTGCTGTTGTCGTTCAGCGAATCTTCAACTTCAACGTCAACATCAGTGCTGTTGTCGCTGTTGTCGCTGTTGTCGGAATTGTCCGAGTTGTCGCTGTTGTCGGAGTTATCCGAGTTGTCCGAGTTGTCGCTGTTGTCGCTGTTGTCGGAGTTATCCGAGTTGTCGCTGTTGTCGTTGAACGAATCTTCGACTTCGATGTCAGCATCGATGGAGTTGTCGGAGTTGTCGCTGTTGTTGTTGAACGACTCATCAGCATCGTTTTTCTGAACAGCAGAGCCATTAGGCTGGTTCACGTCATCGGCCAAAACGTAAGCGGAAGTACCGGTTACGAAAGCCAACGCGATGGAGAGGGCTAACAGTTTTTTCATAGTAAGCAAGGTTCCTTTCTGAACTGAGTGGCGCTTCGAGACACCAGCCAGTGAAGAGTTAATAAAGACACCAAAAAACGTTTACTTGTGCCAAAGCAAATGCGTTTAAAAACACTTACCCAACACTTAGGAAACATTCAAGTTTGTACAACTCTTAAAGCTTCTAAAAAATTACCTATGCTAGCAGGGTTTCGTTGTCCATGCAGGTATTGCCCATCTGGCTACATCGCTTTAAGCGTACTTTTATATTACAGTTCTATTTTTTTAAGATATCCGTTATGTATCTTCCCCGAGACTTGGCTGCCTTCGGTGACACGAACTTCGCCAGGCTGTGTCCCTTCAAACGTAATATCGCCTAGTACGTAGGCTTTGTCTAAAATTAAAACAGGGCCTTTAAATGCTTTGGGCGGTATGGTTTCGGCAGATTTGCAAGGCTCCGTCCAGCCAGGACCCTGTATAGTAGGTGCTCCTGGTGTCGACTCTGCGTACTCAGCGTACTGCTCGGGACCTTCTCCGCTTGCTTTACGTTGGTTAACATAAATGCTGCCTTGCGGCGTAATTACTGTCGTCTGCTTGTCTCGGGCCGTAATAGCGTAGCCGTTAATCTGAGTATGGCTTCCTTCGCTTACATTAATGTTGGCATTACCATTGCGCGCAGAAATTTTACGGAACACGCTGCTGCCATTGCCAACTGCAGAATTGTTGATGCTGCCTGTATTAATTAATACATTGCTGCCACTATTACTACTATGAATGCGAATGTTAGCGCTGCGCGAAGTGTTTGCGTGTTGGGTCGCGTCTGGGTCGGCTTTAGTAACGCGAATTTTCCCCACGCTGGTTTGTTTCAGGATGGGTGTGGTCGCTTCGTTAACAACCAATGCGCCGTCTAGGGTTACATCGGTCAGCATTACAGGGCCGCCGCCAGCATTAACATCGCCGTATACCCGGCTGCTGTTAAGCATAACGCCTTGTCCGGCCTTTACGTCTTGCGTAATGGTTACGCTATCTAGCGCAATACTACGCCCTGCGCTTACGGCGTCCAGCTGGGCGGGTCCTGACAATTGGACATCTCGCCCGGCATTAACCATGCCCGATGCGGTCGAAATGCTGCCGCTCACGTCTCGGCCGGCTGAGACGCCGCCTTGGATTCGGGTACCCTCGAGCGCGATGTCGCGTCCTGCGCGAATCGAGGCGTACTGGCTATTATCTGCCTGAATATCCTGACTGTTGGAAAGCGGCATTATCGCTGTAATGTTAGAGTCGGCTTGCGCAAACGTGCTTGTTAATGAGGTGCCAAGCGTGACAGCGAGTAGCGATGCAATAATTTTTGATCGATCAACGCTTACACAGTTAATCGCTTGCCGAATGCGCGCTTGAACCGGTGATTGGTTTTTAGTGGGGAGCATTAACCGAATCGTCATAAGTTAGAACCTCGTTTGGCTAAAAGACAGCTACAGGCTGATTTTTGTCTGAACGTAACAAGCCTCGAATACAGTACAGATAAACGACTGGCATTTGAACAATAACGAGATAACCCCTTGATTGTAACGGCCAATGGCTCACCTTTAAAAGTCAGAGGAGACTTAGTAGTGCATAAATTCTGGTAAATTTATGGTCTACAGGGCTTTTACGACGAGCATGGAGGGAAAAAAGTTCCGCAGGGCGCAGCGATGTTGCTTTAGCGGCAACGGTTAGCTTTTGAATAAGCCGTATTTAAAAGTTTAAGCGATTAAGCCATGACTGACGGTACGAAATTTGAAATGCTTGCACGCTCTGACAAAAAGTTGCCATACTGTCAGTTACGGGATAATCGCCAGCATTTATTTCCGATGTTTTTGCGTTGATGCCACTTAAAGGTGGTATCTTTACAGAAGACGCGCTGGCGTTGCCCCGCTTAAGGCTGGAACCCTTCCAGTAAGCCTTCTTGCAGCGCTTTAACCGCAGCTTGCGTTCGGTCGGTCACGCCGAGTTTCTGGATGACTTTACAAACGTGCGCCTTGGCGGTGTGCGTTGTAACTTGCATATGATGCGCAATCTCTTTGTTACTTTTGCCCGCAACCACAAGCGCCAGGACTTCGGTTTCTCTACGGGTTAAATGGGTTGCTGTATCCGGGGTGAGCGATACGCTCACTTGCGGTACGGCTTCGGGGTTGTTTGTATGCGTTGCGTTCGCCTGAGGCGTCGCCTCCGTGATGCCCTGCGCGTTTAGGGCGTAGTGGCCCATAGCATTGGCCAACGTAGGCGAGACGGCTGGATCAATCCATAGTGAGCCATCTTGCGTCATGGCCATCACCTGGCACAGGCGGTCGATTTTAATATCCTTCAGGCAAAATCCATTCACGCCGGCCGAAATGGCATGACAAACATTAAACGGATCCTGGCTACTGGTTAGTAAAATGATTTTGACTTCGGGCATTAGGGCTTTAATTTTGCGCGCCGCCTCGATGCCCGTCATTTCAGGCATCATAATATCCATTAAAACCACATCGGGCGCTTCCGCAGCCGTCAAGGCGATGGCTTGCACCCCAGTCTCGGCCTGGCCGACCACGTGTAAGCCCGGACGCTCGTTAAGCATTAAGACCAAACCGTAGCGCGTTACCTCATGATCATCCACCACTAGAATTTTCAGGGGTTTTTGTTCGTTAATTTCTGGAATGGCGGGCTGTTGCGGCGTGTCTAAATCAGGGTCGCTAACAGCTTGCGCAGATGCCTGGGGCGGCCAAACGGCTTCGTTAGAGGTTTCAAAGGCTTCCGGCGCACCAGATTCAGCAAGCGTCTGGCCATAAAGCAGGCAAGTCTTATTGATGGGCAAGGAATCTGCGACGACCTCGTGTAAAGTGTTAGGCGCTGCATTAGGCATGGCTGGCCGGGCAGATTGCGCGGCGGCTGAGGCCGAGGGTCTGGTTAAAACGGGCATGGTCATAAGCTAAATCAAGAGAAGCAGGTTTGCTTCGGTTATCCCCTTGAATCTAAACACACAGACACATTTCTTGGTTTTTGTCTTAAAAGTAAATCCAGAAGCCCGAATCAAGCGAGTCGGGACAATGCGCCTTGAAGTTAAAAATTGGGTTGCGTTTTATTTTACCTCAAGTCGGGGCAGGTGGCACAAAAAGCAATTTACGGGTTCGCCAAATTCGGGTAAGCTGCATCGTTCATACTGGAGTTGTCCGCCCAGAAGGCCGGCTAGGCGCATGCCGATTGAAAGCCCCAGCCCTTTGCCGAGCTGCCCGCCCGCGTTTGGGCGCAATAAGGCCACTGCATCCAGATCGGGCGTCTGAAGCACGGTTTGGTAATAAGGCGCAAGCGCGGGGCCTACGTTTGCAATCAGAATACTCAGGCGGGTTTCGGAGAGTGCTGCCTTAACCAACACTTGCCTCCCCGGCGGCGAATGCTCGATGGCGTTTTCTAGCAAATTTAGCAATAAATCTTTTGCCAAAAGCTCATCTGTTTTGAGCGCCGGAAGCTTTGCTGGCAAATCAATTTGCAGCGGGACTTTTCGGCTTGCCGCCATCGCGCCAAGCGTTTGCGCTAAATCGTTTAACAACGCAGGGATTTTTACCGTCGTCAAGGTTTCGGGTTGCGGTGTAAATCCGTTTTGCAAATGGTTCATTTGCAGCAGCTTCTGGATTAACCGAAGCATGTCTGTTGTAGTGCCCAGCACTTTATCGAGCGGCTCAGCCAGTTTATTCAGGTAACTTGTTTTTTGCTTCAGAATCCATTCCAACAGATATTTTTGCGCCATTAACGGCGAACGCAATTCGTGTATCAGGAGCGTTTCCGGGCGCTCGCCTTTCTGCACCAGCTTGGGGGCTTCGTGATCGGCTTGATTGGCTGGGTTGGTGCGATTTGCTACACCTTCTAGCGGAATCAGAGTAGCGTCCCAATAACGCGGGGCGTCTGATGCGGGTAACGCGTCATTCTGATGACTGTTTTTACCGTTATTGTTGCCGTTGCGATTTTGACTGAGTTTTAGCGTCTCTGGTTCTAATTTCCGAATTTTGCCGTTTTGGCCATTTAACGCAGGGTTGGCGCTGCTCAATGCAGGTTTACTCAGTAGCAACACAAAAGGGCCCAGGGCATACGCCGCAGGGTCTGCCGGGGCTGCTGCTTGCGTTAAATGCTTGTTAAGCCAAAGCTGGAGTGCATCGGGCGCGTTCGCGCTATGCAACGAGATGTAGAGTGCCGGTTCTTTTCGCTCCAGTGCTAAAAACACTTCTGCGGTAAGAGTTTGGGCGATAAAGCTGGCGGGTATAGACTCGGGGCAGGTTACGCGCCAAGCCAGCAACGTCTTGGCCTCGTTTCCCAGCGGGGTAACCAGGTCTGTAGGCAAGGGTGGCGATGTGATTGGAGCAAGTAACTTAGCCAAACGGGTATCAATCTCTAAGGTGAATCTGAAAGGCTTGAAATTCAACTATATAAAAAATAA
>JAYKHY010000019.1:0-18789 GCA_035285025.1 Vampirovibrionales bacterium | reverse complement strand
ACAGTTATCAATAGGCTTTAACACCAGCACACCAAATTTTGGCTTAAGCGGCAAGGCGCTAATCACGACTACCCTCCAAACGCGCTATCGCGGAAGGTTTCAAGCGCCTTCAGCAGTTTGCCCTCTTCGGCCTCATCCAGCTTGTCGCCCTTGTTCAGCTTGCTTTCAAGGTCGGCGTGGTTGCTGGTAAAGTACTCGAACCACTGCGTTTTAAACGCCAGAATTTTAGCACTATCCACGGTATCCAACGCGCCTTTGTTGGCTGCAAACAAGATAGAAACCTGCTGCGCTACGCTGAGCGGGCTGTACTGCGGTTGCTTGAGCACTTCAATCAGTTTTTGGCCGCGTTTGAGTTGGTCTTGCGTGGCTTTATCCAAATCGCTGGCAAATTGCGAGAACGCTTCCAGCTCGCGGAACTGAGCCAAATCCAGGCGTAATTTACCGGCAACAGACTTCATGCCCTTGGTTTGCGCGGCACCGCCCACGCGAGAGACGGAAATCCCGGCGTTGATGGCGGGGCGAATCCCGGCGTTAAACAGGTCGGCTTCCAAAAAGATTTGACCGTCCGTGATCGAGATGACGTTGGTGGGCACGTACGCCGAGACGTCGCCGGCTTGCGTTTCGATAATCGGTAACGCAGTCAGGCTGCCCGCACCCAGGTCGTCGCTCAGCTTTGCCGAACGCTCCAGCAATCTGGAGTGGAGGTAAAACACGTCGCCAGGGTAGGCTTCGCGGCCTGGCGGACGGCGCAGCAGCAAGCTCATGGCGCGGTACGCAACGGCGTGTTTGCTTAGGTCATCGTAGACGCAAAGCACGTGCTTGCCCTGTTCCATAAAGTATTCGCCCATGGCAACCGCGCTAAACGGTGCTAAAAACTGCACCGGGGCCGGGTCTGTTGCCGAGGCCATCACCACGATGGTGTAAGCCAGCGCGCCGGAATCTTCGAGTGTTTTAACGATTTGCGCAACCGAGCTGCTTTTTTGGCCAATGGCGCAGTAGACGCAAATTACGTCGCCGCCTTTTTGGTTCAGAATCGTATCCAGCGCGACGGCGGTTTTGCCGGTTTGGCGGTCGCCAATAATCAGTTCGCGCTGACCTCGGCCCACCGGGGTCATGGCATCAATGGCGGTAATGCCGGTTTGCATGGGCTGGTGGACGGATTTGCGCTGAATGATACCAGGCGCTTTTTTCTCGATGGGCCTAAATTCTGTGCTTTGAATAGGGCCTTTGCCATCCAACGGTTCGCCCAGCGGCGAGACAACCCGGCCAATCATGCCATCGCCAACTGGCACGGACGCAATACGGCCGGTGGATTTGACGGTTTGGCCTTCGCGAATGTGCTTGTAATCATCGAGCAGCACCACGCCCACGTTATCTTCTTCCAGGTTCAGCACCATGCCCTTGGTTTGGTGCCCGTCTTCAAATTCTACCAGTTCGCCGGCCATTGCGCCGCGCAGGCCGTACAGGCGAGCAATCCCGTCGCCCACTTCTAGCACGGTGCCCACCGAGGAAACGTTGAGTTCTGTTGAAACCGAGGCGAGTTGTTGTTGAATCACGGCGCTGATTTCTGCGGCATTAACGGGGGCCATAGGGCGTGCTTCCTCTGAGAAAATAAAAAATAATTAAGAACAAGCGTTAATCTGTAAAGCTGTAGTCTCTATAGTATCGCGTCAAGCCACAGGAGCAAGGCAGACCAGCCTCGGGTTAAAGGCCAGTTTGCTCAGGCCCGTTTGCCTGTTCGCGTTTAATCGTTCTTTTGTGGCAAATTGTATTTTGAGCAAATTGCTATTGAGGGTTTTAGCTTAAATGCGTCACGCGCGAGTTGTGTTCAGCGTTTTTTTGTTGGTTATAAGGGTTGAATTTAACGTTTTTATGGCTTTTTTAGCCTGTTTTTGAGGTTTTTTGCTGTAATTTGTCGTGTTTTTTGCTGGTTTTAATGTTTTATATAGTTTAAAAACCCAGAAAAAGCACAAGTCTTATTTAATAGGGTTTAATGCAAATACAGGGCAGGTTCTACCGAGGCAAGACGAATTATTCAAGGCTAAAAACAGTTGATTCTTCGTGTTGCGCTCGCGTTAAGGTTCAATCTATTTATTCAGGGCACTAGAGCTACGTAACAAGCGGGATAACCCGTTTATACACTACAAAATACCGCATTGCAGGGCTTAAGCCGCCATAAATCATGCGATTTGCAGGATTTTTTTGATTAAAGGCTTAACCTGTTTGCCGTGTTGCGCTTGGTGCGCCGAGCTTTAAACATAAAACACTTTAAACATCGGGCCAGATCAGTTAACTGAATCAGAATCATTCACAATCATTAATTGTTAGCAATTCCATGGCAACTATCCTTTGACCATCCGTATCAGGTAAAAAAACCAGACCAAATCATACTCAAGCGAACGTAAATCAAAAGGCACTCAGTTAAAGCAAGCGCCTACAACAAACCATAAAACGAGTGAGATTGAGCGAGAGAGAGCGTTTACCAGTGACGCGCGCGAGTGCGCAAGCGAAAGATGCTGAATAAAGCAATAAAAAACGAGAACAGTTGAGATTCAAATACTTTAAATTCACCCACCAAAAACACCACCTACCTATCACCACCTAATCAAGCCGCCAGTTAAAACGGGCGGCTTTTTTTTGGGCTCAGCTGATTTGAATAGGGTGAAAGAATTACTTTTAAACCGCCTAAAACTCATTAAGGACGCCTAACACGTAGGCCAAGCTCGCCGTTGGCGCAAGTAATGCCGCGTTGTCGGTGCAACGCATGCTGGCATCCTGGTAATTGGGTTGCTCGTAAGGTTTTGCGGCGTTAAACACGGGGCCGCTTACCAGTAAGCCGGTAATCATGCCGTTGCTACTTGGGGTGGGCGCATTCAGGCTAGCGCTAATAAACGGATGGCAGGGGCGTTTAACGGCGTTAATGATCATTTTTTCGGGGTTTTGAGTGTTGTCTGTGTTTTGGGTGTTTTCTGGCGGTGCGGGTTTGGTGATAAACACCTTATTAAGCGCGTTATCGCCCAGTATAAAATGCGCCTGTTCAATAAGTTCCTGCCTGTATTGCGCCTGATAGGGCTTAGCGGCTTGCAGGGCTTGGGCCATCGAAAGCCACGTCAGCAGCCGCGCGCGATCGGCGATGGTGGCGTTTTGTTTGCTGCGCAGGTATAGGCCACGGATGGCGTCTAGAAAGGCGTTTTCTGCGATTTTGCGCTGGCTGTTGGTGCCCGATTTTGCCCAGGTAATCCACCCCAGCCAGGCTGGATTGTCGAGCGTGGCGGGCGCGGCCATCGGGAGTCTTTTGTCGATGTACTGGTGATACACTGAATCGCTCGAGGCCTGGCTCAGCATCATGGCGGCCCAGGTGGTTTCGCTGATGGGTGCGCCGGGTTGGCGTTGCAGATAAGTCCAGCCGCGCTGCGCCGCGATAAGGCACCTGACGGCTAAATTGGCGTTAAGCGGTTTCAGCAGGCTTGCGGCTTCGGCCAGTACGGCGGTCGCGATTGCGGTATCGGTAGGGTTAACAGGTTTTAGCACGCGCAGAGGCTTACGGGGCTGGTCGGGGTTGGGCGCGTCTTCGACGCCGGCGTAAAAGCCGCCGCTGGGGCTCTGCATCGAGAGCAACCACTCAAGCCCCCAGGCCGCCTCGGTTAAAACATCACTTAACCGGCCAGCTTCATCTCGCGGGGTACCGGAGGGATAGTTCAGGCTTAGCGTTTCGAGCCCTTGCGGGTTTTGCGCATAAAGCCGCAGCAACATTACCGTTGCCCAGGCGTTACTGGCAATGGTTTTGCGTGCATCTGCGCCCCCATCGGCGTAACCGCCCACGGCATCGTGTAATTCGCCGTCGGCATTCAAGGCATCCTGGGTGTGCAAGGCTTCCCGAATCAGGCCGGTTTGCGGATCGTAAATGCCAATGCCGCTACGGCTTAAAAAGATGCCCCGAATAAGCTGCGTCATGGGGTCCCAGTATGCGCCATTGGTAATACTGATGCCAAAGGCGGCGTTTTCGGGTTGCATACTTGCACCCGAGGCCGTGCGCCAAGGGGTGGTGTTGACCGCGGTATTAATAAGACTGCCAGGGCGCGTTTTAACCTCGAGCGTATAATACCCACGCTGAGCAAACTCCGATAAATCCACCTGCCAGCGACCGCCGCCGATGGGCGTTAAAACGGGTTTGTAGACGCGCGCGCCTTTTTCGGTGTAGAGCGTACGCCAGTTTAGCCGGGTGTTGTCTCTTAAAATGACGCTAGGGGATTTACCAGGCGGCAAATTAACCTCAGAGAGCATCAGTTTTTTAGTGGCTTTAGGCAGGTAGCCCAGCTGGTTTTGTTGCAGCGTAATGGCTTGTGCTGGTAAAAAAATATGCATGCCCAAGGCAAGCAGGCACACTAGCGAACCGTAATGCAAGCCTTTAACGTTTAAGTTAGCCCCGCCTTTACAAGCCGTAAACCCCGATAAACCAGAGGTCGCAGCGCGCAGGACGAATTGAGAAAAAGCCATAAAAAAAGAAAGAACCCTAACAAAAAGTATCAGGCAATTGCCCGTTTACCTGTAATATATCCATGATACTTAAAACAAAGCGAATGCATTTTGGGGTGCTGGTACAGCGTAAGATCGCGTATTACCCTAGTGTTTATTTATACGCAGCCTAATCGAGATTTTACCTGACGGCTTCTGCGGCTATGTGCGCGTAAATACTGTCTGAGGCGTTTAGTGCGGGCGCATCTGCTTCGGTGGGATTTTGTGCAGCAGTTTGCCAACCACTCAGATTTTCTGGAAGCTTTTCGGGCAGTGATTTATCGGATTTACAGCCGAGCGTTTCCATCTGTTGCAGTTTGTGCGTCAGTTTGCCGCGTCCGTTCAGTGCCGTCATCGCGTTATCGTAATGGGTGCGCAGGGCGTTTATTGCAGCATCTAGTTTTAGCATCCGGTCCAGGTACTCGACGCTTTCGCGATGAATAGCGCGGCCAATTTCTTCGACTTTTTTGGCGTTCTGAGATAGCTCGAGCTGCCTCCAGCCGTGATGAACCAGTTTAAGCAATCCCATCAGGTTAAACGGTCCGGCCAGAATAATGTTTTTGCTGTAGGCGTATTCAAACAGGCCAGGGTTATATTCTAATGCGTAGGCAAGCATGGCTTCTCGGGGAACATAAAGCACTACATAAGTGGCCGAAGCTTCGGTGGATTTACCCAGTTCGGCTTGATATGCTTTAGAGCTTAGCCCGTCAATAGCCGATTTTAACGAGGTTGCAGCCCGCTTTTGGCGCTCGCTGATGCTGTCCGATTCGTAGTCTGTTGTTGCAAGCGCGTTTTGCGCCTCGGTGTTATCGAGCACCTGCAAGGCTTTGGCGTCAATAAACATCACCCGGCCGTCAGAAAGGTTCAGTTTAAAGTCTGGACGGCGGCGGTTTTCTATCTGTGGCTGAAACTCATAACTCACGCCTTCGGTCAGCCCTGAATCCTCAAGGAGGCGTCTCAGTTCGAGTTCGCCCCAGTTGCCGCGGCCCTTGTTATGGCTTAATGCACCCGCTAACCCTTGTGCCACCTGCTTAAGCTGGCTTAAATGCGTCAGTACAGACCCCTGTTCCTGGAGACGGACCTCGTTAAACTTGCGCACCTCGTGCTGATAAGCCGATACGGCCTCGTTGAGGGGTTTAACCAAGGGCTCAAACGCTTGTAGAAGCTGTTTGCGCTGCGTTTCGCTCAATGCTTCGGACTGTTCTCCCAAGGTTTTCTGCGTGGCTTGCAGTTGCTCAAGCAGGTGCGTTTTTAAGCCGCCTTGCAGGGTTTCGAGCGTTTGCGCCAGGGTTTGCTCAAACTGGGTTTTTTGCAGCGCAAGCTGCGCTTGGTGATTTTGTTGCGCGGCCTCCAGCCGGGCTTCTTGGGCAGCGTGATGCTCTTTTAAACTTTGCAGCGCAAGCTGGGTTTGCTCAAGTGAGTGTTGCGCTTCAATCAGGCGGGTTTGCTCCGCCAGCAGCGCAGGCTTTTGCCCGCGTTGCATCAGCCAGATGATAAATGCGCACAACGTTGCGCCGCCAATAAGGCCTAGCCCCAGACCAATCCAAAATTCGTTGCTCAACCGAAGAATCCCTCTCTGGTTAGTAAGTGTTGCTATTAAAAATAAACATACGAGCTGATTATGCTTTGAATAAGGCCAAATGCGAATGCGTCTTCGCTGACTATATGTTGGTGGGGCTTGTTATAAAAGCGCGCCCAGAATCATCAGAATAAACGGCAGCGCCGTCATCACGCCTTGTTTTGGGCCTGAAGGCTCATTGAGCTTGGGCGTGGTGGCCGCTACTGCAACCAGGCGTTCAAAGCGTTGTGCATCTTGGGTGCCAGGCGGGGCGGGTTGGCTAAAAAACTTAACCTCGAGCCGCGCAAGCCGCGCATCAATAGAATCGTTAGGGTAAGTTTGCGAAAAGACTTTAAGCTCAAGATCGCTCAGGCCTTGCGCAAGGTCGGCATCTTGATTGGATAAACTGCCTAAAGCGGGTGTTGCACTGTTTGCTGCCGAGTAACTGTTATCCGCTGGAGCGTTCGAGTTTGTTTGCGGGTAAGGATAATCTGTATAAGGCGAATAAGTTGAATCCGGGTCATTACCCTCGTTGCCAAGCGGTTTAGCGTATTGCGTGGGGGCCTGGTTTTTAGTGCTGACGTATGCGTTTGATGACGTTTCGGGCTGGGCGGGATTGGGTTGCTGAGCCTGCTGAGCGGGTTGCGTGGTGGCAAGAAGCTTATCTATGCGCTGTTCCAGGGGGCCTTGCTGCGGGGCGCCGAATACGGCAGTTTCCAGGCGTTCGACTCGGGTGGTGGGTTGGCCTTGTGCATCAATTACAACCGAGAAAACCCGTTGCTCAAGTTCGGTTAGTTGTTGCGGAGTTGCGGGCGCAGCGTGCGTTATTTGCGCGCCTAGTGTTGCTATAACCGCGCTTGCTAGGCAAACGGCCGTAAATACGGCTTTACATTGCCGGCGGGCTGCGGTTAACCTTGTGCCGGTCAGGCCGGGGTAAATCCCGCGCATAGTTTGCGCGAAGCGTTTTGTAATAAGTTTAAACATGGCAAGGGGGCTGTTGTGTTGCGGTAAGGGCGTTAAGTTGTTTTTCTCCAATATCGTGCCGGTAGTGCGCGCCCTTAAAGGTAATCCGGCTGAGCGTCTGGTAGGCGTGGTCACGGGCCGCTTTAAGGTTAGCGCCGGCCCCCACCACATTCAGCACGCGCCCACCCGCGGTAATGTAATGGGTTTTTTCTGCTGACTGCGCGACACCTGCAGCCAAAATCGTCGACTGTCTGGACGTTTGCGTGTCACCTGGCAGCGTGATGACATCTCCTGATTGCGGATTGGCGGGGTAGCCTTCTGAGGCTATCACGACGGTTACGGCGGCGGCGCTCGAAGTTTCCTGCGGCAGCGCGAGCGCGAGCGGATCTTGATTGAGCGTTTGCAGCAGTGGCTCTAAATCGCCGGTTGCGCTGCCCATCACAATCGGCGCAAGATCATGGGCGAGCATGGCCAGAATCACCTGAGTTTCAGGATCTCCAAAGCGGCAATTAAATTCGATGATGTTGATTTTAGGCGACGCCGTGGCGGGCGATTCGATCATAAGCCCAGCGTAAAGTACGCCCTTGTAGGGTGTACCACGTTTTTGCATTTGCTGTAGTACGGGTAAAATAACGGTGTCTAGCACGCGCTGTAAAAGCGCGCGATTAACCCAGGGTACCGGACACACGGCACCCATGCCGCCTGTATTAGGACCTTTGTCTTCATCAAGCAGGCGTTTATAATCTTGCGCGGGTGGAAGCAGTACGGCGCGCTCGCCATCGCAAATGGCCATTACGCTTAATTCTTCGCCGGTTAAATGTTGCTCAACCAGCACTTGCGGGTGTCCCTGCGCAAGCGCGTCTTGTATAGCGTCAATGGCCAGCGCGCGATCGGACGTAACGGTGACGCCCTTACCCGCGGCCAAGCCGTCGGCTTTAATGACGTAAGGTGCTTCAAATAAATTGAGTGCTTCTTCGGCTTGCGCGGCGGTATCGACCGTTACGTAGCGCGCGGTAGGTACGCCCGCTTCGAGCATGATTTGTTTGGCAAAAATTTTGCTGGCTTCGAGTTGCGCGGCCGCTTTTGAGGGCCCAAAGGCGCGTATGTTATGCGCTTCAAGCGCATCAACAAGGCCTTCTGACAGCGGCGCTTCGGGGCCAATGACGACAAGATCAACCTGATAGTGTTTTGCGAGTTGAATCCAGCCGTTGATGTGGTTCACGTCGCTAATGCGCTTGAGTTTTTCGGGGGGCGTCCCCCACAGCATGCCTGCATTGCCGGGCGCTACCCAAATCGCGCTTACCTGGTTGCTCATCGCAAGCTTAAGGGCAAGTGCGTGTTCTCTTGCACCGCTGCCAACCAGAAGCATCTTGAGCGAAGGGGTCATAGGGTTCGTGAGATTGGAGCCGGTGGGCTTGCCTGAATATGGCTAAGCTATACCGTAGCTGGGGTTTTTGCGCCGGATTTACCCGCGGTTTTCGTGCTGGTTTTGCTGACCAGACGTTCTTTAATGCGGGCGGATTTGCCTTTGAGGGCACGCAGGTAGTAAAGACGCGCGCGGCGAACAATACCGCGGCGGAGCACCAGAATGCTTTCGAAGCGGGGCGAGTGGATTAAAAACGCACGCTCAACGCCGATGCCTTGGAATACGCGACGCACGGTTACCGATTTGCTGGTGCCTTGGCCCTGAATTTTGATGATAACGCCTTCAAAGCCTTGTAAACGCTCTTTATTGCCTTCTTTAATCCGAACCATCACTTTAACGGTGTCGCCTGGGTTGAGTTCGGGGAGGTTGGTTTTGAGGTAGCTTTGTTCGATTTCGCGAATGAGGTGCTGAGACATGGCGTTATTCCTTAAAAAGGTTTTGAAAAAAACGTAAAACTAAAAAAATCAGAATGCGGCGTTGCGGTTGCGTTTCTGGCCGACGACGCTGAAGACTCAGATGTCTGGACGCAGCAATCAGCAGGATGACACAAAAGCCTACAGAGTAAGTATGACGCAAACGTGTCAGGATTCAAGCGTGGATGCCTGTATTCATCATAAATCGTTTACGAGTTGCTTTTAACACGCAGCGCGAGGGTGCCGCAAAAGAATCAGGATGAGTCAGATTGACTTGTCCAAAATATTACAAAGTGAGGGCTCTTCCCTCCATGGTTCCATCGTGCTCTCTCCCTGGGTTAAACGTACCTACTTGCCGCAGAGACAACCTATCAGGCAAGCACTCGTCATCGATGGATTGCAGTGGCTTTAGCTTAATAAAAGCCGGGTTGCCTAGTTATATTTTTGGTTTCGAACCCCCCGAAGGGCCGGGTCAGAAAGCCTATTCTGCTAGAAAAAAGCTGGGGTGCAAGGATTCGAACCTCGGAATGGCTGGACCAAAACCAGCTGCCTTACCGCTTGGCGACACCCCAATGGAATTGCTATACCCGTTATCCTAAAAAAGGAGTCGCCCTGATGTCAAGAATTTTAATTTAGGGGGGTAGGGGTCAGTTTGGCGTGCTCAACATCGCAAAGCGAGGGCTGTTCCTTCCCTGTCGGTGCTGCCCTTCGCTAGACTGATTCTCTACTGTATGTGCTTTGACTTGATTTAAATGGTTGCCGGTTGTAAAAGTGAAGGTACCCACCGAGTCGTTGATGCCAAGTTGTTCAAGTCTTAAGCGAATGCTAAAAATATGGAAGGGGTCCGGGTGGTGAGGACGCCGCCTTGAAAGCGGTTGCCCCGTGAGGGGTTGCAGGTTCGAATCCTGTCCCTTCCGAAGTTTTTGTTGATTTGACCGGTTTTAAACACAAGCCTTGTTTGGCTTTACTTTTTTAGGCTTGCTTGTTTTCTCTGATGCCGGGGGCGACTGCGTTACAAACACATTAAACAGAGAACGTATTTTGCCTTTATTGACCGTATTTGATGTTTTTTATTCTGCTTTTTAACGTTTAAAATCTGCCTTTGACTGCGCTTTCTCCCCTTCTGCCGCTTCCGCTGACGCCCGAAACAGTTTCGACGCTGTTAGCGGCGCAATCTGATGAATCCGACGTGTTAAGCTGGCTAAGCCAGTTGCAGCCCGAGGTGCTAACGCCGCAAGACTGGCTGCTGCTCGCGCAAGGCGTCCGCAATGCGGGCCAGGCCATGGCAGCGCTGCCGTTTGATGCCATGGATGTTTGCGGCACCGGCGGCAGCGGCGTCAGTAGCTTGAACACCTCTACAATGGTGGCGCTTGCCCTGGCCGCTATGCCGGAATCAGTCAAGAACGTGCCGCCGGTGGTTAAGTTTGGCAACCGTGCGGTTAGCAGTAAGAGCGGCAGCTTTAATTTTCTCGAGGCGCTTGGCATTGCGCCGACCGCGTTGAACGAAGTCCCTGCCGCGCTCGAAAAAAACAAGGTAGCGTTTGTTTATGCACCCGATACCTACCCAGGGCTAGCGCGTTTACAGGTGTACCGTAAGCAGTTGGCTAAGCCTACGGCCTTTAACAGCCTGGGGCCGCTTTTAAATCCATTTTTGCCCAGCTACCAACTAATGGGCATTAGTAATGTGTCTGCGCTCAACGCGTTTCCGGATGTTTTGCCGCTGCTAAACCCAAGGTTGCACCGGGGACTTTTAGTGCGTAGTCAATCCGGCCTGGATGAGCTCCACCCTTGGGAGCCGGCTACTTTACGGTGGGTCAGCGGGGATTTGCCCGCGTTAAAGCTGGATCGAAAGTTTACGACGCTTTGGCCGTTTGATGAGCATCCGCTGCCGCAAGCACCGGATTTTTCGACGTTAACCGCGGCAGATAATGCGCGCTTGTGGCAGGCCATGGCAGAGGGTTCAAGTGGCGTTGTTATAGAGAACAGTGCAGATTCGGCGTTGCTACAGATTGCCCGGGCCATGGTGGCCCTGAACGCGGGCGCTGCGCTTTGGTTGTGCCAAAGTGTGCATTCACTCGAAGAAGGCCTTGAGCTGGCATTGGGTGTTTTAGCCAGCGGGGATGCCTGGGCACTTTCTCAGCGGTTGGCACGTCTACCTGCTTAAGTTGCCTGCGCCTTGTTGCGATTTGTAGCGATTTGTAGCGTGCGTGTATGCGAGCATTATTTTTGTTAGCGTGATACGTGGATTTTAGTTTGTAGTCTTGTTTAAGTTTATTGTTTACAGCGTCGCTTTTTAGGGCTTCGCCTGTACTGTTTTAACCCGCATCGTGAGCGTTTTAAATAGAGTCTGAGGGTATGTTTAATCGTTTTAACGCGTTAGGATTCCTGAACTACGGCGAATCGGGGACGGGTGTTGCAGGCCGATTGCTCCGCAGGGCGCTTTGGGTGGGTACGGCTGTTGGCGCAGGCTGCTTTGCGTTATTGCTTTGGTCGCTTGCCACGCACACGAATCCGGCCGCCTCGTTTATGGGGTTGGGGTGGGTCAAAAAAGTCACGCATCTGGGCGAGTCCATCGAGGCGCGATTTACGCCAGCGTCTCAGGTGTATAAACAATCCGACGCGTTTGCGACCCAACACGCTGCGCAAGAAGCCTACGCGCGTGCGTTAGCAGCAAAATCTCGCGGGGATTGGCAAGTTGCGCAAAAAAAGTTTGCCCTGTTGCGTAAAAGTTATCCGGGCTTGCGCAGCTGGCTGGCGTTACACGAGGCCGAGGCGGCGCGAGAAATCCCCCGAGAAGATTTGGGCCAGCTTGCCCTGATGGATGCGCTTGAGCATCATCCGCCGCAAGGACTGATGCCCGTGCTGCTTTACCGATTGGGCCAATCGGCCTTGCGCAGCAGCCAGAACGCGCTGGCCGAAGAAACGTTTGACAGGCTGGTTAAAGAGTATCCAGCATCTGACTATGGTATGGGTGCGCGGTATTATCTGGGCGAGCTTTTAATTGCCTCGGAGCGTGCCGAGGCCAGCCAAAAAGGAGCAGATGCCTGGTGGTATTACCTTGAACATTCGCCGGGAGGGCGCTTTAGCCCAGAAATTGCTGCTCGGCTAAACGCGCAAATGAATGCCAAATCGGCTCAGGCAGGACACGATACCATTGCCCTTGCTGTGCGTAATTATTCGTCCAAACAGTTTGGGCTTTTGGGGCGCGTTATGATGCTTGATGATTTAAGCCAGTGCGCCAGTGCGTTGCCGCTTCTGGAAAAATCCGATAAAGCTATTTTTTGGCCAGATTTAGCCGTATGTCGCGCGGCTTCGGCGCTACCGAGCGTGCAAAAACAGGCTGTGCCGACGCTGCAATTTGGCTTGAAAACGCTCATCGCAAAAAATACCCAAGAGGTCCAGGCTAGCCAAGCTAGCTTGAACGCGTTGGCTGAACTGCCCAATTGGCCCAAGCCGCTGATTGAAAACGTGATTCGCTTAGTGCGCTCGCCCAATGTTCGGGCGGCGTTGTCGTCAAAAGCGTCTGTAAATTTGCCGGGGCAGGTGCCTATTGCTTATTCTGCACTGCCACAGGGCTTAGGCGATGCATTGGTTTGGCAAGACGCGCAAGCGCTGGACGGTGATGCCCGACGCGTCAAATTGGCCGCGCTCGCCAAGCGATATCCGCAAAGCCCTTTTGCGCCCGAGAGCCTCTGGGAATCCGCGTTGCGCCCGACGATTGTCCAGGCGCAGTGGTCTGCATATCAATCGGCTGCCGAGGCGTTTCTGGAGCAATACCCCACAGCCCGTCGTGCGCCCGATGTTGCGCTATGGCAAGCGCACGCCCTGCGAAAACAGGGAAGCCTTTCGGCGGCGCGTTCTGCGTATGAGTCTGTTTTAGCGCGTTATCCGCTAGGGTTTGCCGGGTACCGTGCGTCTCAGTGGCTCGAAGCCATTGGGCAGGGCGAGCCGGTTGCGCCATGGCCTGTGCAAGGGGTGTTGCTCAACAAGATTCCGCCCAGGCTAGCCCTTAAAAAACTGCCCGCAGAGGCTTGGATGCCCAAAGGGCTGCCTGTTTCGGTAGAAAATGCACTCAAGGAACTTCAGGCAATTGGTGCCTGGGACGATATTGCGCTCTGGGCCGAAGCGCATTACGAGCAATTGCAAACCGCTCAAATGACGACGACCTCGCAGCCGTCGGCTAATGCCAATGAGGCCGAGGCGGCTGAGCGTTCGCAAGTGCTTTTAATACAGGCGCTGAACGCGCTGCAGCACGAGGTTTATGATACGGGCATGCGCACGCTGCGCGAGGCGTTGCAGACCCGCACGGATCAGGCGGCTGCTTTGCACGCGCTGTTGTATCCGTTGCCGCAGACGTTTAGCCTGGATGATGTTGCGCAACGGGCGGGCGTGCCGGTGACGCTGGCCTATGGCCTGACCCGCGAAGAAAGTTATTTTAATCCGCAGGCCCTCAGTGGCTCTGGGGCGCGGGGCCTGATGCAACTGATGCCCGCGACGGCTAGCGAGGTGGCGGGCCAGGCGGGCGTGCAAGGGTTTACGCTGGATGATCTGTACGATCCGAAAATTAATACGCAACTGGGCACGCGTTATTTAGGCGGCTTGATTCGTCAGTTTGAGGCGTCTTACGGGGCGCTTGGCGTGATGCTTGCGACCGGGGCTTATAACGGTGGTCCAGGGGCGATGTCTCGGTGGATAAATGCCGATAAGGCCACGTTGGCCAGCGACCCGGACTGGTTTATGGAGCGTATTCCTGTTGAGCAGAGCCGGGAGTATATTCGGAAGGTGCTTGGCAGCGCCTGGGCGTATGGTCAGTTGTACGGGCAAAAATCCCAGACAAAACCCAGATAAAACAGTCTTAGGGTGTCTTGTTCAAATAGGCCGAATCAGGCAATAATTTTTCTTGAGGCGTTTTAGTGGGGTATGAAGCTGATCTTTCCTTTGCCTTCAAGTGATACAAGCCCTTTTAAGCTGCGTGAAGAGCATTCTCTCGTAGGGATGCCAACGCTAAAGGCCTCTTTTGGCGGATCTTCACTTAATTCACCTGGCTTTGCGCCTACGGCTGGGCTATTGCGTTCGCAGCGCATGCGTGCGGTCGCGTTTGGTAATAGCGCTAAAGCGACAATGGTGCCAACCCCCAAGGTCTTTAAGATTTTTGCTGTTGACAAAAGCCTTATCGATGAGGCTGACATGCTAAAAGCATTGAGCCAGTCCGGTCCACTGTTTCAGTTTATTTCTGAGGTATCGTCAGTAGATCCTGCGTTTGAGGAAGCGGCCCAAAAACTTGCCACCCTGATGGCCCAAAAGCCAGAGCTTAAGCAAAAAATCAAGGCTGTAGTCGCGCATGGCATCCATAACGCGCCAAAAGCCATTTTGGTTGAGGATAATAATCAAAAGATAAACTTAAATGAATCGCTGAAGATGATAAATGAAGTATTAAAACTGCCAAACAATGATTTCCAGTTAGCGATATTGCATTTATTGATAAATGTATCAGTGGAAATGTCGCTTATGGCTGCCGTTAACCCCCGTGGCGGGATTGTGTACGAAGAATCGCGCGATAAAGACGGCTATAACGGTATTTTGCTGCTCGACAGTTATGAGACAAAATTCCCGCAAAGCACGCATTTGGACGCGCTCAAGCAGGTGGCCATGATGCATCAGATTCAGGTGCGCCCCGACGCGCGCGGGTTTGGCACCGGCACGCGCCTGGTGCAAAAAGCGCTGACCGAGGCCCGGCAAAACGGGTTTAAGTATGCGCTCATGGCAAGCGATAGCCGGGATCCAGGGCTGAATCGATTTGTCGAAAAGCAGGGCTTCCAGAAGGCAGACGCTAATTTGCCAGCGCCTGTGCAGCGGGTGTTAGACGAAATGCGGGTACTAGAAAATCCCGATTCCCTGGCTGCCGCTCTCAAAAACCCGCACGAGATTTATTACTGGCGTCGTGTTTAAAAGTGCAGCTTAATCCTGAGTTATACCCACCTGGGGGGGAGCTACATTTGGGCTACACCGGTTGGCCGATGCCAAGCCTCCATCAGATGTGCGACACTCTCGTATAATAAGATTAATTGCGTCGCTGGCACTGGGTTTAACCCTGGTTTTTGCCGGTGATTTGCTCAAATCGGTTAAAATCAGCTTGAGAGAGATAGCGTTTCTGTGCGTCCGGCGTGGGTCAATTTTTTACCGTTCAAATCGCTTGACTGGTCAAAGCTTACCGTCAGGCTGAATGCGCTGGGCGCCAGACTGAAGCCTTTTTTAGGATGGATTCCGCTGCTAATACTTGTTTGGCTGTTGCCTATGGTACTAATTGGCACCAGTTGGGCGGCACCCGTGCCCGCAGGGTTGCCCACGATTGAAATGAAGCTGGGCACGGCAAATTCTCCGCAAGAGGTTAGCCAGGGCCTGCAAATTTTAATTTTGCTTACCGTGCTAACGCTTGCGCCGGCGCTTATGATTCTCACGACGGCGTTTACACGAATTGTGATTGTGATGTCGCTGGTGCGCCAGGCCATTGGGATCCCGAACTTGCCGCCCAACCAGGTTATTTTGGGTTTATCGCTGATTTTAACATTTTTTGTCATGGCGCCTACGTTTAACACGATTAACGAAAAATCTTTGCAGCCCTATCTTTCGGGCGTAATCCCTCAGCAGGCGGCCCTGGAAACTGCGGTTGAGCCCTTAAGAATGTTTATGTTTAAGCAGACGCACGAAAAAGACATTGCACTGTTTACCAAGCTTGCCAAGCTGCCCAAGCCTAAGGTGGCCAAGGATGTTCCGACGTATGTACTACTACCCGCGTTTTTGATTAGCGAGCTTAAGACGGCGTTTCAGTTGGGCTTTATGGTGTTTTTACCGTTTTTGGTGATTGATTTAGTCATCAGCAGCGTGCTGGTCTCGATGGGGATGATGTTTTTGCCCCCGGCCACGATTGCGCTGCCCTTCAAGATTATTTTGTTTGTGTTGGCCGATGGCTGGCACCTGATCTGCGAAGCGCTCGTTTCGGGGTTTGGGTAATGGTTATTTCAAAACACTGTCATTCCGGCGATTGCCGGCTTAGCTGTTTAAAATGGATTCCGTTGCATTCGCAATTAAAAAACAAGCCCTCTTTCAAGGTCATTCCGGCGAATGCCGGAACCCGGGCAAGATAATACTAAAAAATTCGTAGAGCATTTATATAACGGGGCCGTTCCCTCCCTGAACCCATCCCTAGTATGACTCCCACTGATTTTATCGACTTACTACAACAGGCTGTGTGGATGAGCCTGATGCTGGCCTCGCCGTTACTGGTGGTGGCGTTGCTGGTGGGCGTGTTGATTTCGATTCTGCAAACCATTACGCAGGTACAAGAGGCGACGCTCACGTTTGTGCCTAAAATTCTGGTGACGCTTGGCGTGCTGGTGTTTTTAAGCCCCTGGCTGGTCGCGCAAACTGTGGATTATACCCAAAAAACCTTTGAGCAACTGGTCTGGATGGCGCAAAACAAGTAATAGAGCGCGCTTTTAAAGATTGAGTCCTTTTGCCTTATTAAACCTTCCTCAACGAGGGCCGTTCCCTCCCTCGCCCTCTCTTACGCGTTAAATTATGCTGAACCATAACCCTTTTACAGGTCTGAACAAGGGCATGACCGGGCGGGAATTACGCCAGATAAACGAGGCAAAATTGCGTTTTACCGCGCAAAATTAAGAGACACAAGGGGGATTTTATGCGCGTGCCTCAAGTTTTAAGTGCTTTAAGCCAATCCAGCGCGTCCACGCGGTTTGGCTCCGTGGCCCTGTTTGGGGTGTTGTTGTCGGTTACGGCTTCGGGTATGTGGCTTGTGCCAGCTCAGGCAGAATCGTTGTTCCATGCCAGCGCCACAACATACGCGCACACCGGAGAACCCCAATATCGTCCGCCCTCGCTGATTGGTTCGCCCGTGCCGCGAAACGTGGGCGATATGGTGACGATTACCCTTAATCAGCAATCGCGCAACGAGGTCGAGGTGAATAACCGTATTAACAAGCGACAAACCGTCGATGAAAACGGATCGACGCTGTTTAATAACGCTGTAGTCAATGTTCTGGATAAACTGCCCTTTTTGAACGCGGCTAAGTTGGGCGATGTTTTAAGTGTTCCCTCGTTCGATGGTCTGGATACCGCGAACGAAACCACTGCCAAGGCTAGTACGCAAAAACGTACGTTAATGGATGACAAGTTAACGTGCCAGGTGGTGCAGATTTTGCCCAACGGATTTTTGATGATTCAGGGCAAAAAATCGATTTTGATGAACAAGGAGCAGCAAGACGTTTTTGTGACAGGGATCGTCAATCCGTTTTATCTGAATAGCAATAACGAGATTAACTCTCAGTATGTGGCCAGCTTGCAGTACAACGTAGGCGGTAGGGGTGTGGCGACACGCCAGCAGAACGATGGTATAGTAAACAAGCTGTACCAGTTTTTTAACTAGATTGCTAACTTGTTTAATATTGCTCTTGTCCCCATCGGCTTTGGCGTCGGTGTTATTTCGGGTCTGCTAGGTATTGGCGGCGGGTTAATTTTAATTCCGGTGTTGCTGGCAACCGCTGCAAGCCAGTACACCGTCGCGCAAATGACGGGGCTTGCTGCCGCGCAAACACTCGCTGCAGGCGTGGCCGCAACGTGGGTGCATTTTAGGCGCAAAAACATGGCGCTGCCCTTACTGGCGTTTATTGCGCCCAGTGCCATGGCGGGCGCCTATGCCGGTGGCTGGCTATCGGCCAGATTGCCTCAAACGACGCTGCTGGCGTTAATTATTGTGGTGCAAAGCACCAATCTGGTTTTGTTCTGGCAAAAAAAACAGCGAGATCACGACGACACGCCGTTTAATCTGGACGCGATTCCCAAGTTTAAACTGTGCATTGCGTCAGTGGGGATTGGCGTTTTGGGCGGACTGTTTGGCCTAGGCGGCGCGATTTTTTTAATCCCGCTGCTGCACGCACGCTGGCAGATGCCGATGAATCGCGCTGTGGGGACGGCGGCCGGGCTTGTGTTTGTGACGGCCATTGCGGCTTGCGCAAGCAAACTGGTTGAGAACCTGATTTTGCCCCTGCCTGGACTGGTTTTAGCGATAAGTGCAGCCGCGGGCGCGTATCTTGGTGCGCGCTTTAGTCGACGATTGCCTGCCAATGCCTTAAAAATCGGACTCACCGGGGTGATGCTCTGGGGGATTTTTCAGGCGGGATTTGCACTTATTGCGCATTAACACTTAAGCCTTAGATTGAACCGTCATGTGAGCGTATAAATTCAGCCCGGTTTTGGATACGCTATGCGTACGATGAGTACGATGATTGACATGCCCGATAAAGCGTTACACGAAAAGTGCGGCGTGTTTGGTGCCCTGGCACCTGTGGCTTCGCAGGGTGCTGCGTCTACTGTTGCAACGGCGCAATCGTTGGGAGAACTGTTATACTACGGCCTGTATGCTTTGCAGCACAGAGGTCAGGAAACATGCGGCATGGCCGTGTTTGAGCATGATCACTTGCGGTTGCATAAAGATTTAGGCTTAGTGAGCCAGGTTTTTCAGGATCATCAGGTCAAGCGCCTCAAGGGTCAGGTGGGCGTTGGGCATACGCGCTATAGCACCGCCGGAGACGGACAATTGGCTAATGCGCAGCCCGTGATTGCGCGCACGCCGCTTGGTGCGCTAGCGCTTGCGCACAACGGCAACCTGATTAACCCGGAGCGCTTGCTGTCTCAGTTTGGCCCGTTCGAGGCTGAGCCCTTTGGCCACGAGAGCGATAGCTGGATTCTGGCTCAGGCGTTGGGTGCCGCAATTGAGCGTGCGCTGTCTTCGTCAGATCATACCGGCAGCTTTGAGCAGCGCCGGATTGATGCTGTTAAAGGTGTGCTTGATGCCTGCCAGGGTGCTTTCTCGATTGTGGTTGCCATGGGCGATTGCC
>JAYKHY010000018.1:0-41019 GCA_035285025.1 Vampirovibrionales bacterium | reverse complement strand
TTGCAATCAGGTAGTGCTCACAGGCCGCTTCGTCTGAAAAACGTGCTGAAAATTCAAGAAAATCCATTCCTTTTTTACTCCTCTACAATGAAACCATTGTAGCCTGCTTTGATCGGGGAGTCATTATTTTAATGATAGCAATTTCACCAACCTCGTACCCAATTATCAAAACAGTCAAAGGCGCTTCGTTTGGGCAAGCTTTAAAAATAAAAAAAAACGGAGAAGTATTCAGTTATCCAAACCCCGAAGAATCCACTAGCTTCCTATCTAGAGCCTTGTCTAAAATACCTTTCTTAAATAGACAGATACATAGTCAAACTTTCAAGGTCTCAGCGATTCCTGCACAGAATAGCCTCTCTAGAACTATTATTTTTACAAAAAAAGATGGTAGCCCACACTCATCTGTTACGTTTAACAAAGAACCAGAAACCGGTGCCCTTGATGTTAAAGTTATTGCTCCAAAAAAAGTCATGGATAGTTTAGTTTCATCTAAACCAACGATGAATTTAGTAGAACGTATAGGTAAAGATGCAAAAGAATACTACTCAAATTTGAATAAGTAACAGTTCTATGTCTCAAATAACTATTTTTTAACTACTTTTAAGCTAGTTGTCATTTTTCTACCCCGAATAAAACTGGGTGCCGGTTTTACCCGCCAGCGCCTCGGGGATCAAATTTAGTTGCGTAATCCACGCCTTAAACGCCTGCCCCTGCTGGGCGCTTGCCACGTAATCCAGCATTGCGGCCACTTTAGGCCCCATGCTGCCTGCGGCAAACTCGCCGTTGGCATAATGCTCGCGGCCTTCGGCCAAACTTACGTGGGTTAACGCGCGTTGCGTGGGTTTGCCAAAATCCAGATAGATGTGACTCACGTCGGTTGCAATCAGTAAATTTTCGATGCCGAGGGTTTTGGCCAGCAGGCAACTGGTAAAGTCTTTATCAATCACGGCTTCTACGCCCCGCCCGTCGGCGCTCACCGGAATCCCGCCGCCGCCGCCGCAAAGCACCAGCGCACCGCTTTCAACTAGTGCCGCAATCGCTTCAGCTTCCACGATTTTAATCGGCCGCGGCGAGGGTACCATGCGACGGTAGCCGCGGTTCGCATCGGGGCCAACAATCCAGCCGCGCTCTTCGTATAAGCGCTGGGCATCTTCGGGCGAGATAAATTGCCCGACGGGCTTGGTGGGTTTGGCAAATGCAGGGTCGAGCGGGTCAACTTCCACACGCGTGTTTACTGCAATCACTGGCATCGCAATGCGTTCGCGCTCAAACAGTTGTTGCAACATCTGGCTAATCGCGTAGCCAATTTCGCCCTGGGTCCAGGCCACGCATCGATCCAGCGTTACGTGCTCTTGCCCGCCGGTTGCAGCCGTTTCGGCCATATTTAACAAATTACCAACCTGAGGGCCGTTGCCAAACGTAATCACAGGCTGGTAGCCCATGTGGCATGCGCTCACAATGTGTTTGCAAACGGCCTGAATGGCTTCGGCGCTCAGGTTTTCTCCGGTTTGTTTGTTGTAAAGGGCGTTGCCGCCAATGGCAATCAATAATCGAGGCGTCGAGGTCATGGCAAAAAAGGCGTGTTCAGAACTGTAAAAGGGCTAAATAAAGGCGTTTACCGGTTCATAGTTAAAATATGTCACTTAATCTTTATGCCCACTTGCTTTGGCAAACCTTAAGCAAACGCTACAAGTGAGAATTAAAGACTTGGTTTTATCACAGAAACAGTGGATTAAAACCATGTCGGTCGGCTGCCAAGGGAGAGTTTTGGGTTAAGGATGCGTTTTGAGTTTTGTCTGTTGATTTTAGTCTGGCGTTTTGCCAATTTTTAGCGGCCAAGCCTTTTACTGGTCTAGATCCCGAAGGGTTTCGTAGAGCTTTTTCGCCTCAGGCGAGAGCTTTTCGGGGGGCGTGATGATGATTTTGACGAACAGGTCGCCGCAGGTTGCGCCTTCTTTTATGCCTTGGCCTTTAAGCTTAAACACCTTGCCAGATGCGCTCAGGGGCGGAATGGTCATTTCAACCTTACCCTGTGGCGCGGGCAGCGTAAATTTACCGCCAAGTACGGCTAAATGCGGCGCAATGCTAAAGTTTGCGTAAACATCCAGCCCCTGCGTTTTGGCTTGCTGATAGCTACTGTTTAAATTGGCTTTGGCGTCTGCGGTTTGAGAAGCGTGATCGTTGGTGGGCTTTGTTTTTTGCGCGGCTTGTTTTTTAAGGTGTTCTGCCAACGAGACCACGATAAAAAGGTCTCCGGTGGCGCCGCCTGCTATGCCTGGCAGGCCCTGGCTGGCAATGCGTACTTTGGCACCATGGGTTAACCCCGCGGGGAGCTTAACGTTTAACTTGACCGGCTTGAGCACATAACGCTCGCCGTGGCATTTGCCGCAAACCAGACCATTTAGCTTGCCGCTGGCTGCGCAGTGCTGGCAGGGCGGTCCGTTTTGGATGCTGATGGTTTTCTGGCAGCCTTTTTGCGCTTCTTCATCCTCCAGGGTGATTTCTGCGGAGATATCGCGTCCGCGCTGCGCGCTTTGGCTTGGGGCGTGTTCTCGTTGGGGCGCAAAGCCGCTGGGGCGTTTTTGCGGCGGAGGCGGCTGAGATTGCCAAAACGCCCGAAAAACATCTTGTAACGAGGGGCTGCTTTGATTCGCCTGATTCGCCTGATTTGTTCTTCCGGAGGCTTCAGGCTTTGGTTCAGGGGGTTGAGCGGTCGCGTTTTGACCGTTGCCCTGGGTCGATGCCTTGTTTTTATCCGGGGCTTCTGGCTTTTGGTTAGGCGTTGCAGACGATCCCGAAGTTCCTGAAGGTTTTTGAGCTGGCCCGGTCTGCGCAGCACCCGCTGCCGAGGCTTTTGAGGCGGTCTCTGGTTTGTTGGGTCTTGCCCCTGTTGGCGGCGGCTTGGGCGCAGCAGGCTTGGGCTGCGCCTGCGGTTTTTCTTGCTGTTGCTGTCCGGGGCCTGGGGGGTGGGTTTTATGCAGCGTTACCTTGAGGGCCTCATCGTAGGCTTTTTTTTTGGCGGGCGTGCTAAGCGTATTGTAAGCCTCGTTAATGGCCTTGAATCTGGCCTCAGCGGCTTGCCGGTTGGCGGGGTTTAAATCGGGGTGGTATTGTCTAGCCAGCTTGCGGTACGCGGATTTTATGGCGGCGTCGTCTGCAAACGCCGTCAGGCCAAGTTCGTCGTAAAGGGTTTTAGGGGGAGTCAAGCGAATCTCTTAATGGTGTCAATTTTGGGTTGTTGTCCGGCCCGGTCAGCGGCGCGTTGGCATCTTTATGCAGGATTCTTTATAGATAGCCTTATCAATAAAGCCTTAGTTTTAAGGCCCGTTCAATACAGTATCGACAGGCTTTGCTGTGGCTAAATACCTGTTTAGTAAGGTAAATTACCCATTTTGGCCAGAAAAACCCTTGTTCTGGCTGTGTTTTTTATAGTCATTGCGTCCTGACAAGCCTTGGTTAGCGATAACGTGATTTTGCTATAACGCCGTTGCACGATCATACTTAAAAACAGCAAGCCAACCATTTGAAGTTTAAAGATCATTAGCACCTGACCTAAACTGGATTTACTTTAATCGTTTTTTTAATCTTCGTTTAGCGTGTATTATTCGTGGTTTAAAGTAAACTAGCAATACAAAATACGCGCTTGGCTCGTTTTTTGTGTGCTTTGATTTTAGTCTGTACACACACTAAATTCTTAGCGTTAAATTGCGTTGCTCCTCTTGCGTTTATTACGTTTATGCCCCCTGCCTTGCCGTCTGAATGCCCGGTTGATATTCCCATTAAGGCCCATGGCGTGCGGAATCGCATGGGCATTTTGGCGCTATTGATTTTGTTGGTTATTGCCGCCGTTTTAATGTTTTTAATTGCGGTTAATTTGGGGTTTGTGCTGGCCAAAGGCGTGAGCGCCTTGCCCGATGTTAAATTGCTGGAAAGCTGGCAGCCCAACCAGAGCACCCGTATTTTTGACCGTGACGGCGAGCTGATTGCCAACATCCATGGCGATGAAGACCGCGTGGTGGTGCCGCTCAAGGAAATCTCGCCCTATATTCGTCGTGCTGTCATGGCGATTGAAGATAACCGGTTTTATCAACACAACGGGATTGATATTCGGGGCACCGCGCGCGCGCTTGCGCAAAACCTGAAGGGCGGCGATGTTCAGGGGGGTAGTACGCTAACCCAGCAGCTGGTTAAAAACCTGTTCCTGAGCCCGGAACGATCGATTGGCCGTAAGTTGGCCGAAGCGTTACTCGCGCTAAGAGTCGAGCAGTTTTACGATAAAAACCGAATCCTGGAGATGTATCTCAACCAGGTGTACTGGGGTAATCAGGCGTACGGCATCGAGAAGGCAGCGCGGCGATATTTTAAAAAATCGGCCCGGGAGCTTACCATTCCAGAATCCGCCTTGCTGGCCGGGTTGCTTAAAGCGCCTGAAGGACTCTCTCCGTTTGCTTACCCCAAGGCCGCACGCAAGCGCCAGCTTGAGGTGCTTAACGCGATGGAGCATTTTGGCTACATTACTGCCGAACAGCACCAGAACGCCATTAAAACGCAATTGGTCTTTAACGATCAAAAAATTCACGCCTCCAAGCATCCTTACTTTGTTGCCCACGTGATTCAGGAGTTGATGCAACTGTATGGCGAAGACGTTGTGCGTCGGGGCGGCCTGAGGGTTTATAGCAGTATGGACGCTGCCGCCCAGACCGCTGCCGAAAAAGCCGTTGAAGAGGCGCTTAAGGTGATTCCAAAAAGCGCGCACGTGAATCAAACCGCATTGGTGTCGATGGACGTTGAGACCGGCGAGATTCTGGCGATGATCGGCGGCCTGGATTTTACGAAAAGTCAGTTTAACACGGCAACGCAGGCGCGTCGGGCGGCGGGTTCTACGTTTAAGCCGGTGGTGTATTTAACCGCGCTTCGCCTGGGCTTAATTACGCCCGATAGCCCCATTTCCGATCGCCCGGTGCGGTTTAACACGGGGTATAGCATCTGGGTGCCTAAAAACTGGGACGGCCGGTTTATGGGTGCCATGACCATTCGTAAGGCGTTGGCGCTTAGCCGCAATACGCCCACCGTGCAGATTGGGATGAAGGTCGGTATCGACGAAGTCATTAAAACCGCGCGAAGCGCCGGGGTTAGTTCGCCGATTGATGCCAATTTTTCGAGCTTGCTGGGGTCTTCCGGGGTGTCTCCGCTCGAGATGCTGACGGTTTACAACACGTTTGCCCGCTTGGGCGAGCGCGTGATGCCGACGGCGATTCGTCGTATCGAGGATGCAACCGGGCAGGAGGTTGCCATTGAGCGCCCTGAAGCCGAACACGTGTTTGATGCGTTTAACGTGAGCCAACTCGTCAGTATGTTGATTGACGTTGTCGAGAAAGGCACGGGTAAGGCGGCCATGATTGAAGGCCGCAGTGTGGCGGGCAAAACAGGCACAACCGATAGTGTCCGTGATATCTGGTTTGCAGGCTTTACGCCTGATGTCAGCACCGTGGTGTGGATGGGTAACGATCGGTATATTCCGCTGCAGGGCGTTTTTAGCAGTAATGCGGCGCGCGTATTCCATGATTATATGGCGGGCTATTACGAAGCGCATCCGTTGCCCAAGCGTGGTTTTGACCTGGTGTTAACGCGTGATATTGACCCTGCCGCCCGAGGTAAAAACCGCAGAAACGCCACGCAAAACGATGCGCCCGCGCGCCCGCTGCCGCGTTTTTCGGAAGATCGTGATGATGATGCCGTGAACCCGGGCATGGTGGATGATGCGGGCAACCTGATCCGTGTTGAGCCTGCTGCGGTTTCCTCGCATTTGCCCTCACGCGCGGTCTCGGTGCCCGCGTCGTCTCAGCCGGCACCACCCCCAGGGCTGCTGCCGCTGCGTGCTAACCCGAATGGGGGTAATGCTGGCGGGAACACCGGTGGCGGCGGGAGTAATCATCCGGTTGCGCCGTCAGCGCCGCCAAGTTCTGCTGGCTTAAAACCCTCGAATCCGCCCGCTAGCCAGTCGCCCTCAAGTGCCCCCCCACCCCCGGTTCCGGTTGCTCCCGTGCCGGAATAGCGCGCGCGTTAAGACTTGTGCTAGAATGCTGCCCATTGGCGCTATTAATTCCATAATAGTCCGTGTATAGGCACCTTTTTTGGGGTGCGCAATGTAAGGAGTTTGGCTAGATGAAGCATCGTTTATTACTCTCTGCTATGGCGTTAGCGTCGGTTTGCAGCTTGCCTGCCTTTGCCGAAACCATTGGTTACGTTGATTTTGACAAGGTTTTTAACGAGTACGACAAAGCGCAAACCGTAATGGCTGACATGAAAGTTAAAGAAGCCGATTTGCGCAAAGTGCAAGCCGACTTTGTAAAACAAATCGAGGAAAGCAAAAAAACCAACACTAAAAACCCTGTGGCGAACACCACGCTCGAAAAAGATTTGAGCGAAAAACTGAACGCGCGTATAAATGAGTATCGTGATTGGGCAAGCAGCAAACAAAAAGAAATCGAAGGCGATATTCGTGGTGCCGTCACCGGCTCTGCCACCAAACGCGGCGTAGATGTTGTCCTGACCGAGCAAGCGGTGTTTCAGGGCGGTCTGGATTTGACGGCTGATGTGATTACCAAGTTAAACACCAGTACGGCGTCGGCTCCTGCCGCCAAGCCTGCAAAATAACGTAACTCATCTAAACTTGCTTCACGGGCCGCCTGATGTTTGGCATTGGTGGCCCGTTTGGCGTTTTAGGTTTAAGTCTTGTTGCTGGGCGTATTTAGATCGTTGGTAAACAAAAGGCGCCGCTTGCGCGACGCCCCGTTATTAGTTCTCAGGTGGTTATTGTCTCTGGCCTTAGCCGCCCCGTAAGAGCGACAGTGCCAATTGCGGGCCCTGGTTGGCTTGGCTAAGCACGGTGGCAGAAGCCTGCTGCAGAATCTGGTTACGGACCAGCTCTGCACTTTCAGAGGCAACATCCACGTTACGGATGCGGCTTTCGGAAGCAGACAGGTTCTCAATCGACACGCTCAGGTTGCTGGCCGTACCTTCCAGACGGTTGGTAATGGCACCGAGCGATGCTCTGCGGGTATTAACGGTGTTAAGAGCCGAATCGATTTTGCCGAGTGTGGCTAGCGCGTTGGTGTTGCTGTCAACCACCACGTTCGCGTCATCGACTTGCAGGTTAACTGCGCCAATATCGTCGAACACGTTGCCGGTATCCAGGTCAATCACGTCGTTGGTCGATGAGTTGTTCGGGCCGACGTGAATTTTGAACCCGGACAAACTGGAGTTAAACAGGTCAACGCCGTTAAACTGCGTCGCGTCGGTTAAACGCGTGATCTCGTTGGCCAGTTCATCCAATTCGCCTTCAATCGCGGTACGCTGCGTTGCAGAGTTGGTATCGCTACTTGCTTGAACCGTTAATTCACGCATCCGTTGCAGGTTATTGGTAATCGAAGACAATGCACCGTCCATGATGTTCATCACGTTGACGCCATCTTGAACGTTATCGAGCGCTTTTTTGGAGCCGCGAATCTGCGAACGTAAGTTTTCCGAAATTTGCAGACCGGCCGCGTCATCGCTGGCTTTGTTGATTCGAAACCCCGAGGCCAAGCGCTCAAGCGATTTACCCAGGTTCATGGTGTTCGTGGTTAATTGGCGCTGCGCATTCAGCGAGCTTACGTTGGTATTAACGACAATAGGCATAGTAATTACTCCTCCGTGGTTTGTTTACCTTCATCCGTGAGGGGCACTGCTGTTTATGTTTGTTTGCTGATTTTTCCGACCAGCCCCTTCTGATAGTCCTATCGTTAGACGGGCCTAAATGGCGTAGGGCATCGCAAAAAAGCTCCTGCTGATGGAGGAGCCTTTAGGGTGCAGCGTTAAAAGCTTTAATGGTTAAAACGTCTAAAAAGCCCGCCAGTAGTGCGTTTTAGGCAAAAGCGGTTGGCGACCAGCGGGTCAAGCACTTAAGGCCTTAAAAGAACAATTTTTCGCTCAGCCAGCGGCGGCTGGTCGTGTTGAGCAAGCAAAGGCAAAGCAGCAGACCCAGGCCGCTAAGCGCTAGCCCTGGCGCAAGGCTCTGGCAGGTGTAAAACAAGTCTAGGGTATGCGTGCCTTGGGGCACCGGAATGGCCATAAAGCGATGATTGGCTTTATACACAGGCAGCGGGGTTTTACCATCCAGTTGGGCTTGCCAGCCGGGGTAAAAGCTTTCTGTCAGGACGATGTGACTGAGCGGCTGCGCGGTTTGCGTCCGAAATTGCCAATGCTCTGGCGAGATGGGTTTAATGTTGAGTCGTTGCGCCTCGGGTTTGCCTGAGGCGTCGGCAAACTGTTCAAAGCCAGGCCAGGGTTGGTCGGTTTCAAGCTCAACCCGATTGGTCCAGTTTTGTGGCGCGTCAAAGGCATTACTCAGAATTAAAAACCGGTAAGGGTCGTTGTTGTAGAGGGCTTCTGTTGAAAGGTAGGCTCTGGGCACCGTGTTCTGGATCTGATAAAAGTCCATGTTCAGCCCTGTGTCTTCGCCTATTTTCTGGAAGCCTTCGGGCGAGTTTTTTAAAAATGCACTGGTGGGTTCGGTTTGCGTTAGGGCGTATTTAACGTTGGCCAGTGCAAACATCCGTTCGGGCTTGTTTTGCAGCGCGATTTTGTCGTAAAGCGCGTTTTGGCTAAGTTCTAGCGGAGAATAATTGCCATTAAGATACCGCAGGCCGTAAATTGCGCCAGAGTTTGGCAGCATGCGGTGCAGGTTAAACGCGACGCGGTAGGGCCAGTAAATCGTGTAGCTATCGCGCAGGCTACCGGGTGGCAAGTTGCCAAAATACCCCGCAACGCTATCAATCAAGGATTGGTAAAAGTAGTTTTCGCGGTAGGTGGGGGTTTGGTCCGAAAAAACTCGCCAGCGTTGATTGAGTTGCGTGTAAGGCACGCCCTCGTGTTGGGCCAGGGTTTCTAGGACTTGCGGTACGGGCCGTTGCGCAATAAACGCGGTGGGTACAATCGGAATCTGATGCACGTGGATCAGCATTAAATCCAGTACAGCCAGGGTCACTAACCCGAGGCGCCAGCCATTGATTAAACGTTTTTGCGCTAGCGGCAGCCAAACGATGCTAACTAGCGGGAGGCTAATGAGTATAAAATGCACGAGCAACCGGTTGATATGGTCGCTGCGCTGGTAAAAATAGTTTAACCAGTCAATCGAGCTTTCTAGCGCGTGCGGCCAAATCCAGGCTTCTGCGGGCAAGCCTAGGGTTAACACGGTGGCAAGCCCTAAAATGCCAAGCGTAAAGGCGATGCGTATGACTTGGGGTTGGGTTTGCAGGGCTTTTAAGCTTTGCGGCAGCCCGTTAATTTGTAGCGTCTGGAGCCCCTGTGCTGCAAGCAGGCACAGGCTAAGCGTCGTCCATATCAGGGCTTTTTCTGGGTAACGCTGGCTTTGCAAAAACGGAACCAGCTTTATGAGCCACGGGGTCCAGAACGCAAAGTGACCAAATGCAATACACAGAGACCCTATTAAAATCACCTCCCAAAGGCCGCCTTTGGCCCAAAACCGATGAGATTTGTAAGGCGTAAGTAACGCCACGGCTGCGCATAAAACCGGAATCACGCCAAGATAAACGCTATCGGCCCAGGCTTCCCGAAATTGCGGATATAAAAACTGACCAATAAAATGCGGCGACGGAAATTTGCTGCCGTAGAAAAACGGATGAATGAACTCGATGAGCCGCTGGGGCGGGAAGGACCATAACATGGCCTCGGTGTAGCTTAAGGGCTCTTGCCGAACGGAAAGCGACAACAGCTCTGCCGTGGGTAATAACTGAACGGCACAAAGCAGCCCGGTAAGTGCCAGGCTGCCGCCCCAATGCACCCAAAAAAAGCGCCAGTCTAGGAGTCGTGTTTCGGGCGTTTGGAGGCTGTTGCGCTCGGCCTGCGTCAACGTGCTAGCGGTTTTTATCGTCCACGCAGGATTCGGCCACTTGAGTGCAATCAGCCCAATAAGCGCGGTAAAGCCGGCCATTAAAAACGGGTCATACACATCGCCGCCCAGAATCATCATGCTTAGGCAAAACGCCAGTAAAGCACTATATTTAAACGATCGGGTCTCGAGACCGCGCACAAAAGCCCAAAGGCCCAGCGGCGCAAAAACGATGACGGGCAGGTAATTGATGTTGCAGGTTACGGTGAGCACATACCCCGAAAAACCATAGAGCAGCGCCGCCCAGACGGCATTGAGGCGATTGAGGCTTTGCGCGCTTACGGTGCGCGCCAGCAAGTACACGCTAAACATGCCCAGCAAAACGTGCAGCAAGGCATACCAGCTTAAGGCGTGGGTGATACTGGGCGCGATGAAAAATAGCAGGTTACCGGGGTAAAGCACCTGATTCGACAGATCGGCAAAATAAGGCATGCCAGCTCCGATATGCGGCGTCCAGAGTGGGAATTGCCCTGCTTTGATGCGCTGGAGCAAAAAAGTCTTCATCGGGGTGGCGTAAAACGTTAAATCCCGAATATAAAGCTGTGCTGTACCCGTAATCACGTTAAGCCAGTACACCAGCCAGCAGACCAGTATGGCTAGCCAAGGCGCGTGTTTCTCGAGTGGTTTAAGGCGAGGATTGCGGGTCTTTAAAGGCGTTTGCGTCATGCCGGTATGGTAGCGCAAAGTTAGATGTGTAGATGCTTCCAATGGGTACTTTCAAGGAATTCTGTTCTGTCCTGGGATAGCCTTCTTTCAAATCGTCTTGAATGAAAAATCCGTCATGCCCGCGAAGGCGGGCATCCATCATAGTCATGCTGTTTGATGAAGATGGGAGGTTTTCAGGTTGTCGTTTTACTCGACACCTGTTTTGATGGATGCCCGCCTTCGCGGGCATGACGATGGGGAGAGGGTTGGGGCAATTCGACATAATTTCTTTCTAAAGCATTTTTTACCCCGGCTAGCAACAAAATCCCCAAGGTGGGTTTTATGCAAGTGGACACTAATAAATCAATTTAGGACAGAGGCAGAGGTTCGTTAATTCCGTTTAAGCAAAGGGCCAAACTTGGCTTGAGTTTTTTTCGGGCAATAGGACAGAGGGAGCTAGAGGAGCAGATTATGACATTACCCATTGGGCGATTATTTAACCCGACTTATGCGGTTAAACACGCTGCCAAATCAGGCGGTAAAGCTTCTAAAGAAGTTTTAGAGCAAGTTGCAGAAATTGCGATTAATCATCAAAAAGGCGGTAAAGCTTGGGCTGCAGCGGGCGGCGTTGGCTTGGCGGCAAGCGTTCCTTTAGGGCTAGCTGCGGCGCATATATTACCCATTGCCGCGCCGGTTGCTGCCGCACTCAGTTTTGTAGGTACAAAAGCTGCTTTTATTCCCGGCCTATCAACCTTAGGGGTTAAGCTGGGCGTTTTAGGAGGCGCTGGCTCACTGAGTAATTTTGGTGCTGCTGCGTTAAGTGCTGGTACCGGCGGCTTAGGTGCTTTAAAAACAACCATTGGCGGTATTTTCAAAAATAAGGGCGGGCATCTTGCTCAGGCAGTTACCGAGGTTGCTGAACGCAGCGGTGTCGATACCGTTGCGCAAGCGACAAAGCAGACTGCTGAGCAAGTAACTGAACAAACAGCTAAAGGCCTTAATAAAACGGCGGTTACCGTAGGCGGCGCGGGCGTTGGCGGGTTTGCGCTCGCATCGCTCAACCCCTTTGGCGGTGGCTCTAAGTCTTCAGATTAACAGTAATTTACAGATGAGTTGAACGACCAGCGCCCTGCACGTTAACCGCTTGCAGGGCGTTTTAACAATGCTTGCCGGATATGCCTTTTGGGCTTTAGACAGGCGTTATTAGTAAGCAACAGGCCGTTTTTAGGCTTGCTTAAGCTCTTGCCGGGCCTGGCGCACCACAGTGCCTACGGAGCGAACATTGAGCAGCACTAATAACAGCCCGGTTAGCCAATCTGGCCATGGTTGCTGGGTCAGGTAAACACCTAATGCGGCAAGCAATACAGCAATGTCGTTCAGCGCGTCGTTTCGGCTGCAGAGCCATACCGCGCGCATGTTACTATCGCCAGTGCGGTATTTATAGAGCATAACGCTTGTAATTACGTTTGCCGCCAGCGCCACGCTGGCAAAAAGGCCCATCGTTTCTGGCGTAGGGAGTTGCCCAGATAAAATTGAATGAATCACGCGCCATAACAAAAACCCCGAAAAGCCTGCCATCAGCGCGGCTTTAATTAGCGCACTGGTGGCCCGCCAGCGTAGGCTTTTACCGGCTGCCCAAAGTGTTACGCCGTAGGCAAACGCATCAGCCAAAAAATCAAATGCCTCTGCATTTAACGCCACTGATCCGGCTAAAATACTGCCGAGGGTCGCCCAGGTGCCCATTAGGGCGTTTATTCCTAATGCACACCATAAAACACGTTTATAGGCCGGATCGATGATTGGCCTGTCTGGCGGGGCACACGTTGCACATCCTGCACTCATAGCCTTAAGTGTAGGCCAAATAAACTCGACTGGCTATTTGCTGGTAGCAATCACAATGGCCGATTGAACGCATTTGCGCGCATGGTGTAAGCGCGTTTAAAAGCGTCACATTTCGCATTTGCTTATTTTTAACGCACTGATTACTTGGTCTCGCTATTTTTTGAGATGAAAATAAGGCCATAGTAATTAATTGTGTCAGGTTAAAATCGCCAGTTCATGGCGGCTTTAACGCGGCCTAACACGGCTTGCGCCTGTTCGCGCGCTTTTTGAGACCCTGCTTTTAATAGTGCAATCACCTGGCCTTTATCGGCTTCGTACTCGGCGCGTTTTTGGTGCATGGGGGCCAATAACGCGTTAATATGTTCGGTTAGCTGCTTTTTACAATCCATGCAGCCACGCGCGGCGCTTCGGCATTCGGCGTCTACGGTTGTAACCAGTTGCGGGGCAAAAATCTGATAATACGGAAACACGCCAGGGCAATTACTGGGCGTACCCGGATCGTTGCGTTTAACGCGTTGGGTGTCGGTAATGGCTTCTCGTTTTATTTTTTGCAGCACTTCGTCCTGGGTATCACTCAGGTAAATGCCATTATTAAGGGATTTACCCATCTTTCGGCCGTCGAGCCCCATTAGCAATGGTGTTTCGGTCAACATGGGTTTGGGTTCTGCAAATAGCGGCGCGCCGTATAAATGATTCATGCGACGGGCAATATCGCGGCTGACCTCTAGGTGTGCCAATTGGTCTTTACCAACAGGCACATGGGTGCCACCAACGCTCAAAATATCGGCGGTTTGTAGCACCGGATACCCTAATAGCCCCAAATTTAGGTCTTCTTTAGTCAGGGCGACCATGTCTTTTAACGTGGGGTCGGTTTCGAGCCATTTTACGGGCGTCGCCATGCTCAGCAGTGCGTTAATCTCTAAAATTTCGGGTACCCAGGATTGCACGTAAAGCGTTGCGGTCTCTGGATCAATACCGGCCGCCAGCCAATCAATGGCCAGGCCCAGCGTGTGTTCATTCAGTTTTTGGGGCGAGGCATACTGGGTGGTTAAAGCGTGCCAGTCGGCAATCATAAAATAGCTGGGGTGCTGGGTTTGCAGCTTTAGCCAGTTTGCAATGACGCCTACGTAGTGGCCTAAGTGAAGTCGACCGGTGGGTCGCATCCCAGACATCAGGATAACAGGGCGATTTTGTTGCGCGTCAGTCGTCGTGTCGAGCGAATCTTTTAAGTGATCATCGGGTTCATTGTCAAAAAACATGTTGCTTCCCTAAGAGCGGTGTGCATTTAGAACGCACTACAGAACAATCAATAAATCTGTCAAACTGCCATCAAGACTAACGCTAATAGCAAAAAAGTTTGGGTTTTAGCGCGTTACTTTTGAATAAACCTGTTTTTAAGCAGCTATTTTCAGCCAAAACGGGCGAAATTCAAAAGTGTATTATTTGTGAGTTAAACAGTAATTAGCAGGAATTAAAGGTGTGCGGCGAGCAATCCAGTCAGTGTCAGGTGTTTCCCTATCCAAAACGGTATGATTTGCAATTTAAGCATAGATTGAGCGTCGCGCGATGCCCCTGAATACTTCGGCGCCAGAATGGCTAATGTATTTGCCAGCATGGGGTTTGGCTTAAACGCGCTTTATTTACTTTGTCTGGCTTTTATCTTGCGCAGTTAAAAGTTTACACCACATGAATCAAAATGGGTTTATCGCCCACCGATACGTTTTGAACGTTTTTTTGCGTGAGCAAAATAAACTCGGTGCATTGCCCAGGCTTAACATTTACCACTAAGCGGCTTGCTAAGGAGTGCATCAGGTAGAGCCCGCGTCCGTGGGTATCCATCAGGCCATCGCCTGCCTGGTGGCGGTGCAATAGGTACAGCAAGGTTCGCGCATCCAGCGCGCCAAAGTTATCGTGCACCATAAACCCAACGTGGTGCGCGTCTGCGCCAATTTCTACGGTTACGGTTTCTTCGGGCAGTAGCGCGTCAATCTGAGACCATTTGGCGTATTTTTCTTCGCCCTGTGGATTCCGGGGCGCGTGATAAATTGCGTTGGTCAGGGCCTCTGCAAAGCAGGTCATCATTTCGTCAGCGGCTTTAATCTGGTGCTGCTCTAAAATGGTTTTAAACTGGTTCATGCATGTTGTAATCTGTGCACTGCTGGTGACCCGGATGCTTGTTAGCTCGGCCTCTGGTTGCATATGCCCGGCAAGGCCAAACGCCAGGCTGGGGTCGAGTAATTGCCCAACCAGCTGCCCAAAAAACTGATAATCAAACGGAACGCTTTTGACCCAGGCCTGTCCAACGTTTAAAGACATCATTAGGGGTAAAAGCTGGTCTGTGGCGTAGCCCGAAAGCAAAGCAATGCGCACCGTCGGAAATCTCTGTTTGGCGGTCTGTAGCACCTGCTTTCCCGCTTCTAACGACGGCATGAAGGCATCGGTGATCAGGCAATCCAGCTTGCCCAAATATTCCGAAGACGATTTTTGCGCCTCGATGGCCCGAATAAAACTGCTTGCGCCTTTAAACACGCGCAATTCCACGTTGGCGCGGTCGGGCAAAAACGTTTCCAGGTAAGTCTCCAGCGATTCGCGAATCAGGGCGTCATCTTCAACAATCGCAAGCGTCAGCTTTTGTTTTTGCTGCGGATTCTGATGCTCGGGCGGTGGCTGGTGGGTTTTGATCGTTGTTTTGGCTTGCGTCATGGCAGAGGCGGTTCCTCCTCTGTCAGTGCAACCAGCGGTAGTTGCATATCAAACGCTGTTCCCGACTCTAGCTCGTTGCTCGGCACCAGACTTAGCATGCCGCCGTGTTCTTCCACCATCCGGTAGCAGGTCGAGAGCCCTAAACCGGTACCTTTACCGGCTTTTGTCGAGAAAAACGGTTCAAAAACGCGTTCATGCAATTCATCTGGAATCCCTGGGCCGTTATCGGCGACCCGAATCACGATGGCTTGCGTTTCTTTACCGGCTTGCGGACTGTTTGCCCGAGGCGGATTAAACGTGACTCGCAGTGTCACGGGTTGGGCTGTGGCTTCGAGGGCGTTGCGGAACAGATTCTGGAACACGTGCTCAAGTTTGGCCGGATCGGCCATCACGCGCAGCGGCTCGTAAGGCGGCGTGTCTAGCTCAAATGTCACGCGGTGCCAGTCCAGGGTGCCGTCGGCCACGGCGACTGCGGCCCGCCGGATGAGCGAGATTAAATCGACGGGTTGCTCGGCCAATCGTGCCGGGCGTGCGTAATCCAGCAGTTCCTTGAGCATGCTCGCCCCGTTTTGTATGGCGTGCGTGGCTCTATTTAATGCTTCGTCGGCCTTGCTAATCCATTTAAGTGTTTCGTCGTTCTGGGGGGCGTTGGCTTTAAGGCTTTTCAGAGACATTTGCGCCAGTTCAACGTTCATGCCAATACCAACCAGCGGGAGCTTAACCTCGTGCCCGATGGTGGCAATCAGGGTGCCCATCGCGGCCAGTTTTTTACTCTGCAGCAATTCATCCTTAAGTTTTAAGGCCTCGGTTTCCTGGTTTTTAACCAGCGTAATGTCGTTAAAACTGGTCAGCCAATAGGGTGTGCCCTCCAGCGGCCGAATACTAAAGCCGTAAACGCGTTCGCCCAGTTTCGGGTGCAGCATCGAGACTTCGGCGCGATGTACGGGCGTTCGCTTTTGGCAGGCGTTTTTGCAGGCACCGGTTAGCGGACTAAGCCAGGTGGGCCAATCGTACCAGTTTTCGCAGGGGGCGTTTTCGTCAAAATTGAGCAGCGCTTTTGCCTGCGCCGTTAGCCAGCACAGCCTGGGGCGTTGTTCGTCATCCACCAAAATCAGCATCATGGCGGTTGGCAGTTGCGCCAGCAGTTTGGTGGCCACGTCGTTTGCAATCATCATGACGGGTTGACCTCGTTGCTGGGCACAATGGCTTGCAGTGCCTGTTTTTGCGAACCTTGAAACACATAACCTTGCGTCAGGTAAACTGCGGGGGCGGGTTGGCTTGTTGCAGTCGGGTTGGGCGTCGCCTGGAGTTGATTTTCTGCGTTGGTTTTAAAATCCTGGTAAACGTTAAGCGAGAGCGGCCCGTATATTTTTTGGATCACGGGGCTGATGGGGGGCGAGCCCGTTAAAGTCGATTGCTTCTGATAGGTTTGCGCCAGCGCATCCCTGAATTTTTGCCGGACCTCCCCGCTAAACCGTGTTGCGCTCATGGGTTTAAACATTAGCGGAAACTGTGCCGCCCAGTTTGGATTCAGCGCCCGAGACGGCGCTTGCAGCGGATTTATTAGGCTTGCATAGTGCGTTTTGGGTGCTTGCAGGTGCGTTAGCGGCACAGGCCGGTTTTGTGGCGATGGTATTGTGACTTTGGCAGCGTAAGGTTTGTTGCTAGCAGGGTTGCTTGCTGGTTTGAGCGTGGTCGTAACGGCTTGCGCATTAGCAGAAAAGTTCAGGCGTTGAAGCGGCAGGCTGAGGGTGCTAAACGCGTTTGCCAAAGGCAAAGGGGTATTTAAAGGGGCCTGATTGGCTTTTTGGAGTTGCGTCTCTAGCGTTTGTACCGGTAGGGTTTCGGCATTGGGTAGCACGCCGCCCCCTGTCCGATCTGAAAACGCTTCGAGGCCCGCTTGAATCCTTGGTGCTTCAATTTCGGCTTCAAAGTACGTGGGCAAGGCGTCTAGCTGCATCGGAATACTGCTGACACGGGTTTTACCCGCCAGGGTTTTGATGGTTTGCAGCAAATCTTGCGTGGCCGATTGAAGCCAGCTTTTGCCCGAGTTTGCGTCGCGCATCACGAGGCCTCCTCTTGAGGGTCTTGCTCTAGGTTTGCTTCCTGAAGCAGGGTTTCCAGAGCGCGCTCAAGCCGGGTTAAGGGCTCTGCAACGGGCATGGTACTGCCGGTTTTTAGCAGTTCTAATAATGCTTTGGGTAGTCCTGTCTCTTTTAGTGCACCGGCTTCGGCTGTTTGTGCCGTAGCAGGTGCGGATTCTGTCTGCTGGATAGGGTCAAAGGGGTGCAAAATTCTGACGGGGCTTGCGCCTACGCTAATCTGGAGCAACCCTTCGGTTTCGGTCATGCTCTGCCAGGTGCCAGGCGCGCCTAATGGGGCGGTGTTGGTTTCTGAAATACGAATAATCGGCAGCGCTTGCCGTGGGTTACTCGCCGGCGTATAACCAACCAGCGCGTCATCTTGTACTAAAATCGCAATGGGCTGCGCTGTAGCAGCAGATGAAAAACTCTCAATCGGCTTGCTTTCCAGTGTTTTGCACAGGGTTTGCAAAATAACATCGCGTTTAAGGTACGGTGTTAACGCAGCCCCATAAAGCACCTGTTGCAGCTTGGTGGGCTGGATAGGTTCGGTGTAATTAAACGAAAGCGGCAAGCCACGGGCGTCGGTAATCATCAGGCCGCCAATGTAGCAATTGGGCCGAGGGCTAATAATACGCAAATACCCCAGCCGTAACGGGTTTTTACTGCTGGCGGCGGTTTGCTGGAGCGGTTCTGCGGAAGGCCCGGCCATAGGCTTTATGCCCCAACCAGCTGATTTAACCGGTTGCGCAGGCGTAAAATGGCCTGGGCGTGGAGCTGACATACCCGGGATTCTGAAACGCTGATGATTTCGCCGATTTCTTTAAGCGTCATGTTCTCGTGGTAATACAGTGCAATTAAAAGCTTTTCGCGCTCCGGTAGCCCGTCAATGGCTTGCGCAAGCCGTGCTTGAAGCTCTTGCGCCTCGTACATGCCGTGCGGGTCGGGGCTATTAGTGTCCACAACCGAGTCAATCAACGACATATTACTGTCGCCGCTACCGTCGTCACGCCAATGCTCATCTAACGACAGCATCAGGTTGTTGCTTTCGGCAATCATGGTCCGCAGCTTGGGCAGGGTTACGTTTAAGGCGCTGCACAGTTCTTCATCGGTTGGGGCGCGGCCCAGTTTCATTTCCAGGCGGCCCATCGCTTCAGAGAGATCTTTACTGCGTTTGCGCACCCCGCGCGGTACCCAGTCTTGCACGCGGAGCTGATCGATAATCGAGCCGCGGATGCGGGTGACGGCGTAGGTCTCAAACTTAAGGCCCCGTTTAGGGTCAAAGCGCTCAATGCTTTCAATCAGGCCAATAATGCCATAACTAATTAAATCTTCCTGAGAAATGCTCACCGGCAGCGTCATGGGTAGCCGACTTACCACGTAACGCACCAAGTGCGTATAGCGCAAAATCAGCTTATCGCGCAGGGGTTTGTTATCCGGATTTTCTTTAAAACGATTCCAGAGCAACGCCAGCTCGGTTGCCTCTTGTGGCGTAAGGGGCGCGCGCGGTTTAGGCCGGATGGCGGTGTTAAACGGCGATGAAGATGATGAAGATTCGTTCATGGGGGGCAAGGCGTTCCGTAAAACCAACTACTCCGCGCATACAACATTTAGCAAAATAACTTTATTTACCAAAATAACGTGCGTTCGGCCTGACCAAAAGTTAAGACTTGCGAGTTTAACGCGTTTAAACCGCACTAATGTTTAAATTCGCTAATACTACATTTGTTTAGTATTAAAGTTAGGGCCTGGGGCTCTGAAAGGGAGCGTGAAGGAAAGAACGGCCCTTGCTTTAGGCGTTTAACTCTTCCACAACTGAGCCAAGATTTTGTTTGCGATTGGCACCAAGATTCATTATAGAGCGCCGCAGGCCAGCGCCAGCCCCCCGGATAACGTACGTCGCGTGTTGGGCGCTCAAATATCCGCCATTTATAGGGGCTTTGTGCTGCGTTGTCCGCTTAGGCCCTGCCGCGCGGGTGAGCGGCCAAATAAACCTGCCTCAGGCGCTCTGTGCTTACGTGCGTATAGATTTGCGTGCTGCGCACGCTTGCGTGGCCCAGTAACTCTTGCACAATGCGTAAGTCGGCCCCTTTATTCAGCATAAAAGTGGCAAAACTATGGCGCAGCAAGTGCGGATGAATTGCCTGATGAAACCCTGCAGCCTGCCCGAGCCATGCGAGCAACCGGTGAATGCTGCGATCGGTCAGGCGTTTACCCCGCTGATTCAGCAATAGTGGCTCGGGCGCGTCGTTAAATCTTAACTCGGTGGCTTGGCGGTATACATTTACCAGCGCAACAGTCTGTGCGCTTGCAAACGCTATGCGCTGCTTGCCGCCTTTGCCCCACACGCGTATTTCGCCTTGTTCCAGGTCAATGTCACTCAAGTTCAGGCTAACCAGTTCGCTCACGCGCAACCCTGCGGTAAACAGCAGCAGTAAAATGGCCTCATCTCGCAGATTGACCCAAGCGGCAACATCGGCGCGTGTTTGTAGCACCTGCCTTAATTTTTCGATGTCATCTGCGGTTAAAAACCGGGGTAAGCGTCGGCCAAGCCTGGGCTTAAAAAAATTCAGGTTTAGCGGAGCCTCCGGCGACAAATGGCCTTCTCGCAGTAAATAGCGCATAAAGCTTTTTAAGCTCGAGGCTTTGCGGGCCATGGCCGCTCGGCTAAAGCCAAGCTCGCCCAGGTGCATCATGTAGCGCTCCAGGTTTTGGCTCAGCGCGTGTTCGGTTTTGGCCTCGGTATAGGCTTCGTGAATGGCTTCAGCTTGTTCCGGGTTTGGGTTGGGGCGGATTTGTTGTGTTAGCCAGAGGTCAAACGCTTCTAAATCGCCTTTATAGGCCCTAATCGTATGCGCCGAGAGCCCCCGGTGTAGCTCTAGATGAACCAGAAACTGCGCAAGATAGTCCTGAAGCATGGGCGGGGCAGGCGTATTAAAATCGGTGAGACGCAAGGCCAAGCGCTTGGTTTTGGGTGATGCTGGCAGATGATTTGAATCCTGGGCCTTGATTACGATAAGATTAGCATTATATGTCGATTTTTACCTCTTTAATGCGATGGATTGGCCAAAAATTGGCCCCTTTGGCGGCGGAGCCCTTGCGCGCAGACGGCTCTGACAACGACTTGTATTTATACAAGCGGATTTCGGTGTTTTTTAAGCCGTATTGGCCGCGCCTGCTGATTGCAGTGCTGATTACAATCCCGATTGGCGCGCTGGATGGCGCAATTGCCTGGTGCCTAAAGCCTTACGTCGATACGATTCACGTGGGCAAATCCGTCGCGCAGCTCAGTTATATTCCGTTTATTATTGTGGGTTTTACGCTTGTGCAGGGGATGCTGAACTATACCAGCATTTACCTGAACGGCTGGCTTGGCATGCGGATTCTGGGTGATATTCGGCGAGCGCTGTTTGATAAATTGAACACGATGGATGTTCAGTTTTTTGATAAAACCGCTAGCGGCAAACTGATTCTGCGCTATTTTAAAGACCCCGAAAGCGTCCAGATGAATCTGCTGAACAACACCAAACAGATGTTGACGCGGATGTTTTCATCGTTGTTTTTAATTGGCGTGTTGGTCATGACCTCGTGGCAGCTCTCGATTATTGCGGTGGGCGTGCTGCTGGGGATTTTATACCCCTCCACGCGCATCCGTAAAATTATCAAAAAGCTGGGTCACGAATCCGCGCAGGCAGACGGCGATTTTATGTCGTTTTACACCGATACCGCAGGCGGGATTCGGGTGATTTACAGCTACATGCTGCAACCGTCGCGCCTAAAGGCGTTTGATACCTTTCAGCGGACGGTGTTTGATAAAGCCATGGGCCGCGTTAAGGCGCAAGGCATGCTGACGCCTAGCATGCACACCATTGCCAGCATTGGCGTTGCGGTAATTATTTACCTGGGTAGCAAAATGGTAGTCGATGGCTCCATGACGACCGGTGCGTTTGTTAGCTTTATGGCTGCGATGCTGATGCTGTATAACCCGCTTAAAAACCTGGGCGCCTCGATTATGAATGCCCAACTCTCGCTGCTGGCGGTTTCTCGCGTGATTGAGAAGCTGGATATGGCGATTGCGGTGCAAAACGCGCCGCAGGCAATCAAGCTGCCGCCGCTTGCCCAAAGCATTGTGTTAGAGCAGGTGGATTTTGAGTACAAAGCCAATCAGCCGGTGCTTAAGCAGGTAGATTTAACCATCCAGAAAGGTCAGACGGTTGCGCTGGTTGGCCCGTCAGGTGGCGGAAAATCAACGATTGCGCAACTTTTGCCGCGTTTCTACGATGTTACGCAAGGCCGGATTTTAATTGATGGCGTGGATATTCGGCAGGCAACGGTTCAATCGTTGCGCGCGCAAATTGGGGTCGTGTTTCAGGATAATTTTTTGTTTAACGACACGATTGCAGGAAACTTGCGCGCCGGAAAATTTAACGCCACCGACGATGAACTCTGGCAAGCCCTGAGCCAGGCTAATTTGCAAAGCACGATTGAGGCCTTGCCCGAGGGGTTGTATACGCAAATCGGCGAGCGCGGCGTCATGTTGTCTGGCGGGCAGCGCCAGCGGCTAGCGATTGCGCGTGCGTTTTTAAAGAACGCGCCGATTTTGATTCTGGACGAGGCCACCAGCGCACTGGATAACGAGAGCGAATCAATTGTGCAAGCTGCCCTGGAGCGCTTGATGCGTGGCCGCACGGTTATTGTGATTGCGCACCGATTGAGCACGATTCGTAACGCCGATAAAATTGCCGTTATCGAAGGCGGCCGTGTGGTCGAAGAAGGCTCGCACGAGCAACTGATGGCGCACGGGCAGGTTTACCGCCGGTTATACGAGCTGAGCAGCTTAACGGTTACCGAGCAGACCGTGGCCGCATGAAGCTGAAAGTTTTAGCGCTAAATGATGCAACTGTTTGCAACTAGATGACGGATGGCGATGCGCGTAATCGAGACGCTGGACTTTGAACCGTTGCCGCCTTCTGCTTGCGCCCTGGGCATGTTTGATGGCGTGCATATCGGGCATCAGGCTGTGTTGTCGGCGTGCCTAGCGCAGGCGCGCGAGCGGCAATTGATGCCCGTGGTGTTTTCTTTCCAGAATCATCCGCAGCACGCGCTTAGCCCAACCCCGCTACCCTTGCTTTCTGCGCTGCCCGATCGTCTTGCTGCGTTTGAGGCAATGGGCTTTGACGTTGCACTAGTGCCGCCGTTTAGCCCTGCCTTGATGCAAATGCCTGCCAGCGTCTATGCCGAGGCGATGCTTGCGCGCCAAATTAATGCGAAGGCGGTGGTCACCGGCTACGATTACCATTTTGGGTTGCATCGTCAAGGCGATGTTGCGCTCTTGGCTGCGCTGGGCCCAAGGTTGGGATTTGCGGTGACGACCATGGCTCCGGTTAAGGCGCATTTTGCGGGCGGTGAGCAAATTATTAGTAGTACCCAGATTCGTAAACTGTTGCAATACGGCGATGTTGAGGCTGCGGCGGCCTTGCTTGGCCGCCCCTACGCGTTACCCGGCACGCTGGTGAAAGGCGATGGCCGTGGGCATAAGCTGGGTTTTGCAACGGCGAACATGGCCCCTGCCGAAAACCGTTTAGTGCCGGCGGTGGGTGTGTATGCCTGTTGGCTACAAATTGCAGAACAGACGTTTCCTGCGGCCTGCAATATTGGCTTCAATCCTACGGTGCTTCAAGGGGATGCCCGCCCGTCGTCGCCGCGTATCGAAACGCATGCATTACTTTCGGCCGGAGAAGCTTGGCCTGAGCAGGCCGTTTTAGGCACGCCGTTTCAGATAAAATTTGTCGCGCGTTTGCGGAGCGAGCAACGTTTTGAAACCTTGGCGGACTTGGTGCGTCAAATTGGCCAGGATTGCGATTTAGCCCGCGTTAAACTTGCGCAATTAAATGTGATTTAAAAACAGAAACTTAGAATACAGTCAGGGTCAGCGTTTTACGAACCTGCCATGTAAAGCGCTTCTGCAACGACAGGCTGTATAGCCTCTGAAAATCAAACTCTGTCTGACGAAAATTTGCATAGGTCAGTTACGGGATAATCGCCTGATACAGAATTGAAAGGCTCTATTTGCCTTAGTTTGTCGCACATTTAATTTGAAAATCTATGCCAGTCGTTTTTAATGGTCTTAATCAAATGTCAGCTCGGCGCAATAGACGCCGGGCTCTTGTATTCTGGCGTTGCTCGCTTTAAAACTAAATGTACAACCTTTAAGAGAATTTCTCGTGATGCAAACGCGACAACTGATTGTTGTATTTTTAGCGACCACTGGTGTTTCGCTTGTGGTGCTGCTTGTGTTGTTTAACATGTTGTTTGAAAAACTGGACCTAAGTTTTGAGACCCGGGTGCCCGACGCCGCGCCGCTAATTCATCAGGGCGATGATACACCCAACGCAGACACGATGAACGCTCAAAAATCGTTGCAAAACTGGTTTGCGCAAGAGCAAAGCAGTTACAAGGGGATTCGTTCGGCGCTGATTAACGTGCCTGGCGATTATATTGCATCCCCTCGCCCTAAGGTAACCCAGGTGCCCGTGTCCGCTAGCGCAGATGAGCCTTCGACGGCGGACGCGCAGACCGACTCGGCGCCTGTGCCAGATAATGGCGTAATTATTGTTGAGCCACGAGCGCCGCATTCGTCTCAAGCGCCTGCGCTTGCACCCGCGCCAGTTCCAGTTCGTAGGCCTGCTCAGCCGCCCGCGCCTTTGCCGCCACAGCCGCTGCCGGTTGCGCCACCATTAGATGCCGATGCGCCCCCAGAATAGAGCTCAATAGAAATTAACCGTATCTTAATGCGAGTACCGTTCCCTTACTCTCGCGCCTTCTTAGAGTCCTGTTTAAAAATTACCCCCACGCTAGGTTAAGCGAGGGGGTGAAAATATCATTTGGCCAAGCGTGTGCTTTAGGCTTCGTCGCGAATGACATCAATCGGTAAGTTAGCCGTAACTTTGTGGCTGAGTTTAATAATGGCCGAAAAGCTGCCAATGTGTCTGACTGCGGTGTTGGTCGTCACCAGGCGGTGATCGATTTCCATCCCGGTTTTCTCAGAGATCATAATGGCCAGCTCGCGGGTGGTAATGGCGCCAAACAGTTTGCCTTCATCACCGGCGCGGGCCGCAATCGTTAGTACGCCAATCGCCTCGATTTTGCTGGCTTTGGCTTTGGCTTCGGCCAGGCGTTTATCGGCGCGCGCGGTAATGCGGTGTAAGCGGCGTTCACGGTCTGCTTTTGCGCCTTCGGTAGCCACAACCGCTAACTGATTGGGCATAAGGTAATTACGTGCAAATCCTTCTGCCACCTGAATGATATCGCCTTGTTCGCCAAGGGTGTCAACATCTTTCAGCAAAATCACTGCAGGCATTGTTTAAAATCTCCAAAAAATTGACTGGAATCACTGGTGCGCATCGATAGGCTATCGATATGCTGCGTTCAAAAAGCTTAGTAAAGTCCAAAAGACTTGCGTTTACTATAATACAAAGGCAGGGTTTCGAGGGGGTTAAGTTATGTTGCGTTATATTTTGTAATCACTGCTGGCGATTACGTGTGTTTGTTCTACTGTTTTTAACTTAAGAATTAATTCATTTAAAGGCTTTTTGCGGCTTTATTTGGGACTGTTTTGCCGTTATTGCAAGTTAACTTTCTAAAAAGACGTTTTAGCGCGATTTTTTTATGCTTAAACTTTAAATTTTTGAGTCGAAAATTTAGGATTTGCTTTTTAAATAGCATCATTCGTTGGAAAGCATTAACGCGGTTGCCATGCAGCACGATCGATTGATTGAACACTTAAAAGCACTTGGCATTAATGCCTACGAGGCGCGTGTTTACCTTGCATTGCTGCGGCAAAGCCCTGCCACAGGCTACGAGCTTAGTCGAGCCGCCGATATTCCGCAATCGCGGGCCTACGAAGCCCTTAAATCCATGGAAGTAAAGCACATGGTGGCCGCAGTTGGCGAAAAGCCGGTGACTTATTCGCCGGTGCAACCCGAAATGCTGCTGGACCGTCTGGAGCAAAATTACAAGGAATCGTTCTCGTTTTTGCGAGACGCCTTGCCCAAATTAACCACAACCGATTTGCAGCCCGCGATGAACCTTCAGGGCGAGCAAGCTATTGTGGCCCACGCGCTTAGCATGATTGATCGCGCGCAGGAGACGGTTCTGCTAGAGGTTTGGTCTAACGATGTGCCGCCCTTAAAAGAGGCGGTTGAACGCGCGGCCATGCGCGGCGTGGATGTAAAAGTTGTAGGCTACGATGATGTTCAGCTTGCGACGCCCTGCCAGGTTTATTCTCACGGCTCTGGTGAACCCATTGAAGGCAGTTTTGGCTGCCGTTGGCTCATTCTGGCGATTGATGGTCAGGAAAGTCTTGTGGGCACTTTATCTAGCCACGCAACGCACATGCCGCAGGGCGTTTACACGCGTAATCCAGGCCTGGTGGTAGTGGTTAAAGAGCTGATTATTCACGATTTGTTTTTACTGGATGTCGAAAAAACCATGCCGCAAGCGCTAGAGCAGGCTTACGGCAAACAGCTTAACCGGCTGCGCCAAAAAGTGCTTGGCTCCAGCGAAAAAATAGGCTTCCATTAAGCCCGATTAACTAAGTCCGTTCAACTCGTGGGGTTAGGCCAGTAAGGCTAAATCCAGTGCTTCAGAGCTTCTGCCAAGGTGCGTGTCTGAAGTGGCCTTAAGCGGGACCGGCATAACTGCGCCGGTGGCCTCGTCAATCATCCTAAAATTAAAGGCGCGTTCTGGGGTTGCGTAAACCTGGTACCTAAATTGCTCTAAGGGCTGATTTTGAGCATCAAACGTTAATACCCGCGCTTGATGTTGGTACAGGGCTTCGGGCGCGTTGAGCGTTGTTTTGGCGGCAATAATCAGGGTATCGCCCACGGTTACTTTACGTGCAGCAGCCCCGTTAACAATGCAGCAGCGGCTGCCGGGCTCGCCTAAAATCACATAGGTGCTAAAGCGTTCGCCGTTGGTACGGTTCCAAATTTCAACAAACTCAAGCGGATACATGCCCACCGCATCGCAAAAATCCGGGTCCAGTGTAATGGAGCCGTGATAAGCAACGTCGGCCTGGGTTACAGTAATGCCGTGAAGTTTTGCACGAATGACGGTCAGCATAGACACACGTTAATCTCAGCGCAATGATATCGTTATAATGCCCGGCGCGTTTAAAATTTGCAAACGTCTGCTTAACACTATACTCATATAATTTGAAAATGATTAACTTTTGAATAAAATCGCCGTTGCTGGCTTGATGACTGCTTCCCGAATCGCTTGGCGTAGCCGGGTAAAATTGTCTGATGCTTATGTCAATGCAAATTAACGGGTTCGCGCCGATAGCACCATTCTAAATTAACGCTAGCTAGCGGACTTTGGCGGCTATTACTATTTGCCATAGGCGGATTATTTTACAAGAGACGCCCCAGTAATTGGTGTACCTGCGCGACGTTTTCTAGGTGATATCGCGCTTCGGTGGTTTCGGGATGCGTTTTACCTACCGCAATGCTAATGCCGTTATGCGCGTTAACCCATGTAAACGCGGGCTCATCGGTTAAATCATCGCCAATGTAGCAGAGTAGTATGGGCCGCGCGGATTTTTGCTGCCAAAACTCATATAAAAATTCGGCGGCAACGGCCTTGCTAAAAATAGCGGGCACAAGCTCAAGCACTTCTTTGCCAGGTTGTAGCTTAAACAATGCCGATGCTGACTCAGTAATAGTCCTGGCTGTTGCTTTAAATAAGGCAATCGCTTGGGTTTTTTGCGCTGCCTGTTGCATGTTACGGGTGTGTAGCGCAATCGAACAGGATTTTTCTTCTAGCGTTAAGCCGCTATGCAAAAGGTTTTGCGGTGTTAGTTCGGCCAACAACCGGGCTTTAAAGTCGGCCAGCACAGGTAGATATTGCGATGGCATAAAGGCTTTTAGGGTGATTTGCGTTTTGGGGTCGTAAATTTGGCCGCCGTGCATACCGCAAAATAGCGCATTGGTTTTAAACAGCGGTGCTAAAAACTTTTCGAGTTGCTCAATCGAGCGTCCGCTAATAATCGCCAGCGAAATGTGTGGGTGCGCGCTAAGTCGCACGAGCTGCCCTAGGGCTGCCTCATCGATAAAGGCTTGCTCGGGGTTGGCTACGATGGGCGAAAGCGTACCGTCGTAATCCAGCATCAGCGCCAGATGCTGATGCTCGGCAAGCCAGGGCAGCGTTTTAAGCAAGGGTAAATTTAATGCACTTTGGGGCAATGTGTTTCACCAGTCCAGATTGATCACAAGGTTACATGAGGGCTCGTTGTGGCCTGTTCAAACTGGCTCAAAAAGGCGTTTACCCAGTCGTGAATCGTGTTTTTTTGGATGGTGCGCCGCAGGCCAGCCATGCTTTGCGTAAGCGCGTCTTGGGGCTTGGTCAATGCTTCGTGCAGCGTGTCGGCCATCCCCTCAATGTGGTAAGGGTTGAGCGTAAACGCGTCCGTTAGTTCCGACGCGGCGCCTGTAAATTCGCTTAGCAGCAATATGCCCCGATTATCCAGCTTTGTAGCGCAGTATTCTTTAGCCACCAGGTTCATGCCATCTCGCAAGGGTGTGATCATGCAAAAATCCGCGGCTATAAAATAGGGCAGCACTTCATCCATCGGAAAGCTGCGATAGAAGTACTGGATCGGCGACCAATTACCCTTGGAGAGCGCGCCGTTAATGCGCCCGACGGCTTGTTCGATTTCTTCCTTCATCTGGCGATACGCGGGCACCTCGGTCCGTGTGGGCGCTGCGATTTGCACAAATGTAAGCTGGGTTATATATTGCGGATATTTCTCAAAAAAGATGCGTATGGCCTCAAAATTTTCGAGAATTCCCTTGGTGTAATCCAGCCTGTCTACGCTTAGCCCCAAATATTTTACGGGGTATTGCTGCCTTACCTGCTGCGCCTGGGCTTGAACCTCGGGGCTGGCGGCAAGCGTTTCAATCTGTTCAACATCAATACTAATCGGGAACTCCGCAACCTTAATTACGCGGCCTTGGTAGGTCACCGTTGAAGCCTCGCGGTTGATTTGCGCTTGGCTTACCGGCATAAGTGCCTCGACGGCATCCAGAAAATACTCGACGTATTCGGGCACGTGGAAGCCGATTAAATCGCTGCCGAGCATGCCTTCTAAAAGCGCTTGCCGGCGTGGCAAAACTTTAAAAACCTCGAGTACCGGAAACGGGATGTGCAGAAAAAAGCCGATTTTACGCTTGGGGGCTCGGGCGCGCACAAGGTTAGGCACCAGCAGCAAATGATAATCCTGCACCCAGACCAAATCATCGTCGTTAGTGTGCGTAATGACGGCTTCTGCAAATTTCTGGTTGGCGCTCAGGTAGCTTGGCCAGTCGCGCTCATCTAAAAAATTGCACCGCGAGACAAAATAATGGAATAGCGGCCAAATTCGTGTATTGGCGTAACCGTAGTAATAATGGTTAATTTCGGTTTCGCTCAACGTCACGGATTGAATTTCGTATGGGAGTTCGATATTCGCCCAGTCAATTACCGGGTCCAGACTGTGGGCATCGTTATCGGCCACTTTTTTAGGCGCGCCTTCCCAGCAAATCCAAAGGCCGTTGCGCTTGCGTAAAACCGGATCCAGCGCAGAAACCAGCCCGCCCGGTGTACGCTCAAAGCTTACCTCAGAGCCATCGCTTACTTTAATCGTGTAAGGCTCCCGGTTCGAGACAATCACTAAGCGTTGCTCGTTTAAAACGGTTTCTTGCTCAGTAACGGCATCTTTATTCATTGCCTTTGCCTTTTCAGTAACCGAGTTTTGGTGATCCTCAATGATGGATTTCATTGCTTGCGAGGCGCTTAGCGCGGTTAATGCGTCTTTCATTAGCATAAAATTCTTTTTTTATAAGGCGATTTAACGTTGAAGCCTAACTGGGCATAGCCCAAGTGTAGCTTACGCGAGCCGTTAGGCGCTTAAACCATAAGCAAACCTTAGGAATACGTTCTGCAATGGGTTACTATAAATCATTCTTAGCCTTTTAGGGCCCTTAATCACGCGCTCAAGCCGCTTTTAAGCAATAAGTTCAGTCGGCTAAAGCGTAAATTTATATTCAAAAAAAGCGTTTGTTCAGGCATTATTAATATTGTGTTAACAATTATAAAAAACAAAACTTGCCTACAGTATTGATTCTCGCAAAAAAATATAAAAACAATCTTAAGAAAGTGATCACAATTTCGATTCAGTCGGGTTTTATGCTTATGTGAGCGATACGGACTCTAAAGAAACGCTCCACAGGGCAGGCATACCGCTAGGTTTAATCAAACAGCAAGCATAGACAGGGCAGGCAATCGGCTAGGTTTAGGTTAAAACAGGCTTAAGAAGAAACAGGCTTAAGGTTTCATTAAAGTCTAGGCTAGGCATAGGGCTCAGGGTTTTATATCTACTGTTTTATATCGTGTAACTCGCACGGATTAAGCCCGGCGTAAGTCGCCTAGCGTTTATAAACGGCTTTTTAAATTCACCATCCACCACCACCCACAACAACCACACCACCTACATCACCCTTGGCGTATACAAGTAAGGCAGCTTTTGCTGTGACTGAGGGCAATAGAGCAGAGTAATGAGGCATTCATTTAATTTTTAATCTTTTAAAACATTCTAACCACCACACACTTTTCAAAACGATCTCGAGGGGGAAATCCAACCAACCAAGCCTGAGCTTGCAAAAGCGCCAGGCTTTTTTCTTTGTTTGCGCCAATTTGGCTTTGGTCTGAAAGTCCTCCAAAATAAGGCCGTCCAGTTTGCTAGGTCTTTTGCCTAACCCGATTTCGAGCCGAGTTTATGGCTATTTAAGCACAGAGGTTAAGATGTGAGGCAACACTCGTGGCATAATTTAAGGGCGGGCAACGGGTTGTGCTAATCACGACCGGTACGGCGCTTTTATGAGCATGGTGCAAGGATGTTAAAAAAAAGACTGGTTTTTACGCCGCTGATGCTGGGTTTAATCCTGAGCGTGTACTGCTTTACAAGCTATACACACGGGATGTTACACGCAGACGAAGCTTGGCTTGTTATGGGTAATTTTAATCGCCCAGCTTTGCTGCAAGGCCAATGGTGGCGCATGTTAACCAGCCCGATGCTCCACTTAAACTGGCAACACGTCCTGAGTAACGCGTTTGGACTCTGGATTTTTGGCGCGCGCATCGAGGCGATTATTGGCGCTTGGCGTGCCGCCCTGCTGTACGGCTTTTCGGTGGCGTTTAGCTTAATTGCTAGTTATCTCTGGGTGCCAGAAGCCACGATTGGCGCCTCGGGCGGCGTGTACGGGCTGTTATCGGCCTACCTTGTTTTTATGCTGGTTGTGCAGTTGCGCAAAGGCGATTTTAAGGCGTTTTTAGCCATGCTCAGAGGGTTGATTTTGTTTGCAGCGCTGTTTGTTTACATTAGCTTTCAGGAGGCTGAAACCGTCAACGTTTTGGGGCATTTGGGCGGCATGATAGGCGGCGCGATGTTTGCGCTAGGGTTATGCTGGCCTTTCAAGCGTCTTACAGCCCGGTAGAGGAGAGGCTGCTTTAATACTGGTTTTAAGCACAAATCATAACCTTTTGAATATGTTCAGCTAGCATTACCCTAAAAAAGCAATCATATAGATCTTAATCAAAAGTTATTTCGCGTTAACTCTGGCTTTTACCCAGAGAACCATAGATCAAAAAAATTCCCGAGGAAGCCTTTGTTCTCGAGCTTGTAAAATTCGCTATAACCGCACTGGGCACAACTGACAGCTTTAAAGCGCTTGTTCTGCCAGTCAAAAAATCGGCTCCACTTGCCCGTGGCCCGAATTTCGTCCTCGGTGTAGCCGTAGTGGTTGCATTTGGCGCACTGGTAGGCCAGCGGTTGAAACGTCATACTGGTCTACCCCAACCCTTTTGCCGTGGTTGCGGCTTCTTCTACGGCGCGGGCCAGTACAGAGCGAATTTTGCCGTCTTCCATCGAGAGCAACGCCGCAATTGTGCAGCCGGCGGGCGTGGTGACGTCGTCGCGCAGGGCGGCGGGGTGCCTGCCGGTTTGCAACACCATTTTGGCCGAGCCTAGCATGGTTTGTGCCACCAGCGTCATCGCTACGTCCCGCGGTAAGCCAACGCGTACGCCGCCATCGGCAAGGGCTTCCATCATCAGGTAGGCGTATGCTGGGCCACTGCCCGATAGGCCGGTAATCGCGTCAAAATAAGTTTCTTCCATCACCAGGCAGCGCCCTACCGCTTTAAAGACGCTTTGCGCCAAACGCATGTGTTCATCCGTTGTATTGGCATTACCGCACAGCACGCTCATGCCTTCCCCCACCAGTGCGGGTGTGTTGGGCATTGCGCGAATAATAGGGTTATTCGGGGCCTCGGTGCCCAATTGCTCTAGCCTTACGCCTGCCGCAATCGAGATGAGCAGGGTCTTTTCGGGCAGGCCAGCTTCGCTCAGTGAACGAATCAACGGCACGGCCTGGTGCGGTTTAACGCACAACAAAAGGGTTTGCGTGCCCGCCAAATATGGCTTAAAGTTGCCTGTGGTTTCGATGCCAAGCGTGGCTTGCATGCGCTCTCGCGAGGCGGGCGCGCGGTCCATTGCCCACACGTGATCGGCTTGAACGACCTGATGCTTCAGCAAGCCTTCTAGCAGCGCCGAGCCCATCACGCCCGCGCCAATCAGGCCAAAGGGTTTATTCGTCATAATTTGAATCGTCGAGTCACTGTATCGTATAAAGTATCGGTTTTAGGAAGGGTTTTCAGCACTCTTTGGAGTGTCTGTCCTTCAGGGGTCAGGTCTATTTTTGCTTCTGACGCAAGGGCACCTACATGCCAAAATGAATCCGGCTGGATTAATCCTCGGTCTTGCAGCTCAGCCAATGCGCTATTTGTCTGGTCAAGGGTCATGCGTCCTTCTTGGGTTCCAAAAGATTGCCAAACATCCTTAGAAAAAGGCGTAAAAGCGTTACGTGTGACGAAAAACAGCCTCAGGGCCTCGTTGGATAGTTTCTTTTCTGGAGGCAGGACAAGTTGACTGAGTATACGCTTGTTTGGATTTTTCCAATCACCAATAATACGGCTATTTTTGGCAAAAGTCTTTGCATCTTTTGGCAGTTCAAAGTGCATGCCTAATACGCCTCATCGTCTTGCATCACGGCCTCGGCAGGGGCCCTAAACAGCGCGTCAAAGCGTTCAATCTCAACGTCTAGCGTGCGGTTCGTGACCAAATCCTGCATATGCGCTAAAAAGTCGCTCAAGGCAAATACCTGCTGCTTGCCGCCGCCGCGCGCTTTACGAACGGTTACGCTCTGCTCGTCGGCCTCGCGACCACCCACCACAATAATGTGCGGGATTTTTTGCGTTTCGGCCTGGCGTACACGGTAATTAATGGTGTTTTCGTCCATTAAAACAGTCCGGATTCTCGCCTTTTTAAGCGTGGCCTTCACGGTTTTAGCGTACTCCAAGTGGGTCTCGCCAATGGGGAGCACGGCGGCTTGCACCGGCGCGAGCCACGTGGGGAATAGCCCGCCAAAATGCTCGATGAGAATGCCGATAAAGCGCTCAAACGAGCCAAACACGGCCCGATGTACCACAATGGGTTGCTTCAGGCTGCCGTCAGCATCGGCGTATTTAAGCTCAAACCGGGCCGGGAGCTGAAAATCCAACTGCACCGTACCGCACTGCCACTGGCGGCCTAGGCTATCGAGCACAAACACATCGATTTTAGGGCCATAAAAGGCGCCCTCGCCAGGATCGATTGAGTAATAACGCGACACGCTTTCTGCGGCTTCGCTCGCAGGCGCGTCGCGAGTCGTCGCATCCTCGGGCGTAAATCCTGCCGCCTCCAACGCACTTTTTAAGCCTGCTTCCGCTTGTTCCCAAACGGCCAGCTCGCCCATCGAATTCTCGGGACGGGTCGAAAGCTTGAGCGAATACTCGAGATCAAACGCCTTGTATGTGGCATCGATCATATCGAGCAGGCTTTTGACCTCGGTTTCGACCTGTTCACCCGTCAAAAAGATATGCGCATCATCCTGAATAAAACTGCGTGTGCGCATGAGTCCGTGAATCGAGCCGCCGGGCTCGTTTCGGTGCAAAATCTGGCCCTCAGCCACGCGCATAGGGAGATCCCGGTAACTGCGCAGACTACTCTTAAAGTAAAGCATCGTGTCCGGGCAGTTCATGGGCTTCAGCGCAAGAATATCAGCTTCGCCTTCAGATTCTTTTTCAGGCTCTTTTTTGCCTTCAATATGTTCGCAGGCTTCGTGATCGTTTTTAAACACAAACATGTTGTGCCGAAAGTGATCCCAGTGCCCGGAGGTCTCGAACAGCGCTTTACGGTATAGCAACGGGTTAAAAATCTCAACGTAGCCGGCATCCTCGGTCATTTCTCGCCAAAACGCGGCTAGCGTTTGCCGCAGCGTAAACCCGTTTGGGTGCCACATGGGCGCCATTGCCCATGGATGAAACGTAAACAGGTCTAGCTGCGGGCCCAGTGTCCGGTGATCGCGCGCTTTGCTTGCCGAGAGAAATTCCAGGTATTTGGCCAGATCTTTCTCGTTGGCCCACGCCGTGCCTGCCACGCGGGTCAGGCTCGGTGTCAGCTCACCGTGCCAGTGCGCGGCAGAAAGGCTCAAGGGCTTGGCGGCCCTGCAGAGGCCCGTATGTGGCACGTGCGGCCCGGCGCAAAGGTCAATAAAATAGCTTTTATCCGGCGTTTGGTGACGGTACAGCGTCACAGTCTCTGCCGGAATCCGGTTTAAAATCTCGACTTTATGCGGCTGGTCGAGCGCTTCAAACAGTTTAATGGCCTCGGGTTTGGCTAGTTCTGCGATTTCAAACGCGGCGCTACGGCCCGCCACGGCCTGCATGGTTTTTTCTATGGCGTCCAGCTCAGTCTCAGAGAGTGGTTCCCCTGGGAATTTCATATCGTAAAAAAAGCCGGTTGCGGTGGCGGGGCCAATGGCCAACTGTACATCGGGCCGAAGCGTTTGAATGGCACTGGCCAACACGTGCGCGCTGGAATGGCGAATTCGGCGGAGCTGCTCGGCCTTGGGCAGCTTGGAAAACTCGGCTTTATCCACCGGCGTCCAGGTTAAGGCTTCAAGTTGCGGGGCAAGAGATTGTGGCATCATGGTTCTTTATTGTATGCGGCGCACGGGGTTTTTAAAATCCGGTGCGGCAAACAGATTATGACAAGGGCTTTTTTAACAGGCTGTTAATCGTTAATTAGTAATTAGTTGTTTAGGATGTGTTTTGTTCGCCTACCTAATTGTGGATAGGCTGTTTTTATTTAAATAGCATTGCGTTGCTCTGGGCGTTAGTAAGAATTTAGGCGAAAACTTCACGCGAATCACCTTTGAGTGTTTGCAGGGCGGATAAAACGCCTAAAGCGCACAAAAATGGCTTGAGTGGGTTTAGTGAGGTTACAGGCACTGTTATTTAAGCCAAAGCGATTATTTTTAACGTGTCTGCTACGTAAAATTGACTCAAATCAAATTCGCATCCGGTTTATGTTCAACTATTAAAAAAAGACTTGCATAAGCGGTACAATTTTTTGTACTATGTTTTTGTTGAAAAGCGTGCCGGGCGACCTCTGTTAAATTAAAGCCTGCACAAGCATACATCTTCTATAAAAACGCCACCTTTAAAAATAGGTGACGTTATTTTTATTTTTTACTAAAAAAATAACCAAAGTAGATTTAATCAAAAGCAAATCGCAAGCTAATAAATAAAATGATTTGCGAAATCTCACAAAAGCGACTGGTTTGAACGGGTTAGTCTGAGTCCACAATAAAGCTCAACGTAAATTACGAATAGCTAAAATTAGCTTAATTCACGTTAATTTAAAAACAATCGCTGTGTTTTAGTAGCCTTGCATAAAGGGGACGCTCCTTGGGAGCTTCGATTCCATCTGCCATGCCGTTAGAAGTTGCCGCCATGCGTGCGGCAGCCTTGGCGTCTCAGCAACAGCAACGCTTGGCACTTCAGCAAGGTGCCCTGTTGGCAGGGAATACTTTTGCGGCGGCTGCAGCCCCTATCGCGTTAGGCGTCATGCCGCCGTCGACGGATATGTTTGCGTCTAATCGCTTGCCCGTACAGCCTATGGCGATGGCGTTTATGCCGCCACAAGTCAGAAATACGTTTGTGGCTGCGCCTGCTGCGTTGCCGATGAGCCCGCTGGCCAATGCGCCGATGGCGGTGCTGGCCGATATGCCCTTGCTGGGCGTGGATCATTCAAATTTTATCGGGATGTTGCCCGCGTTGTCTCACGTAAACCGGGAATCGTTGAGAGACACGCATACAGGCAAGGTTGAGGTCAGTGAGGCGAAAAAAATCACGCCGACGTTGAGCGGACGCGCTGCAGAAAAGTTCTTAAGCGCTTCGGATAAAATGTCTCAGTTGAGAATGGTTGGCTATTTAAATGAAATTGCTCAAGGGCTAATCAATTATGTCGGTGAGCCATTCAAGAAAAAAATGGATAATGTAGTCTACGGATTTAGCGGTCTGTACGCGTTAGCTAAGGGTATTCAAGCCCACGAAGGTGCCGATAAAAACGAATCTAAAAGATTAAAGAATACTCGGGCTTTATCTGCGTTTGCTTATGGCGCAGCTTTCCAGTGGATTGCAAGCTGTGAAGGGCCTGTCTTAGGTGTGAAAATGGTCCAAAAAGCGACCAAGCTTGCTGCTCAAGCCTTGAATAAATCGCCTAAGCAAATACAAATGCTTCAAACTATCATGGGTTTAGCTGCCATTCCCTTGATGGTTAAGCCTATTGATATGATGGCGCGCTTTTTGCTGGATCATACGTTAAAGCCTGCAACCAATGCGCTCACGGATGTGATGGCGAAAATGGAGCATCGCGAGCAAAAGGCCGAAGCGCTCAAGTTTGCCAGCGCCAACCCGGCCCTTAAATCCGTCGCGTTCGAATCGTTTGCCTAAGACCTGTTTTGCAGCGCAAAGTTTAAAATCAGGTTTGAGTCAGGATTTTCTTTAGGTTACGGCTTGAGCAGTTGAAAAATTTATTCGTAAATGGGTTTTAGCGTTGCTATTGATTTAAATAGTCTCTCTCGCGCCGCTTGCGATACACTATAAGGCATGACGCCTGTCATTCATGCTCATGCCCAGTCCGCTCCGCACGCACCCTCGGGGCTCATCTCGCGTGTGATGACGTGGGCGCAGGCACAATTCTCGTTGGGCGGCATTTTCAGCATCTGCTGGAAGGAGCTCGTGCAGCTTAGCCGCGATCCGTATCTGGTGGCGTTTATTATTATTTTGCCGCTGATTCAGCTGATGATTACCGGGCTTGCGATTCAGCGAGAAATCAACGAAGTCCCGACGCTGGTTGTGAATTACGACCGCAGAAACGCCTCGATTGAGCTGATTAAGGCGCTCGAGGCCAGCCAGATGTTTGCCATCGATCAAACCGTACAACCGCGCTCCGAGGAAGATCTGGGCAAGGCGATTCGCAAGGGGCAATACCGGGTTGGTATTATTATTCCGCCCGATTATTCCGAAAAAGCGCTTAGTTCGGGACAAAGCAGCTCGGGCCCGCCCGAAATTAACCTGATGCTCGATGGCACCAGCGCCGCCGTAAGCAAGGCGATTTTAGGTGCAGGGCAAGCCGTGCTAAGTAATTATTCTCAGGAGCTTGCCACCGATAATTTGCCGCAAGGCATTTTGCCGCCGATGCCCATTAAGTTAAACGCCAAGGTCATTAACAACTCGGATCTAAGCACCTCGCTGTTCTTAATTCCGGGGATTCTCGCCATTATTCTGCACATGATGACCGTGCTGTTTACCAGCTTTAGCATTGTTCGAGAACGCGAAGCCGGTACGCTGGAGCAGCTCATGGTGTCTCCGTTGCGCGTGGGCGACCTGATGGTGGGCAAAGTGTTGCCGTATTGCATTATCGGGTTTATTGATATGCTGCTCACGCTAGGCGTGATGCTCTGGTTTTTTGATATTCCGGTCAATGGCAGTTTGTGGTTTTTGCTGGTCAGCTCAATCGTGTTTATTTTTACATCGTTGGGCGTAGGGTTGTTTATTTCAACGTCGTGTCGGTCTCAGGTGCAGGCCATTCAGCTTTCGGTTGGTTTGCTGCTGCCCAGTTTGCTGCTTTCGGGATTTGTGTTTCCGATTGAGCCGATGCCGCTGATGATTAAGGTAATTAGTTACGCGCTGCCGCTGACGTATTATCTTGATATTATCCGGGGCGTGATGATTAAAGGGCTGGGCGCAACGGATTTATGGGGTCATACGCTAATTTTGGTGGGTATGAGCCTGTTATTAATGGGCTTTAGTATTGCGCGTTTTAGCAAACGTCTTGCGTAGTTGCGTTGATGTTAAATGGTCGTTTTAGAGTTATGCGGTTTACAAACGTTTTATCTGCGTTGAGTCTTTTTTGCGTAAGCGCACTGGTTGCCCTGCAGCCGGTTCCGGCGCTTGCTGCGTCCAAGGCTAAGGCTCGGCCGGCTCAGCTAAGTTCATCCGCACTTGTTAACGCACCGCTTATCGAGACACCTCAGGTATCGCGTGAGACTTTAGCCGAGCACGCCCCAACGCGCGACGTTTCCCTTGAAACATTACTTCAGGCCGCCGCGCGATCTGCCGAAATTGCGGCGGCCGAAGGCAAAGTAACCGAGACCAAGCTGCGCGCAAAAAGCGTTAAAGCCAAGCGCGTATTGATATTTTTTAAAACGTTTAACGCGCCTTATATCGAAGGCTCGGCAGAAAGTGACATTGAGGCCGCCGAAGCACGTTTGCGCCAGACGCTGCAGGATGAGTTAGCGCAAGCCGCAGGGCTTTATTTAAACTGGGTGCAGTCCCTGCTCGAGGCTGAGCTGGCCGATGCGCAGTTAATGGCGGCGCGCGCAAATCTGGGTCAGCGCCAGGGCGAATATGTTTTGGGGGATTTAAGCCAGCCCGAAGTCATCGATCAACAGTTAAAAACGCTGCAGGCGCAACAGGCTCTGGTTAAGGCAATGTTGCAATCGCAAAAACAGGTGCAAGCGGTTCGAATGCTCTTGCAGCAGTTACCTGATGCTGCTGTACCAGACCTTAAAGCCGTCACACTCGTGCCCGAAGGGCTCACGCTGACGCGCGACGCGCAAGGGGTGCTAAGCGCGGCAAGCTGGCAAGTGCCCGCATGGATGAATACCCTGCTGCCCGATGTTTCGGGCGAAGATACCCGTTTGGCAACGCCTGAGCAGGCTGGGGTTTGGGCGCTTAAGCAACGTGCCGATATGCAGGATTACGGTCAGCGGCTGGTTTCGGCGCAAAACCTGAAAAAGGCAGCCGAAAAAGCGTTTAACCCGACGCAGGCTAAAATCTTTTCGGCCATGTTAACCCAGGCGCAAGCCAAGTATGTGCAGGCGCAGCAAAGCACGCGTTTAAACGCGTTGCAGGCATGGCAAACCTGGCAAGCCGCGCTTAATGCGCTCCCTGCGGCTTCGCAAGCTGTACAGCTTGCCGATTTACTCGAGGAGCAAGCGCAGAGTGGGCGCGCGTCTGGCTCGTTTAGCGCCTTAATGGGGCAACAGCTTTCGGCACAAGCACGCGCGAGCCAGTTGCAAGCCGTGCTGGCGCAGGTCGCTTTGCAACAGGCCCGGTTGGATTTAGCGTATAAACTGGGTATTGTAACCGTAAAATGAAGCGTTTTTTGAGTTGGCTTATGCTTGCGGCTTGCGTTTTCGCGGTCGGCTTGATTGCGCAAAACCGGGCCCAGGTAATACCGTTTATGGATGACGCGTTTCTGCGGACGCGTTTAATCTGGTTGAACATGACGTTGTCAGCTAAAACACGCGCCCTAGCGCGGCTCGAAACGCTCGAAAAGGCCCGCGTGATGCAGCCTGGCAGCGTATTAGTGCATCAGGAACTCGGCGATACATATTTGGATTTAGGCTACTTAAATCGTGCCGAAGGCGCTTACCAGGTTGTGTTAAAGGCGCTTTCAAAAAAAGATCCTGCGGCGATGCCTGCCCTGTTGGGGCTTGCCAAGGTGCACCGCGAGCAATTGCACTGGCAACGGGCGCATGGGTTTGCCGCCGATGCCTTTAAGCTAAACCGTAACAGCGCGCCTGTGTTAACAGAGCTGGGTGATGTGTATCTGGATGCGTCGTTTCATCTGGTCGCGCCGAAGCAACGCTGGCAGCAGTGGCGATATACCCGACGTAAAGCGTTTCGGTTGGCCTGGGCGGGCTACTATTACCAAAAGTCGTTGCAGATTCGGCCCAGGCAGTTTAGAACCCGGTTTCAACTGGGCTATGTTCGGCTTGAGCAAAAACGCCCCGAGGCGGCGGCGAGTCAGTTTTGCCGTGTTTTAACGCTCGATTCGCCGCAGGCCAAGCAGGTGGCATCTCGTTACAAGGCCTGGTATAACCTGGGGCTCGCGTTTTTGCAGGGTGGGTTTGGCGAGGCGGGCATGCGCGCCCTTGCGCATTCTGCCGAGTTGTTGGATGAAACCCAGGATATGGCCGCCTCGCAGCAAATGCGGATTGCGATCCAGGGATTGCGTCAGCATTATGGCTTGAGTACTGTTGCCAAAGCGGGGTCGGCGCCCGAGGCAACCCTAGAGCAGGTGATGATTGCCTGGCCCGCCCTTAAGACGCTGGATTGCCTTAGCGCCTTGCAACCGGATGCCCAACCTCACTCAAAAGGTTCAGAATAACTATGCAGCACGTTTCTGTTACCACTACTGCGCCTGATGCTCAAACGCCCTCGCAAGCTGAGCTTGAGGGTATACTGCCGCAAAGTCTTGCGTCGGTCAGGGATTCAATCTTGGCGCTGATTCCGCCAAAGTCGACTGATTTGGCGCAGGCGGCAAGTTATGCGCTTTCGGGCGGCGGTAAACTGGTTCGCCCTTCGATGGGGCTGCTGATTGGCGCAATGCTGGGTCGTTCCAGCGATGCGCGCGTGATCGAGGCGGCGGCGGTGGCCGAAATTATCCACGTGGCAACCCTGCTGCACGATGATGTGATTGACGAAGCTGCAACGCGACGCGGCCGACCCGCATTGCGCATTGTGCGCGATAACCGCAGTGCGATTTTAACAGGCGATTATCTACTTGCGCAGGCCAGCTTAAAGTTGGCCAAAATTGGGGTTGTGCCAGTCATTGCGATTTTCTCTCAGGTTTTGGCCGATTTGTGCGATGGCGAAATGCTACAGGACGCGCTGCAATACGACTTGAAGGCGACCACGTGGGCGGCGTACACGCAAAAAACTTACGGTAAAACCGCCTCTTTGTTTGGTGCGGTGTGCGAGTCGGTTGCGATTTTGTGCGAGGTGCCCGCGGCGGCGTGTCAATCGCTACGGCGCTTTGGCGAGCAGATTGGATTGGCGTTTCAGGTGATTGATGATTGGCTGGACGTGACGCAGGATGCGCAAACGCTGGGTAAACCCGCGCAAGATGATTTGCGCCATGGTTTAGTGACGGCACCGGTGATTCTGGCGCTGGAGGGTCTTTTAACGTCGGATGCAGCGAACGTGTTACAGCAAAAAATCGAGGCTGTGTTTAAAACGTCTGGTCGCCTTGGGCCTGATGCCGTTACTGCCGAGCAGCTTTTAGAGATTCAGACCCTATTAGAGGCTTGCGGCGCCATTGAGGCGACACAGGTTAAAGCCAAGGCGCAAATTGCCATCGCAAAAGAAAGCCTTGCGTCGTTGCCGGCCGGGCTGATTCAATCCCAGGCGGCGTTTAACCAGTTGCTTGCGCTCGCCGACAGCGTGGTGGCGCGCAAGGCCTGATTGCCGTTTGGCCTGAATGTAAGCGATTTTACTGGCGCTGCATGTATTGATAACCAGCCAACT
>JAYKHY010000017.1:0-58189 GCA_035285025.1 Vampirovibrionales bacterium | reverse complement strand
TTCAACAATCTCGCGCTTTTGTAAGTTTAGCGCCTGCTGTGCCTTGCGGCTGTTGCTTGCTGTACTGCCCGTCGTGTCGGTGTTAGCGTTGGTGGCAGGCTCAATCGTGGTTTGGACGGCCTGTGTGGCTACAGGTTTGCCGCCCATTGCCTCAAGCTCGCGGTTTGCGGCTTCGGTCTGTTGCATAATCATTTGGTCAATGCCGCTAAATTGCGCGGTCAGACTCGTATTGGCCGTTGGTGCCGTGCCTAATGCACGCCAATCGGCCAGCAAATCGTTGCCGATGCTGGTGTTAGGCGTGCGCTGCAAATCCGCCAGAATATTGGCGGCTTCTTGTTGTTGCTCGGGCGTGCCGTTTTGGGCCATACCGGTTGCGCGGGTAGCCGTGTAAATGCCATCCACTTCCTGGAACAAGGGCGTCAAGTCGCTGAAGCCAGACTGTTGACCTTTAAGGTCATAACGCACGTTGTAGCCGTTAATGCTATTCACCATTACCTAAACCCCCGGCAAGCGCCTAGCTGCGCTGCCATTAACTATCTCGAGCTCTACACAAGCGCATTAACCTGCGTTTGCATAAAGGGTGTAACAACCTGCCTAATCTTGGCGATGTCTAAATCCAGAGGGAACCAATCAATTGTTGACTTTATGTCGATTCGGGAAAATCAATGTCCAACGTTAATATCTATAAGCATTAAAAAAACATTAACGCTTTTTGTGCGAATAAACCCTAAATAAACAATCGAATTGAAACAAATCTGTTACATTTGTGCTGAACAAATTTAGAGACTTTGGGAACTTTTAAGGTGAACAAAACGACTATAGCAATGTAAGCCAAATACCGTTTGCTAACTGACTCCTCAATCTGACGCAATGGTTCATCTTGTATAGCGCGCCGGGTATGTATGGATTACCCGAGTTGCTCAAGTTTTGCCCCCAGTTTCTCGCGTCGATTTAGAGATTTGTGTATGCCTGACAGAGGCAGCAATTTTGCTTTTTTTCTGAACTGACAACAATCAGACACCTTGCTTCGAACAGCGCTGCGGCCCTTGGGCTATGCAGCGTTTTTTTTGTCTTAATTGCCTTTTTATGGCCTCACAATCATTTAGTGTTTACCACTTTCAAATGAAGCGAATTACTTAGGTCAATGTTGGTGTGAGGTTTAATGATAGGATTAAAGGGGATAGTTTTAAGTTTATTTTTTAAAGTTCTGCAAGCCTGCGTTTGAACTTATCTGCCTGCCAACCGGGCCTATAGTGTCGATAGAGAGTACCGTATGACCAGTCATCTTTTTTACGAATCCAGCTTGAGACAAACCTTAAGCGCCAATAACGAGGTGCGGATTCTGCCAGGCACGCCTTACCCGTTAGGCGCCTCTTGGGATGGCCTGGGCGTTAATTTTGCCCTGTTTAGCGAGCATGCTACGCGCGTTGAACTTTGCCTGTTTGATGATGCAAACGATACGCACGAGGCGTGCCGAATTGCGTTGCCAGAGTATACCAACCACGTATGGCACGGGTATTTGCCGAATATTCAGCCTGGGCAGCTTTATGGCTATAGGGTATACGGCCCTTACGAGCCAGAGAACGGCCATCGATTCAACAGCAATAAAATCGTGCTAGACCCCTACGCAAAAACCGTGGTGCGCTATATGGATTGGGCCAGCTCTGAGGGGACGCTTTTTGGCTACCGTATGGGCGATGGGCTGGCAGATTTATCGTTCGATGTGCGTGACAACGCCGCATGGGCTCCGCTTGCAGCGGTCACCGATCCGGCTTTCTCGTGGGGGAACGATAAACGGCCTTGCACGCCGTGGCACAAAACCCTGATTTACGAGACGCACGTTAAGGGTATGACCCAACTGCACCCCGATGTGCCGCAAGAGCTTCGGGGAACTTACCTGGGGTTGGCCAGCGATCCTATGATCAATCATATGCAGTCTATTGGCGTGACAGCGGTCGAGATCATGCCGATTCATCATCATATTGATGAATCGTTTTTAACGGAGAAAGGCCTTAAAAATTACTGGGGCTACAGCACGCTGGGCTTTTTCGCGCCAGATTCTCGCTATACGGTGCTGAAAGATGCCACCAAAGACCCGCTTGCGGCCGTGCGTGAGTTTAAAATGATGGTTCGGGCCTTGCATGCAGCAGGCATCGAGGTGATTTTGGATGTGGTGTATAACCACACGGCAGAAGGTAACCAGATGGGGCCGACGCTGAATTTTAGGGGCATCGATAATAAGGCGTATTACCGGCTTTCTGGGCAAAACATGCGCTACTACGAGGATTTTACCGGCTGCGGTAACACCTTGAATATGCGCCACCCCTACGTGCTTCAACTGATTATGGATAGCCTGCGCTATTGGGTAGACGTGATGCACGTGGATGGCTTCCGGTTTGATTTGGCGAGCGCGCTAGCGCGAGAGCTTTATGCCGTGGATCGTCTCAGTTCGTTTTTTGACATTATTCACCAAGATCCGTTGCTGTCGCAGGTCAAACTGATCGCTGAGCCCTGGGATTTGGGCGAAGGCGGCTATCAGGTTGGGAATTTTCCGGTGCACTGGACGGAATGGAACGGACAGTATCGCGACACGGTGCGTTCGTTCTGGAACGGCAATGGCGCAACCGTGAGCGCGTTGGCTACGCGTATTGCAGGCTCTAGCGATTTGTACGAAACCAGCGGCCGCAGACCGACGGCCAGCATTAACTTTGTGACCAGTCACGACGGGTTTAGTCTGGCGGATTTAACCAGTTACAACGAAAAACGCAATTGGGCCAATGGCGAGGGGAATCGCGATGGTGATAACCATAATTTAAGCTGGAACTGCGGTGCCGAAGGGCCGACGCAAAATCATGCCGTGTTGGCCCTGCGCCAGCGCCAAAAGCGTAATATTTTGGCCACGCTAATGCTGAGCCTGGGCGTGCCCATGCTGCGCGCTGGCGACGAGTTGAGCCACAGCCAGCTGGGCAATAATAATGCTTACTGCCAGGATAACGGCATTAGCTGGTTTGATTGGCTTAGCGTGCACGAGGATGCCGAAAAACTGACTTTTTTGGCGTTTATTCGCTACATTAGCCAAATTCGTAATGCGCACCCGGTGTTGCAACGGCGGCGGTTTTTTCAGGGGGTTCCGTCTGAGGCGACGGGCGTACGGGACATTACCTGGTTTATGCCCAGTGGCCGTGGGATGGGCGTGCAGGATTGGCAGAATCCGCACACCCGAGCTATGACGATTATGCTGGAGGGTACCGCAATTAACGAGTTAGACGAGCAAGGCCATCGCGTGATTGGCCAAACGCTTCTGGTGATGATTAACGCGCATCATTACCCGGTCACGTTTACCTTCCCGTTTCATCGTAGCGGGTATGGCTGGCAGCAATTGCTCGATACGCAAACTGATGCAGGCGTGCCGCGCGATTTGCAAAAAGTGTTTAGCGGTGGCGCTTATTTTACGCTCGTGGACCATAGCCTAAGCCTGTTTGTGTTGTCTCAAACCTGATTTAAAGAAAGGCCCAGGGCATAATTTACAAATTACGCCCTGGGCAGTTTAAGTATAGTTTAAGGTATTTATGCAAGCTTGAAGCTAAGAATACCTTCGTCTTGTTGGTTAAATTTATTAATTAGTGCCTGCGAATCAAATACTTTGCCATCGCTAAATGAGAGCGTCTCGATGTTATTGAGTACAAACCGTTGACCTGATTCGCCGTGAACTAGCGTCAAGCTATTATTTTGTGCTTGTTGCAAGGTAAACAAACTGGCGTCTGCATCAAACGTTGCTTTGTCGGTACCTTCACCGCCATCGGCTCTGTGCAAGTTTGTTTGATTTTGGTTTGTATTTACAGCAAAGTTAAAGGTGTCATTTCCGAGGCCACCGTTTGCGACTGTTCTGTTCCAAGCGGTACGGCTGTTGGTAATATTAAAGGTATCATTTCCTTCTTCGCCATAGGCAGTCGTCTTTAATCCGTTCAGCGCAATGGTATCGCTACCGTTTTTGGCGTAAACTGTCTGGCCGTCCGTTGTTTTTAGGTTGTCGTTTAAATCAGAGCCAGTAAACGATATTTTGTCGCTAGCCTCAGCTTGATTTTGTGTTTGAGTTTTCAGTTGAGTGTCATAACGGTTACCAAGCGTAAACGTACCATCTTGGCTTGCTGCAAGCTTTGCTTTAATTTCTGCTGCGGTAAGCGTTTCAGTGCCGAGTTGGAAAATTTCGAAATTTTTAAAATTACTATGATTCGAAGCACCGCCAGCGTGCTGCCCATTACCGTTACTAAATATCCGGTAGGTGTCAGTACCTGAACTAATAATTTTAAAGCTATCGCCTCCTATTTTAACAGTGTCATTTCCTTCGCCGCCATCGTGGTTACCGCCGCCTGCTCCTTGAATGGTAAGCGTGTCATCACCACCGCCTGCAAAGGTTTTTGTACCCCAGTCGGAGATAAGATTGATTTTATCGTTACCTTCTCCAGCATCAATCCAGTTATGCTTTTGATCGGAGTTAATAGTGTCATTCCCTGCCCCTGTATAGGCAGTGCTTAGGTAACTTAATTTTATCTCATCCGCAAGCTGGGTGCCTCCACCGAGTTCTCCTTTGCCTAGCGTTGTGTTTTTGGCTGTCTCAGCTCCAGCGCTTAAAACACCCGAAGCCAGGCTGCCCTGTCTGTTAAGGATAGCGTCATCGAGCTGTGCTTTCGTATACGTTTTTCCATCGCCAAATACAAATTGCTCTACATCTTTACCGACAAAGCCAGAGAAGCCCGACTTCCCAACAAAGTGATACGTATCGCCAGCGTCTCTGATATGTAATTCTGAACTTGCGATATTAAATTTGGCGGTGTCTTGACCTTCTCCGCCGAAGACTCTGCTCCAATATATATTTTCTCCAAGCTCAATAGTATCGTTTCCGCTGCCGGTTTTGCTTACGCCATATTTGGTATCATTGAGCCGTAAGGTATCATCCCCAGACCCAGTGTCTACAGCGTGGCCAAACCCTGTAATATTGAGGTCTTCACGCCCTTGGTTACCGGTGACAATACTGTTTTTTGTGTTACTTCCAAGATCAATAGTGTGATCTTGATTAAACAACTTTACATTTAGCCCAGTGCCATCCGTAATTTTTGTTTGATTCGGGGTTTCGATAACGGTTTTATTGGGGTTGTCGAGCGATTCAGTCTCTGCCGGAGGCTGAGGCTGAGAACGTCGCGTGGGCGGAAACTGCGGCCAATTCCAATCCAAGAATCTGCCTAAGTTTGAAATGCCAAAATTAGGCATGCCGAAATTAGGCGAAAAGCCGAAATTGTACCCTGCTCCAAACGGAGTGGTGCTTTGTGGATACATGGCCATAGGGTTAGAAACTGCGTTAAACGAAGGAAACCCTATATTGTTTTGTAAGGCAGGTGGATTTAAAAAATTATTGTTAGGGCGTGTTTGCCCCATGCCATACCCTGAGTCATTGGTATTAAAGTAATTCACAATGACGTTTGGGTTAGTGCTAAAAAAGTTTGGGCCATAGAACGAATTACTATTTAATGCAAATGGATTGATGCTCATGGCTATGCTACTCTCACTTTCTCTCTCTTACTCTCTCTCTCTTAAATACTTGCGATGCTTGCTTGTTTAGTGATGTGTGGTTCGTGGAATTTTGAAAAGGTCTTTATTGTTAATTAAAGCTAATCGTTATAGGTCAAATCTCTCAATTTTTCTAAAAAATAAGGTAAAAATTGTATATTCATGTGCAGTGCACTTTAATTAGATTTAAAAAAATAAAAACAAGATATTGAGACCAATTGCTCTGCTGTTTTGCTTTGTAAGCTTTTCTTAATAATTCATCGTTAAAATTACCCAAAAAAGAAGCCCATTTGTTTTGAATGATTTTTGGTATCCCGGCCACATGGCCAAGTGGCAACGACAGTTGGCTGAGCATTTAAAAGCTTGCGATGTGGTGCTGATGGTGCTCGATGCCCGTGCGCCCTTGGCCACATGCCCGCAAGGACTCGTGGACGCCATTGCGCACCGGCCCGTGGTTTGGGTGTTTACCAAAACGGATTTGGCCGACCCCAAAGTAACGCAGCAATGGATTCAATCGCGGCGGTATGCGCTGGGGTTTTCATCGACACAAACTAGTGGTAGCCAGAAAAAGGAGCTCAGCCAGGCCATTCTGGCGGCTTACGCTCCGCGCGCCAAAGCGCAGCAAAACAAGGGGCTCAAGCCTCGGCATGCGCGGGCGATGGTTTTTGGCGTGCCGAATGTGGGTAAATCTTCGTTGATTAACGCCTTGGTGGGGCAAAAAAAGGTTCAAACCGCCTCCAAGGCGGGCGTTACGCGGGCTCCCAGTTGGGTCAGGGTGCATGCAGGCATCGATTTACTGGATACGCCTGGGTTGTTCCCGCTCGATGCTTTGCCTGAGGGTGCCACAGAAATTTTACCCATGATTCGTAGTACGGGCGAGGCCGTCATTGCAAGCGAGCCTGCAGCCAGTTGGCTGTTAAAGCGCCTGCAAGCGCGCTATGCCGAACCGTTTGCGCAATGGCACCAGCTACCTGGCGAAGCAACCTTAGAAACCCTTGCGCGCACCAAATGCTGGTTAAAAACCGGCGATTTACCAGACACCGGGCTTGCGGCGGAGCGCCTGCTCAAGCTGTTTCGGGATGGCAAGCTTGGACGCTACACGCTGCAAGCCCCGGGGCAGGATGGCGAATTGCCGACGTTAGACTAGTTTCATAATTTAACGGCATTATTTCTGCAATTATAGTTGTGGTATTGGCCGAAAAGATGCAGCTTTTTCTGGGCAAAGTTTATTTGTCTGGGTTGTGCCTTCGATGCAATGACGTTTAGGCTGCAGTCTTAATCTTTTTATTTGTAAAGTATGTAAAAACTTGTACCAAGTATTTTTTATAGATTGGTATCGTCTGCCTTATGCTTATAAGGCTTAATTTTTTAGGCAAAGCTGAGCAATATTTTGCTGTAAGCATGCAGGCTGGTTGCTGATGCGGCTATTTTGCCTGTATTCGTAAAAATCAACGCGATGCTGGTTACGTTTATTTCCAATTACAATGCCTGTTGTTCAGGTTCGTAATGGTGGGCTCGTGTCTGCAGTGATGGGGTTTGCGTTTATACTAACTGAAAGACTATCGCTAAACGCTTTGCCAGAATTGACCTAGAATAACTGCATGATAAAACGATATGTTACCTTGACCGCTGTTTCGGGTGCTGTCGGTTCGCCTGCAGAGGTTTTGGCTGTTCACTCCGTTGAAGCCGGCTTGCCCGCGCCAGAGGTCGTCGAGATTATTATTGAACGCGACGGGGAACGCGGCGGGCCTAACGGTTTTATCGTGACTTTATCTGATAACGCCGTCGGTGACGATTTGGTTGGCCTGGCGCCTCGCAAGCCCAATTTTTTAGGCAATTTTGCAGGTCGGCGGTTTGAGCTGGCTTACTGCGCGGCGCTGAATCGCTGGCAGGTGCAATCGCGCGCCGGGGCAGGCCCCAGTGTTTCGACGTTTGCGTACGTGCATCAAGTTGCTGCGGACGACTGGCAAATTTGGCTAAACGGTGCGTGTTACACGTTAGGTGTTAGTGCACGTGAGCCGAAAGCAATGCAGGCGCTTGGGGCTTCAGGTTCGTCACGGGCTTCTAATTTGGCAAGTTTGTCGCAGCCAGAGGCGTTACGCGTGCTGGCCCCGATGCCGGGTAAACTTCTGCAACTTAATGTGGCACCCGGCGACGAGGTTGTTGCGGGCCAGATTGTTGCGGTGATGACGTCGATGAAGATGGAAATTTCTCTGCCTGCGCCCGGTGCGGGGCGCGTGGCCGAGGTAAATTGTACGGCCGATGATCAGGTAAAAGCGCAGCAATTACTCATTCGTCTGGAGCCAGTTTCTTGATGGTGGCTCAAGTTCAGCTAGAGTCTACCTCCGTGCGTGCATCCGCTCAGAAGCCGGTTATTGCGCTTACGCCGGGCGATATCACGGGCATTGGGCCAGAAATTACCGTAAAATTGCTTGCTCGCCCCGAACTTTGGGCCCCAGTATGCGATTTAAAGATTTTTGGCTGTAAGCAAACCTTGCAGGCACAGGCTCAGGCCCTGGGGCTTAAGTTGCCTGATTCGGGTTGGCACATTGTTGATATTCAGGATGCCATTAAGGCCGCAAGCCCAGATGCGCGGGTTGGACTTATAAGTTGGCATGCGCTCGAGCAGGCCGTGGCCGCCATTGCAGCTGGCGAGGCTCACGGACTGCTTACCGGGCCGATTAGCAAGCGCCGGCTTGTTCAGGCCAATTGCCCCATTACCAGTGGCCATACCGAAATTTTAGCGCATTTTGCCAAAGTACATTGGCCTTTGCAGCCGTGCATTCCCGATATGGCGTTTGTTTACGAACGCTTTTGCGTTTTATTGCTGACGCGCCATGTGCCGCTTATGCAGGTTCGGGCTGTTTTGACGCCACAGTTGGTGGTGTCGGCACTCGACAAGCTGGTGGCGTATCTTCTTGCGAATCAGCCAAAACAGGACGGCCGAGCTCTACGCGTCGCTGTTTTAGGGGTAAATCCGCATGCAGAAGAAATCGGCGGCGATGAAGAACGCGACGTGTTGCTGCCTGCGCTGGCGCAACTGCGAAGCGCTTACCCGAACGTAACGTTTACTGATCCTTTACCTGCGGATGCGGCCTTTAGGGGGCTCGACCCTATGCGCCCACCGTACAACGCTTATGTTGCTGCGTATCACGACCAGGGGTTGATTCCGATGAAGCTGCTCGCGGGGCTTAAAGCGACTCAGATTACACTCGGCTTACCGTTCTGGCGTAGCTCGGTGAGCCATGGTACCGCCGAGGATATTGCAGGAAAAGGTGTCGCCGATTCGGCTAGCCTGTCGTGCGCACTTAAGGTTTTATTAGGGCTAATAGGCAGGTAAAGCCAAGGGGCGTTGGCTCCTTGGACGCTTCTTTCCTGAGTAAAACTGGCCCGTTAACGCGTCGCGAGCCTTGCTGCATTGTTAGCCGGTTTGTGCTAAAAATAAAAGTCAGTCTTTTTTTGTTTGTGTTCAGTTTTTTAACGCATTTAACGCTTATTTAGGAGATTACCCGCGTGCCTCGTATTAAATCCGCAAAAAAACGTGTTGCTGTTACCGAGCGGAACCGGTTGCGCAATGTTGCGTATCGTTCTTCGGTTAAAACAGCCATTAAACGCGTTTTACAGGCCATCACCGCGCACGAATCCAGTGCTGACGTGACCACCCTGCAACGCAAGGCGGACGGTTTGATTGATCGTGTCACCCTTAAAGGGATTTTTCACAAGAATAAAGCCGCCCGGCTCAAGTCGCGTTTGGCTAAAAAGGTCAACGCGCTTAAAAAAGCGGCCTAGTTTGCCTCAAAATACGCCTCAAAACACTTTTATGGAAACACTGCCGCCGGTTTGCACTGATTCAGAAGGCATACTGGCGGCAGTTGTGCTTGCAAAAAAAGCGTTGGCAACACGCGATATTCCGGTGGGTGCGCTGCTATGCGATCCCAAGGGCTATGTGGTTGGGTGGGGCGTTAATCAGCGCGAGGCGTTAAACGATCCGACCGCGCACGCCGAACTAACAGCCTTAAAAATGGCAGCGTTACGCTTGGGACGCTGGCGCTTGAATGACCTGACGTGTTACGTGACCTTAGAGCCGTGTCCGATGTGCGCCTCGGCACTGTTTCAGGCGCGGGTGGGCGCGGTGGTTTTTGGCGCGTATGATGCCGTGATGGGTGCGGCGGGTAGCCGGTATAATTTATTGGCGCCCAAGCCAGGCCATGGCGGCGGGAGTCCTGTGCCGCGCGTGACCGGCGGCGTGCACGAGGCCGCGTGCGTGGCGCTACTGCAAGACGTCTTTACAAGGGAATAATCGTAAGATGATGACGCTATTTGGAATTCCGTGGCACGCACTGGGGTTGCTAACACTTGCAAGCGTTCTAATGACGTTCTCGTGGTATGGGCATTTAAAGTACGCGCACGCGCCGCTTTGGCAGGCTGTTTTGGCCAGCTGGCTGCTTGCGTTGGTTGCGTATTGCGTGCAGGTGCCTGCCAACCGGGCCAGCTACGGCCCGCTGACAGCGACGCAAATTAAGGTGGTGTACGAAGCAATCTCGTTGTTGGTGTTTAGCGGCGTAAGCGTCTGGTTTTTTAAAGAATCGTTGCACTGGAACCATTGGGTGGGCTTTATCTTGCTGATTGGGGCGGTGTATTTTGTGACGCACAAGTTTTAATCGTGCAACTTATTACTTACCCCGAGCTGGATTCCACTAACGCCGAGGCCAAGCGGTTGATTATGCAAGGAGCCATTGCTCCAGGCTGCACGACGCTTATTTTGGCCGAGACGCAAACCGCCGGGCGCGGCACACAGGGTCGCGTGTGGCATTCGCCGCAGGGGGGGCTGTATATGACCTTAGTGCATGTTAGCGGGGAAGCATTACCCTGGCTTGAGGCGTTACATCCGCCCGCAAGCGTGGCGATGACGCTGGCTGCGGGCATTGCATGCCAGCAGGTGGTGAGTGAGTGGCTGCGCGATCGAAATGATCCGCGAACGATCGTGCTTAAGCCGATTAACGACCTGATGTTGATTGATGATGTGGGCGTTGCGGCCAAAACAGGCGGAATTCTCGTCGAAACCCAACTCAGTCCTGCCGGGAAACTGGGCGCGGTGATGACGGGCGTGGGCTTGAACTTGGGTGTGCTTTCGGCTGAGATGCGTGCGGACATTACCCAGCCTGCGGCGGGCTTGGGATTTGACGAGGCGCAGGATGCTACCCAGAGCGCGGCGTTTAAAGCGCAATGCGCCCGACAACTCGCCGGGCGCATTGAAGCTTGGTATGCGGGGCTAGCTTAACTTGCCTATTTATCGGCCACCATTATGGGCGCACCCGTAACATCTTGAATAAAGCTTGCTTTTACTCGCCCAAGGTTTGTATTCCCCAAAGGAATGACTCCAGATTTGGCAGCATTAGGATTTTTTGCCGCCATCGAATCGCGGTAGTCTGTGGCTTGGCTGGTGGCATCACACCACGACTTACCGTGGGGAACCATTCCTAAGGGTAATCTGGTTTGTTCTTGCAAAATGGTCTGGGTTTGCCCTTCTTTCATAAAATCCAAGTCCACAGCCGGTCTTTCACCACGTTGTGCTACTTTAATATTTTCTTTTTCGCGCTGCATATGCTCTTCTAGCGCTTTTTTGGCTTGTTTTGGGTCAAACAACATTGCAAACGTATTTACATAAGCTTTAGAGAGCTGAGCATCTGTTAACGATTCAGGCTTTTCACGGAAAGCTTCAACCGTCTGATCATCATTGCCTAACATTGCCACACCTAGCTGGCGGTAGTCTTTTTTACCGACAGGCATGCCACCCAATACAGCAGCATACTGTTGCTTACCGTCTTTTTTAAAGGCCTCCATAAAGCCATTAAAATTAAGCTTAGATTGAATCGGGTCGACAGGAATGAAAAAGGTGGGTTTTATTTTGTTTTCGATTCCTGTCAAAATACCATAGCCTGAGCCGGTTAAGCCGGACTGTTTACTATTAGGCTGTTCGATAATGTTTAAATTAGTGGGCGTTTTGTCTCCCATCCGTTCACGGACATGTTGCATGTACTCCTGGCCATAGCCGGGAGGGGCAACAACAGTGATCGAGTCAGGCGTCTCGCTGCTAATTTGGCCTATGTGATGCGTCAAAAAGCTATGGTCTTTATCAACCGGCAACGTTGGTTTTAGGCCAGGTATGCCAAATTGGGCGCGCGTGCCCTTACCGCCAGCGCCAATGACAACGTCATAACCCTTTAACGCGTTTCTTAGTCGACGAAGTACTAGTTTGGGGTTTGTAAAAAAGGCTTGTTGCTCACTTGGTATTTGCCATTGAGTATTTGGCTCGCCAGCGGTTGCTTTTGTACCATGCTTTAATGTTACTTTTGTACCTGGTAGCGCGTAACCCGTAAAATTATGGTTATCTAAAATCAGGCTGTTAAAGCCTTTGCCTTCAAAAGCTGTGACTTCGGTCAGGTCTTTGCTGTTGAGGTTTTCAATTTTTGCAATTGGCTGGCCATCTATAACCGCATGCATTGCACCATTTTGTTTGTCCCACGTTATTTTCGAATTGGAGCCATCATAAGTTCTTGTTTTAAAATCAATATTCTTAGACTTTGATGTTGCGTGCAGCGTAACCATAAAAATTTAAAATCCTCAGAGCGTGTTCAAAATCAAAACAGAGCGAATTATTTTAAAAGAGCTTCCTATCCTAACGCTTCAAAAATTCAAATCAAGCTAAGTGTAGAAACCGCCAAAAGCCCTAAACCGGCATTGGTGTTTCTTTTACATTAGCCTGATTGATAAACGTCTCAAGCGCCTGAGTTGCCCGTGCCCCATAGCGTTGCAGCTTTTCGGCCTTGCCTCTGGGCCGTGGTGGCTCAAGTTCGGGTAAAATACCCCAATTGCTGTTAATTGGCTGGAAATTCTTCCCGATTGCCTCAGGCCGGGTAATATAGGCCAGTAGTGCGCCCAACATGGTTTCGGTCGGTAAGGTTTGAGGCGCTTGCCCGTGCAAAAGCTTTAGCGCGTTGTGTGCCGCCCAAAGCCCGGTGGCAATGGATTCGGTATAGCCTTCGGTGCCGGTAAGCTGCCCGGCAACCAGCACGTTGGGGCGCGCGTTAAGCTGGAGTGTGGGGCGCAAAACGCTTGGGCTGTGCAGGTACGTGTTGCGGTGCATGACGCCGTAGCGAATTACCTCAGCAGCTTCAAGCCCCGGAATCAGTTGCATGAGTGTTTTTTGCGCACCCCATTTTAAATTGGTCTGGAACCCGACCAGATTGTAGAGTGTGCCCGCGGCGTTGTCTTGCCGAAGCTGAATCACAGCGTAGGCTTGCTGGCCGGTGTGCGGGTTAATTAGGCCAACGGGTTTGAGCGGCCCGTAGCGCATTGTGTCTTCGCCGCGTCGCGCCAGTTCTTCTATCGGCAGGCAGCTTTCAAAGTAGTTGGTTTTAAGCGCGCCGTCTTGGGCTTCGCCGGACTTCGCGCACGGCAAAACATCTTGGGATTCGAAATCTTTCAAAGGTGTTTTTTCGGCGTCGAGTAAAAACTGCCGCAGGGCCAAATACTGGGGCTTATCGAGCGGGCAGTTAATATACGCTCCTGTTATAAGCGCACACCGTTCTGGGCTTTGCCCAGCGGCAAGCGCGGATTGCTCAAAACGCTCAAGCCCGTATCGGTCCTGAATAAACGCCACGTCCATATTGATTGATTCGCGGGTCACAATCGGCGCAGCGGCATCAAAAAAGAAGAGCTGGGTGCCGCCCGTGACGCGAGCTAAATCGTTGGCCAGTGCAGGCGTAGTTAGCGGGCCGGTGGCCACAATGCAAAGTTGCGTTGAATCTTCGGGCAGTGCTGTTGCTTGTTCTGGGATGCATTCAATGAGTGGATGGGTTGTTAACTGGTGCGTCACCGCTGCGCTAAACGCCTCACGATCGACGGCTAGCGCGTTGCCCGCAGGCACAGCACAAGCTTTCGCGATTTTAAGTAGCGCGCAGTCAAGGGTTTGGAGTTCTTGCTTTAAAAGTCCGCTTGCGGTGGTTAAGCCTAAGTTGCCCAGGCTGTTGCTGCATACGATTTCTGCAAAATCGTTGCTATGGTGCGCCGCACTGCGCTGCGCAGGTTTCAGATCAAAGAGTTTGACCGGTATGCCGTGTGCTGCAAGTTGCAGCGCGGCTTCGGAGCCGGCCAGGCCTGCGCCGTATATATGGATTGTTGGATGAGGCATTAATGAGAAACTCTTGCTGTGGCTTAAATTAGCTATCAAGGTTTTTGGGTTTACTAAAGGGCTTTTTTATAGACTGAGCATGCCTCTGTCGGACGGTTTAAAAGCATTTTGTTGTAGCGCGTTTCTCGCGCAATAAGCTAGAACGTGGTTTCTGGAGAGGCTCTTTGGGCCAAGCCTGTTAAAAAGCCGATTTTTCGTAAGTGTATAAATGGTGTACGCCACCCTCTTGCTGGGCCGAAGGCGAACGTTGCTCGAAACGCAGGTTTCCGTTGTAAAGTGCCTCATGGAGCGCTTCAAGCGAGGGTAGACCAACATCTTGTAAGCTGTGGCGCAGGCCTTGCAGCAAATAAGGCACAAAACGATGAATCGAGCCTTTGTCCATGACGGCTCCGCTGACGCCTTGCGCAATTTTGACGCGATCCGTATCGCTTAAATAACGCTTTGCGCTGCCTTTGGCCATCGCTTCTAGCGAGCCCATGCCCCGGTATTTTTTTAGCCGAATGCCGTCTTTATAAAAATACTCGCCGGGGGCCTCTTCGGTGCCGGCCAGCATCGAGCCCATCATAACGGCGCTTGCACCCAGTGCCAGGCCTTTAGCGATGTGCCCAATGCAGGCTATGCCGCCATCGGCTACAATGGCTACGCCGTGTTGCTGGGCCAGTTTACCCACCTGATACACTGCGGTGGCCTGGGGGCGTCCGACCGCGACAACTTCTTGGGTGGTGCAAATCGAGCCCACGCCCATGCCGACGCGCAGGACATCTGCGCCGCATTCTATTAAATGGAGTGCTTGCGCCTGCGTGACCACGTTACCCGCCATTACGGTAATCTCTGGGTAGGTTGCTTTAATATGGCGAATCATCTGGTGTTGATAGATGGAGTCGCCCTGCGAGGAGTCAATGACAATCAAATCCACGCCGGCTTCGGCCAGCGCGGCCACGCGCGTTTGGTCGTCCTGGCGGGTGCCGACGGCAGCGCCCACGCAAAGCTGTTTATATTTACTGGTTTTTGTTGCCAAGGGGTAATCCCGGCTTTTAAGCAAGTCCTTGCGAGAGATCATGGCGACCAGCTCGCCCCGGGCGTTAATAATGGGCAGTTTGCCTTTTTTACTGTCGCGTAAAATCTGGTTGGCTTCTTCCAGGGTGCAGCCTTCGGGTGCGGTAATCAGATCTTTGCTCATCACCTGGCTGAGCATTACGCTGCGATCTTGCAGAAAATCAACGTCGCGACTGGTGACGATGCCCACCAGCTTACTGCCCAGTTGGCCGGATTCGGTGATGGCGACGCTGGAAAACCCGTATTTGGATTTAATCGTGTCAACGTCTGCAATGGTGTGTTGTGGCGAAAGCAACACGGGGTGCGTAATAAATCCGTTTTTATAGCGTTTTACGGTGCGCACCTCTGCGGCTTGTTCTTCGGGAGTGTTATTGGCGTGGATAATACCTAAGCCGCCTTGCAGGGCCATGGCGATGGCCATGTTGGCCTCGGTGACCGTATCCATCGGCGAGCTTATCACGGGTGCTTGCAGCGTGATGGTTTCGCTCAGTCGGCTTTGAAGGCAGGTTTCATCGACACTAAAGTTAATTTGCCCTGGCAGCAGAATAAAATCATCGTAGGTAAGCCCAGGACCGCTGCAAAGCAGGCCTTCAGCGTCAAGCCCATCTGTTAGCAGCGTTTTGGCGTTGGGGATATTTTTGGAGGTGGTAACTTGAGGCATTTGCGGGGTTTGGGCGTTTTGTGTGGGCATCGTGGCAGGCTTTCTGGTCAAATGAGGGGCCTCTTTAGCATACGGCTTTAACAACGGTTGCGCAAACGCCTTTTGAGCCTGTTGCGGGGTTTATTGTTAAGCGATTGATACATTTAATGGCGATTTTAACGATTTTGCCGATACAAACCGGTAACGCCCGTTAAACTTAAGGATAAGAGTCTGTCGCATTGAGGTGCTGGTGCCTCTTTAACCAGTGTTTTGCAGGCGCTTGAAAAGACTCCCAGACAATACTGTTTAAGTTTGCAAATGACGTTCAAGCTAGTTGGGATAAAACCTACCCCTGTCAATGTTTCCGTGATTTCAAGAGCGTTCTGGCGAGTCGTACATTTGCGATCAATGGTTGCATCGCCGTTTGAGTTCAACGGTAACAGCTAGGGGATTCAATGATGTTAGAGCAAGGTGTCATTAAAGAAGAAATTATCAAAATAGGCGGTTTTTCGCAGGGCATTCGCATCCCGAAGCCGATTCTTGACCTGTGCGGCCTACAAAAGCAGGTTCGGCTAGAAGTGCGCGAAGGTCAAATCATCATTTCAGCCGTAGAAGCGGTGGATGATTCCTTGGAAAAACCCTAGCCCAGCTTTTTAAGTCAGGGTTACAGGTCAGGGTTCGGGCTTTTGTGTGTCGGTTGGCGCTTAAGGGCTCAGGCTCGATTTTGGCGGGTGGTGGTTTCCTGACTTAAAATCGAGTTACGGCTTCATCGGGGCAAGTTGCTGGCTCAGGGCGCGTTTATCAATTTTACCCGTGCTGCCTAGCGGCATTTCAGGCAAAACATGCCATGCATCTGGCTGCATCCAGGCGGGCAAGGCTGTTTTAGCCTCTGTTTTAAGCGCGGCCAGCGCTGTGGGGGCATCGGCCGACTCGTTAAACACAACGCAGGCACCTATGGCTTCGCCCAGTTTTTCGTCAGTGAGGCCAATCACGGCCAGTTGTGCCACGGTCTTCATCGCGGGGCACTGTTCTAACGCGGATTCTATCGCAACCGGCGCGATATTCTCGCCCGCACGGATGATAAGCTCTTTTTTGCGTCCGCCGCTAATGTGCAGGTGTCCTTGCTCGTCAATAAACCCCAAGTCCCCCGTCTGAAGCCAGCCTTGCGCGTTAATATGTACGTCGTTAGTGTTTATGGCTTGGGTGTCTAACGGGTGGTAGCCCATCATGACGCTGGGGCCTTTAATCCAGATTTCGCCGACAGGAGTAGCTTGAGCGGTATCGGGGCAGTAATGGACCAGCGTTTGGGCTTTTTGGTCGTTCTCGGTATAAATGCCGAGCGTAACGTTTTTAAGCGCAGGTCCAACCGTGCCTGGCTTGCTGCTGCCCATTCGGTTCACGGCCACCACCGGGCTGGTTTCGGTCAAGCCATAGCCCTCCAGAATCTCGATTTTCCAGGCTTTGCTTAAGCGCTCGTGTAAACTGAGTGGAAGCCGTGCGCCGCCCGAAATACAGGCCCGAAGCGAACTGCAGGGTGACTGTTCGCGGCTAGCCTTGAATAAAAGCTCAAACAAGGTGGGTACTAGCGGTAATAAGGTTGGCTGATGGGCTTGCATGGCCTTGAGCAACATTTTGGGGTGCCACTGGCTGACCAATACCAGTGGCATGCCGATCGAAAGCGCATAAAGCCCGATGGTCATGCCAAATGCGTGGAACAACGGCAATGCGAGTAGCATAGTGTCCGGCGCTATTTCCGGCGCTTGTTCGGTGTTAGAGGCGTTGACTAAAAAACGCCCGTTTGCGTTTAACGCATCGTGCATGCCGGCCAGATTCGCGATTAAATTTTCGGCGCTTAGCATCACGCCTTTGGGTTGGCCAGTTGTGCCCGAGGTATACAGCAGCACGGCCGGATTCGCAAGTTTAGTGGGCGTGCTGGCAGTTGATTTGGGGGTTGATTCAGGCGTGCTGTCTGGCAACGCGTCAGGAATCATAATTTGCGGCGGCAGGCTTGCCAGGGTTTGCGCCAATGCGGCTGCCGGAATTTTTTCGGCCAGTTGTTGGGTAACGCTGGGTTCGGCGGCAATGGCTTTGCATTGTGCGTGCTGCAAAATGGTTTGTAACACCGGTAATGGTTGCAACAAATTAAGCGGTAAAACCGTTGCTCCCGCACGACGAATCGCAAGCCAAGCAATCCAGTATGCGGCGCCTTGACCGGCCAGCAAAGCAACGATATCGCCTGGTTCTACGCCAGCGTTCGCGAGGCGCTGTGCGTAAGCCTCGGCAGCCTGGTTAAGCTGGTCATAGCGCCACGGAATATCATTTGCGATAATCGCGAGCGTTTTATGATTGGGTAAAACACCGTTTAGCAAGGCTTGTGCAGCGTGCGGCGCGGTTAAAACAGACGATGCAGCGTTTGGCGTACTAGAGGCAGGCATAGGGCGATCCCAACACAGGACTATACTATTCAAAAAAGTAAATCATATGCTTTAGGTTAAGAGAACGCGTGCCCTGACTGTATTCTGAACATCAAAGCATCCTAGCCCAAAGTTGATTTACTATAACAATAAGGCAATGAGTAAGCGATTAATGCAGGTCCGCGCTTTCATTTGTTCGCCAAGGGGATATTGGTCACATGCGTCGTCCCCGCCACGGGCGGTCTCAATCCTAAATAGAGTGCCCTTGCCTGGATTCTGGCTTTCGGCGCAATGACGTTTTTGTGAATTTGTGATCTGAAACCTGCGTTGATCACTTACTCATTCAACTAAGGCTATCGCAAATTAACTTTGGGCTTAGTTTTGATGACATACAAATAAGCGACTATGCCACGATTGGCAGTATGGACCCTATAAGGCTTGCTATGCCTGATGAAAATTTGCCCTACCGTTTGTTACGGGACAATCGCCAAAAATACAGTTTAAATACTATACTGTTTAAATTCGTAAATAACGCACTTTAGGCTACGTTAAACCCCTATGCAGACTGTGTTTAGGGTTTTTGAAACTGGCCAGTCTAAAGTGCATTTGCTATACAATTAAGCCATGCAAACTTTAGACGTTTATATTGCCGCCGCCACGCGTACGCCCATTGGGGCGTTTTTGGGCGCGCTGGCGGAGTTGCCCGCGCCTGCGCTCGCATCGCAAGCGATTGCCGGGTTGCTTGAGAAAACCGTGTTAACCCCCGATGCGTTGCTTGCCGCTGGGCAGGGCCAAGGGATTTTTGGCTGCGTGCTGCCCGCAGGAGTTGGGCAAGCGCCTGCGCGGCAAGCCATGCGCGGCGCAGCCTTGCCGGATAGCATTGGCGCGCTGACCATAAACAAAGTTTGCGGCTCTGGCTTAATGGCGCTGGTGCTTGCAAGGCAAGCCATTACGCTGGGCGAGGCTGACTGGGTTTTGGCTGGCGGCATGGAATCGATGAGTCGCGTGCCGTTTTTAATGCCCGCCAGTGCGCGCACGGGGCATAAGTTTGGCGCACTCTCGTTAAACGATAGTTTAATCCACGATGGCTTATGGGACCCGTATTACAACCAGCACATGGGTGCCGCGACTGAAGTGTGCATTGCGCAAAAAAACGTATCGCGCGAGGCCCAGGATGCTTACGCGATTGAAAGTTATACCCGCGCCCGCGCTGCGATAACGTCTGGTGTATTTGAAGAAGAACTCACGCCGGTTACGCTTAAAAAAGGTGCGGTTTCGCAAGATGAACAGCCGTTTAAAGATGATCTGGACAAGCTGCCAACGCTTAAAACCGCCTTTGTTAAGGAATCTGGCACGATTACCGCAGGCAACGCCTCGACCTTGAACGATGGCGCGGCGGCGCTTTTAGTGGCTTCGGGCGCGGCCCTCGAACGCATACATCTGGCGCCGATGGCGCGAATTGTAGCGAGTGCGGTGTATAGCCAAGATCCGCAGCAGTTTAGCACTGCACCAATAGGCGCGATTGAAGCTGTTTTGGCGCGCGCCGGGCTAACGATTGCACAAATTGATTGCTTTGAAATTAACGAGGCGTTTGCGGCCGTGCCATTGTTTGCCATGCACGCGCTTGATATTGCGCATGAAAAAGTTAATCCGCGGGGTGGTGCCGTGGCGCTGGGGCATCCGATTGGTGCCAGTGGCGCGCGCATTATGACGACGTTATTGCATACCATCAAGCAGCAGCAGTTGCGTTACGGATTAGCGACGCTGTGCATTGGCGGCGGCGAAGCCGTGGCCATGGTGGTAGAAAATTGTGCCCTTGATAAGGGTATTTAGCTTTAAAAGTGATTTAAGAAAATGCCAATACTTATTTTCAAGGGTGGAGCTTATTCATTTAAAAATTTAGGCTTAAAGCCTCTGGCTAAGGGTCTCGAAGCAGCCTCTAGGGGCATTGCACGTCAATCGAGTACCCAAAAACCGGGCTTTAAAGTTCCTGTCGTTAAACGCGCGATTATTCCTAAACAGGCAAATGCTCTTGTCTATAAACCACAGGGCAAGAATATTATTTATCCTGGTTGCCTGAGTGGTTTAGATGCGGATAATCGATTAAGCAGGGAATTTTACGAAAATTTGCACTTTGTGCCAAAATTTGAGGCTTTAAAAAAAGAACGAAAAAAAGACTTAGTTGCGTTGCATTACCTTTTTACAAGATATTTAAATCGAAACGATGTCAATTATCGTATTCGCGTTATGAGTGATGCCGCTAAATATTTGCACGGCATCGTAAAAGATCAAAAAAAAGTTTTACATTCACAAGAAGCCTATGCTGCTCTAATCAGTCCTCTCCTCAGAAACCCTGCGGCAGAAGCGCCGCTAATAAAATACTTTTTAAAAAATGCGTTCTTGATGCTTAACGCTTACAAAAACAATTTGTAACGTTAGCGCAAGTTATACTATTAGCCTCGTGCGTCAACTAATCCAACGGGTGGGGTCATCGCAAAATATTTTGGGGCGCTGTTATAGCCAATACCGTTTAAAATATGGCTCATGCGCTGTACTGTTAAGCCAGGGTAGGGTTTTATAGCGGGCAGCTCTTGCCGAAACTGGTTGAGTTGCTGTTGCAGCGCGGCCTGCTCGGCCGTTGCGTGGAAGGCCGGGTCTAGCTCGAGCCAGTTGTAGCGTTGGTATTGGTATTCGGTTTGCGCGTTCGCCTGCGTCACGCCTACCTGCTTTAGGGCCTCGACTCCGAGTTTAGCCGTGCCCATGAGCGTGCCTACAGCCAATATGCCAGACATGCCAGCCCAGTCTTTCAGGTAGGCTTTTTCGGTCACCATTGCCTCCAGGTCGTAAACCGTTACAGCTTCTTCTAGCGTTTTTGCCTTGTGCTTAAGCGCCTCTGCGTTGTTCGCGAGCCCAGTGTGTGCCAATGAGTTTTGCGCTTTACCCGTAAATGGCGCGTTTTGCGCTGGGAGTAATGTGCCAGCAATTAACCCAGAAACTATGCCTAGCGCCAGTAAAACCGCGCTCGAGGCCTTGCCGAGCCAGCTTGGCTGAAGCGTTGCCAGCGTTTCGGGTGTATTATTTACGGCGGTCCCGCTTGCAAAGTACGGTTGCCGGTGTGTTGGCTGATACGGAACCAAAAAATCCGGAGGTGGGGGGCTTGCGCCTACGCCCGCTTGCGCGCAATGAATCCATTGGTAGGGGTTATGAATGCCTTGTTGCTTAAGGGTTTGGGCTAAAGCTTGCTGGGCTTGAGCTTGTAATTGCGCATCGAATTGTTGTTTTTTGGTAATACTTTGTCCAAAAACGCGCGTCAGATGCCCCAGTAATTGGGCGCGAATCATACTCTCCTGGAGCCGGATCCAGGCTTCTTGGGTGCCTTGTAAAACGGTGCTGCCTAAAAAGCCCACGCCGGCAATGGCGGCGTACAAGGCCAACGGCTGCCGAAACGCCGGTTTTTTCTCGAACAGGTTGCCAAGGCTATAAAGCGGTTTATTCAGTAAAAACAGAATTTTTGAAGCGTCTGACTTGAGCGCACGCGTGGAGGGTGTGGTTAAAGGGCTCAGTTTTTGGGCTTGCGCTTCTAAAGGCCCTGATAGCCGTTGACCGTGTAAGCGTTGGCCCAATAAAAACCCGCTTGCAAAGCCGGCAGAAAGTAGCGTAATGGCTTGCGTGGTACTGGGTAGCGGGAGTTTAGGCAGCGTAAGTGGCGGGGTGGTAAGCTCAAAAGGTGTTAGATCCTGGCTGGAAGCCGAAAAAACGCTGCTGATAGGGATTTGGCGCGCGGGGTGTTGCACCCCTGTTAAGAGCGCAGGCGCATAGGCCCCTTGGGGCAAGGCGCGGTTTAAATTGTAAAGAGCTAGGCTGGACACCCGTTCAATTTACCGCGAGCCCATTACCAGATGCAAACGACTGTTGTAAAAGGGTTAAAAAAGCGTGTCAAAAGCATTAAATTAGGCTTTTTAAAGTCAAAAAAACGAATACGTTTGTTTTAAAATTATAATAAATTGTTAAGATGCTTTTGTTTTTATAACACCAACGTTTAATAAATTGTTTTTATGCCAATACGAAAGACGCTTCTCCTTCACTGGCATACTCTCTTCTATTGCCCTCAGTCGCTTTAGCGCTGGGGGATTCTTTTTTACCCATAAAAAAGCAGGCCTGCGGACTAGATATACGCAGGCCTGCTACTTGAAAAACTTAATTAAATGTTAGCGGTGATACGGCCCGTCGCAGGAGTATATGTGTAAACAATGTCTGCACCTAGATCAGCTCTTAGAGCAGGGAAAACGGTGTTACCACAAGTAACCGTGGCTGCTAAAATGGCACAGTTGCCCGTGCCAGGGCCTAAACCTGATGCATCTACCGTAAAAAAGTCGGCACCCACTGCTGGTGCAGGGGCAGTGGAAGATAACGCTCCATTAGTCACATAATCATCGAACCCAGCGGCGGGCAGCCCCATCCGAGCAATATAGAGTGAAGCACCTGACTTGAGTTGGTTGATAAAGTCACGGGCTACGGCGCGTTCGCCAGAGATGTTCATCCCTTGCATCCCGGTTAAGCCCACCGCAGCCAAGATGGCGATAATGGCGATAACCACCGCAAGTTCGATTAACGTGAAACCTTTTTGGGCGGACTTCTTCATAAGTTTTTTCATAGGGGTGTGCTCTCCTGTTTGACTGGGTTACTACGCGTAACCTGTGACTAACGATACGGGGTGTAAGCGCTTATTGAAGATTAAAATGATTGGGGTGTTTGCCTGGGGGGGTGTTGCTTACATACTCAGTATCGTGTGGCTTGGGATCGGTCTGAATCGGTAATATACCCGAGATTATTAAAATACAGGTTTAGATGGGATTTTTGCCTACAGAAAACGCTTTAAGGGTTATTACGCAAGGCTTTAAGTTTAAAATAGGCCAAAAACAGCAATAAAAAGCCCCCGAATGCTCGGGGGCCAAAAAGGCGAAAAAATTAAATCTTGGCGATTGTAGATGACTCCGCGCTTGAATCTCGTAAAATTGTTTATCAGGAAAGAGGTTTGGTTTAGTACAAGCCGTAACCGTTTTGCGGTAACTGCCCGTTTTGGCCAAACAGATCCAGGTAACCCTGAGGAATGATGGAACCACCATAGTAGGGGGAGCCCAAGAATCCGGTGGGTAAGCCCAGTGTGCTGGGCGTAGGCCCAATGTGCACCGGGACGGATTGCCCAGATGTAAAGCTCAACAGCCGGTTGATCGAGAACGAGCTTGCGGCGGGTGAGTAGAAGAACAGGGGGTCGAACCCAGGCGGGGTCATCCCAAAGTTCAGTACACCAGGGGTGCCGTTAGGCAGGTTCGAAACACCACCGAGCATGTCGGTCGGGCCGAAGCCTGTCATAATGTATGGCATTTGTTGCGTGGGTTGGGGCACCGTGGGTAAGTTGGTACCAGTTAACTGGTAGTCAAAGCCTACGCCATATGGAGCCTGCCCACCATTGCCATAGCCAAACGGCGAGGGTTGGTAGAAGCCAGGAAATCCAGCTGCCATGTTATGTTTGCCTCCTACGAGTTGTATCAAGCGCACGGTATATACGATATGTTTATCTTGTTAATAAAATAAAAACAATTTATTAATACGGATTGCCTCAAGTGGCATTAAATTGTTTATAAATTCTAAATTCTGTAAAAATTCTTAATATTTTAAAAACAGCTTTTAAGCTTAAAAAAGCTGTCAACACAGGTTAGCGCTTTAAAAAGAGCGCTTTAGGGTGTTAGCTATAATGGCGTGCGCTAGAAGCCAAAATATTGCGCAACGGTTTGCGCATCGGGCGGTAAGCTAACGCGTTTGGCTTGTTTAACGCTGGCTTTAATACCATTGGCAGGGTCTTTTAAGCCGTTGCCCGTTAAAACGCACACCACGGTTTGCCCCGCTTCAATTTGTCTGGCTTGTGCGGCTTTAAACAGTCCCGCAACACTTGCGGCGCTTGCCGGCTCGCAAAAAACGCCCTCAAGTTGGCCCAGCCGTTGATACGCCTGAATAATCTGCTCATCGCTCACCGCATCAATCCGTCCGCCCGAGGCGTCTCGGGCTTCAACGGCAAGCTTCCAGCTGGCAGGATTACCTATTCTGATCGCTGTAGCAAGGGTTTCAGGGTGCTCGATGGGTTGATTGTGCACTATGGGCGCGGCCCCTGCCGCCTGATACCCCATCATTTTTGGCAGCGCTGCGGTTTTTCCCGCGGCTTGATAATCTTTAAAGCCTTGCCAGTAGGCTGTAATGTTGCCGGCGTTGCCCACCGGAATCATTAAATAATCGGGGGCTTTGCCCAGGGCGTCTACAACCTCGAACGCGGCGCTGCGCTGCCCCGATATGCGGTGCGGATTAATAGAGTTTACAACGGCAACCTGATCAGCATGTTGCTCGCCGATGGCGCGGACGATGTTTAGGGCTTGGTCAAAATTACCTTCAATTTCAACAATGGTTGCGCCGTAAAGCAGGGCTTGTGCCAATTTGCCCAGTGCGATTTTGCCTTTGGGAATAATAATCAGGGTTTCAAGGTCGGCTCTGGCGGCGTACGCTGCCGCAGAGGCGCTGGTATTGCCCGTGCTGGCGCAAAGTACAAAGCGCGCGCCGTCGTGCTTGGCATAGGTCATTGCGCACGTCATACCACGGTCCTTAAAGCTGCCGGTGGGATTCAGGCCATCGTACTTAAGGTAAATGCGCAGCCCTTCAATGCCGGTTTCCTGCGCAAGCAGCGCCGCCAGCCGTGGCGCCGGAATGAGCGGCGTTTGCCCTTCGTGAAGCGTAATCACTTCGGCTGTTTTGGGTAAATTAAAAAAGCTTTGGTAATGATTCAATAGGCCGGTATACATCATGGTGCCTACTATAAACTAAAAAACCAACGTTCAGGTAAATCCCCTGGCGTTAAGGGGCAAGATTTTTAACAGGCAAAAATGTTTATCTGGCCATAGGTTTAATGCGCTAATCTGCTTGAGTTGCCTTCTATTGTAATCTTTTCAGGAAATAGCTTTTAAACCCCAAATTAGGTTTGAAAACAGGACGTAAATCGAAGTTTAAAACGCTAAAGTGCTAAAAAGTATCAAAGCTTACTCTGGGCGTTTTTGACTTCTGGTGATTGAAATTCAAGACGCCCTCGACGCATACTGGGTGCAAAGGTTGCGTGTTTTTTGCGTGCAAATGGCTTTTTAAGTAATGTATCGGCAACACTGATTGGCGAAACGTGATTCTGGTATGTCGCTGATGACCCCGCGAGCGATTACGATGGCCGTCTTTGGCGGTATAGGCGATGTATTACTTGCTTCGCCGGCGCTGTTTGCCCTTCGGGCGGCCTACCCCCAGGCGCGCATAACGCTTATAACCGAAGCCCGGAGCCGATCGGTTGGGGCGTTATTACCCGTGGATGTCTGCTTGCCGCTCGAAACGCGAGACAAGCTTTCGACGTTTTTAAGCCTCGTAACATGTTTTCAAAAAAGCAACCCCGATTTAGCAATTGCAACCGGGCGTTCGCCTGCAATTGCGCTCGCGCTTGCCATAAGCGGGGCCAAAACGCGCGTGGGTTATGGTAACCACCCGCTGAGCCGCTGGTTTTTAACCCATGCGCCATTAGCCAACGGTAAAATTTATGCCAGCCAAATGCATTGGGCTCTTGCCGAGGCTGTTTTACCTAACGCAGTTCTTCAAGATGACGCCTCAAAAGGGCTCAGGCGATTACGGCCCAGTGTCATCGTGCCCTCTGAATTCACGTTGGAAAATCCATATATAGCGCAATGGCCGGTGGGTGCGCGACGTAAGGTTTTGATTCATCCGGGAGCCAGTCGTTTAAGCGTTCAAAAAAACATTTTAAAACAGTGGCCTACCCGGCATTGGCTAACCTTGATTCAAACCCTGTTGGCAGATACCGACACTGCCGTGGGTGTATGCGGCGGGCCGGATGACGCCGAGGTGATTGCTGCGTTGCGCCAAGCGCTTGGCACAACGCCTGGCTGGATTCTGTTTGAAACCCGTCATCTGACGGATTTGGCCTTGCTGATGCAAAGCGCAGACGTAGTAACCTGTATTGATTCTGCGCCGATGCATCTTTCGGTTGCGTTGGATAAACCCACGGTTGCGTTGTTTGGCCCTACCGACCCCACGTTGCTGATGCCTGATGCGCAACATACAAATCACTTAAAGGCGGTGTTTCGTGCTGATTTGCCCTGTAGACCCTGTTTTTGGGCGGTGCGTCAAGAGAGTTGCGATACTCCCGAATGTCTTGAGGTTCCTGTTCAGTCGGTCTTGAAAGCCATAGACGAGGTTTTAGCCCTGTGATCATGCCGTTACAGCCCTGTTGGCTAGATGTTACGACGCCATACACCGGCGTAGAGCTTTCTCCGTTATGGTTAATGCGCAAAACTGGTTTGCAGGGCAGTGTACTGGCGGCTTTTACCGGGCCTTGTAACGTGCCGGTAGAAGCCTTGGTGGATGAAGCCGATGTGCAGGCGAACGCGCCCATTGCCTCGCAGCAGATGTTGCATTTTGTGGCCGAGGTGTTTCATCTGGATGCTTTTGCGGGTGTCTTGCTGCAGCGCCTCTGGATGGCTGTGATTGCCGAGCAATTGCGCTGCCCGGACTTAACGCGCAGCGGCGATGATTTGTTTTTAGCCACCCAAGGTGGTTTGCGTAAGCTTTCGGTGTCGATTGCCACGGCAGGCCGTTTTTCGGTTTTAATCCACGTGGGACTAAACCTTACGCAGGCGGGCGTGCCTTCGGACGTTCAAGCGGCGGGTTTAATCAGCGAAGGCCTACTGGCCGATGAGGCGGCGGTGCAGCCTTTTGCCAAGCAATGCCTGGAGGCGATGATTCGGGAGTTTGAACAGGCGGGGCTCGCGTTTTGTAAGGTTCACGCCCGGTAAGGCGCTACGGATAAACCCATGCGGCTTTATTTAGGGACTCATTTGTTTGGCGGAGTTTAGTTCACTAAGCTGGCTAGGGTGGTTTGTGCGGACTGGGGCGTCTGTGTATAATAAAAAGCAATTTATGTATGCATGCGGGTGGTTTTTTGGCCAGCCCTATAAGTTTATTTTGCGCCAAGACGGCTATTTTTTGAGAGAGACTATTAGGCTTATGCAGCGCTTATTGCCGCCCTTTAAATCTATTGGTGTTTTTGTCACGTCGGGTTTGCTGGCCTGCAGTATTACTCTGGCAAACGTATTGCCAGCCGCAGCCTCAAGTTATAGCCAGGGTGTTGCCGATGTAAAGCGTGGCTATATTCAGCGGGCCATTCCGCAGTTGCAGCAGGCCACGCGCCAGTCGCCTCGTAATGCAGCGGCATGGTGGTGGTTAGGCCAGGCGCACGAAAAACAGGGCGGCGCGGCTAATATTAAAAAGGCAATTGCTGCGTATCAGCGTGTTTTAGCGCTAGAGCCTAATCATATCCAGACGTTGCAGGCATTGGGCACGTTACTTAGTTGGCAGGATGATACGCGTAGCGAAGCAACAGCGCTCCTAAACAGGGCGCATAAGCTTTCGCCCGCGAATTTGGCAGTGCAAAAGCAACTGGTAGAGCTTTACACCTGGCAGGGACAAGAGGCGCAGGCGTACGCACTTGCTGTGCCGATTGCGGCCCGGTTTAAGCAGGATAAAAACTGGATGGCGATATACGCGCATTTGCTTGCCCGCCAAGGGAACGCACAGGCGGGGAATCAGGCGGTCCAGATTTACGAAACCCTGCTGAATATTAAAAACACGCCAGATTTTCTGTTGCAGGCACAATACGCCGAAGCGCTGCGCGTGAGTGATTTACCGGACGCTCCGCAGAAAATAGATTCGATTTATCACTCCCTGAACGAGCGTTTAGCCAAAATGCCCGTAGATAGCCATATGCTGGAGCGTCTGGCGTTTGCTAATCTGGCTTACCAGTTAGGGCGTTATAACGATAGCCTGGCGACGGATTTAGCCCTGCCGAAGACGTTACAGTCAGAAAATCCCGTGGTGCAGCGCCGAATTGCGCGGGCACAGATTAAATCGGCACTTACGTCGCTCAGTCCCGAAGCTTCTACAGAAGCGGCTGAGCTTGCGCAACTTCAACCCGGATTGGATAAGTTTTACGCGCTGTATCAGGCTAACCAGCTTAGTTTGAGTGAACAGCTGGAATACCTGGATTATTTGATTGATGCCGTTAAGTTGGGTCAGGCCGAATTGCCAGAGCCCGGATTTATTGAGACCTTAACCAAGGCTGCGCTGGCGCAAACCCAGCCAGGAAGCACCGAGGCGATTGCGATTGCTTTAAGACGCGCCCGCTATGGCAGCTATGCGGGCGATGCGTTTGAAGCCGTTAATGCCGGGTATTGGCAAGCGATTCAGCGGCTAAAGTCCGATCCAGATGCTGCTAAAACGCTTGACCCGCTCAAAAAGCTCAACGTCGAATATGCCGATTATCTTCAGGCGAGTGCGGCCGAAGCTCCTGATGAGGCTATTGCGCAGTATTCGCAATGGCTAAAGCTATACCCAAATAACGCGAAGCCCGCCTGGCTGGTCGGCCGTTTTGCTGAAGTCCTAAGCTGGCAGCCAGACTATCGCACTGAGGCCCTTAAGCAATTTTGGGCGCTTTGGCAGGCCGATGCGGATCATCGTGCGCAATGGCGCGAACACCTGGCAGAAACGCTTGGGTGGCACCAGCCTAAGCCCGAGCTTGTGAGCTTATACGACGCCATGCTGGCCGACATGCCAACATTATGGCAAGCCCGGCTTAGCAAAGCGCGTGCGCTTCGTAAGCAGGATTACGCGGGCGCTTTAGCGCTTTATAGTCAGTTGATTCAGGATCAGCCAACCAACGCCGAAATTCAGTCGGAGTGGGCGGGGCTGTTACTCTCCGATGCGGATCATCGGGATGAAGCCCTTGCGGCTTTAAAGCCATTGGTGCAGAACAACCCTGAAAACTTACCTCTGGCCATTACTTACGCCAAGTTGCTTAGCTACAAACGGCATTACGGGCAAGCCATTGACCGTTTTGAAGACGTTCTGAAGTCTCAGCCCGATAACCTGGATGCCTGGGTGGGATTGGGTTACGCGCAGCTTTGGAGCGGGCGTCCACTGGCGGCGAAAGAGACGTTTAAACAGGCCTACGCAACGCACGCCGAGAATCAGGATGTGCTGCTGGGGCTTGCCGAGGCCGAAAAAGCTCTGGGCCGAAACGACAATGCTCTGCGCTGGCTAGAGCTTTACGATGCCCAAAAAACGCCTCAAAAATCCAGTCATACTGGCGTAAACGGCTTTAATACCGATTATCGCGATAGTCGAGCGATTCGTCCGGTAAGCAATTGGGTGTTAAGAAGCCCCAAGCTGGTCTATGATTTTAGCGTTTTACCCGCCGAGTCAAGACTTATTGACTCAGATAACTCGAATGATGCGCGTCAATCTGTCCCAGACGTGTTAACGCTAGCGGTTGTGGCGGCTGGCGATACAACAGGATTCGATGTTGCGCCCGGCAGGCCTGCGTTAAAGCCCGTCTCGGATGATCTGGATGCACTTAAAAGCTCTCTGGAAGCGCTAGAGGCCTTACAGGCGCGTAGCCAGCAAACATTGAACGATCTCGATGCGTCTCTCAGCTCGGTAGAAACCGCCGCGCCGGAAGCCCGCGCGATAGGTCAGCAAATGCCGGTGATGGCAAATGTTCAGCTTGCGCCTAGTGCGGCCGATCAGGCTTACCTGGAGCAGGTTGCGCAAACGGAACAGTCCATGTTTGGCTCAGCCTCAGCCTCTGAACAAGCAGAATCGCCTGCCATGGCGTTTACCACGCCGATCTTGCAGGGGCTCGATACAACCTTATCGCGCGGTGGGTTTGCCGGCCGCGATGCGCTGAGTGCGGATTCTGCCTCGGGTCGGCTGAGCGCTCGAATTAATCGAGATCTGCGGCCTACCCTACGCAGCGGTTTTTACTATACCGTGCAAGACGGGGACCCCAGCACAAACCGGTTGCGCAGTTACGGCTTTGCCAACTTACTTAGTTTTTACCTGACCCCCCAGCTACAACTGCGCGCGGGGTTAACGCCACGTAAACTGTGGCAGCCAAGGGTAGATACGGACCCGAACGAAACTACGGCAAGCCAGTACAATGTGGGCGCCACCTGGCAGCCAACGGATCGTCTGGTTTTAGACGGCGACCTGGCCCTAACGCACCTGAGCCAGACGCGCAACGAAGATTTAACTTTTCAGGCGTCGGCCGCCTACAAGTGGACGGATCGAATTCGAACCAAGGTTGGCGCGTGGCGACTGCCGAACGAAAACTCACTGTTAGCCTTTGGCGGGATTCGCCCGAATTTCGGGGCGTATCAAGGCCAGGTGGTTGGTCAGGCCAGAGAACACGTGCTTTATGCCGAACTGAATACCTTGCTGACGAGCCGCGTGGATTGGAATACCCAGTACCAATGGGGCTTTGTGAGCGCAGAAAACGCGCCCACCAGCTTTAAGAACCAGATTTACAGCTCGATTGGCTACACGCAGCCTTTGGGTAACAATCATAGTGCGCGCCTGGCGTACGAGTTGCTTTGGTTTAGTTACAGTCGTAACGCCACGTTCGGATTTGTGGATTTGGTCAACGGCACCGCTGGGCCTCAAGTCACGCTCGCCCCACCGATTGCGGCCTCGCAGCCGGCGATTTTGGGCGGTTATTTTAGCCCGGCGTGGTTTGTGCAAAACGCCATTCGGTTAGATTTAAAGGGCAGCTTTTACGATCAATTGTTAGAATATCGTTTGGGCGGCAGTTTAGGCGTCCAGGCATATCATAACGGCCAAGGCTTTAACGAAGGTAGTGCCACGACGCTTGCCACTACGGTAGACGGGATTCTGACTTATAACGCAACCGATTGGCTGTCGGTTTATGGTAATTTTGCCCTGCTAGATTCGGGCGGCTCGTTTAACCGCTGGTTAGTGGGCGGCGGTATGATTTTACGGCCTTATTTACCTGCCTTAATGCCGGTTATTAAGTAGACATCTTTTAAAGGTTTTCGAGTATTTGCTCTGCTAAGGAACGGTATTTTTTAGCAATATAGAAAAGTGTCTGACCATTTTCTTCCATTTTCTGCAAGTAGCCTTTTCGAACAAGCCGGTTTGTTAAAGTTTTCGTTTTTTCTGGTGAATAGTCCCAGTCATCTCCATGGTTTTCGATAAACGACATGGGGATGGCTGCACGGATTTTAAATAGTCGAGGAAGACTTTTTTTAATGAATATAAGACCAGAATTAGTCTCTGGAACGTCTTGTAAAAGCTCCATCCGTACACTTACATCTTTCTTGTAAACAGAAAGCTCTCCCAAAATATTTTTTTCAGCTCTGCTTAAAGCACTATTTTCCGGTAACTGAGGATAAGGCGATTTTCGGGTTACTTGCATAAAAGGTCTTTCTTTTAGAATGGACTTGGATAACAGAATACCAACCCAACACCTCTGAATGCCAAAAATTGCCATGAGTCTCTTAAATCCCTTTAAGACTTGTTTTACCTGTATGATACAGGCATGAAACTCAACGCAATGACCATTGGCGTGATTGGCGCAGGGCAGATGGGCTCTGGTATTGCCCAGGTAATGGCTTGGCCTGCGATGCAGCAAGTGTTGCTGTTTGATGCAAACGCCGCGGCTTTGCAGTGCGCAATGGCGGGGATTCAAACGAGCCTGAGCAAGCTTGCCAGTAAAGGTCAACTCACCGAAGCCGAGGCGAACGCAGCTTTAGCGCGTCTTAAGCCGGTGCAAACGCTGGAGGCGCTGGCGCACGCCGAGGTGATTATTGAGGCGGTTCCCGAGATTGAAGCGTTAAAATGCAAAATTTTTTCTGAGTTAGATGCACTTGCCGACCCAGAGACGATTTTGGCGAGTAATACATCCAGCATCAGCATTACGCGCCTGGCGGCAGCCACAAATCGGCCCGAGCAAGTTGTGGGCATGCATTTTATGAATCCGGTGCCGTTGATGAAGCTTGTGGAACTGATTCCGGGGTTGCAAACCGCGCCGCAAACCAGTCAGCGAGTTTCGGCGCTAGCCGAGGCGGCAGGTAAAACCGTTGTGGCGGCCCGAGATATGCCTGGGTTTATTGCAAACCGCGTGCTAATGCCGCTTTTGAACGAGGCGTTTTATGCTTTATACGAAGGGATTGGCAGCGCCGAGGCAATCGATACAGTGATGAAGCTTGGGATGAATCACCCGATGGGACCCTTGCAGCTGGCGGATTTTATTGGCCTGGACACGGTGCTTGAGATTTTAAACGTTTTACATACGGGCCTGGGCGACCCGAAATACCGGCCTTGCCCGCTGCTTGCGCAGTATGTGGCAGCAGGCTGGCTGGGTAAAAAATCGGGCCGCGGCGTGTATATGTATTAAGAATTCTGGGTGAGCAGAGTACTTTAAATTATTTTTTATTTTCTGGCACCGTAAGTTTTGGAATTGTGGAGCTGGCAAAAGTTGCATCGGTTTTTAGTTGAAACGCAGCAGAAAGATCGTGTGGATCGGGTACAATAGGCGCTTGGCTGGGCAAGTTTTTAGCTGCACGATCACTAAATTCTTGAATCGCAGTGACGTTGGCTCTAGCACTGTTTAGCTCTGATTGCGTTCAGGCATTTTGTATACGCCCTAAGTTAGTCTGATGCATCGCACCTGTTAAAAAGTCAGCAGCTGTTTTACTTAGCGCAACAAACGTTCCTTGCGGGGTTGTGCAGAACAAAGGCTCTGTTGGGGTTTCGGTTTGATGTCCACTTTGTTTAAGCGCTTGAGTTACCCGCTGCATTTCAGGAATGGACGGAAAACCAGCATAAGGCTTATTGTTTTTATCAAACAGTTTGTATAACTCAGGTCGTTTTTGAGTGTTGCTAAAAGAAGGTAGTCTCATAAAAATCCTAACTTATAACTAAACACATAATTTAAAAAATAATTTTATTATACATGATTAAGGGATGACAGCGACCTTTATGGCTTGGCCGGTTTCCATCAGGTTAAACGCCTCGGCAAGCTGATGGAGCGTTACGGTGTGCGTAATCAAAGGGCTGGGGTCAATTTTGCCCTGGTTAATCATCCGCGCCGCCTCGGCAACATCTTGCGGCGTGTGATGAAACAGACTGCGAATGCGTACCTCGTGGTAATGCAGACGCGTTGTATCAAGATTCACCTGGCTGCCACCCGCGCAGCCGCCAAAAAAATTGATGACGCCTCCTGGGCGAACCAGCCACTGCGCCGCCTGCCACATAAACGGTTGCCCCACGGCCTCGAACACGGCATCAAATCCTCGGCTGGCACAGGTTTGCTGCTTACGCACGGTTTTACCCCAGGCGTTTAAATCCTCGGTATCCGAGGGGAGAGGCAGCACGTTTTTAATGCCTGCAAACGTAGTGGCGAGCGCGGTTTTTTTGGGGTTTCGGCCAAAGCCGGTTACCTGATAACCTGCGGCTGTTAGGCATTTACCCAGCGTTAAGCCAATTGGCCCTAAGCCTAAAACCGCAACTTGGGCATGCTGCGGCAGATGCGAGGTGACTTTTAATACGCGCACGGCGCGAAGGCAAACGGCCAAAGGCTCCAGAAACGCTCCCGTTTGCGCAGAGACCTCTGGGGCGAGTTTAAAAGTATTTTGCGCGACAATTGGCGCTGGAATTCGGAGCTTTTCTGCATAAGCGCCGTTGAGTAACTGAAGGTTCTCACACAGCGAAAACTGATTTTGCTGGCAGTAAAAGCAGGTTGCGCAGGGGGCAGAATTTGCGGCAGTGACCCGATCGCCGACCTTAAATTGCGTTACGCCCTGCCCCACTGCGGCCACGGTGCCTGCAAATTCGTGGCCAAAGGGGCTTGGTAGCTTGCCGAGCAGAACCGGGTGGCCTCGGCGGTAGCATTTTAAATCTGTGCCGCAGGTCAAGGCCGTCTCGATGTTGATGATGAGCTCACCGGCTTCGGGGGCGATGGCTTCGTCCGGGGGCAGTTGCGTCAGACGCACATCGCCCGGGGCGTAAAATAACATGGCTTGCATGGCATTAGAGTTTATTTTTAGTGGGTGTTTAAAGCGCGCAACGGGTAAATAAGACGAGAAGATAATCTGTTGGATTTACGGCCCGTTAAACCTGCGCCTGATTGGTTTGGCTTTGTTGCCATTGCTTGACGAGAAATTCCCGCTCTTCTATGTCGCGGTGGTGCGGGCACGCTTGCGAGGTGACGGTGACGGCGTCTGTGACGACATCTACGGTTTTGCCCAGTTTGCCAAACAGGCAAACGCCCGTAACGCGGCTGCCTGCAGCAGCAGAGGCCGGGTTGTAAAAATAGCCGCAAGAGCCGCAGGTTAATATGGTTAGTCCGCGGCTACCCAGTTTAGAATGCAACTCGTAGAAGGCTTGGTCCAGAATCCGGTAGCGTGCTGTTTGAAATGCGACGCCCTTGTACTCCAGAATCAAGGTATAGCGGCCGTCTTCTTCGGTAATGGTTTTTAATTGGCAATCCACGTGGCGGGTGCCGTTGGTGACGGGCACCCATTTAATACGACTTTCGTTCGTACTGTCAGCCGCCTCGGCCGGCGTCCAGTTCTGGGCGGGCAGGTTGGGCGTGCTCATGTAGCCGGTGTTATGGGGCGGCTGTTGCCCTTGGGCTTGCTGTGCGGCATTAAGGCGTTGCGCAAACCCGGCTTCTGGGGCGTATTCGTCTTGCGGAGTGTTTGCCAGGGCCGGCATGGCCTCGTTAAAGCGGCTTAACGGCTTGCTGTGCCCCAGGCCAATACCGTTTTTACGCTGGCGTAGCGTTTGGTTTAATGCGCACTGTACCAATCCCCACGGCGAGAGCGCCAGGGCGCATAGATAGCTGATGGGCACCCAGAATAACGTGGTTACGTAATCTGCGGGTTTGCTGCGAGCAACGGCAAGGCCCGCAACGTGCAGCGTAAACACGGTGGCGCTTACGATAAGCCAGCTCAGTGTGCCGCCCCAAATTTGCCAAGCGGGTAGCGCGCCAAAGGCTGTGAGCAGCAGTGCCGAAAATCCAATCCAGTACGCGGGCAGTTTAAAAAGGTCTAAGGCGAGTTTAAGTGCCCCCAGCTTAAACTGGCTTACGCCCTGCCAGATGAGCTTGGGGGCATAGCGCAGCGCAAGGCTCAGGCGGTACAGGGTCGATTCGGTCACGTGCTGGATTTGTTGACTCAGCGGTGCGTAATCGTCCTGGTAAACCGTTGCCGTCGGCGCCCAGACGACTCGGAATTTTTCTAGGTTTAAATGAATCGTATACGCAAGGTGATCCAGCAAATTACCGGTTGCTGGCACGTAAGGCACCATCTCCAGCAATTCTTGCTTAATGGCCCAGCCAGATTCTTTTAAAATGGCGCTGCCGCCGGTGTGGTAGCGCAGTGCGTTATCAATCCGGTTGCCCAGGCGCGTGGCCAGGGTGGTCAGTTTTTCGATGGGCGTAATCGGGCGATACCGGCTGGCAAGATACCCCTGAATCACAAAGGCGTCAAAACTTCGGTTGACGATGGCCTGTAAAAAATCGGGCTTGATGATATCGGTTGGCTGCAAAAACACATATAAATCGCCGCTGTTCGCCGCCAGGCAACGCTCGATTAACCAGGCCTGCAAGTTTGCGGGCTCGAACCTGAGGCTGGGGTGCTGCCATAGTTTTGCATTGCTGGGCAAGGGCAGCTGGAGCAAATCGGCGTGGGTGTCCTCGGTGGTTGCAATATGAATGGTGTAGCGCGTAATCGGGTAGGCTTGTTCTTCCAGGGCATCGAGCAGGTCGGCCAAATGATTCAAATGACTGGGTTGAGTGTAGGGCAATAAAATCGCAACGTGGGTTTCGGTGTTTGGGGCCGTTAGCGCTTCCGGTTTGCGCAACAAATCTTGTTTGCGACCCTGCTCGGTTTTAAACAGCCCCCATAAATGCGCCAAAGCAAAAATCGCGGTTATCACCATCAGCACAGGCATGCCAGCAATCCACATTGCGTGCGGCAATGACGATATTGAAAAAACCGAGGCGGGAACGTCTGAGAGATTTAAAGCATTTGGCATTTGAAGAAACCACCTGATGCAGGAATTGTTTAGGGCTTAAGTCTTAAACTGTAATACGCACGAATTGTTAGCGAGCATATTTTTTTGATAAACCTGAAATGTGGCCCCGGAAATGTGGCCAGAGATAAATCTTATTGCTAGAGATCAATTTTTATTAACTTAAGCGCCTTTTTTAAATAATGAGATGATTTTCTTGCTTGATACTCGCTCGCGTTGACGGGTTATTTAAGTTTTTAAATAATCGTAAGGTACGCGCACTGTTAAGTTGTTAAACTGTTGAGCGATTTACCGAGGGACATGGGGTGAATCAATGGTTTTAAGTCTGGAGTGTTTGCTTTAACGTGCAGTAGTTTGCAAGTGTTGGCGCCAATTAACTTTTGAACAAAACGTTTTGAGCAGCAAGTTTTCAAGCCAATAGCGTCGCTTAAAGTCAAAAGGTTATCATTTACAAATAAAACGAATTATTTGTGCTGCATGCCAGGGCAAGACTTTGCTGGATAATACCCTTACATGAATGGACATCATAACAAAAATCAGCTTAAAAATCAGGCCGGGACGCTTTCTGAAACTGATAAAGGGCCGGGTAAACCAATGCGAATTGGCGTTTTTGACTCTGGCATTGGCGGGTTAAGTGTTCTGCGGTATTTGCTGGCCGATTGCCCGCACCTGGAAGTTGTGTACCTGGCCGATACGGCGTGGATGCCCTACGGTGACAAACCGCTCGACCAGATCGCGACGCGAGCGGCGCAAATGCTTTGTTGGCTGGCCGATTCGCAATCGTTGGACAGCATTGTGGTGGCCTGCAACACGGCTGCTTCTAGCCTGGGGTTAATGGACGCCGAATTATGCAAGTTACAGGGCGCGCCCGTCAGCCAGCATGCGGCGCGCGATAAAATCCTTGCAACTGGCGTTAAGTTGTTTGAGCCCATTGCGCCTACGTGCCACTGGCTGGTTAAAACCGTAGCGCCGGGTACCCGTGTGGGCTTGTTGGCCACGCAGGCGACGTTCGAGGCCCAACGTTATACCCGTATGCTCAGCCAGCTTAAGGCTCCATTTGAGGCTAAAAGCGTAGGCTGCCCCGGATTAGCGACCCTGATTGAACAAGATCACATGCAATCGCAGCATCGCGCGGCGTTTGATGCGGCTTTAACGCAGTTTTTAAAGCCGTTGCTGGACTGGCCGCTTGAGGCGCTGGTGTTGGGGTGTACGCATTACCCCATTGCGGCAGCACAAATAGCAACGCATTTGCCCGAGCACGTCAAGTTGATTGATCCGGCGCACAGTTTGCGAGAAGCGTTTTTAGATGCCTGCCCGCTTTTGCCGGTAAAACGCAACGAGCAGGAGGAGCCGCCGTTAAACATTTGGGTCACAGGGTCTGCCGAAAAGTTTGAAGAGCGCCTCCAGGCGATGTCGATTCAGCGTTACCTGGCAACGCGCCGCGTTTTAAAGATTGCCCCGGTTAATATTGATCCGGCATAAATGAGGGTGTTTAAGCGGGGGTATACTACTAAAAAAAGTGAATCTTATACTTTAGGTTAAGAAAAATACTTTTTCTGGCTGTATTCTAAACACCAAAGCCGCCTAACCTAAAGTTGATTGACTGTATCTTGTTGAGGGCAAAGTTTTAGCCAGTAAAACGCGTGTGGGCTCAGCGTAAACACGTAAGGTATCGCCTCGATGGGTTTAAAGGCGCTCCAGCCAAACATCTCGAAGGGCGTGGCGCCTTCAAATGCCGATAACTCAAGGCTGCCTTGCTGAGAAAAACGCGATAAATTTGCAACCACCAGCACGGTTTCGCCCTGGTATTGCCGTATAAACGCTAAAATATGGGCGTTATCGCAGGCAATAAACTGCATGGTTCCCCGGCCAAACACCTGGTATTGCTTGCGCAATAAAATTAACCGGCGCATCCAGTTGAGTAACGAGGAGCTGTCAATCTCCTGGACTTCGACGTTTACGGCCTGAAAGCCATAAATCGGATCCAGAATTGCTGGCAAGTAAAGGCGGGCGTATTCGGCCTTCGAAAAGCCGCCGTTTCGGTCGCCGTTCCACTGCATTGGGGTGCGCACGCCATCGCGATCACCGAGAAAAATATTATCGCCCATGCCGATTTCGTCGCCGTAGTATATAATCGGCGTCCCCGGCAGCGACATCAGCAGGCTGTTCATCAGTTCGATGCGCCGGCGGCTGTGCTGAAGGAGGGGTGCCAAACGCCGCCTGATGCCAACGTTTAAACGCATTCTGGGCTCTTGCGCGTAGGCGTTGTACAAATAATCGCGTTCTTCATCTGTTACCATTTCCAGGGTCAGCTCATCGTGATTTCTGAGAAAAATCGCCCATTGGCACTGTTCGGGAATGTCTGGCGTCTGGTTGATGATGTCGATAATCGGCTGGCTGGATTCTTGGTGCAGGGCCATGTATAGCCTGGGCATCACCGGAAAATGGAACGCCATGTGGCATTCATCACCGTCGCCAAAATAGGCTCTCACGTCGGCGGGCCATTGGTTTGCTTCCGCTAAAAACAGTCGGTTTTCGTAACTGGCATCCAGTTCTTTGCGCCAGGCTTTCAGCAGCGCGTGGGTTTCGGGTAAATTTTCGCAATTGGTACCTTCGCGCTCAATCAGGTAGGGCACCGCATCCAGGCGCAGGCCATCAACGCCCATGTCGAACCAGAACTTCATCCAGCGAACAACAGCCTTGGAGACTTGCGGGTTATCAAAATTCAAATCGGGCTGATGTGAGAAAAACCGGTGCCAATAGTAAGCTTTCGCGACCGGATCCCAGGTCCAGTTGGAGGTTTCGGTATCCGTAAAAATAATGCGCGTATCGCTGTATTTGTCTTCGCTGTCGCTCCAGACGTAATAATCGCGCTTGACGCTGCCTCTGGGCGCGCGCCTTGCCGCCTGGAACCAAGGGTGCTGATCTGATGTGTGATTAACGACCAGTTCGGTGATGACTTTTAAATTGCGCCGGTGTGCTTCGGCCAAAAACTGTTTAAAGTGTTTGCGGGTGCCGTATCTCGGATGAATATTGGTGTAATCGGCAATGTCGTAGCCATCATCTTTTAACGGCGAAGGGTAAAACGGCAGCAGCCAAATACAATCGACGCCTAAATCCTTGATGTAGTCCAGTTTTTGGATAAGGCCCGGAAAATCCCCGTAACCGTCGTTGTTGCTATCAAAAAACGCTTTAATGTGCAGTTGGTAAATAACGGCATCTTTGTACCAGAGGGGTTCGCGCGTAAAGGCGTTTTGGGGATTACGAGGCATATCAATAAAGGGTCATTTTCTTAAATAAAAACGAATGACGCCCGCGGGCAAACCGTTGGGCGCTACAATAGCGTAACAAACAGCTTACCGTGTTTGCCAGCGTGTTGCCCATCAAGTTGTCTTGGTTTACACGGTGACTGCAGTTGGCAAGCGTTTATGTAAATTAAACACGATAAACGTTTTTTAGGAGACTTTTTATATGGCACTGACCGGGACCGAACTTGCAACATTTGCAGCAGGCTGCTTTTGGGGCGTGGAAGCCAAATTTGCAGCGCTGCCGGGGGTGCATCGCGCTGTTTCTGGCTATACGGGGGGTGCGTATCCAGATCCAACTTGCGAAACCGTATGCCACCAGGCGAAAGATGACTTAAATGGGCACGCCGAAGCGGTTGCTGTAACGTTTGACCCCTCGGTGATTAGTTACGAACAATTGCTGGGCGTGTTCTGGAAGCTGCATGACCCGACGCAGCTGAACCGGCAAGGCCCCGACGTGGGCGCGCAGTACCGGAGTGCTATATTTACGCATACTTCCGAGCAGGCAGCTATTGCCAGCGCCAGCAAGTTGGCGCTAGAGCAGCAATTGGGCAAGCCTGTAGTCACCCAGATTATCGCTGCGGGCGTGTTTTATGAGGCAGAAGATTATCATCAGCAGTATTACGCCAAAAAGGGTATTCTGGTGCCGTCCTGTGGGCTATAGCGCAAATTTACTTAATTAACGGGCCGTAGCGCGTAGTTGATCATGCGCTTGGGGTTGCTTTGAGGCATAATCTAGTCATTGAGTGTCTTGTGTCAAAGTATCTTTACCGCGATTTATAACTTTAGGCTTCTGATGCCTCGGCCCCCGATATGCCAGTGCTTCCTGACTCTGCCGATGTGAGACCTGATTTATCGTTTTCGCCTGCCTCGGCTCGTTTAGCGGTGCCTGCGCTTGTAGATGGTAATCATAAGCGTGTGGCGTTTATAACCTTGGGCTGTCGCGCAAACCAGGTCGAATCCTCTGCGCTGGCTGAGCAATTTAAACAGCTGGGCTGGCAGATTGTTCCCGAGCAAGAGTCTGCGGCGCTATACGTGGTTAATACCTGCACGGTGACCGAGCAAGCCGATGCCGAGGCCCGTCGGTTAATTCGTAAACGCAAGCGCGAGCACCCCGAGGCGCGTTTTGCCGTTACGGGCTGCTACGCTCAAATTGCGCCCAAACCACTTGCAGCGCTCGAGGGCGTTGATTTTGTGATTGGTAACGCGCTGAAAGATCAGCTGGCAGCCCTGGTTGACGAACGCTTCTGGACGGGTCGGCCGGCTGAGCCATGGATTATGATTGATGAGCTGGATAAAAGCCGTGTGCTTGCCGCCACGGGCGGCGCGTCTCATTTAAGCCGCCACCGGGCGAGCCTAAAAATCCAGGATGGCTGCGATTACAAATGCACGTATTGCATTATTTGGCAGGCACGCGGCCCCAGTATTAGCGTGCCGGCTAAGTCGGTGGTGCAAACGGCGCAGCGCTTACGGGCCGAGGGTTATAACGAGATTGTGCTGACGGGTATTAATATTGGCCAATACCTTTGCCCAGAAACGGGCGCAGATTTTGCAGCGCTGTTGGTTATGCTTACGCAAGCCTTTACGCAGCCCGATGCGTCTCAGCGGGTTCGGTTTCGACTCAGTTCGCTTGATCCGCTTGAGGTTACGCCTGCGGTGATTGCGGCCATTGCGGATTCTGGCGGGGTGATTTGTCCGTTTCTGCATTTATCGGCGCAAAGTGTTGATGACGGTGTGCTAAAGGCGATGGCGCGTCGGCACCATGTTGATGAGTTTGAGCAAATTGTGACGCGCTTTAACGCGGCTTTGCCGCACGCAATGATTAGCGCAGATATTATTGTGGGGTTTCCGGGCGAAACCGACGCGGCGTTTAACCTAACGCACGAACGATTAGCACGCCTGCCGGTGCATTGTTTGCACGTGTTTCGGTATTCGCCTCGGCCGGGTACGCCGGCCGCGCTTTATAAGCCTCAGGTGCCAGAACGTATACGAAAACAGCGCGCCGAAAAACTACTGGCATTATCTCGGCAAAAGCGGGTCGCTTTTGCGCAAAGCATGCACGGGCAAACGCGTCTGGTGTTAATCGAGGCGCAAACCGAACAAGGCGACTGGCAGGGCACAAGCGAGTGTTATTTAAAGGTTTGTGTTGCCGCAGAAGGCTTGCCTACGGCGCTAGAGGCCGGTCAAGTGTTAAATGTTGTCTTGATGCCTGCAGAACCCCAAGCGGCCGCGTTTGATGCCAAGGGAACGTGCGTTTAGGGTTATAGCCTGCAAAAAATTATAAATTTCCTGCCGGTGGCATTAGTTTAGGTACAGAAAGTGGTTTTATGTCTAATGGGTGTTCTTGCCCGTCAGGCGCATCGCCGCCTTGATTGATACCAAAATACGGGCCAAGTAAGTCGCCTTGGACTTCGGGTGGCGGCGGAATTTGATTTTTAGGATACAAATACTGCTCGGGCGGCGGATTGAGTAAATCTTCAGCCCGCTCGTCAATTTGCATTAATTTAAAAGTTGCAGCTTCCGGACCCTCGTCTAAAGCTTTGGCCCACTGCGTTATGTAATCTTCGGTGGTTGCGGCTTCTACTAGGCCATCGGGTTGTGGCTTTATTGCCTCTGCAGGATTTGTTTTAAGCGTTTGCGTATCTAAAAACGCGAGTGTTTTATAGGCATCGCTCAAGCTCATCTCGGGGGTTTGCGCAGTGCCTTCAAACTGGCCATCGAGTCCGGAGAGCATGGTGACCACAGCATTAAGAGTTTCGTTGGGCAGGGTTGATGCGTTGAGTCCAAAGGCGTTTTTAAATTCGGCCACGTTTAAGGTTGCGGGGTTGCCGTCTGCGCTAGCAAAACGTTTAATATACGCCTGTATATTTTGGTTACTCTGCCGCCAAGGGGCAGTGCCGTAATTAATATCGCCCATGGGTTATAGTTATATCCTTATAAATAATATGGCTGATTGTTGTAAAACACAGAGCTCGGGTATAACGGCCCTGAGCTGAAGGTCTCGGATAGGGACGTCAAGGCGATTTGAGCCTTTTTGTTTCAATTTAATTCAGTGGTGGGGGTTCAAATTTTTGCGGTGATGCGTAGTTGGGCTCCTCCGGGAAATCGTTAAAACCAGGGCTGTCAGTTGATGTGCTATCTATGTCAATCGGCGTTCCTGGGGGCGATAACGTATAGCTGGCCCAATTTTGAACAGACGACGCTGTTTGTTTAAGCGAGGTTTCGTCCTGTTTTTGCTGCAGGGCAGCCCACTGATTCAGATGCTGGGTTCGGTCTGCCTGGGTAATCACGCCATCAGCTTCCTCCGTACTGCCTTGCCCCCCGCCGGGCAGTTTTACGGGTGGCGAATCCAGATAGGCCAAAGCTGTAAGCGCGGCACCTTTACTAATTGTAGGCTTAAGCGTGTTTGTGGTTGTATCAGGCGAGCCGTCTAGCCGATCGATAAACTGCATGGCGGCAAGCACAGTTTTATCCGAGGTGCCAGGGGCAAAGCCGAACGCGTTTTTGAATTCAGCAAAACTCAGGGTGGTTGGGTCGTTGTCGGCTTTATCCGAGTTGGCGGCAGCTTCTACATAGGCGCTCAGCCCAGTGGCTTGCCGGCCTTCGATTTGAGGCTGGCCGTATGTAATATCGCCTTTAAACCCATTTTGTTTAAAATTTGTGAATCCTTGTGCGCCAGCTTTGCGCTGCGCATCTATCGATTGAAGTTGAGCCGAACCAGATTGAAGTGTAATACCCACCTGAAATCCCCCTGTATGCGAATGAGACCATTTTTGATACACCTGAATCTTAAAAATTAATTAACTTATTTAGATAAAAACAAAGTTTTGAGTCCTTGTGCTAGGAAGTCAAAAAGTTTTAAGACGCGATTTAATGGATGAATGATTTAGCTTTAATGGTCTTAAGGTGTTCGATAGTTTCGTTTCGTGCAGGAGGCAAAAGGGATGGCTAGCATTTTGGCAAAATACGGTTAATTGATTGTTAAATGGGATCAAGGTTAATTTATCAGGGCTTTTTTGGATTTTCTAACGACTTGGTCAGAATGATGGTTGCACGCAGTGGATGTTTAAGTGAATGCTTAATTATCGTTAAAATTTTACTAAACGTATTATCACGTACAGGCACAATGACAGGCATGTCAGTAACAGACAAAGGTAGCTGCCCATTTAAATAGCGTTTGGCATTAATCTTGTTTTGCTGTTCTTTAATTAATTTAGCGTCCTCGTTCTTTTGAGTACTTGAGAACCTGATAAGGTTAAGTCTGGATGTTTTTATGTTTTGCATTTTAGTCTCGCTTACAATTTAGCGTTTAACAGAACGGATTTTAAACGTTTTTCAGCATTTCGGCCAGCAAAAACGAGAGCTCAATCGACTGGCTCGCATTCAATCTGGGGTCGCACGCGGTTTGGTAGCGCTCCAGCAAATGTTCATCGGTCAAGGCTTGCAGGCCGCCGGTACATTCCGTCACGTTTTGGCCTGTTAATTCAACGTGAATTCCGCCTGCGTGCGAGCCTTCGGCGGCGTGAATCTCGAAGAATCTTTTCACTTCGGTTAAAACGTTGTTAAAATCGCGCGTTTTAACGCCGCTGCGAGCGGTTTGCGTGTTTCCGTGCATCGGATCGCAGACCCAAGCCACGCACAGCCCGGCTTTTTGCGCCGCCCGGATTAATGGCGGTAGTTTTTCGGCCACGTGGTCTGCGCCCATGCGGCTCACGAGCGTCAGGCGGCCCGGATCGTTGAGCGGATCGATGCGCTCGGCGATTTTAAGCAGCATGTCCGGGTCGGTGCCGGGGCCAATTTTAAGGGCAATCGGATTACGAATCCCGCGTAAAAACTCAATGTGCGCGCCATCAAGCTGCGCCGTGCGGTAGCCAATCCAGAGCATGTGCGCCGAGCAGTCGTACCATTCGCCCGAGGTTGAATCCACGCGCGTCAGTGCTTCCTCGTAGTTCAGCAATAACGCCTCGTGCGAGGTGTAAAACTCGGTTTCTCGAATGCTGGGCGTGGTTTCGCTGGTAAGGCCGCAGGCTGCCATAAAGCCCAGGCAATCGCCGATGCGGCTGGCTAAGGCTTCGTAGCGCTTGGCTTGCACATCTGAGCCTAAAAAGTCCAACGTCCAACGGTGTACCTGGTGCAAGTCGGCGTAACCGCCCTGGGCAAAGGCGCGCAGCAAGTTGAGCGTAGCTGCAGATTGATGATAGCCCTGAATCATGCGTTCCGGATTCGGGTGGCGTTCTTCGGGCGTAAACCCTTGGGCGTTAATCAGGTCGCCGCGGTAGCTGGGCAGCGTTGTACCCTCAATGGTTTCGGTATCGCTGCTGCGCGGTTTGGCAAACTGGCCCGCCATTCGGCCAACTTTAACCACCGGCATCTGGCCGGCAAAAGTTAAAATAACCGCCATTTGCATCAGCACCCGAAAAGTATCGCGGATTTTGTCGGGGTGCAGTTCGTTAAAAGATTCCGCGCAGTCACCGCCCTGGACCAAAAACGCTTTACCCAGGGCCACATCGTGCAGTCGTTTGCGCAGTTGCCGGGCTTCGCCAGCAAAAACCAACGGTGGCCACTGCTTAAGTTGCGCTTCGATTTTAGTCAGTTGTTCAACATCGGGGTATTGCGGCATTTGATGCGCCTGTTTTTGGCGCCAGCTGTTGGGCTGCCAATTGCTTAAGCTTTGGTGCGGGGTGTAGGGTTGCGTATTTTGCGAAAGAGTGGGCATAGGGGCGCTTTCTGAAATAAAACGGAGTGTTTGACTGTTTAAATCTAGGCGGTTAGGAGCTTTAAGTCGGCTAAGCTTACTATTCTTGGTATCGCTGCAAGGTATCGCTGCAAAGCTGGATTTATCATACTATACTGCAGACGCCAATTTCGCTACACTTGTAACCAAACGTCTTGTGCTGGACTACCTTTTATCGTATTTACGTCGCATTGCGTTTTTCTTGCACTGTGATTTTTGCGTTAAATCTTAAGTTGCGTTCTGGTTTGCGCGCTAATTAGCATTCAATTTTGCGATTAGCCTGCCGGATGCCGTTTAACCAGTGATTCTTTAAAGGTGTTAAATGCTGAATAATATTCGCCTGAACAACTATTTGCCGCCTAAGCCCGCCAAAATTGCGGTCGCAATGAGTGGCGGCGTGGATAGCAGCGTTGTGGCTTGGATGTTGCATCAGCAGGGGTACCAGGTGGTCGGGTTTACCGCTTGGACGCTTAATGGTCCTGGCGCCTGTTGTAACGATGCCTTAATTAACGCGGGTCGGGTTTGTGAGCGCCTCGGGGTGCCCTACGAAACAGTCGATTTGCGCGATGCGTTTACGCATTACGTGATGAATCATTATGATGCCTCGTATCAGGCAGGACTGACGCCGAACCCGTGTGTTGAGTGTAACCGGTTTATCAAATGGGGGCCGTTGGTGCGGTTTGCGCGCGAGCAACTGGGGGCCGATTACATTGCAACCGGGCACTATGCGCAGCGGGTGCAACACGCGGGCAGGGCGCAAATTCATCGTGCGGTTGATGGCCGTAAAGACCAAACGTATATGCTGGCGCGGGTTGCGCCAGAAGATTTTGACTATGCGCTGTTTCCGTTGGGTGGCATGGTAAAAACCGATGTGGTGGCCATGGCGCGCGAGGCGGATATTCCGAATGCATACAGCAAGGAGAGCATGGACGTTTGCTTTGTGGCAGAGCAGGGGCAAGCCAACTATTTAAAAGGCGTTTTGGGTGAATCCCAAGGGTTAGTGCTGGATTACGAAACGGGCGAAACGCTGGGTACTCATAGCGGGCATTATTTGTTTACCCGTGGGCAGCGCAAGGGCGTGCAGGTTGCTGCCGGCCGGCCGGTGTACGTGATTAAGACCGACGCGGCTACTAATACTGTTTGGGTGGGCGATGCGCACCATTTGCAACAAGATACCTTCACGGTCAAAGCCGTCAATTGGCTCGAAACACCCGATGCAACAGGCCCAGGTGATACCATATCGGCTTTGAAGGCGAAAATCCGCTATGCCTCGCCGCCGCAGCAGGTTGCATTAATTCCGCTGGCTGCGCCGGGCTTAGCCAATGAGCCTGCTTATACGCTTAAAAATATTGGTCCAGAACCGTTTAGCGGCGTCACGCCAGGTCAAATTGCTGTGTTTTACGATGATGCGTTTAGTCAATTGTTGGGTGGCGGCTACATCGAGGCGTATTTGCCGCAGCAAGCGCGCGATTTTGAGGCACTCAGTGGTACGCAGCCCAAGCAAGCTTGTGCAAAGCCTTAGCTGGTTACTAATGCACGGTTAATTCTGCAAAATTGCCCAAAAATAAACCCTGTCGCAGAAGCAACAGGGCAGGACATAGGCTAGGTTGTTTGTTGGTGAAACTTAAAAAAACTTATGCATCGCTTAAAGCGGAAATCCAGACCAATACCAAAGAATTGTTAACCAGCGTGCTTTTATCGGCAATTTTTTAAAACGTGTTAGCTCGGACGGCGAGTGTCAAGGGTCCGGCTAAGGCCGCGGAGCAGCTTATGTGCTGCGTGCTTAAGCGGCGTGTTGTTTTAAACCACCATACCTATTTCAGTAGTTTTATCCTGTTTTAAAAAGCAAACCATACACTTTAAGTTGATTGCTATAAAAAGGCTACCAGCCAGTGGCTGTTATAAAACGTCTGACGCGTCAGGCTCTATAACCCTTACATCTGTATAAAAACAAAACAAAAGCTTCGTTTGATAGTAAAACTACTGATTTTTGGCGCTTTAATGATTTATTAGTGGTTTTACTGATAAAAGATATATTTAATATATTTAGTGGTGATGCCACGACGAACACTGTGGACTCTGAGAGGTTTACTTTGGCTGACGAAAATTTGCCATACTGTTCTGGTAAATCAACTTTAAGTTAGGATGCCTTAACATTAAGAACACGCTCAGGGCAAGCGTTTTGCTAACCTAAAGTGTATGATTTACTTTTTTTAAATAGCGTGGTTACGGAATAATCGCCATCTACTTTTAATCAAGGCAGGGGCGTACTGTTTTGAGCAGTGTTTTTTACTGCGACCGGTTTATAATACAGATTCTGCCCCCTTAAACCGCCAGGAGATTCAGGAGTATTTAGCCCTTGTTTACCGCTCAGGATGCCACTGTGACTGATTTTGAGCGCCCTGAAGGCTCGCAGGTCGATCTGATGCGCGTTGGGTTGCTGGGGTATCCTGTCGATCTGGCAAATACCTTGGCGGCTTACGGGCAGGCGGCTTGCACGTTGTTAACACAATCGAATGAAGCGCTTAGTACGGTAACGCTCAACCCAGAGGTGTTAATGCTGGCCGAACAAACCCCGTGGCTTGCCGCGCATATCCGGGCGGCTCAGCTGGTGTTGCCCGATGGCGCCGGATTGGTCTGGGCACTGAATCGCGCTGGAGCACCCGCCAAACGCATGCCCGGCATAGAATTTGCCTGGGAGATGCTCGCGGCGTGCGCGGCTCGCCAGTGGCCAGTGGCTTTAATAGGCGCAAGTGAAGACACTAATTTAAAAGCTTGTAACGTCTTAAACTCGCGGATACCGGGTTTAAATCTGGCTTATGCGCACAGCGGCTACTTTAATGATGCGCAGCACGAGGCGGAGGTTGCCCTTGCCTGTGCGCAGCACCAGCCGAAACTGGTTTTGTTGGCGCTTGGTGCGCCAAAGCAGGATGCGTTTATTGTGGCGCATCGCGATAAATTTACCGATGCCGCCTTGCTAATGGGTGTTGGCGGGAGTTTTGACGTTTGGGCGGGGACGGTCAAGCGGGCTCCAGAGTGGTTAAGGGCGCTACAGCTAGAGTGGGCTTGGCGTTTGGCGGGCCAGCCCTGGCGAATTCGACGTTCTGTTCCGCCGTTGTGCCAATTTGTGATGCGGGTGTTACGCACATGAAGGGTCAGCCGGGCCGTTTGCCCTATTTATACTTAGCGTTGCCTTTAGGGTTGTTATTGCTGATGTTTGCTTGGCCGTTTTTCGGCGCCTTATGGCTTAGCCTGCACGATGACGCGCATAGCCTGTATCACCCTGCTTTTGTGGGGCTACAGAATGTTGCCTTGCTGCTTAAAAATGGCGCATTCGTGCAAGCACTGCAAAATACGGTGTTGTATGGGCTTTTAATCGTGCCTGCCATGGTGCTGCTGCCCATGGGGGTGGCGGTGATGCTCAACGATAACACGCCGGTTAACAAGCTGTTCAGGGTGTTACTCTATTTGCCGGTGGTGGTCTCGATGGTGGCGGCGGGCCTGGCGTGGCAGTGGTTATTGCAGGAAGAAGGCTTACTCAATTATTTGCTCCAGCAGGGGGTTAAACTGCTTGGGTTTGGGTTAATACCCGCACCCGCTGCAACGCCTTGGCTGGTGATGCCGGCGACCGCATTGCTGGCGATTGCGGTGGTTGTGATTTGGAAAGGCCTTGGGTATTACATGATGATTTACCTGAGCCATTTGCAGCATATCTCATCTGATTTATACGAGGCTGCAGCCCTTGATGGCGCGGGGCCGCTGGCCCGCTTTTGGTACGTAACCCGGCCTTTGTTAAAGCCGGCGGCCGCTTTGGTGGGCTTGGTGAGTACCATTGGCTGCCTAAAACTGTTTACCGAGATTTACGTGATGACCCGTGGCGGCCCGATGGGCGGTACGCAATCTGCGGTGTATGCGCTGTATGATTTGGCGTTTGAGCAGCTTAAATTAGGTCAGGCCAGTGCTGCGGGTTTATTGCTGATGTTATTGCTCGTTGTGCTTTCATCGATGCAATGGCTTTTACGGCAAAAAAACACGTTAGAGTAACGAACGCTTGGGCTGTAAACGCGTATGTTAGAAAAAAACACAATAAAAACGCTAAAAACAGGGCTTTAAGCGCGCATCTTAGCGTCTTAAAGCCCTGAAGTGTTTAGAAAATTACGGCAGGAAACTTACGCGTGTTCAGGCGGGAGCCATTTCAAGCTTATTAGCAGCGTTTGTTTCTTGTGGCGTCAAGTGCGGCACAATCGCCTCGAGCGAGATGTTTTTCGCTTCGGGTAAATCGTACAGGCACCGGAGCAGGGCGTTCATGTCATTCTTAAAGTACTGGCGCAGCACTTTTTCAACGGCTTTACGGCCCGCAGCATCGCGCGCGGTGAGCGAACGGTAGAGGTATTTTTTGCCTTCTTTTTCGCGTTCGGCCACGCCTTTATCAACCAGCCTGTCCAGCACCGTTTTAACGGTGGTATAAGCCCAGCGGCGATTCGGGGTTTGAATGCGTTTTTGAATATCGCCCACAAAAATGCGCTGCACCGTAGCCGCACTCGTTGTGGTAGCGTCAGCATTGGCGTCTTGTTCGGTTGTTTGATCTGACGATTGCGCGTTAGACGTGTGCTGAGTCGATTCCTGCTCCAAATCCCATAGGGCGTTTAAAATAATATTTTCCAAATCGCCTTGTTTAAGATCCATATTTAAAAGAGGTCCTTCACGTGCAACGCAAAAAGTTGCAGGGCGGTTAACGGGTTTAAAACCCTCTCGGGTTAGAAGTAAGAGAAATGATTAGCGTGTTGCACTGACTGGGCACAAAATCTGGGCACGAATGCAGAAAACTAAGTTGACGCGTTCGGCGTAGCGTCTAGTAAAACACAGCGGTTGGCCAAGGCATAGAGGTTGTTCATAAAGTCTGGGGCGAAACGCGTGATTTGGGGTAAAGATGCTTCATAAAAGACAACGGCGCCACTCTGTGCGGCTTTAGTACGGGTTAATCATGCTTTAAGTCGGTAAACACTACACGCATTAGTGCCAAGCACAGATTTGCGCAACCTGGGTATTAGTATAAAAAAGGCTTGCACGCGGGTCAATTCATCCATTGGGTATCGTGCACAGATTGTTGCCAGCCGTAATTTTGAGCCTTTTTTGCTTGCTAGAACTTGAAGCTTGTGCTAGCGCGAACAATGATAGAGGTTGCAGAAACAAGCTTCAAGGCATCAGCGGGTATACTAGAGGGTAAGCACTGCAAACTTGTAAGCAGTGCCGGGCTACCTTAGTGTTTACGCCAAAGGCTTTATTTATGAATTATTTTACGGAATCTTCGTCCGATCAGGAAGCGGCCGGCACGCGTATAGAACATTGGTCTGAACAGGGCTTGCCAGAAAAACAGCTGGTTGCGCCAGTACAAAGCGTGTTTTCGTCGGTACAGGGCGAGGGCCCATTTGTAGGCTATCCGCAACTGTTCGCCCGGTTTGCGCATTGTCATCTCAAGTGTCGGTATTGCGATACGCCCATGCAGTCTAAAACGGGTCAATGCCATTGGGAGCAGGTGCCCGGCTCGGGCGAAGAAACCCTGATCGAAAATCCTATGTCGGTCGCTGCGTTATCTCAGGTGTTGCGCACGCAATGGCCCAAGGCTCGGCACCACAGCGTGAGTTTAACGGGCGGCGAGCCGCTTTTGTATCACGGGTTTTTGGAGCAGCTCTTGCCGCCTTTGTACCAGCAAGGCCTGCGGTTTTATCTGGAAACCAGCGCGACGCAGCCGGTTTTTCTGCAGGGTGTTTTACCATTTATTGATACGGTTGCAATGGATATCAAACTGCCCAGTGCTACCGGAGAGCCGCCTGAATACGAGCATCAGGCTGCGTTTTACCGTTTGGCCCGGTCTTCGGATGCGTTTTTGTTTATCAAGTTGGTGTTTGACGAAACAATTTTGCCAGATGAACTTGAGGCGATTCGGATGATCGTTCATGAGACGGATACGCCGATTTTTCTGCAGCCGGTTACGCGGCACGATGGATCTGTCATTTGCACGCCTGCGGCGTTGTTTGATCTAATTGCAACGTTAAGCCAGACGTTTGAGACGGTTCGTACCGTGCCACAGACGCATAAAATGCTTAATATCGCCTAAGGTATCGCTATGGGGCAGAGCATTAAGTTTAGCTATTCTGATTTAGCCGAGGCATGGGCGCTTAACTGCCTGTTTGGGCGACGACAATTTGCCATAAGGTCAAGTACAACATAATCCAATTAAGTTTTATGGTTAATGTAACAAACGTTTAAGGTGCCTGCCCTGTGTTAGCACCAAAGCAAAGGGCGATTGTTTTTAAACTCATACAGACTGGTTAAATTGGCTTAATCGGGATGTGTGGGGGTGTATCTCGCTGATGTGCATGGCGCTCGTTGATAACAGCGTTCTGCGATAGTGTGTGCAATCATCGTGGCACTGAGGCGAAGAGGCCATTTTTAAGTGGGGAGTTTTTGTGATGGTTGATTTGAATCCAGGTGTGAAAATTTTCGTACCAGTAAATGGTTTATCTTCAACGCCTAAGCAGCAGATTGGGGAAAAGCCGGTCTTTAATGTGCCTGCGGCTCAAACGTCTGATTCGTTTTTAGTGCCGCAAAGCATGACGAATCCGTTTGGTACGTCGGCGTCTAATAAGGCACTTTTAACAGGCCTTTCGCAGGATTTTAAGGTTAATTACCCGGGTGCTCCGATTCAAAGTGCTGTTGAGCAAAAGATAGAAGTGCCTGTTGATTTATTGCAAAATTTACACACTAGAGCGTTGAACCCAGCAGAACAGCAGATGCTGGCGAAGTATTTAAAAGGATCATCTTATGATCTTTTTAAAGATACACGTTTTAACCCTGAGAGGCCGGAAGAAAGTACGCTAACTTCTGCCGCAAAAACGAATTTAGCGGCGTTGCACAAACTGATGCAGCCTTCGGAGACTCCTGTGGCCTCAGATTCTCCAAAGCCAGTGTCTTCTGGTACGGGGAACCCTGCTGCGGATACTACAACGACCACTGTTAAACCTGAGGCTAAGCCGTCAGGAGCTACTGCGGAGGCTACGCCTGAAGGTGTAAAGGTTTTTGTCAGTAACGATTTTATTAAAAAACCCACGTTAATCCCTGGCGAAATACTTGGCCAAGGCCCGGTTAAGCTGAGCAATGGCGGAAAATTGTTTGCCAATACTGCGTTTAGCGGGACAAGAAAATTTTCAGAATCACAGCAAGTGGGCCAGTTATGGGGCTATTCTGCCGAAAACAGTAAGACCTCTGCAAAGGGTTTAACGCTGGGCTCTGCGCCTGCTGATGAAGGTGCGGGCGCGAAAAAGGCCGATGATGAGCAAAAGCAGGCTAAAGCGCAGGAATACCGCAATAACGTGGCCGGGATTAGCCAGGGACTTGCCGAGCAATTGGCCAAAACGCACCCTAACGGGCTCGATCAATCGATGCTGGCAGGCTTGCTAGGCGTGGATGCCTCGGATAATTTTAAGGCGATGTTTGCGACGGTGACCGGTGGCGGCACCAAGCTGGCGTTAAAAGACTTGCCCGCGTTGATTGATTTTATGAACCAAACGCGTGATGACTCGCTGACACTGGGTAATCAAGGCGAAGTTGGCCAGCGGATCCAATCGTTTGGCGACGCGGCTAAAAATCCAGAAAAATTAAGCGCGCTTAAAGAACAGTGGGCCGCAAGCCAAGCGGCTTTTGGGGGCTCAGACATTGTTGTTAACGGTGGCCCAACGTCATTAGACAGGTTGCTTGCAAAGTATAATAAGCCTGCTGTGGAGCGAATTCCATCTGGAGCCTTTTTTAATCCAGACGCGTCTATGCCGGAGGTAAAATTCTAGCTCCTTTTAGTACCAGTCGCATGTTTTACGCGGATTAGCACCCACTGGCTACCGGTATCGGGACCCTGTAGCGTGCCAATGACGCAGTGCCCCTCTTGAGTCACACTCGTTGTAACGTTCTGTAGCGCATTATCATCTCTCGTTGTATCCAAACACACCGCAAGCACATCACCCGGTTGGCGTTTTTCTAGCGCTAGCCGGGTTTTTACAAAATTCAGGGGGCAGCGTGTCTGCCGCAAATCCAGGGTTTGGTCGGCCTGGTTAAGGTTTAAGTTGGGCATAGATTCAGGTGGGCATCGCCAAGTATGGACGTGTTAGCAAATCGGGACTAAATGGCCACGCTTGCTGCGTTACATTGACAGGGGGATTAGTATAACTTGCGGGCGGCTGGCTATAAACGTGCTTGCTTTTTAAAAGCCGCTCCTTAGGCTTTTGCGAGAGATTTATAAACGAGTTGTTACAATGGCATCGTCCAAATGGTTTAGGTTTACGGGAGCAGGGGCATAACCAAGGTGAGAAGCGCTTGAGAAATTCAAGTTTCAACTTGTTTTGATCGATACGTTAATCATCGTTGCTTGTTTGTCATTTGGTTCTCAGGTTAAGCAAGTGTCCAGATTCTTGTGACAAACGGTTCTGAATCGTCGTTTATGCCTTACTTCGCACGCAGCCCTGCGTGTGCTTCCAGAATGAGGAGATCGCCAGTATGACGAATAATAAAAAGAAAACCCGTGGCCAAGGCGCTGTAGAATACGCCGGCGCGATTGTTGTTGCTGCAGCCATTGTAGGCGCTGTGTTGGCGTTTGGTCCAGATAACCTGGCGACCATGTTTGACAATATTATCAGCACCATCAGCACCAACCTGGATTCTCGTGCAAGCACCGCGCTTGCGGGCTAGGGCACGTTGTTGGCTAAAACGGCCGAATAAAACGAAATTTGCGCTAGATTGCCTAAACCTTGCCAGGGCGATAACTGGGTTAATTGTTCGGTTTTTGCCCTGGCTGTTTAGCGGCTCCCAAGTCGGGCCCGCGATGCGCGGGTTTATCAGGGTAAAGTTCAAGTCAAATGCTAATACAAGCGTCCCTGGGGGTGTGTCCCAGTGGTTGATGAGGCCGCCTTGGCCTCGACCAAAGGTTTTCATACGCCTGGGGCATTTTTTCTCAAGTTGGGTTCACCCCGATTTGAGTTTTGAGCCAATGTTGTCATGATGAAGCATCAAAATCATATCCACGCTCAGCCCGGGCGTCGCGTAGCCTTGGGACAGGGCGCAGTGGAGTATGCCGGTGCGATTATTATGGCCGCGTTGATTATTGGTGCCATTTTGGTTTTAGCCCCGTTTAATATGGGCACAATGTTCTCAAACCTGCTCATCAACATTGCAACCGGTTTTGAATCGATTTTGGGCACGGTGTTTTAAGCGCCAAGCGTTCGTTTATCAAATATCAGACCATGTCAAGTTAATCAGGGTATACCGTTAAATAAAATGTTTAACGGATTTAATTGGTTGTTATTTAAAAATTAGAGATAGGTGCTTATGCGCCGAGCATTAAAAACGATAGGGGTTAAACAGTCGCCTAGGCTTACATTGGCTGCTGCGCGCGGGCAAGCCCTTAGAGGACAAGCCATAGTAGAGGCCATTGGCACGATTTTAATTACCAGCCTGATGATGGGCGTGTTAACAGGTAGCACGTATTACCTTTATGTGCAGCAAGTTTACACCTCGGCCGCGCGCGATGCCGCACGCATGGCCAGCTTAAATGCGCAAATGGGCAACGCTGGCACGCAGTCAACTGCTCGCAGCAGCACAATCAGCTATGTACAGGATTACATTGAGGACACGTTAGGGCAAACTTTGGGTAGCGAATCAATAACGGTTACGCCGCCTGTAAGCGGTGGTACTGTGGGTAACCGTCAGGTGACGGTGGAAATCGAAACCACGCTAGATACGCCAGTGGTGCTGAGTGCACTTATGGATGTTCTAGGGGCCAGTGACGCATCCAAAACAAAGGTAGCCAGTATCCCGGTTTATGCCAAGGCCACGATGCGGTACGAAGAATAACGCTAGCCCCCTGCAACACATCTAGCGAATACGGTAAATACCCCCGGTATTGCGCAGTTTGTATGCAGTTTGGCTGTGAATTGCTCCGTTACCCCTTTCTTTGTTGTGCATTTTCCTGATAAAGCCCTGAGGTTGTTCAGATAGTTTAATTGGGTGGCTGTTTTTTGATTGTTGCCTTAATTAGCGTTAATCAGGATTTTGATTCGACTGTCGTTGCCTATCTCTTGACCCTGCAGAAGTTTATCGCCATCAGGACATTTGCTTATGCCCACATTACCCGCTGGTATTAAAACCGGACACCTTTACATGGTTGCAGCGCTGGTGCTGGCGATAGCCGGCGCTTTGCTGCTTCGTGGCTTGTCGGGTGGCAAGCAGGCCGCACCCGTAAAAGCCGACAAAACCACGCCAGTTGTGGTGGCCGCCATGCCGATTACGGCGGGCGATGTGTTGGACCGTGATGATATTAAGATTGTCCAGTGGCCTAGCACGCTTTTGCCGCCAGAGCAAAGCTTTACGGATGCCGACGAAGTCCTGGGTCGCCCTAGCCGGGTGGATTTAGTGCCGGGTGAGCCCATTTTTAAAATCAAGCTTGCCGGCGCAGATTCTCTTGGCGGGTTGCCGGTCGTGATTCCTAAGGGCATGCGTGCCGCAACCGTTTCGGTGAGCGAAGTAAAGGGCGTGGGCGGATTTTTGCGCCCGGGCGATTTTGTGGATGTTTTAGCAACCACCGAAACCGAGATGGTTCAGGGCGAAAAACCGATTAGTAGCACGCAGACTGTCTTGCAGAATGTTCAAATCCTTGCTACGGCTCAAACCATGGCGAATGCCGCCGTCGATAACATCGAGACGCCCGAGGGCGTTCGTGCGGATAGCGCGTTGACGGCCACCGCCGAAGATATGAATTCGGCCAAGGGTAAAAAAGAGAAAAAGCGCGAGCAAGCCAATAAAAAATCTGCTAAAGCCGAAGAAGAAGCCGGCGACGAAGCGCGCGTGGTTCGTTCTGTTACGCTTGCGGTTTGGCCACCAGATGCCCAGAAGCTGATTCTGGCCGAAGAAACAGGCTCAATTCGTCTGGTGCTGCGCCCCGAAGGCGAAGATGGGGTGGGCGACCTGATTGCAACCAGTGCCATCGATTTATACGGCGGCATGGCAATGCCCGCAATGCCTGCGCCCAGTTACACGAGTCCGCCGCCGGCGCCAAGCCAAACATACGCCATGGCCCGCCCTGCGCGTAAATCCACCAGCGTCGAGCTGATTGAGGGAACCGCAAAAAGCACAATTGATTTTTAGTGTTGCCAAATAGCATTGAACAAGTCGAGCCGTCATTCTCTTAGTAATTGCCCTACGGGCTTCAGAAGCCACTATGCGCCAGGATTCAAGTATTGCTGCAGTGCGCGCTGCGCTTATTGTCTCCAGCGTTTTAGGTGCCAAATCCAGTGTTTATAACGTTGCGTGCAAATGATGCATTTTATAGCTAATAGACTTTAGGTTGGCCTGTTTCAAACACTAAAAACACAGTCTGGAGATAGGTTTATGCCAACTAAAGTGTGTTATTTGCCAATTTAAATAGTATAGGTTAGGGCACATCTCACTTAAGAACCGCTAAACGACTGCCAGGGTAAGCATTTAATAGCCTAACGTGCATAATTTGCCAGTTAAAACGATAACGATGCCAAGCCGCCGGGATTTTTTCGGTTAAACCGAAATGCCAACAGAAAGACCATAAGGACACGCCTCCATGTCGCCAGTACTCATCATGTCGCCCGTTATTAAGGCGATTGCCCACACCCTGATTTTGGGCGGGATTATGGTTAACCCGACCCTGACGCCCGTAACTTCGGCGGCGTTGGCACAAACGGTGCCGGTTGCTGCACCGCAGGATACGGGATTAATGATGCTTGCGTTGAGTGAACCAGAGCCAGCCTTAAAGCCGTTAAGCAGCCAGCCTTGGGCAAAAGCTGTGCTTGGCGCCAGCACAATTACGACTAAGGCATCTGGAGCAACCCTCTCGAGCGCTAAAGATGCTACTGAGACAAAAACCGTTGCACATAATCCAGATAAAGACGTTCAATCTTTAAAAGTTACTCAAGATAAAAAAGATACCCCAGCACGTAAAGCAGCCCCGGTTTTAGCAGCAGCGGCGCTTCCTAAGGCTACGTTTGCCAGTATTCCTCAAGCCGAGACGGTTCAGGCAGCTTTAGAGGGTTCAACTGCCAAGCCTCTGGATAGTTCGGTTCTAGCTAATGCGTCAGCCAAACCCGCTATAAACGCAAAAGCGGACTTGGTTTCGACGTTAATGCAGGCATCGCCTTTAACCGAAGAGCGTTTGGTGCCCGCGCCGGATCAGATTGCGTCGGCACAGGTGTTGCCTAAACAAATGCCTGTTGCTATAACGCAGCCGGGTAAGGCTGTCATGGCAGTTGCGCCCATGGCGGTAACGCATCCCGAAGCCATTGCTCCTAACGCTTCTGCAAAATTATCATCAGGCAACTCGAGCAAGCTAACGCAGCCCGTCGCGCTTACCGAGGCACCGCCTTTGCTGGCTTCGGCGGTAACGCCCACGGTTGCCCCTGCCTTGGCCACGTCACCGGTTAAAAACGTCTCGACGGGCGTCTCTGCAACGCTCGCCAATTTATCCGCAAATCAGGTTGATTTAACGCTGGGTAAAGCGGTGGTGATTGATTTAAAAAAACCGGCAAGCCGCATCAGCATCAGTGATCCTGAAACGGCGCAAGCGGTTGTGATTAGCCCAAGTGTGGTTCAGCTGATCGGAAATCAGGTGGGTAGCACCAGTTTATTGGTTTGGTTTGGCAACAGTAGTAAGGCGCATCAGATATACGATGTGACCGTAATGCGCGATATGACGCTATTACAGCGCCAGTTAAAAAGTATTGCCCCACGTGTGCGGGTTTTACCATTGGCTGGCGAGGATACCGTTGTGCTTGCGGGCGAAGCAGACACACAAATAGAAGCCGAAACCGCTGTTTCCCTTGCCCAGGTGTTTTTGGCCAGCCGTGGCGGTGGTTCGGCGGCAGCAGGCGCCAGTAACGCTGGTAGTAGCTCTGGGGCCGCAAAAAAGACGGGGCCTTCCAGTCAGGCGGTGGGCTCGTCTCTGGTTTCAGAGGTGCCTAAGGTGATGAACATGATTCAGATCAAGGGCGTGCCTTCTACTAAAATCGAGTTGGTTAAGCAGCAGCTTTTAACGCTCGATAGCGGTATTCAGCTAAGCGTTTATAAAAATGAGGATGGGCGAGAAAAAGCGGTGCTAACCGGTAAAGTGCCCACCCCCGGCATCGTTTCTAAAGCAATCAACCTAACCAGCGTGTTTTACGGCCAGCCTGGCCTAAAAGTTCTTACCGGCCCAGGCGGAAACTCTGTGCGGCAGACGGGGGATAC